>NZ_OY726394.1:3100997-3721197 GCF_963378075.1 Mycolicibacter sp. MU0083
GGCCTGGCCGAAGCCGCCGATGTGATCCGGCGGGAACGGCTGCGCGACCCGGCGTGCCGTCCACTGCTGGTGGTGTTGACCGACGGCCGGGCCACCGCCGGAGCCGACGCCGTGGGGCGGTCGCACCGGGCGGCCGATCAACTTGCCCGGCAGGGTGTTTCGGCAGTCGTGGTGGATTGCGAGAACGGCCGGATGCGGCTCGGGTTGGCGGGCACGCTGGCCGAGCACCTGCGGGCCGAATACGTTCCGCTGCCGCAGGTCAGTGCCGAAGCGTTGACCGACGTCGTCCGCGATGCCACCGGAAGAGGAGCCGCCTGATGCCGCAGGGACAACCGTTGACGGTGCCCGATGACAACCTGACCACCCGGCAGCGCCGCAACCGGCCGCTGCTGATGGTGCACACCGGCGACGGCAAGGGGAAGTCGACCGCCGCGTTCGGGCTGGCGCTGCGCGGCTGGAACCAGGGCTTTCGGATCGGGGTCTTCCAGTTCGTGAAGTCCGCGAAGTGGCGGGTCGGCGAGCAGAGCGTGCTGGAGCGCCTGGGCGCCCTGCACACCGAGACCGGTGAGGGCGGGCCGGTGGAATGGCACAAGATGGGATCCGGCTGGTCGTGGAGCCGCAAAGCCGGCGACGTCGAGGACCACGCCGGTGACGCCGCCGAAGGCTGGGCCCAGATCAAACAACGCCTGGCCGACCAGACCCATGATCTGTATGTCCTCGACGAGTTCACCTACCCCATCAACTGGGGCTGGGTGGACATCGACGACGTGGTGCAGACCCTGACCAACCGGCCCGGCCACCAGCACGTCGTCATCACCGGCCGACGGGCCGATCCGCGGCTGATCGAAGCCGCCGACCTGGTCACCGAGATGGGCAAGATCAAGCATCCGATGGACGCCGGCCAGAAGGGCCAGCGCGGCATTGAATGGTAAAGGCGCGGTAGGGGCATGACCCCGCTCCCCCGAATCGTCGTCGCCGCACCGGCATCCGGGCACGGCAAGACCACGGTGGCGGTCGGGCTGATGGCGGCGCTGGCCGCCCGCGGTATGGCGGTCAGCGGGCACAAGGTCGGCCCGGACTACATCGACCCCGGCTACCACGCACTGGCCACCGGACGCCCGGCCCGCAACCTGGACCCGTACCTGGTCGGCGTCGAGCGGATCGTGCCGCTGCTGCTGCACGGCGCATCCGGTGCCGACATCGCCGTGATCGAAGGCGTGATGGGGCTTTTCGACGGGCGCCTGGGCGCCGACGGTGACGCCTCCACCGCCCATGTGGCCGCGGTGACCGCCAGCCCGGTGGTGCTGGTCGTCGACATCTCGCACGCCTCGCGGACCCACGCCGCCGTGGTGTCGGGCCTGGCCGGTTTCGACCCGGCGGTGCGCATCGCCGGAGTGGTGTTGAACAAGGCCGGCAGCCCACGTCATGCCGACGAGGTGGTCGCCGCGTTGCGCCCCAGCGGTATTCCGGTGCTGGGTGTGCTGCCCCGCGACACCGGGGTGCAGACGCCGTCGCGGCATCTGGGGCTGGTGCCGGCCGCCGAACGCGACGAGGCCGCCGACATGACGGCCCGGCTGGCCGAGTTGCTGGAACAGCATGTGGACCTCGACGCGGTGGCGGCGCTGGCGCGACGGGCCCCGGAACTGGCCGGTGATGCCTGGGATCCGGCGGCCGAGGTGACGGCGCCCTCGGGGGATCGGCCGGTGGTGGCGGTCGCCGGGGGGCGGGCGTTCACGTTCGGCTACACCGAGACGTTCGAACTGCTGCGCGCCGCCGGGTGCCAGACGGTCTGCTTCGACCCGCTCACCGACACCCACCTGCCGGCCGGTACCGCCGGAATCTATCTGGGCGGCGGATTTCCCGAGGTGTACGCCGAGCAGCTGGGCGCCAACACCGCGCTGTTGGGTGCGCTGCGGGCGGCGATCGCCGCCGGTGTGCCGACCGTCGCCGAGTGCGGCGGGCTGGCCTACCTGTGTCGTCGGGTCGGCGAGGACGTCGGGGTCGGGGTGTTACCGGGTGCCGCGGCCATGACCCCGCGCCTGACCCTGGGGTATCGGGTGGCCACCGCGTCGGGCGACAACCTGCTGGCGCGGGCCGGCGATCAGGTGACCGGCCACGAATTCCACCGCACCGACGTCGTTTTCGACGACGGCGCCGTCGATGCGGCCTGGCAGCTTCCCGGCGGCCCGGACGGTGCGGCGGGCCCCGGCCTGCATGCCTCCTATCTGCATACGCATTGGGCCGGCCATCCGGTCCTCGCGCAGCGTTTCGCCGACGCCGTGCACGGGTTCAACGGCCCGGATCTGCATCATCACGGTGATGTCGAAGCGCGCGCGGGACTGCTCGATTTCGCCGTCAACGTCTACGCCGGGCCGCGCCCGGACTGGCTCGAGCAGGCGTTGCACGCTTCGATCGACGACGCGGCGGCCTACCCCGATGCGGCTGAGGCCCGGGCCGCGCTGGCCGCGCGGCACGGCGTCACCGAGGCGCAGGTGCTGCCCACCGCCGGTGCCTCCGAGGCGTTCGATCTGGTGGCCCGGTTGCGGCCGTGGCGAGCCCCGGTGGTGGTGCATCCGCAGTACACCGGTCCGCACGCCGCACTGACCGCGGCCGGCCACCACGTCGGCACCGTGTTGTGCCGGGCCGAGGACGGGTTCGCCCTGCATCCCGACGAGATTCCCGAGCACGCCGACCTGGTGATCGTGGGCAACCCGACCAATCCCACCGGGGTGTTGCATCCGGCGGCGACGCTACGGCGGCTGTTGCGCCCCGGTCGGGTGGTGCTGATCGACGAGGCCTTCCTGGACGCGATCCCCGGCGAACCGGAAAGCCTTTCCGCGCAAAGCCATCCGGGACTGCTGGTGAGCCGGAGCCTGACCAAGCACTGGTCGATTCCCGGGGTGCGTGCCGGATATCTGCTCGGCGATCCGGCCCTGCTGGCCGACGCGGCCCGCCTGCAGATCCCGTGGTCGGTGTCGGCGGCGGCGGTCGCGGCCATGCTGGCCTGTTCCGATGAGCGGGCCGCACGCGAAGGCGAACACCGGGCCCGGCGGTTGGCGGGCTGGCGGGAACACCTGGCGCGGGGCCTGGCCGGGCTCGGGGTGCCGTTCGTCTCCGGTGCCGCACCGTATGTGCTGGCCCGCGTCGGTGCCGGCGTGCATACCGCGTTGCGGGACAGCGGCATCGCGGTGCGCCGCGCCGACACCTTTCCGGGCCTGGACGGCGACTGGGTGCGGATCGCCGTCCGGCCACCGGAGCTGACCGATCACCTGTTGGGGACCCTCGACCGGATCCGGCGGTGAGCGCGACCAGAGCGCTCGGACTGGCGCTCGGTTATGCCGCCGACCGGGTCTGGGGCGATCCGCGCCGGTGGCATCCGGTCGCCGGGTTCGGTCGGTGTGCGCACGCGTTGGAGCAGCGTCTCTACCGTGACGACCGGGCGGCCGGTGCCGGGCATGTCCTGATTCTGGTCGGCGCCGCATCCGGGCTGGGCTATGTGGCCGAACGGTCGCTCCGAAACCCGTTGGCGCGCATTGCACTGACGGCGACGGTCACCTGGGCTGTGCTCGGCGGGCGTTCGCTGGAGCGTGAAGCCGACGCGGTGCACGCGCAGCTGGCCGCCGGCGACCTCGAGGCCGCTCGGACGCAGGTGCGCAACCTGGTCGGTCGGGATACCACCGCCCTGGGCCCCGATGAGATCGCACGCGCGGTCGTCGAATCGGTGGCGGAGAACACCTCGGATGCGGTGGTGGCGTCGCTGGTGTGGGGTGCGACGGCCGGCGTTGCGGGCCTGGTCGCACACCGCACCGCGAACACGCTCGACGCCATGGTCGGCCATCACAACACCCGATACGAGCGGTTCGGTTGGGCGGCGGCACGATTGGATGATCTGCTGGGCCTGCCCGCCGCGCGGTCGGCCGGACTGCTGGCCGCCGCACTGGGGCCCGACCCCGTCGGCGCGCTGCGGGCGTGGCACCGCGATGCCCGACACCATCCCAGCCCCAACGCCGGGGTGGTGGAGGCCTCCTTCGCCGGGGCGCTGGGACTGCAGCTCGGCGGGGTCAACACCTACTACGGAAATCGGCGTGAAGAACGCGCGCGGATGGGTTACGGTCGGGCGCCGGAACCGGCCGATATCCCGCGGACGACCCGGCTGGCCCGGCGCGTGGGTGTGGGCGCCCTGCTCGCGGCGGCCCTGTGGTGCGTGCGCCGGGACGAGACGAGGAGACGACGGTGGTGACCGACGATGCTGTCGTGTTCTCCGACGATGCCGCCCGGGTGGATCGGGACTGGCTCTGGAGTGAGCTTGTCGCGCACACCTATTGGGCGAAGTACCGCACCCGCGAGATGTTCGACCGCCAGCTGGACGGTGCCTGGCGCACGGTGGGCGCCTACCGGGCCGGCGACGGCGCGATGGTCGGCTTCTGCCGGGCGGTCTCCGACGGTGTCGCGTTCGCCTACCTGGCCGACGTGTACGTCGCCCGCGATCAGCGGGGCCACGCCATCGGCAAAGGGTTGTTGCGGACGATGATCGACGACGGGCCCGGCCGGGAGTTCCGGTGGACGCTGCACACCGCCGATGCACACGGGCTGTATTCGCAGTTCGGTTTCGCCGCCCCGGACGCGACCTATATGGAG
Organism: Mycolicibacter sp. MU0083; assembly: GCF_963378075.1. Lineage (NCBI taxonomy): Bacteria > Bacillati > Actinomycetota > Actinomycetes > Mycobacteriales > Mycobacteriaceae > Mycobacterium > Mycobacterium kokjensenii. The sequence goes on from NZ_OY726394.1 coordinate 3,105,636, forward strand.
CGGCCCAGCCGGTTGGCGCATATCCGGGACTGAGACCGGCGGGCGGTTATCCCCAGTTGCGGGTCAGCTCACAGTTCACAGTGGGACGGGGCCGCCGGAGTCCGACGAAAAGCCGTGCCGACTTTAGCGTCGGGTCCATGCCTCCCCATTCGTGGGTGACGTTGATCGTCGGCAGCCTAGCGGCCATCGGTGTCATCGTCACCTGGCAGCAGAAGAACCGGGCCGACCGGCGTAGTGAATGGTGGCGGCGCACCACCTGGGCTTTCGAGCGGACGTTCAGTGCGAACGACGCCCAGGCCCGGCTCGGCTGGGACATCCTGGCCACCCTTATCCGGTCTAGACTGGCGACCGTCGACGACAATGACATCGCCCAGGTAATCGCAGAACACGCAACCGAAGGCGTGCCGATAAGGAGGGCAACGATGTCGACCGAAGGCGCCCCTGAAGACACCGGACGCCGGGATTCCGTGACAGACCTCGATGTCCGCATCGCCGCTGCCCGCGTCGCCGTAGAAGCCAGCAAGAGGACCGGCCGACCCGTCTCTCCGCGCGTCATGGAACTGGCGAAGTTGTCGCCCCTGTACGACCGTCCCCGCCCGCCTCGACGTGGCTGGCGGCGGTGGCTCTCCCGTCTACTCCCCTGATCCGCTCAGTCGCCGGTTCTGATCAGCTCCACCACCGGGATGACCCGCGCGGTGCGCTCGCGGTACAGCGCGAAGCCCGGGTACCGCTCGGCCTGGATGTCATAGAGCCGGTCGTGCTCGGCACCGGTGATCTCGGTGGCGGTGACCGGGAAGGACTCGGTGCCGATCTCGACCGTCGCCGCCGGGTTCGCCCGCAGGTTGTAGTACCAGCTGGGGTGGGCGTCCTTGCCCTCGTTGGAGGCGAACACGATGATCCGGTCGCCCTCGGGCAGATACATCATCGGGCTGGTGCGCTGCTGGCCGGACTTGGCGCCGATGGTGGTCAGCAACAGTACCGGCGCGCCCTCGAACGGGCCGCCCAGTTTGCCGCCGCTGCTGCGGAACTCGGCGATGTTACGGGCGTTGAACTCCAGGGTGCGTTTGGCGTCCACGGGGCAGCTCCTCAGCCGATATCCACGAAGTGCTCGATCACCGGCGGTGATTCGTAGAACGGGTGCAACAACTCGCGCCACCGGGGGAATTCCGGCGACTTCCGGAACCCTTCGGTGTGTGCCTCCACACTCTCCCACCGCACCAGCAGCAGGTACAGGTTCGGCGACTCCACCGAGCGCGACATCGTGATCCCCAGAAATCCGGGTTGGGAGGCGATCAGCGGGCGGGCCTCGGCGTAGGCGGCTTCGAAGTCGGCTTCGCTTCCCGGACGGATGGGCAGTACTCCATGTTCGACAATCACGCCCGCCAGTCTGCCCCACCGCGTGTGACCGGGATTACCGCCTAAAGACTCTTGTCTGTTACCGAATGACACAGATACGTTATCTGCTACCGACAGACACAGATAAACCTGGAGGTGGTGGAATGAACGCTCTCGCGGCTGCGATCGTCTTCGCCTGGATGGGCATGGTGCTGGCGATCTCGTTCCTGGAGGCGCCGCTGAAATTCCGGGCTCCGGGCATCACCATTCCCCTGGGGCTGGGCATCGGCCGACTGGTGTTCCAGGCCCTCAACGCGGTGGAGATCGTGCTGGCCACCGTGGTGGTGGTCGCGGTCTCCGCCGGCCGGCCGGGACCCCTCGCCCTGACCGGGGTGCTCGCGGCGGTGGCCGTGCTGAGTGTGCAGACACTGGTGGTCCGCCCCCGGCTGCGGCGGCGCTCCGATGCGGTGCTGGCCGCACAGACCGCGCCGGCCGCCGGGATGATCGAACGCTCGCGAGCCCACTACGCCTACGCCGGACTGGAAGTGGTCAAGGTGTCCGCGCTGCTGGTCGCCGGCGCCGCCCTGCAGTTCGCGTCAGTCGCCGGTTAACGCCCAGGCCAGCGCCTGCGCGGGGTCGTGCACCGTCCGCACGCCCGCCGGCCGGGCCGGCCGCCGCACGATCACCACCGGCACGCCCAGTTCTTCGGCGGCCAGCATCTTCGGCCAGGTGTACTCGCCCCCGGAATCCTTGGTGACGACGACGTCGGCGCGGTGCTCGCGCAGCAGCGTGAGCTCCCCCGCCAGCGCGTAGGGCCCGCGGTCGCGGATCACCGACCAGCCCGGCGGCACCGCGATCGACGGTGCCTCCACGACCCGGGCCAGCACCGCGGCGTCGGACAGCACCGGCAGGTATTCCGCGAGGTGCTGACGCCCGATGGTCAGCACCGGCCGCCGGCCCAGCCGGTGCGCGAGCCGCGCGGCGTCGGCATGGGAATCGACCCAATGCCAGGACGGCCGGGACCGGTCCGACCAGCCGGGCCGCTCCAGCCGAAGCAACGGCACCCCGGCATCGGCGCACGCCGCGGCGGCATTGGCCGACATCGTCGTCGCGAACGGGTGGGTGGCGTCGACGACGGCGTCGTAGTCGGCCAATGCGGCACGCAGGCCCTCGATGCCCCCGAAACCGCCGATGCGGACCTGCCCGACCGGTAGCCGGGGGTCGGCGACCCGCCCGGCCAGTGAGGTCATGACGGCGACGCCCGCGGCCACCAGCCGGTCGGCCAGGGCTCGGGCCTCGGCGGTGCCGCCGAGCAGCAGCAGACGCATCAGGGTGCCCCCGGCGCCAGGAACGGCAACTCCGGCGGCGGCCCGCCGACCGCCAGATCCAGCAGGGCGTCGACGTCCAGATGCTCCTCCACCAGATCGCCGAGCAGGTCGAGCCGCCGCTCGCGGGCCGCCGGGAACGACACCCCCGACGGCGCCAGCCCCAACGCCTCGGCCAGGAATGCGCCGCGCAGCGCGTCGCCCTCCAGCGCGCCGTGCCACATGGTGCCGAAGACCTGCCCGGCGCGCGCACCGCCGAGGAACTCCTGCGCCCCGTCGCCGACGGTGATCCGCCCGTGGTGGATCTCGTAGCCGGTGGCCGTCACACCCAGCCCGGATCCCGTCGGCAGGCGCAGCACTTTGTCTGCGGTGAAACGGGTTTCGACGTCCAACAGTCCCAGCCCGGCCACCTCGCCGGGGGTGCCCTCGATCCCGTCGGGGTCGCCGATCACCCGCCCGAGCATCTGGAATCCTCCGCAGATCCCCAGCACGGGTTTGCCGGCGGCGACGTGTGCGGCGATCGCGGCATCGATGCCGCGCGCACGCAACCAGGCCAGATCGCTGATCGTGGCCCGGGTTCCGGGCAGCACCACCAGGTCCGCATCCGACACCGCGCGCGCATCGGAGGCGAACACCACATCCAGGTCGGGTTCGAGCCCCAGCGCGTCCAGGTCGGTGAAATTGCTGATCCGCGGCAGCCGGACCACCGTCACCCGCCGGGCCGCGGTGCGCACCGAGCGCCGGCCGTCCAGGTCGAGGGCGTCCTCGGAGTCCAGCCACAGTTCCGGGTGCCACGGCAGCGTGCCGAACACCCGCCGGCCGGTGAGCCGTTCCAGGTCCGCCAGACCGGGCTGCAGCAACTGCAACCGCCCCCGGAACTTGTTCACGATGAACCCCGCCACCAGCGCCTGGTCCTGCGGTGAGAGCAGGGCGACGGTGCCGAAGAACGCGGCGAACACCCCGCCGCGGTCCACGTCACCGACGACCACCACCGGCAGGCCGGCATGCCGCGCCAGCCCCATGTTCACGTAATCGCCTGCGCGCAGATTGATCTCGGTCGGGCTGCCGGCGCCTTCGGCGACGATCACGTCGTAGCGGCGGGCGAGTTCGTCGTAGGCCCGGTGCGCACCGGCGGCCAGTTCGGCCCGGCCGTCGGTCCAGTTCGACGACGACAAACTGCCCCACGGCCGGCCCATCAACACCACGTGGCTGCGCTGGTCGCTGCCGGGCTTGAGCAGCACCGGGTTCATCGCCGGCTCCGGTGCAACGCGTGCCGCGCAGGCCTGGATCCATTGCGCCCGGCCGATTTCCGCCATCGCGCCGTCGGCCCCGGCGACCACCATGGAGTTGTTCGACATGTTCTGCGCCTTGTACGGCGCCACCCGCACCCCGCGGCGGGCCAGGGCCCGGCACACGCCGGTGGCGACCACGGTCTTACCGGCGTCGCTGGTGGTTCCGGCGATCAGGATGCCCGCCATCAGGGTTTGCGCACCAGGAAGATGTCCATCACCCAGCCCGCCTCGTCCTGCGTCGCGTCGCGGGCGGCGATGATCTGATCGAGAACCGCACCGACCCGGCCGGCGACCAGCCGTTCCCCGGTGGCACCGAGGTTGGCTCCCCACCAGATGGTCCAGTCCGCCAGCGCGCTCACGTCCCCCAGATCCCGGTTGAGCAGCGCGACGATGTTGTCCTGGCCATCGGCGACCGCATCGGCCAGGCGCCGCCCGGTGGTGATGTGCACCGGACGGCCCACCGGGTGCAGCACGATTCCGTGCCGGGCGGCCAGCAGTTGCGGTGCGCTGATCCCGGGCAGCACTTCGTAATCGAGCTGCACACCAAGGTCTTTCACCTGCTGCACGATCCGGATCGTCGAATCGTAGAGCGACGGATCACCCCAGACCAGAAACGCCGCCGTGCCCCCTCGTTCGGCCAGCACATCGGCGTAGCGCCGGGCGCGGGCGGCATGCCAGTCGGCGACGGCACGCTCGTATTCGGCCGTACTCAACTGCGGGGACCGGTCCCGCCGGGGATCGGCGACGGCGACGACCGGGACCGTCGGGGCGTGGGCGGCCAGGATCGCGTGCCGCAGCGCCAGCAGACCGTCGTCGGAGGACTTCTCGGGTGCCACGACGTAGTCGACGCCGCGCAGCGCCTCGGCCACTTCGGCCGTCACGTGCTGCGGGCCCATCCCGACACCGAGAATCCAGACCTTCACCGGTCCTCCAGATCGCCTTCCGTTTCCAGGTAAGCCTGCCGCAGCGCCGCCAGCGTCTCCGGATCGGGGTTCTCCCACAGGCCGCGGTCGGCGGCCTCTTGGAGTCGCTCCACGATGCCCTGCAACGCCCACGGGTTGGAGGTGTCCAGGAACTCCCGGGTCTGCGGGTCCAGCACGTATTCGGCGGCCAGTTTCTCGTACATCCAGTCGTGCACCACGCCGGCGGTGGCGTCGAAGCCGAACAGGTAGTCGACGGTGGCGGCCAGCTCGAACGCACCCTTGTAGCCGTGCCGGCGCATCGCCGAGATCCAGCGCGGGTTGACCACCCGGGCCCTGAACACCCGGGCGGTCTCCTCGGCCAGCGTGCGGGTTCGGACGGCATCGGTCGACGTCGAATCCCCGACATAGGCTTTCGGGTCGGCGCCGGTCAGCGCGCGCACGGTCGCGATCATGCCGCCGTGATAGACGAAGTAGTCGTCGGAGTCGGCGATGTCGTGTTCGCGGGTGTCGATGTTCTTGGCGGCCACCTTGATCCGGCGGTAGTTGGTCCGCATGTCATCGGCGGCCGACGCACCGTCCAGGCCGCGCCCGTAGGCGAACCCGCCCCACGCGGTGTACACCTCGGCGAGGTCCTTGTCGTCACGCCAGGTCCCGGATTCGATCACCTGCAGGATCCCGGCGCCGTAGGAACCGGGGGCCGATCCGAAGATCCGGGTGGTGGCGCGGCGCAGGTCGCCGTGCTCCGCCAGATCGGCGCGGGCGTGCGCGGCGACGAAGTTGGTCTCGTCGGGCTCATCCAGGCTCGCCACCATCGCCACCGCGTCGTCGAGCATCGACACCACGTGCGGGAAGGCGTCCCGGAAGAAGCCCGAGATCCGCACCGTCACATCGATTCTGGGCCGGCCCAGCTCTTCCGGGGAGATCACCGCCAGCCCGGACACCCGCCGCGATGCCTCATCCCATTCCGGGCGCACCCCGAGCAGTGCGAGCACTTCGGCGATGTCGTCGCCGGAGGTGCGCATCGCCGAGGTCCCCCACACCGACAGTCCGACCGACTCCGGGTAGCCGCCGGTGTCGTCGAGGTAGCGCCGCACCAGCGAGTCGGCCATCGCCTGCCCGGTCTGCCAGGCCAGGCGCGACGGCACCGCACGCGGGTCGACGGTGTAGAAGTTGCGTCCCGTCGGCAGCACGTTGACCAGCCCGCGCAGCGGTGACCCGGACGGGCCGGGCCGCACGAATCCGCCGGCCAGGGCGTGCAGCACCGCGTCCAACTCCGATGACGTGCCGGCCAGACGCGGGACCACCTCGGTGGCGGCGAATCTCAGCACCCGGCACACTTCGGGGTCGGGATGGGCACTGTCGGCGGCAGCGACGTCCCAGCCGGCGGCCTCCATGCCCTCCACCAGTGCCCGCGCGGCGTCCTCGATCTCGTCGACGACGGCCACCGGGGCCTCGTCTTTGAGCCCCAGCGCGGCCCGCAGGCCCGGCACCGCGTGGTCCACCCCGCCCCACACCTGCGGTGCCCGCAGGATCGCCAGCACCAGGTTGACCCGGGCGTCACCGGCCGGTGCGCCGCCGAGCACATGCAGGCCGTCGCGGATCTGGGCGTCCTTGATCTCGCAGAGCCAGCCGTCGACGTGCAGCAGGAAGTCGTCGAACTCCTCATCCTCGGGACGCTCGTCGAGGCCCAGGTCGCGGTGCATCTCCGCGGCGCGCATCAGGTTCCAGATCTCGCCGCGGATCGCCGGCAGCTTCGCCGGGTCCATGGTCGCGATGTTGCCGTACTCGTCGAGCAGTTGTTCCAGGCGCGCGATGTCGCCGTAGGACTCCGCGCGCGCCATCGGCGGGATCAGGTGGTCGACGATGGTCGCGTGCGCCCGCCGTTTGGCCTGCGCGCCCTCACCGGGGTCGTTGACCAGGAACGGGTAGATCAGCGGCAGGTCGGCGATCATGGCGTCGGTGGCGCACGACGCCGACAGCGCCGCCGTCTTGCCGGGCAGCCATTCCATCGAGCCGTGCTTGCCCAGGTGGATCACCGCATGGGCGCCGAAGCCGTGCGCCAGCCACCGGTAGGCGGCCAGGTAGTGGTGGCTGGGCGGCAGTTCCGGGTCGTGGTAGATCGCCACCGGGTTCTCCCCGAATCCGCGGGGCGGCTGGATCATCAGCACGACGTTGCCGGATTGCAGTGCCGCCAGCACGATGTCACCGGCATCGTTGACGAACAACTTCCCCGGCGCCGGCCCCCACGCGGTGGCCATGGCGTCACGCAGGTCGTCGGGCAGCTCCGCGGTCCACTGCGCGTACTGCGCGGCGGTGACCCGCACCTGGGCGCCGTCGAGCTGCGCGGCGGACAGCCAGTCCTCGTCCTGGCCACCGGCTTCGATCAGGGTGTGGATCAGCCGGTCGCCGGCCTGGGTCTCATCTGCGACGCCGAGCACCCCGAAGCCGTCCCCGACGTCGTAGCCCTCGGCCGCCAGCCGGTGCAGCAGCCGCACGGCCGACACCGGGGTGTCGAGCCCGACGGCGTTGCCCACCCGGGAATGCTTGGTCGGGTAGGCCGAGAGCACCAGGGCCAGCTTCTTCTGCGCGTTCGGGATGCGGCGCAACACGGCGTGGTTCACCACGACGCCGGCGACCCGGGCGCAGCGTTCGGGGTCGGCGAGGTACTGCGGCAGCCCGTCGTCGTCGATCTCCTTGAAGGAGAACGGGACGGTGATGATCCGGCCGTCGAACTCCGGGATGGCGATCTGGGTGGCCGAGTCCAGCGGGGTGACGCCGTCGTCGTTGGCCTCCCAGTCCGACCGCGACGAGGCCAGACACAGGCCCTGGAACACCGGGATGTCCAGGGCGGCGACCCGTTCGATGTCCCAGGCGCCGTCGTCGTCGCCGGCACCGACGGTGGCGGTGGCGTTCATCGCCCCGCCGGCCGCGAGCATGCAGACCACCACCGCGTCGAGCCCGCCCAGTGCGGCGAACAGTTCGTCGGGCGCGTTGCGCAGCGATGCGGCAAAGATCGGCACGCCGACCGCCCGGCCGGTGGCGTCGATGGCGTCGGCCAGCGCATGCGCGAAGCGCGCGTTGCCGCTGACCTCGTGCGCCCGGTAGTAGAGCACCCCGACCCGCACCGCATCGGGAGCATCGACCGGCGCCCGGTCCGCGAATCCCCACTCCGGGATCACCGCGGGCTCGTCGAAGCCCTCGCCGGTCAGCAGCACCGTGTCGCACAGGAACGCGTGCAGCTGCGCCAGGTTGGCCGGTCCGCCCTCGGCCAGATAGGCGTGTGCCTGGGCGGCCAACCCGATCGGGACCGTGGAGCACTCCATCAGTTCGGCGTTGGGTGCGCGCTCCCCGCCGAGCACCACCAACGGCAGCCCGGTGGCCCGCAGCAGCGTCAGCTCGTCGGCGATCTCCGCCGAGGAGCCCAGGATCCGCAGCACCACCACGTCGACGCCGTCCACCAGTGGGGCGATGTCGTGGCGTGCCGGGTTCCCCAGCCGGTATGCCGCACCGCTGGCCCGCGCGGACAGCAGGTCGGTGTCGGATGTGGACAGCAACGCGATACGGCGTGCCTCGGGCATCGGGCCTCCTCGGGGTTCTCGCCCCTCGTCGTCGGATGACTCGTGGCCGTATCTGGCTTAGAGCACGTAGCGCCGGCGATGCCGGCCCGATGCGCCCCTCACAGTGGCGGAACCGCCCCGGATTCATCTGGGAATTACACCGGGTTCCTGACACCACGAGACGGCCGCCAGCCTAGCCCAGCACGGCGTGCGAGAATATCGCCGGTAAGGCGATGACGATTGAGGAAGCCGGTGGAAATCCGGCGCGGTCCCGCCACTGTCATCGGGGAGCGACCCCCATCAGCCACGGCCCGCCATCTGTGGGGCTGGAAGGCGGGGCGAGCAGTGATCCGAGAGCCAGGAGACTCACGTCAGCGCGTCCTGCGTACCGGGGCGGTGTACCCCGAGGAGGCTGACACACGCCCATGTCGCGTGCGCTGCGGGTAGTACCCGCACTGCTGTTGGCGCTGGCCACAGTCCTGGCCGGCTGCTCCGGCGATCCCTCCTCGCAGACCGCGACCGCGCGGGACGACTGCATCACCGACTTCGACCCCGGCGTCGACTACTTTCCGGACAAGTCGACGCTGACCGAAGCCACCAACTTCAGCCTCGACTACCACCGCAGCTACCAGGTTCTGACCGTGCACCGGCCCTATCACGGCGGCAAACCGGTCTCCTATGTGTTGGTGCGCTGCGGGGCGCCGGCGCCGCAACTGGACGGCGAACTGGCCCACGCCCAACGGGTCACGATCCCGGTCCGCGGCCTGTATTCCGGCTCGACCACCCATCTGGCGATGATCGGCGAACTCGGCCGGGCCGACGTGGTCACCGGGGTGGCCAACCCCGCCGCGGTCGCCGATCCGGCCATCCGCGCCAATATCGATTCCGGGGCCACCGTCGGTTACGCCTCGGGCGGCCAGCTCAACATCGAGAGTGTGCTGGCGGCCGGGCCCGACGTGCTGGTCACCGAGGGCATGGATGATCCCGGGTACCCCAAACTGCGCGAGGCGGGCCTGCCGGTGGTGGCCGACGCCGAATGGCTGGAGACCACTCCGCTGGGCCGGGCCGAGTGGATCAAGATGTTCGCCGCATTGACCGGCACCGAACGGCGGGCCGCGCAGGCCTATGCGTCCGTCCGCGACAGCTACCGGACCCTGGCCGCCCGGGCCGCGGACGCCGACCCCGTCGACGTACTGGTCGGCACCATGTATTCGGGCACCTGGTCGATGCCCACCGGGGACAGCTACTCGGGGCGGCTGGTGGCCGACGCCGGCGGGCGCTATCCGTGGCTGGCGGAGACCGGCGCCGAGAACCTGCAGCTGAACTTCGAATCCGTCTACGCCCGGGCCGGGACCGCGCCGCTGTGGCTGGTGACCGATGACTGGCAGACGCGCGGTGACGCGGTGGCCCGGGACAGTCGTTACGGCGAACTGACCGCGGTGCGCAGCGGGCAGGTCTGGTCGGCGACCAAGGCCATGACGCCCGGCGGCGGCAATCTGTACTGGGAGCGCGGCACCGCGCGACCGGATCTGCTGCTCGGGGACCTGGTGGCGATCCTGCATCCCGACCTGGGCGTCGGGCACGACTTCGAGTTCTACCGGCAGGTGCCGTCGTGAGGTCACGTGCCGCGTGGGTGTTGACCGCGCTGGCCGTCGCGGTGGTGGCGCTGGTCCTGCTGGGGCTGGTGCTGGGCCCGGTGCGGGTGCCGGTGGCCGACACCGTGCGGATACTGCTGGGCGGTGCGGCGTCGGACCCGCGCTGGCAGGTGATCGTGTCGAATATGCGCCTTCCCCGGGTGCTCACCGCACTGGCCGCCGGTGCCGCGCTCGGGGTCGCCGGGCTGCAGCTGCAGACCCTGTTCCGCAACACCCTGGCCGATCCCTACATTCTGGGTGTCAGTTCCGGGGCCAGCCTCGGGGTCGCGGCGGTGGTGCTGTTCGGCGGCGCGGCCGGTGGCGGGTTCACCACCGCGGTGGCCGGTACCGGGCGCGCGGCGGAGGTGGTCGCGGCGGCCGCGGGTGCGGCGGCGATGCTCACCCTGGTGCTGGTGCTGTCCCGGTTCACCCGCTCGGCGGCGACCCTGCTGCTGATCGGGGTGATGATCGGTGCGGCCAGCACGGCACTGGTGAGCCTGGCGATGGTGTACTCCGATCCGCAGCGCGTGCAGCAATATCTGCTGTGGGGCCTCGGTAGTTTCGCCGGCACCGGCTGGGCCGACCTGCGACTGCTGCTGCCGCTGGTGGCTCTCGGGCTGATGACCGCGGCGCTGACCATCCGCCCGCTCAACGCCCTGCTGCTCGGGGAGAGTTACGCGGCCACGATGGGCATCAACGTGCACCGGGCGCGGGTGGTCACGGTCATCTCGGCGTCGTTGCTGGCCGGGGTGACGACCGCGTTCTGCGGGCCGATCGCCTTCCTGGGCCTGGTGGTGCCGCACGTGGCCCGCATCCTGATGGGCACCTCCGATCACCGGGTGGTGGTGCCGGCGGTGATGTTGCTGGGTGCGGCGGCGGCGCTGGGCTGCGGCATCGTCAGCCAGGTGCCGGCCAGTGATCTGGTGGTCCCGATCAACGCGGTCACCGCGCTGGTCGGCGCACCGGTGGTGATCACCGTGCTGTTGCGGGCCCGCCGCGGATCGGGGCTGCCGTCGTGAACCAGCCGACCCCCGCGGTGGAAGTGGCCGATCTGGCGATCGGCTACCGCAGCCGGCGTCGAGCGAAGACGGTGGCGTCCGGGCTGGCCGCCCGGGCCCGCCGCGGCGAGTTGACCGTGCTGATCGGCCCCAACGGGGCGGGCAAGTCCACGTTGATCCGCACCCTGGCCGGGTTGCAGCCCGCCCTGGGCGGGCGGGTACTGCTCGACGGTGCCGACCTGACCGCGCTGCCGCGTGACGAGCTGGCCCGCCGGGTCGCGGTGGTGCTGACCGAGCGGATCGACCCGGGTCTGCTGTCGGCGCGGGAACTGGTGGGGCTGGGCCGGATTCCGCATCTCGGCCTGGGCGCGCGGCTGCAACCCGCCGACGAACGGATCGTCGACTGGGCGTTGCAGGCCACCGGGGCGCAGCATCTGGCGGCGCGGCCGGCCGCCGAATTGTCCGACGGCGAATGCCAGCGGGTGCTGACCGCGCGCGCACTGGCCCAGCAACCGGGGCTGCTGATCCTCGACGAACCGACCGCGTTCTTGGACGTGTCGTCCCGGGCCGCGCTGTTCGGGCTGCTGCGCGAGCTGGCCCGCGATCAGCGGTTGGCGGTGGTGCTGAGCACCCATGACCTGGAATTGGCGCTGCGGGTCGCCGACCGGGTGTGGTTGATGGATCCGGCCGGGACTCTGGTCGACACGGTTGGTGAGGAGTTGATGTTGTCCGGGCGCATCGGTGAGATGTTCGGCAATGAGGCGCTGCGGTTCGACCCGGCCAGCGGCGTGTTCACCGTCGTCGAGAACGGTGCCGGCCGTACCGCGCGTATCCAGGCCCCCGAACCGCTGCGGTCCGCGCTGGCCCGGATCGTCTCCCGGGAGGGGTGGGTCACCGCGGATTCAGCCGAAACGGTCTTGACCGCAACGGATTCCGACGCTGTCACGGTGCGTACCGCGACCGGCAACCGGGTCACCGCACTGCGTGACCTGCCACAGCTCCTGCGGACGCTGCCGGCTACCCCGCACCGCTGCGCACCGGAGGCGCAGACGGCCGCGGCGCTGACCGAACTCTGCGATGTCAGTTCGTATTTCGCGGTGTCGACCGGGGCCGCCGACGGCGCCGACTGGTGCCCGGTGACCCGGCTCTACACCGATGACGATGCGCTCGCCGGCGCGGTGGCGCACGTCGGAGAACGCATCGGGGCACCCGATCTGCGCGTCGCGGTGTCGACGTTCTACCTGGGGTACGCGGCGCGACTGTGGTCCATCGGCATGGGCGGACTGACCGAACACGGCCTGCTGGTGGATCTGGACCCCGACCAGCTCTGGTACGCCGAATCCGGCGGGACGGTGCGACTGCATCTGCCGCATCCGGTGGCCTGGCAGGGATCGTCGGCCACCGGCGATCTGGAATCGGCACTGGCCGACATGGTCTTGGGCGAACATCTGGCGCCGCTGGCCGATGCGGTGCGACGGCTCGGCCCGATCTCGCAGCGCCTCTTGGACGGCAACGTCGCCGTCGCCGCACTGGGTGCAGCCCGTGCCCTGCACCGCTATCACGGTGGCGAGCTGGTGACCGAGCCGAGCTGGGAACTCGCGCGAACCCTGTGTAAAGACGAACGACTCTCCGGCACAGTACGTTTCAATGATTCCGGAACCAATTATCGCCGGACCAGCTGCTGCCTGTTCTACCGAACACCCGGCAGCGGACTGTGCGGCGACTGCGCACTGACCCGCAAGCCCCAGGTCCGCCAGAACCCCTAGAGGAAAGGATTTCCATGTCCGAGAACACCGCCACCGTCGTCGCCGATCCGCCGATCGTCGACACCGAAGACCGCGGCCGCGAACAGCTCTGGCCGCTGCCGACCGATCAGCAGAGCCTGCTCGATCTGTTGCACCTGTGCTTCGACGAGTACTGGGACGAGATCTGGTTCGGCATCATCATGCAGGGCGCCGCCTGGGAGGTGGCCGCCCCCAACGCGCCGCGCAAGATCTCCATGCTCGACGGCTACGCCACCATCGACTTCGGCCGCTGGCACTTCCACCTGTGCATCGGCAAGCACCGCGCCAGCGGCTCCGAACTGGGCCGGATCCGCCGCTGTACCCGCGCCGAGCTGTACCGCCGGATCGGCAAGGACGGCAACGCGCAGTCCTGGGGCGTGCGCCTGTACAACGGCCGCGACGAGCAGATGATGACGATCATGCTGCCCAACCCGTTCCTCACCAACGACCAGCAGATGCGTGACGAACCCGAGTGGGGTCAGCTGGAGTTGTGGGACAAGCTGCGCGAGAAGTTCCTGAGCCTGGGGCCCGACCCGCTGGACCGCAGCGGCAACCAGATACGCTGCGGCGGCTGAGCGGGTGCGGCGGGGCGCGGCCGTCGAGACCGCGCCCCGGCTCCGCTACTCCCCTTCGGCCGGCCAGGTGTTCGGCATCATCGGGCTCACCGCGCCGCCACCGAATCCGTCGTCGGCGATCGCGGTCAGCCCGCCGGGCCGCGCCGCCGCGACCCGGTGGGTGCCGCCGGCGAAACCACCCGATCCCGCGCCCCGGCTCGAGGCGACCGCCCCGGCCAGGTCCGGCACCAACTCCTGGTCCAGGTCCATGTATTCGTGACCGCGCCCGAGCATGGTGACCTTGGCCCTCCGTCGCCGGCGTTTGGCCACCTGCTCCTCGGCGGCTTCGGCGGCCGGTTCAGCGGCAGCGGCCGGTTTCGGCGCCGCCTTCTTGCGGGAACTGGTGCCCGAGCCGCGCCGCGCACCCATGTCCAGGCCTCCGACCATGTACATGTAGGCCGGCATGGTGACCGACGGCGGCCCGGCCGGGGTCGGCGGCGGTGCACCGGGTGGCGGTGGGGCGGCGGCGGCCGGTGCGGGGGCGGCGCGGGAGCCGGCGCCGGGGCGGGGGCCGGCGCAGGAGCCGGGGCCGGCGGTTGAGCCATCGCCAGCCCGGGCGGCGGCGGAGCCGGCGGCACCGGCGTCGCGAGCGCGTGATGCGCCATCGCCCCGATGCCCAGGCCCCCGATCACCCCGGCTGGAGCCAGCACGGTGCTGGCCGCAACACCGGACAACAGCGCCGGCAGCAGTGCGGTCTGGGTGATCAGGTAGTTCATCGCCTGGATGGTGTTGCCGATCGTGGAGCCGATGATCTCGACGATCGCCAACGGGACGACCAGCCCGAGCCCCTGGGGATTGAACAACGCGGTGTACATGATCGCCAGCAGGTCGTCGATGATGACGATGCTGGTGAACGCGAAGTACGAGCCCGGGTCCAGCGGCACCGAGAAGATGTACGCCAGGCTTCCGGGGTTGAAGTAGCTCAACGGGTTTCCGGTCCAACCCAGCCAGGAGCCCGGAACACCCCACGGCGGCAGCAGCGACGAGCCGCCCTGCAGGCCCGCGAAGAAGTCCGCGAGCGGGTCCGCGATTCCGGTGAAACCGATCTTGTTGAAGAACTCCTGCAGCTCCATGTAGAGCGGGTACTGGCTGCTGTCGGGGTAGGGCGGATGCGGGACCAGCCCTTCGGCCCATTTGACGAAATCGAGGAACCACTGCGGCGGCTCCGGCGGCGCGGTCTCCTCGGCGCTGCCCGGGGTCTTGAGCACCATGGGCGCGGGTTCGGTGCGGGCCGCGGCCGCCGAGGCCATCGCCGAACCGGCCACCGCCTGATAGGTGGCCATCACGGTGGCGGCCTGCGCCCACATCCGCGCATAGTCGGCCTCGTTCAGCGCGATCGGGATCGTGTTGATCCCGAAGAAGTTCGTGCCCACCAGCACCCCGTGGGTCACATGGTTGGCGACCAGTTCGGCCATGGTCGGCATCGCCGCCAGCGCCGCGGTGTAACCGGCGGCGGCCGTCTCGTGCTGAGCGGCGGTGGCCGCACTGTTGGCGACCGCCCGCAGCAGCCACGCCAGGTAGGGGGCGTTGGCGGCCACGAACGACTCGGCGGACGGACCCTGCCACGATCCCGCCTGCACCGCGCCGAGCACCGCCGTCAACTCGTCGGCGATCTCGGCATATTCGGTGCTCAGCGCGCTCCAGGCCGCCGCCGAGGACAACAACGGGCCGGGCCCGGGGCCGGCCGATAGCAGCGTCGAATGAACTTCAGGGGGGTCGGCCATCCAGATCGGTGCGGTCATGACGGACCGCCGGATGCCACCCCG
Source organism: Mycolicibacter sp. MU0083 (assembly GCF_963378075.1). NCBI lineage: Bacteria > Bacillati > Actinomycetota > Actinomycetes > Mycobacteriales > Mycobacteriaceae > Mycobacterium > Mycobacterium kokjensenii. The sequence continues at coordinate 3,120,864 of NZ_OY726394.1, forward strand.
GGAATGCGATACATGGGTGCTGGTCAGCTCTCTCGGGGTACACCGCCCCGGGTCGCAGGATGCGACGATGTGAGTGTCCTGACTCTCGGATCAACGCTCGCCTCACCTTCCAGCCCTGTTCGAGCCGTGGCGTTTGAGGGTCGCTCCCCGATCACAGTGGCGGGACCGTGCCGGATTCACACCGGCTTCCTGCACCATCGTTGCCGTACCCGGGCATTATCGCACGTCCGCGGTGCGGCACGTGCTATTCAGGTGTCCAGGTACCCGGCGTCATCGGTACGCCGGCGGCACCGCCGAAGGAATCCCCGGCCAGCGCGGTGAGCCCGCCGGGTGCCGGTGTCCCGGCATCTCCGTCCTCCAGATCCATGTATTCGTAGCCGCGGCCGAGCATGCCGGCCTTGGCGCGCCGTCGCCGACGAACCCGGGCCGGCGCCTCGACGGGCACCGTAGGCGCCGGGACCGCATCCCGGTCGGGTTCGGGTGCCCGACGGCGTCGGGCGGCGGTGCCGGCCGGCCGGCGGGCCTGCCGGCTCAGACCGGCGACCAGGTACATCGCGGCCAGTCCGTCCACCGGGGCCAGCGGCGGCGCCGGCGGTGGCGGGGGTGCGACGCCGGGTGGCGCCGGCGGCGGGGCCGGCATCGGCGCCGCGGCGGGCGCGGGCGCCGGTACCGGCGCCGGCGGGGTGGGCGTGACCGTCACCCCGGCGAACGGCGGGGGCACCACCGGGGCCGCCGGGACCGGTACGGCGTGCAGGGCGGCCAGACCCGACAGTCCGGCCAGACCGGTCAACGGGGCCGCCGCCAGCGGCGCCAGGGCGGTGGTCAGCATCGGCAGCACCATCGGGATCAGCACCACCGCCTGCTCCAGCAACGTCTTGAGCAGGGCGATCACGTCGGTGATGATGGTGCCGACGGCCTCGACGGCGGTGAACAGCAGCGTCGAGGCGATGGTGCCGGGATTGCCGGAGGCGAACGCCGCGGTCAGATCCGCGCCGATGAACGCGAACGTCTGCGACAGGTAGGCGGCGAACGATCCGAAATCCATCGGGTACCCGAGCGCGAACGCGATGTTGTAGGGGCTCAAGAAGCTGAGCGGATTACCGGTCAACGTCAGCCAGGGGTCGAAGCCGGCAAAGATCGACTGCAGGTAGGGGTTGTTCGACAACGCGGTGATCATCGGCTGCAGCACGTCGTTGAAGAAGTCGTTGTAGCCGCTGTTCTGCAGCCATTCCATGATGTCGTTCTGCCGGTCCGGGGGCAGCGACGGTGCGCTCGCGTCGGCCGACCCGGCCGTGACGATCTGCGGTGCCGCGACCGACTGCGGGCTGGACGCCACCGCGGTCCCCGCCACGGCTTGATAGGTGGCCATCACGGTGGCGGCCTGCAGCCACATCCGGCCGTAGTCGGCCTCGTTGAGCGTGATCGGGATGGTGTTCACCCCGAAGAAATTGGTGGCCACCAGGACCGCGTGGGTGGTGTGGTTGGCCACCAACTCCGCCATCGTCGGCATCGCCGCCAGCGCGGCCGTATAGGCGGCCGCCGCGGTCTGCTGCCCGGCCGCGGTGATCGCGCCGGCGATACCGGCCTGCACCAGCCAGGCCAGGTAGGGCAGGTGGGCGGCCACGTATGCCTCGGCCGCCGGCCCCTGCCACGCCCCCGCCTGCACAGCACCCAACACCGCGGTCATCTCGTCGGCGACCGCGCCGTATTCGGCACTCAACGCCGTCCACGCCGATGCCGACGCCAGCAGCGGTCCGGCCCCGGGGCCGGCCGCCAACAGGCTCGAATGGATCTCGGGAGGAGACGCCATCCAGATCGGCGCGGTCATGACGTGCGAATCATCGCACGTCATGACCGGTCAGCGTCGGTTTTTCAGTCCGCTGCGCCGATCGCGGAATTGAAGGTCGCGCTGGGCCGCATCACCGCCGACGTCTTGTCGCGGTCCGGTGCGTAGTAGCCGCCGATGTCCACCGACTTGCCCTGGACCTCGGCCAGCTCCGAGACGATGACGTCCTCGTTCTTGCCCAGCGCATCGGCCAGCCCGGCGAAGTGCTCGGCCAGCGCGGTGTCCTCGGTCTGCGCGGCCAGTTCCTCGGCCCAGTACTTCGCGAGGTAGAACTGGCTGCCCCGGTTGTCGAGCTCACCGGTCTTGCGCGACGGGTTCTTGTTGGCGTCGAGCAGCTTGCCGATCGCCGCGTCCAGCGTGGACCCGAGGATCTTGGCTGCGGTGTTGCCGGTCTTGGCGCCCAGGTCGTCGAAGCAGGCTCCCAGCGCGAGGAATTCGCCGAGCGAGTCCCAGCGCAGGTGGTTCTCCTCCACCAGCTGCTTGACGTGCTTGGGCGCCGAACCGCCGGCACCCGTCTCGTACATACCGCCGCCGGCCATCAACGGCACGATCGACAGCATCTTGGCGCTGGTGCCCAGTTCCAGGATCGGGAACAGGTCGGTGAGGTAGTCGCGCAGGATGTTGCCGGTCGCGGCGATGGTGTCCTGACCGCGGATCACCCGCTCCAGCGAGTACCGCATGGCCCAGACCTGCGGCAGGATGGTGATCTCCAGGCCCTCGGTGTCGTGATCGGCGAGGTACTTCTTGACCTTCTTGCGCAGCTCGTTCTCGTGCGGACGCTCGTCGTCGAGCCAGAACACCACCGGCATGCCCGAGACCCGCGCGCGATTGACGGCCAGCTTCACCCAGTCGCGGATCGGCGCGTCGCGCACCACCGGCATCCGCCAGATGTCACCGGCTTCGACGTTCTGGCTCAGCAGCACCTCCCCGGTGGCCAGGTCCACGATGTCGGCGACACCGTCCTCGGGGATCTCGAACGTCTTGTCGTGGCTGCCGTACTCCTCGGCCTTCTGTGCCATCAGGCCGACGTTGGGGACGGTGCCCATGGTGGCCGGGTCGAACTGCCCGTTGGTCTTGCAGAAGTTGATGATCTCCTGGTAGATCCGCGCGAACGTCGACTCGGGGTTGACCGCCTTGGTGTCCTTCTGGCGGCCGTCGGCGCCGTACATCTTGCCGCCGGCACGGATCATCGCCGGCATCGACGCGTCGACGATCACGTCCGACGGCGAGTGGAAGTTGGAGATGCCGTTGGCCGAGTCCACCATCGCCAGCTCGGGACGGTGCTCGTGGCAGGCGTGCAGGTCTTCGATGACCTCTTCACGCTTGGACGCCGGCAGCGTCTCGATCTTGCCGTAGAGGTCGGACAGACCGTTGTTGACGTTGACGCCCAACTCGTCGAAGAGTTCCTGGTGCTTGGCGAACGCGTCCTTGTAGAAGACCTTGATGGCGTGGCCGAACACGATGGGGTGACTGACCTTCATCATGGTGGCCTTGACGTGCAGCGAGAACATCACCCCGGTTTTGCGGGCGTCCTCCATCTGCTCCTCGTAGAACTCGCGCAGCGCCTTGACGCTCATGAACATCGAGTCGATGACGTCGCCGTCGAGCAGCGCCACCTTCTCCTTGAGGACGATCGTCTTGCCGCTGCGGGTCTTCAGCTCCATCTTGACGTCGCGATCGCGGTCGAGAGTCATCGACTTCTCGCCGTGGTAGAAGTCGCCGTGGCGCATCGTGGCCACGTGCGTGCGCGACGCCATCGACCACGCACCCATGCTGTGCGGGTGCTTACGCGCATACTCCTTGACCGCCTTGGGCGCACGACGGTCCGAGTTCCCTTCCCGCAGAACAGGGTTCACCGCGCTACCCAGGCACTTGGCGTAACGGTCGCGGATGTCCTTTTCCTGCTCGGTCTTCGGGTCCTCCGGGTAGTCGGGAACCTTGAACCCCTTGTCCTGCAGCTCCTTGATGGCGGCGACCAACTGCGGCACCGACGCACTGATGTTGGGCAGCTTGATGATGGTGGTGTCCGACAGTTGCGTGAGCCGACCCAGTTCGGCGAGGTTGTCGGGGACCCGCTGCGACTCGGTCAGGTAGTCGGGGAACGCGGCCAGGATGCGGGCCGCCACGGAGATGTCGCTGGGCGTGACGTCGATACCCGCGGGGCCGGTGAAGGCCTGCACGATCGGCAGGAAGGAGTACGTCGCCAGCAGCGGCGCCTCGTCGGTCAACGTGTAGATGATGGTCGGCTTGTCGGCGCACATGGCTGTTCTCCCGGCGTCAGGTTCTGAAACGAACGTTTTGTGCTGCGTGGTACACAGCCGCATCAGTATCGCGTACCTCACCCGCGCACCCGCCGCCGGTGAGCCTGTGGCGACGGTCCCGAAAGATGCGATAGGCTTCCTGACGGTCATGAGTGTCAGCGCGAAGCCCCGGCTTGCTGGCCGGCAACCCTCCAACCGCGGTGGGGTGCCCCGGGTGATGACCGGGTTGAGTAGCCACCTATCGGCTACGCGGCAAGCGCGGGTCCGCCACAACGGGCCCCCCGAGTAGAACAGGGGAACCTGATGCGTGCCTCATTGCGGCCGCTCGTCGGTGGCTGTTGTCGCTGAACCCACGTGATATTCCAGCGACAACCACTACCGAGGAAGCCTTTACCCACATGACCGCCGAGAACACCTCCGACCCGACGGCACGCTGGTCCTTCGAGACGAAGCAGGTCCACGCCGGGCAGACCCCCGACGCCGCGACCAACTCCCGCGCGCTGCCGATCTACCAGACCACCTCCTACACGTTCGACAACACCGATCACGCGGCCAAGCTGTTCGGCCTGGAGGTTCCGGGCAACATCTACACCCGGATCATGAACCCGACCAACGATGTCGTCGAGCAGCGCATCGCCGCCCTCGAGGGTGGGGTCGCGGCGTTGCTGCTGGCATCCGGTTCCGCTGCGGCGACGTACGCGATCCTCAACCTCGCCGGCACCGGTGACCACATCGTGTCCAGCCCGCGCCTCTACGGCGGCACCTACAACATGCTGCACTACTCGCTGACCAAACTGGGCATCGAGACCACCTTCGTCGAAGACCCCGATGACCTGGAGTCGTGGCGGGCGGCGGTGCGACCGAACACCAAGGCGTTCTTCGCCGAGACGATCTCCAACCCGAAGATCGACGTGCTGGACATCCCGGGTGTGTCGGGAGTGGCCCACGACAACGGCATCCCGCTGATCGTCGACAACACCGTCGCCACCCCCTACCTGATCCAGCCGCTGGCCCACGGCGCCGACATCGTGGTGCACTCGGCCACCAAGTACCTGGGCGGGCACGGCTCGACGATCGCGGGCGTGATCGTCGACGGCGGGAACTTCGATTGGACCCAGGGCCGCCACCCGGGCTTCACCACCCCCGACCCGAGCTACCACGGGGCGGTCTTCGCCGACCTGGGCGCACCGGCGTTCGCGTTGAAGGCCCGCGTGCAGTTGCTGCGCGACCTGGGTGCGGCCGTCTCGCCGTTCAACGCCTTCCTGATCGCCCAGGGCCTGGAGACGTTGAGCCTGCGGGTGGAGCGGCACGTCGCCAACGCCCAGCGGGTCGCGGAGTTCCTGGAAGCCCGCGAGGACGTGCTCAGCGTCAACTACGCCGGGCTGCCCAGTTCGCCCTGGCACGGCCTGGCCAAGCAACTGGCGCCCAAGGGCGTCGGCGGGGTGCTGTCCTTCGAGCTCGCCGGCGGTATCGAGGCGGGCCGGGCGTTCGTCGACGCACTGCAGCTGCACAGCCACGTCGCCAACATCGGTGACGTGCGGTCGCTGGTGATCCACCCGGCCTCGACGACACACGGCCAGCTCAGCGCCGAAGAGCAGCTGGCCAGCGGCGTCACCCCGGGCCTGGTGCGGCTCGCGGTCGGCATCGAGGGCATCGACGACATCCTGGCGGACCTGGAGCTCGGCTTCGCCGCGGCCGCGGCCAAGCTCGGCGACTCGTCGGCGCTGGCGGCTCGTTGAGGCGAGTCCCGGTGACGATCTCCGACGTATCCAGGCAGGCGCTGCCCGCCGTGGGAGAGACCGGCGTGGTCGGCATCGGGCCGCTGGTGTTGGAGAGCGGCGCGGTACTCGACGACGTACACATCGCGGTGCAGCGCTGGGGCGAGTTGTCGCCCCGGCGCGACAACGTCGTCATGGTGCTGCACGCACTCACCGGGGACTCCCATGTCGCCGGTCCCGCCGGCCCCGGGCATCCGACCCCGGGCTGGTGGGACGGGATCATCGGGCCCGGCGCCCCGATCGACACCGACCGCTGGTGCGCGGTGGCCACCAACGCCCTGGGCGGCTGCTGCGGCTCCACCGGCCCGGCATCGCTGGCCCGCGACGGCAAGCCGTGGGGCTCGCGGTTTCCGGCGATCTCGATTCGCGACCAGGTGGAAGCCGACATCGCCGCGCTGGCCGCACTCGGTATCACCGAGGTGGCCGCGGTGCTGGGCGGCTCGATGGGGGGCGCCAGGGGCCTGGAGTGGATGGTCGGCCACCCCGACCGGGTCGGCGCCGGGCTGCTGCTGGCCGTCGGCGCCCGCGCGACCGCCGACCAGATCGGCACCCAGAGCACGCAGGTCGCGGCCATCAAAGCCGACCCGAACTGGCAGGGCGGCGACTATCACGGCACCGGCCGTCACCCCGACGCCGGGTTGGCGCTGGCCCGGCGCATCGCGCACCTGACCTACCGGGGCGAGACCGAACTGGACCGCCGGTTCGCCAACGACTCCCAGGACGGCGAGGATCCGGCCGCCGGGGGCCGCTACGCCGTGGAGAGCTACCTGCAGCATCACGGCGACAAGCTGGTGTCGAGGTTCGATGCCGGCAGCTACGTAGCCCTGACCGACGCGCTGTCCGGCTTCGATGTCGGGCGCGGCCGCGGCGGGGTCGCCGCGGCGCTACAGGGCTGCCCGGTGCCCGCGGTGGTCGCCGGAATCACCTCCGACCGGCTCTACCCGCTGCGGCTGCAGGCGGAACTGGCCGAGTCGCTGCCGGGCTGTGCGGGGCTGGACGTCATCGACTCGGTGAACGGGCACGACGGCTTCCTGTTGGAGACCGAGCCGGTCGGCGAGCTGATCCGCAGGACGCTCGCCCTGGCCGAAAGCGCGCAGCGGCGATGAGCCCGGCCGGGCAGGGACGCCGCGACCGCTCGCTGTCGTTCGGCTCGCAGGCCGCCGCCTACGAACGGGGCCGGCCGTCCTATCCCCCGGACGCCATCGACTGGCTGTTGCCGCCGGGGGCCCGCGATGTCCTCGACCTGGGCGCCGGCACCGGCAAGCTCACCGCACGCCTGGTGGAGCGGGGCCTGGACGTGGTGGCCGTGGATCCGATCGCGGAAATGCTCGAAGTGCTGGCCACCGCGTTGCCCGGCACCCCGGCGCTGCTCGGTTCCGCCGAACAGATCCCCCTGCCGGACAACAGTGTCGACGCGGTCCTGGTGGCCCAGGCCTGGCATTGGTTCGATGCCACCCGGGCCATCCCCGAGCTGGTGCGGGTACTGCGCCCGGGCGGTCGGCTGGGCTTGGTCTGGAACACCCGCGACGAACGTCTGGGCTGGGTCAAGGAACTCGGCAACATCATCGGCCGCGAGGACGCCCGTGACGTGGTGGAGGCCGGTGTGCACCTGCCCGCGCCGTTCGGCGAGATCGAGAGCCACCAGGTGGAGTGGACCAATTATCTGACGCCGCAGGCACTGCTCGACCTGGTCGCCTCGCGTAGTTACTGCATCACCTCGCCGGACGCGGTGCGCACCAAGACGCTGGACCGGGTCCGCACACTGCTGGCCACCCATCCCGCACTGGCCGGCGCGGCGGGACTGTCGATGCCCTACGTCACCGTGTGCATGCGGGCCACGTTGAGCTGAGGGCCGCGTTCCCCGCGGACGAGCGTGCGCGGTTGTACAGAATTCACGGCGCGTCGCCGTGCAGACCCGCACGCTCACCGCACATCGGGCCGGCCGGCGGGGCTTAGGCGCTGAACAGGTCGGTGAAGTCGCCCACGATCGACTGCAGCGCCGCGCCGACGCTCAACAACTGGAACCCGATCGCGGTGGTCACCAACCCGACGTCGGCGGCGATGGGCAGCCCGATCGCGTTCACCAGATTGGTCAGCAGGTCGTCGTCGCCCATCAGCGAGTCGAAGAAGACGCTCACGTTGTAGGCGGGCATGGTGGTCAGCAGGGCGTTGATGATGTCGGCCGTCGGCAGCAGCACCGAATACATCGTGGCGGCCGCACCGGAGATCGTGTTGACGACGTCGAGGAGGCTGGGCAACGCGAAGTCGGTCAGCGAACCGGCCGCCTCGGAGACGTCGCCGAACGACAGGTGCCCGAGGTCGTAGATGAAGGCGTTGACCCCGTGCTGCAGTCCCTGCCCCAGTGAGGTCAGCAGCTCCATCACATCGATGTCCTCGGGGAACACCCCGAACGGGGTGGTCAGGTTCGCCGGACCCATGTCCCAGCCGCCGTGGGTCAGCTCCCCGTCGACATAGGTGTCGACGTTGCCGTAGCCGAGGTCGACCAGAATCCTGGTGACCGGCTCCAGCAGGTCATAGAGGGGCTGTCCGATCACCGGGATGCCCAGCAGCATCTGCAGCAGCGGCAGCGTCTCGGTGGGGATCACGTAGTAGTCGGTGTTCGCCGCGGCCGAGACGCCCTCGGGAAGCTCCAGCGGCCCGTCGTAGTTGGTGGAGCCCAGCAGCAGTTCCGCGGAGTCGATGGCACCGTCTTTGGAGTAGCCGGGACCGTGCACCATCGCGATGCCCAACACGGCGTTCAGCGTCGACAGGAAGTTGAGCGGGTACCGCGGGAAGTCGGCGAACCCGTCGTATTCGGCGATGTAGATGTCGGTCGCATACGGGGTGTCGCCCGGCGTGCCCCCGTAGAAGTCGATGCCCAGGGACGGGATGTAGAGCGGGACGTCCGGGAGCGCGAAACGGGACAGCAGGCCGCCGTTGGGGAACATCTCGTTGGCCAGCAGCACGAACGACAACTGGTCGACGTCGGGTGCGCCGGCGCCGAGCGCGGCCAGGTCGTTCATGGTCAGCGAGGCCAGCACCGCGCTCTGCGAGACGCCGTAGGCCACCACCTTGTCGCCGGCCTGGATGTGGTCGAGGATCGTCTGGTCGAGAATCCGCACACCCTGGTCCACCGAGACGTCCAGCGGCAGGCTCTTGACCCCGGTGCCCGGGTACAGGCCTTCCGGGGTGAAGACGCCGTGCATGGTGTAGTCGCCGTATCCGAGGTGCCCGAGGTAACGCTCGGCCCAGGCGAAGTCCAACGCTCCCGGGATCGGCGTACCGCTGCCGCCCATGATCAGGGCAACGTTGTCCATCAGTGCCACGTCGGCGGTCACCGTCGGCGATGGGGACACCGATCCGGGCACCAGGATCGGCGAAGCGACCAGAGCTGCGGCACCGGAGACGGCCACCGCGGCAGTGCTCAACGAACGGAACGTGGGGCTTACCTTCACGACGACCTCCGGCAGCGAACGCAGAACTGCTTATTGCTTGCCTAAGCCTATCTATAACATTACAAAAACCTGAAACACGTATGAATATTTCAAACTTTTGACTGTATAAATTTCCATTGTTCGGGGCATTCTTCCGGCTTGCACGCTCATAATGCGACTGATGATTCGGATCGGGCGGCGAAACCAGTTGATGGTGGACTCCGATCGGGGGCCCGCGTCGCCGGTCCACTCCGGAACCCCGTAGGCAAACCGTGACCCGATGGACTCGTCGGCGTTACCGCTTTGATGCAGAATTTCAACGGGGACGTGCGGTGGCCTTCGGAGATCTTCGGGGCACCGGACGACGACGAGGGGGACGCATGGGGAAATTCTTGGTCGACGCGGGCTGCGCAACGGCGGCCGCACTGCTGGCCACCGCGGGATTCGTCGCACCGGCGCAGGCGAGTCCGGTCGATACGTCGTTCCTGTCCGACCTGACCGGAGCGGGCATCCCGGTCGCCGATCCGGCCGCCACCGCGTCTCTCGGCCAGTCCGTCTGCCCCATGTTGAGCGAACCCGCCGGCACCGCGGCCTCGGTCGCCGCCCCCGTCGCCGCCATGGGCGGCGGACCCGCCATGTCGCCTGAGATGGCTCGCCTGTTCACCGAGATCGCGGTGCAGGTGTACTGCCCGCAGATGCTCTCGCAACTGGCCAGCGGCCAAGTGCCGGAGCTACCGCAGATTCCCGGGATGGCCGTCGGTATTCCCGGTCTGTCCGACGGGGTTCCCGCGATCCCGGCGATCCCGGCGATCCCGCGCGCCTAGCAGGGCCGCTAGCTGGTCCCGAGCGGGTCGATGGTCGCGGCCACATAGAGCATCACGGTGGCCGCCGTCGTCATCGTCGCGAAATCCAGTCCGCGGTCCCGCAGCACCAGCAGCCCCGCCCGATCATCGGACAACACCAGTCGCAGCACGGCGGCCACGCCGGTCCCGATACCGATCAGCAGCGCACCGCGCCGCCAGAAGTTCGCCCCGGCCAGGACGAACGCCGCCGTGAAGATCAGCCCCACCAGCAGGATCGGCCACTGCGCGGCGATCACCCGACGGACGTGAACGGCGGCCGTCACAACGTGCTCTCGACGCTTTCCACGACGTTGGTCAGCAGGAACGCCCGGGTCAGCGGCCCCACCCCGCCCGGGTTCGGCGACACGTGGCCGGCCACCTCCCACACGTCGGGGTGCACATCACCGACCAGCCCGGCGTCGGTCCGCGACACCCCGACGTCGACGATCGCCGCACCGGGACGCACCATGTCGGCGGTGAGCATGTGCGGCACCCCGACCGCGGCGACGATGATGTCGGCCTGGCGGGTCAGCGCCGGCAGGTCACGGGTGCCGGTGTGGCACAGCGTGACGGTGGCGTTCTCCGACCGGCGGGTGAGCAGCAGCCCCAGCGGGCGACCGACCGTCACCCCGCGTCCGATCACCACCACGTGGGCGCCGGCGAGCGGCACCTCGTAGCGGCGCAGCAGGTGCACGATCCCGCGCGGCGTGCACGGCAGCGCCGCCGGCGTGCCCAGCACCAGCCGGCCCAGATTCGTCGGGTGCAGCCCGTCGGCGTCCTTGGCCGGGTCGATGCGCTCGAGCGCGGCGTTCTCGTCCAGGTGTCCGGGCAGCGGCAATTGCACGATGTAGCCGGTGCACTCGTCGTTGGCGTTCAACTCGTCGATGGTGTCCTCGAGTTGCGCGGTGCTGCAATCCGCGGGCAGGTCACGACGAATCGAGGTGATACCGACCTTGGCGCAGTCGGAGTGCTTGCCGCGCACGTAGGCGTGCGAACCCGGATCGTCACCGACCAGGACGGTGCCCAGCCCCGGTGTGCGCCCGGCGGCCGACAACGCCGCTACCCGCTTCTGAAGGTCGACGAAGATCTCGTCGCGCGTCGCCTTGCCGTCCAACGTGATTGCACCCACGCCGGACATTGTGGCACGTACCGGTCGGGGACCGTTTGTGCGAATGTTCCCAGCGGGTGACTTGTAGGCTCCCGCTATGTCCGTCCCCGACGTCTTCAGTCCCGGCAAGCTCGGACCGCTCACGCTGCGCAACCGGATCATCAAGGCTGCCACGTTCGAGAACCGGACCCCGGGCGCACTGGTCTCCGACGACCTGATCGAGTACCACCGGTTGCCGGCCGCGGGCGGGGTCGGTATGACCACCGTGGCCTACTGCGCGGTCTCCCGCGGCGGGCGGACCTCCGACGACGGGCTGTGGATGCGCCCGGAGGCCGTCGCGGGCCTGCGCCGACTGACCGAGGCCATCCACGCCGAGGGTGCACTGGTCAGTGCGCAGATCGGCCATGCGGGTCCGGTCGCCGACGCGCGTTCCAACAAGGCCCGGGCGCTGGCCCCGGTCCGGTTCTTCAACCCGATCGGGATGCGTTTCGCGAAGAAGGCGAGCCGCGACGACATCGACGACGTCATCGCCCAGCACGCCGACGCCGCCCGCTACGCCGTCGACGCCGGGTTCGACGCCGTCGAGATCCATCTGGGCCACAACTACCTGGCGAGTTCGTTCCTGAGTCCGCTGATCAACCGCCGCACCGACGAGTTCGGGGGATCACTGGCGAACCGGGCCAAGGTGGCCCGCGGCGTGGTGCAGGCCGTCCGCCGTGCGGTGGGCGGGCAGATCGCCGTGACCGCCAAGCTGAACATGACCGACGGGGTGCGCGGCGGGATCAGCCTGGACGAGTCGCTGACCACCGCGAAGTGGCTGCAGGACGACGGCGGTCTGGACGCCCTGGAGCTGACCGCGGGCAGTTCGCTGGTCAACCCGATGTACCTGTTCCGCGGGAATGCTCCGATCAAGGAGTTCGCCGCCGTGTTTCCCCCGCCGTTGAGCTGGGGTATGCGCATGACCGGCAACCGGTTCCTGCGCGAATATCCCTACCACGACGCCTATCTGCTGCGTGATGCCCGGTTGTTCCGGGCCGAGCTGTCGATGCCGCTGATCCTGTTGGGCGGCATCACCGACCGCGAGACGATGGACACCGCGATGTCCGAGGGATTCGAGTTCGTCGCCATGGCCCGGGCGTTGCTGGCCGAACCGGATCTGATCAACCGGATCGCCGCCGAACCGTCCACCCGGTCGGCATGCATCCACTGCAACCAGTGCATGCCCACGATCTACCGCCGCACCCGTTGCGTCGTTACCGGCGCACCCGACGAAGTTAGCTAAGGTTGGACGTCATGAATCACCCCGCGCCGCCAGTGCTGACCGTCCGCCACGACGGCACGCAAGGCACCTTCGCCGCAGGCCACGACGTGGTGATCGGACGGGATCTACGGGCCGACATCCGGATCCCCCATCCGCTGGTATCCCGCGCCCACCTGTTGCTGCGTTTCGAGCAGGGCCGGTGGCGGGGCATCGACAACGGCTCCCTCAACGGGATCTACGTCAACGGCCAGCGAGTGCCCGTCGTCGACATCCACGACGGCCAGGCGGTCAACCTCGGTAATCCGGACGGGCCGCGGGTCGCCTTCGAGGTGGGCCGGCACCAGGGCCAGGCCGGCCGCCCGCCGCAGACCGTCTCGATCCAGCTGCCGCCGCCCGGCGCGCACCGCCCGGGTCCACCGCCGCCACCGTCACCGCCGCCGCCGCCGCCGCACTACCCGGTTGCTCCCGAGCCCGTGCACTACCCGGATCCACGTTCGGCCGGCCAACCCGGCATGCAGCCGCACTATCAACCGGCCGCGCCCCCACCGCCGCCGCACGCGCCCCGACCGGGCGGCGACGCGGCGCTGCGCCCCGGCTATCCCCCGCCGCCGCCGGCCGAGGTCTTCCCGCCGCAGCAACCGGCCACCCGGATGGCGCCCGCGGTCGCGACCCCGCCGGTAACCGGCAACATCGCCACCCGGATGTTCGACATCCTGCGGCCCACCACGAGCTCGGCGCCGGATGCACCGGCCGGGGCCCTGACCATCGGCCGGGCCACCGACAACGACATCGTCATCTCCGACGTGCTGGCCTCCCGGCACCACGCCATGCTGATCCAGACCACGCTGGGCACCGAGATCCGGGACAGCCGGAGCATCAACGGGACGTTCGTCAACGGTGTCCGGATCGGTTCGGCGATCCTGTCCGAGGGCGACCTGGTCACGATCGGCAACGTCGACCTGGAGTTCACCGGCGGCACCCTGCTGCGCCGCACCGACGCCGCTTCGCGCACCGGTGGCCTGGAGGTCCGTGATGTCTGCTTCGACGTCGAGGGCGGCAAGCGACTGCTCAACAACATCACCCTGACCGCCCGACCGGGCACCTTGACCGCGATCATCGGCGGCTCGGGGGCCGGCAAGACCACGCTGTCGCGGCTGATCGCCGGCTACACCAAACCCACCAGCGGATCGGTCACCTTCGAGGGCCACAACATCCACGCCGAATACGCCTCGCTGCGCAGTCGAATCGGGATGGTGCCCCAGGACGACGTGGTGCACCGGCAGCTCACGGTCAACCAGGCACTGGGCTACGCCGCCGAACTGCGACTGCCGCCGGACAGCAGTAAGGCCGACCGGGACAAGGCCGTCGCACAGGTCCTCGAGGAACTCGAGTTGACCAAGCACGCCGACACCCGGGTGGACAAGCTCTCCGGCGGGCAGCGCAAACGCGCCTCGGTGGCGCTGGAACTGCTGACCGGGCCGTCGCTGCTGCTGCTGGACGAGCCGACCTCGGGCCTGGACCCGGCCCTGGACCGGCAGGTGATGTTGATGCTGCGCGGGCTGGCCGACGCCGGCCGGGTGGTCATGGTCGTCACCCACTCGGTGTCCTACCTCGATGTCTGCGACCAGATCCTGCTGGTCGCCCCCGGTGGAAAGACCGCATTCTGCGGCCCGCCCAAAGAGGTCTTCCCGGCCATGGGCGCCGACAACTACGCCGACATCTTCGCCAGTGTCGGCGCCGACCCCGACGAAGCCAACCGGCGCTTCCTGGAGCGCACCGGAGGCGGCGCGCAGGGTCCGGCGGCCGCCGTTCCGTCGACCCCGCCGGCCGATCTGGGCAGTCCCCCGCCGGAGAGCCTGCGCAAGCAGCTGTCCACGATCGCACGCCGTCAGGTCCGGCTGATCGTCTCCGACCGCGGTTACTCGATCTTCCTGGGCATCCTGCCGTTCCTGGTCGGCATGCTGTCGTTGACGGTCAAGGGCAAACACGGGTTGCAGATGCCGGGCCTCGATGCGCCGACCGAGCCGCAGTACATCATGGTGCTGCTCAATCTCGGAGCGGTGTTCATGGGCACCGCACTGACCATCCGCGACCTGGTCAGCGAACGACCCATCTTCAAACGAGAACAGGCGGTAGGCCTGTCCACGGTGGCCTACCTACTCGCCAAGATCACGGTCTTCTGCGGTTTCGCCGTCGCGCAGGCCGCGATCGCCACCACCATCGTGATCCTCGGCAAGGGCGGCCCCAAGAAGGGGACGCCGACCAGCGATACCAGTACCTTCGAGCCGCTGTTCGCCAGCGCCAATTTCGAGCTGTTCCTCACCGTCGCGGCCACCTGCGTGGCCTCGGCGATCCTGGGGTTGGCGTTGTCGGCGTTCGCGCAGTCCAACGAGCAGATCATGCCGATGCTGGTGGTCTCGATCATGTCGCAGCTGGTGCTCAGCGGCGGCATGATCCCGGTGACCGGGCGGATCGGGTTGGACCAGATGTCGTGGGTGACTCCCAGCCGTTGGGGCTATGCGGCGGGCGCGTCGACGATCGACTTCAACACGCTGCTGCATCACGACTCGATCCCCAAGGACTGCATGCCGCTGCCGACCCCGCAGAACCCCGATCCGGCCGTGCCGGACGGCTGCACCCCGGCGGTCCAGGTCAAACAGATCCCCCAGGACGGGCTGTGGAAGCACACCAAGGGCATCTGGCTGCTCGACATGGGCATGCTGGCGCTGCTGTCGGTGTTCTACAGCACCCTGGTGTGGTGGAAGATCCGGCTCAAGCGGTAGCCGCAGTGTCAGTCCGCGCCGTCGAGCCGTAACCCGTGGGCGGCCGCGTAGGTCATCGCCTGGGCGATGTCGATGCGCGCGCCGGTCAGCGCCGCGGTGGTCCACAGCGTCGGGTCGACGCGGGCACCCCGCAGATCGGCTTCCTCGAGCCGCAGACCGGCGGTGCGAGCACCGGTCAGGTCGGCCTCGCGCAGAACCGCTCTGCGCAGGTCGGTTTCCACCAGGCCCGCTTCCCGCAACCGGCACCCGGCCAGATCCACCCCGCGAAGATCGTTGCCGCCCAGCACCGCCAGGGTCAGATCGACCTCGTCGAGGACCATCGGCCGTAGCCGGCAGTCGACGAACACCGAGCCCAGCAGGCTGCAGTGATGGAATTCGCTGTGCCACAGCGATGCCCGTTCGAACCGGCAGTTGCGGAAGGCCGATCCGCGGTGCTGCGATTCGGCCAGGTTCGCGCCGCTGAAATCGCAGTCGTCGAAGACCGTCCGTTCGGTGTGCAGCCGGGAGAGATCCTCGTCGCGGAAATCGTGGCCGACGAACTCGCGGTCGACCCAGTGCCGGGCGCCGGTCAACCGGACGTCGGCGCCAGGGTGGACAGTGCGTATTCGCTGATCGCGATGAGCGCACCCCGGGCCGATCGGGGATCGCGCGCGTCGACGGCGATCACCGGGATGTGATCGGCCAGGGCCAGCGCTTTGCGCACCGCGGCCACCGGGTAGCGCGGCGCCCCGTCGAACTCGTTGACCGCGATCAGGAACGGCAGGTTGCGGTGCTCGAAGAAGTCGACCGCGGCGAAGCTGTCCTGCAGTCGCCGGCAGTCGACCATGACGATCGCGCCGATGGCACCGCGCACCAGGTCGTCCCACATGAACCAGAACCGGCGCTGGCCCGGCGTGCCGAACAGGTACAGCACCAGATCGTCGGCCAAGGTGATGCGGCCGAAGTCCATTGCGACCGTGGTGGTCCGCTTGTCGGGAGTGGCCTCCAGCCCGTCGATGCCGGCCGAGGCATCGGTCACCAGCGCTTCGGTGCGCAGCGGCATGATCTCCGAGACGGTGCCGACGAAGGTGGTCTTGCCGACCCCGAATCCGCCGGCGATGACGATCTTGGTCGAGGCGGAATCCCGCGGGGCGGCGGACGTGTCCGGGGGCCTATCCCAGCGCTCGTAGGCCACGAAGCGTCCTTCCTATCAATTCCCGGCGTTCGTCCCGGGTGGACGCCTCGGTCAGCGTCGCGCGCACCCGAAGGTATCCCGACGTGACCAGATCGCCCACCAGGACGCGCGCGACACCCAGCGGCAGATCCAGCCGGGCGGAGATCTCGGCGACCGACGGAGCCGCCCGGCAGAGTTCGACGATCCGGCCGCGCGGATCACTGACCGGCCATTGGTTGGGCTGCGCATCGTGCAGGGTCTGCACCGGGGCTTCCAGCGGCAGCGGAACGTCGGTGTGGGTCCTACCGGCGGTCAGGGTGTAGGGACGGACCAGATTGGCCTCGACGTCGGGAGTCTGCGGGGCGGTCCGGTACCCGCGGTGCTGCGCGCTGTCCATCACCATTCACCGGCACCCCGCGAGCGGCCGGCCGACGGGGCCGATCGGCGCGCGGACTGGACCACCGCGCCGACCCGCTCCACCAGAACCGCCATCTCGTAGCCGATCTGGCCGATATCGCAGGACGCGCTCGCCAGGGTCGCCAGGTGCGAGCCGTCGCCGACCCGCATCAGCAACAAGTAGCCCTGCTCCATCTCGACTACCGACTGCAGCACCCGCCCGCCCTCGAACAGTTGTGCCGCGCCGGTCGCCAGACTGGCCAGACCCGATGCGACGGCCGCCAGTTGGTCGGCCCGTTCGGTGGGCAGGTGTTCGCTGGCCGCGACCGTCAGCCCGTCGACCGAGACCAGTACCGCGTGGGACACCCCGGGCACCTCGCGGGTGAATTTGGAGACCAGCCAGTCCAGCGAGGTTTCGGCGGGGCGACGGTGTTCTGCGGGTTCTGTGGGGAAGGTCATTACCGGTTCTGTCCCTGGTCGATGTCGTGTCCGTTTTCCCGGGCGTGCGCTCGTGCGGCGTGCACCCCGCTGAAGTGACTGCTGATCGAGGTTCCTATCGCCGCGGGATCCCATTGCGGTGTCGGGCGGGCGGCCCCGCCGGGTCCGCCGTCGGACGCCGGGTGCTCACCGTGGTCACCCTGGTCATCCGAACCGTGTTCGGGGACATAGGTATCGAGCGCCTCTGGTGCATCGTCGCGAGCAGACCCGGGTACCAGCCGGGCGCCGGGTTCGCGGACCGGCAGACCGTGTTCGGTGTGGGCGACGACCGGCACGTTCTCGACCTCGGCGGCCACCGACCAACCGCGATCCCACACCGACTGCCAGTCCAGGTCGGCGCGCAGACCCGGTTCGTTGGGGTCGTTGCCCAGCGATTCGGAGAGCATCCGCTGATAGATCGAATCGGTGTCGGGCGCGGATGCGGGTTCCGGCTCGGGCTCGGGCTCCGGCGTGGCCGCGGCCCGGGATCGCGCCGCGAAATACGCCGACGTGTCGGCGGGAGAAGACCTTTCGATGACCGGCTCGGCTGCGTGCGGCGCCCGCTCGAACGGTTCGGCGGGTCGCCCGGCCGATGGCCCGGTGATACCGCTGGATCCCGGGTTACGGCGCGGCAGCAGCGAGACGACGGGACCGGGATCGGCCACGTCGACGTCGTCGTCGGCGTCGGTGTAGTCGTAGGGCTCGGACTGCACCGACTGGTCGTAGGACTCATACGACTCGTACGGCGCGGGTTGGGGCTGCGGCGTCTCGGCGACGTCGGCGATCGGCTGGACCGGCGGAGCCGCGACCACCGGGATGGGTTGTTCGACGGGCCCGCCGATCAGCAGGTGCGCCGGCAGGTACACCTCGGCGGTGATACCCCTCGACCCCTGCGACGCCGGGAACAACCGGACCTCGATGCCGTGCCGGTGCGCCAGCCGTGAGATCACGAACAGCCCCATGTGGCGGGCGTTCTCCGGGCTGAACTCACCGCCGGCCGCCAGCCGCATGTTGGCCATCCGCAGGTCGGCGTCGGTCATCCCCAACCCGACGTCGACCACCTCGATCACCACCCCGCCGTCGCTCTCGAATCCGGCGACCACCCGGACCGGTTCCGTCGGCGCCGAATAGCGCAATGCGTTGTCCATCAATTCCGCGAGCAGGTGCACGCAGTCGGCTGCGGCCGCGCCGGTCACCGTGGTGTCGGGCACCAATACCGTCTGCACCCGGTCGTAGCCCTCGACTTCCGAGGCGGCGGCACTGATCAACGTCGCCAGCGGTGTCGGCCGGCCCCGTTCGTGGGGTGTGCGCGCACCGGCCAGCACCAGCAGGTTCGCCCCGTTGCGCCGCATCCGGGCGGCAAGATGGTCCAACCGGAACAGGCTCTCCAGCCGGTCGGGGTCGTCCTCGTTGCGCTCCAGCTGGTCGATGAGCGCCAACTGCTGGTCGACCAGGGATCGGTTGCGCCGCGACATCGTCTCGAACATCTCGTTGACCAGCTGCCGCAGCCGGGCTTCGTCCCCGGCGAGCAGTAGGGCCTGCGCGTGCAGTTCGTCGACGGCGTGGGCGACCTGTCCGACCTCCTCGGTGGTGTAGACCGGCAACGGGTCGGGGTCGCGATCCGACCCGGGCTCGCCGGCACGCAGCCGGGCGATCTCCTGCTCGAGGTCGGTGTGGGCCACCTGCAAGGCGCTGTCCCGCAAAGTGCGCAGCGGACGCACCAGCGAGCGCGCCACCAGCCACACCGCCAGCAGGGTGGCGGTGATCGCGGCCAGCACCAGCGCCACGTCGCGCAACGCGGCGGCGCGGCGGGCCTCGGCGCGGTCCTCGACGGCCGAGGTGACCGCGCCGGTGTTCTCGGCGATCAGCCGGGCGGCGATCTGGTCGGTGGTGCGAATCGAGTCCCGCAGCACCGGGTTGTTCGGCAGCACCTGCTCCGGGTCGGACATGATCGCCATCCGGGTCACCAGTTGCTGCTGCAGGGACTTGGCTTCCGGTGAGTCGACACCGAGCACCTGGGCCATCCCGAACAGCGTGGACGGCTCGGTGCCGGCCAGCGTCATCATCGAGGTGCGCAACTCCGGGTCGGGCAGCTCACCGCCACGGTTGACCAGCAGTTCCTGCATCATCATCTGGCCGCGGGCACCGACTGCGCGGCTCAATCCCTCGGTCTGCGCCCGGATCTGTTCACCGTCCGACCGGACCGATCCGATGATGGCGTCTTCGGCGGTCAGCAGGATGGGCGCGTAGCCGGTCACCTCGTCACGCAGCCCGACCCCGGTGGTCGACACCAGCGTCAGCAGTTCCTGGCCGCGGTCGATCAGGGTGTCCACCCCGGACCGCACGTCGGCGGCCACGTCAGTGTGCGACAGTCTCGACTGCAGCTCGTATTTGCGGTTCTCGAAGTTCTTCCGGGCGCCCTCGGCGTCGCCGTCGGACGATGCGGCCACCAGTGCATCACCCAGTGCCGACATGTAATTGGTGATCGCCGGGATCATCTCGGCACGGTCGGCGATCAGCCGCAGCCGGTTGGAGTCCGCGAGTGCGGTCGAGACCCGCAGGCCGCCGAAGAGCCCGGCCAGCGACAGCGGCAGCAGGGCGATCGCCAGCACCTTCCATCGCACCGGCCAGTTGCGCACCGACCATCGCGACGGCCGCTTGACTGTCGCGGCACCGGGCTGATGATCGCGGTCTACCGGGTCGCCCGGGGCCTGCTCCACCCCTTCCGGGTGGTCGAAGAGCGTCACCGGCCAGTGGCCGGTACGCCGACCGCTCGACTGGAACTCACCGTCTGCGCCTCATTCATCGGACTCTTGCGGACATCGCACCCGCGCGGCGGGTTGCGGTGTGATTCACGGCATAGCAATTGCACGAGTATGACAGTCGGTACCAGGCATGACCAGAATCTTTACTTAACAGAACACTTTTCGAGACCTTCGCGTGCCACTGCGAACTCCGGTCGAGCAAACAGATCGACGGGCTGTCATGATCGACCCCATGATCCGGGTGCTGTTCTACTCACCCCGCATTCCGCCCAACACCGGTAACGCGATCCGGATGGTGGCGGCGACCGGCGCGGAACTCCACCTGGTGGAGCCCTTGGGATTCGATCTGTCCGAGCCGAAACTGCGGCGGGCCGGTCTGGATTACCACGACCTCGCGTGGGTGCGGGTCCACCCGTCGTTGCCGGCGGCGTGGGAGGCCCTCGGCGACGCCCGGGTCTTCGCGTTCACCACCGGCGCGGCCACCGCCTACACCGACGTGCGCTATGAACCCGGCGACGTCCTGATGTTCGGTCCCGAACCCACCGGGCTCGACGAGCAGACCCTGGCCGACCCGCACATCACCGGGCGGCTTCGCATCCCGATGCTGCCCGGACGGCGGTCGCTGAACCTGTCGAACGCCGCCGCGGTGGCGGCCTACGAGGCGTGGCGCCAGCACGGCTTTCCCGGCGGGGTGTAGTTCGGCCGCACCGAATGTCGGGTTATGGCACGCGATCGGCCGGAGGGCGTGACATAACCCGACAGTGGCGCCGTGATCGCCGGCCGGATCACCAGGTGTCGAAGTGCACCACCCGGTCCGCCGGCAGCCGCTTGGCCGGTTTGAAGTCGGTGCCCTTGGTGTAGGCGATCGGGAACAGCCCGCCCTGGCTGTACTGCTCGTAGGGGATGCCGAGTACCTCGGCGGCCTGCTTCTCGCCGTCGCCGTGCAGATGCAGAGTGGTCCAGCAGGAACCCAGTCCGCGGTTACGCAGCGCCAGGCAGTAGCTCCAGGCCGCCGGGAACAGCGAGGCCCAGAACGACGCGCTGAACCCCAGTCCCCCGGTGTCGGGCTTGCCCTCCAGGCACGGGATCAGCAGCACCGGCACGTCCTGGAGGTTCTCGGCCAGATACTTGGCCGAATCGCTGACGAACCCCATCCGTTCGGTGCGCACGTCACCCTCGCCGTAGCCGGGCTTCTCCTGGTTCAGGTAGGGCAGGGCGTTGGCGCGGTAGATATCGGCGATCGCCTGCTTCTTGACCGGGTCGGTGACGAACATCCACTGCCAGCCCTGGGCGTTGGAACCGGTGGGTGCCTGCAAGGCGATCTCGAGGCATTCCATCAGCACCTCGCGGGGAACCGGCTTGTCGAGGTCGAGACGCTTGCGGACCGATCGGGTGGTGGTCAGGACTTCGTCGGCGGACAAGTTGAGGTTCATGAATGGAGGCTACCGCCGGCGGCTACCGGAAGTCCCGGGAGCGCGAACCCACGGTCAACTCCAGGGAGCCCAGCCGATCGGCCAGCACGGTGACCGCCCCGGCGGCGTTCTGCACCCGGCCACGGACCAGCAGTGCCGTCGCGGTCTGCGCCAGCTTGCGATGGCGCGTCCACACTCCCGGCGTACACAGCACGTTGACCATCCCGGTCTCGTCCTCGAGGTTGACGAAGGTGACCCCGCGGGCGGTCGCCGGCCGCTGCCGGTGCGTCACCGCCCCGGCCACCAATACCCGGGTGCCGTCGGGGACGCCTCCCAGCTGCTCGGCCGGAATCACCCCGAGCGCATCGAGATCGGCGCGCAGGAACTGGGTCGGGAAGCTGTCGGGTGAGACCCCGGTGGCCCAGACATCGGCGGCGGCCAGCTCGATCTCGCTCATCCCGGGCAGCGCCGGGGTACCGGTGGCGACGCCGACCCCGGGTAGCCGGTCCGGCCGCTGCCCCGCCACCGACCCGGCCGCCCACAGCGCCTCCCGGCGATTCCCGCCGAAGCAGTCGAATGCGCCGGCGGTCGCCAGCGCCTCGGCCTGCGGCACCGAAAGCTGCACCCGGGCGGTCAGATCCAGCATCGAGGTGAACGGTCCATGCGCTTCCCGGTCGGCCACCAGCCGCTCGGCAAGGTCGGTGCCGATGCCCCGCACGGCCCCCAGGCCGAGCCGGAGTTGCGTGCCGCCGCATTCCAATGTGGCGTGTACCAGGCTGGCGTTGACGCAACCGCGGTGTACCGGCACCCCGTGCCGGCGGGCGTCGGCGACCAACGACTGCGGTGAGTAGAAGCCCATCGGCTGAGCCCGCAGCAGCGCGGCGCAGAACGCCGCGGGATAGTGCAGCTTGAACCAGGCCGAATAGAACACCAGCGACGCGAAGCTCATCGCATGGCTCTCCGGAAATCCGTAGTTGGCGAAGGCTTCCAGCTTCTCGTAGATCCGCATCGCCACCGCTCCGGTGATGCCGTGACACTCGGCCATCCCGTCGTAGAACCGGTCCCGTAGCCGGCGCATCCGCTCCGGGGAGCGCTTGGATCCCATGGCACGGCGCAGCTGGTCGGCTTCGGCGGCGGTGAACCCGGCGCAGTCCACCGCCAGCGTCATCAACTGCTCCTGAAACAGTGGCACCCCATAGGTTTTCTCCAGCGCTCGCGCCATACACGGGTGCTCGTAGGTCACCGGGTCGATGCCGTTGCGGCGGCGGATGTAGGGATGCACCGACCCGCCCTGGATCGGCCCGGGGCGGATCAGCGCCACCGCCACCACCAGGTCGTAGAACTCCCGTGGGCGCAACCGCGGCAGGGTGGCCATCTGGGCGCGCGACTCCACCTGGAACACCCCGACGGTGTCGGCGCGCGCCAGCATCTCGTAGACCGCCGGTTCGGACAGGTCGATCGCGGCCAGGTCCACCTCGACACCGCAATGCTGCGCCACCAGGTCGATCGCGTAGTGCAACGCCGAAAGCATGCCCAGCCCCAGCAGGTCGAATTTCACCAAACCGATTGCGGCGCAGTCGTCTTTGTCCCACTGCAGCACGCTCCGCCCGGGCATCCGGGCCCACTCCACCGGGCACACGTCGGCGATCGGCCGATCGCAGATCACCATGCCACCGGAGTGGATGCCCAGATGCCTCGGCAGATCGGCGACCTGGTCGGCCAGCTCCACCACCTGTTCGGGGATGCCGTGCAGATCGGCGGCCTCCCGGCCGGCCCTCCCCCAGCGGCTCAGCTGCTTGCTCCAGGCGTCCTGCTGCCCCGGCGAATAGCCCAGCGCACGGGCCATGTCGCGTACCGCGCTGCGGCCCCGGTAGGTGATGACATCGGCCACCTGGGCGGCGTGGTCGCGACCGTATTTGGCGTAGACGTACTGGATCACCTCCTCGCGCCGATCCGATTCGATGTCGATGTCGATGTCGGGCGGGCCGTCGCGGGCCGGGGATAAGAACCGTTCGAACAGCAGCCCGTTGGCCACCGGATCCACCGCGGTGATGCCGAGGGCGTAGCAGACCGCGGAGTTGGCCGCCGATCCCCGGCCCTGGCACAGGATGTCACTGCGCCGGCAGAACTGGGTGATGTCGTGCACCACCAGGAAGTATCCGGGGAAACCCAGTTGCGCAACGACTTCCAACTCACGCTCGATCTGGGAGTAGGCGGCCGGCGCCCGCTCGGGCGGGCCGTAGCGCCCGGCGGCGCCGGCCAGGGTCAACCGCCGCAGCCAGCCGTCCTCGGTAGTGCCGGCCGGTACATCCGGGAAGGGCGGTAGTTGCGGGGCGATCAGCGCCAGCGGGAACGCGCACCGCTCGCCGAGCTCGGCCGCCGCCGGCACCGCCGTCGGGTGGGCCGCGAACAGTCGGGCCATCTCCGCGCCGGACCGCAGGTGCGACCCGCCCAGCGGGGCCAGTCGCCCGGCCGCGTCATCCAGCGACTGGCGTGCCCGCACCGCACCCAGCGCCATCGCCAGCCGGCCCCGGTCCGGCCGGGCGAAATGCGCACCGGTGGTGGCCACCAGCCCTACCCCGAACCGGGGCGCCAGGCCGGCCAGCGCGGCGTTGCGTTCGTCGTCGCACGGCTCGCCGTGCCGGGTCAGCTCCACAGCGACCCGGCCGGCTCCGAACCGGTCCACCAGGTCGGCCAGCGCGGCGGAGGCGGCCTCGACCCCGCCGGCGGCCAGCGCCGCGCGGACGTGCCCCTTGCGGCAGCCGGTCAGGATGTGCCAGTGTCCACCGGCGGCCTCGGTCAGCGCGTCCAGGTCGAAACGCGGCCTGCCCTTCTCGCCGGCCAGGTGCGCGGCGGCGATCTGCCGGGACAATCTCCGATAGCCCTCCGGGCCGCGGGCCAGCACCAGTAGATGGGGGCCGGGCGGGTCCGGGTCCTCGGTGCGGGCCCGCGCGGAGACGGACGCCCCCAACGACAGCTCGGCGCCGAACACCGTGGCGACGTGCTGCCCCTCGGCCGCCAGCTCGGCGGCGGCCTCGGCGAACCGCACCACTCCGTACAACCCGTTGTGATCGGTCAGCGCGATCGCCCGCAGCCCCAGCCGGGCGGCCTCGGCGACCAGCTCCTGCGGGCTGCTGGCCCCGTCTAAGAAGCTGTACGCCGAGTGCGCATGCAATTCGGCGTAGGGGTGCGCCGACACCGGCCGGGGTGGTGGTTCCGGACGGGAGATCGACGGGTCGCGATCCCGCGTCGCACCGGCCGAAACACCGGTGTGACGAGACTTACCATCGAGTATTCGCTCCATCTCCGCCCAGCTCGGCGGCCCACTATCCCAACCCACACCCCACAGAATATCGAACATATATTCGATCAAGGCTTCGTCGGGTGTGAAAAAGAACTTTGATGCACTAATCTGTGTCAGATTCAGGCACGATCCGAAAGGGCCACCGCTTTCATGTTCGGCGTTCTCAGACGCGCATGGCTCCCCCTGCTCATCGTTGTGGTTCTCGCGGTGGGCGTGGGTGTCGTGCACCGAGTCCGCAGCTATTTCGGCGGCGACGACAGCAGTTCCAGCGCTGCCCCGTTCGAGGACACCAAGCCCTTTCACCCCAAGATCGTGGTCTACGAGATCTTCAGTCCGGACGGCACCTACGCCGACATCAACTACCTGGACCTCGACGCCACCCCGCAACGCCTCGACGGGGCCAGCCTGCCGTGGTCGCTGACCCTGTCGACCACCAACCCGGCGGTCAGCCCCAACATCGTCGCGCAGGGTGACGGCGCCACCATCGGCTGCCGGGTCACCATCGACGGTGAGGTCAAAGACGAACGCATCGCCACCGGCCCCGTCAGCGCCCAGACCTTCTGCATTGTGAAATCCGCATGAGCAAACACACCAGCAACGACTCCGCCCCCGACGCTCCGACCGACACCCTGCCGGCCGCGCGGCGACCCGAGCGCGGCGGTATTCCCAAATGGATTCGCCGACTGGCGATCCCGATCATCCTGACCTGGGTGGCAATCACCGTTTTGGTGAACGTCATCGTGCCGCAGCTCGAAGAGGTCGGCAGACTCCGCGCGGTCTCGATGGCGCCCAAGGATGCCCCGTCGATGATCTCGATGATGCGCATCGGCAAGGTGTTCGACGAGTTCAAATCGGACAGCTCGGCGATGGTGGTCATCGAGGGCGACGAACCGCTCGGCGAGGACGCGCACGCCTACTACGACGAGCTGGTCACCAAGATGGAGGCCGACCACACCCACGTCGAGCACGTCCAGGACTTCTGGAGCGACCCGCTGACCGCGGCGGGCTCGCAGAGCCCGGACGGCAAGGCCGCCTATGTCCAGGTGTATCTGGCCGGCAACATGGGCGAGACCCTGGCCAACGAGTCGGTCGAGGCCGTCCAGAAGATCGTCGCCGACACCCCGGCGCCTGCGGGGGTGCACGCCTACGTCACCGGCGGCGCCGCCCTCAACGCCGACCAGCACATCGCCGGCGACAAGAGCCTGCAGCTCATCACCGCACTGACGTTCGTGGTGATCATCACCATGCTGCTGTCCATCTACCGGTCGATCGGCACGGTGCTGCTGGTGCTGGGCATGGTGGTGTTCTCGCTGAGCTCCGCCCGCGGCGTGGTGGCGCTGCTGGCCTACCACAACATCATCGGGCTCTCGACGTTCGCGGTGAACCTGCTGGTGACATTGGCCATCGCCGCCTCGACCGACTACGCGATCTTCCTACTCGGCCGTTACCAGGAGGCCCGAGCGATCGGGCAGGACAAGGAAACGGCCTTCTACACCATGTATCACGGCACCGCGCACGTGATCCTGGGCTCGGGGCTGACCATCGCCGGCGCCACCTTCTGCCTGCACTTCACCCGACTGCCCTACTTCCAGTCGCTGGGCATTCCGCTGGCGATCGGCATGGTAGTCCTGGTCGTGGCGGCGCTGACCTTCGGCGCCGCGGTGGTCGCGCTGGCCAGCCGCTTCGGCATGCTCGAGCCCAAGCGGGCGATGCGGATCCGGTCCTGGCGGCGGATCGGCACGATGATCGTGCGCTGGCCGGGCCCGGTGCTGGCGGCCACCACCGGGGTCTGCCTGATCGGGCTGCTCACCCTGCCGGGCTACCAGACCAACTACAACGACCGCGTGTACATGCCGGATTACGTGCCGGCCAACATCGGCTACGCCGCCGCGGACCGGCATTTCTCCCAGGCCCGGATGAACCCGGAACTGCTGATGATCGAGACCGACCACGACCTGCGCAACCCGGCCGACTTCCTGGTCATCAACCGGATCGCCAAGCGGGTGTTCGAGGTGCCGGGCATCGCCCGGGTCCAGGCCATCACCCGCCCGCAGGGCACCCCGATCGAGCACACCACGATCCCGTTCGCGATCAGCATGCAGGGCACCACCCAGCAGCTGAACATGAAGTACCAGCTCGACAGCATGCGCAACATGCTCAAGATGGGCGACGACATGCTGGTCTCGATCGAGAGCATGAAGCAGATGCTCGACGTGACCCGCGAGATGTCGGCGACCACCCACAGCATGGCCACCAAGATGCACATCATGCTCGACGACATCCAGAAACTGCGCGACGAGATGGCCGACTTCGACGACATGTGGCGTCCGATGCGCAGCTACTTCTACTGGGAGCCGCACTGCTTCGACATCCCGATCTGTTGGTCGATCCGGTCGATCTTCGACATGATGGACGGCATCGACGCGATGACCGAGGACTTCGAAAAGGTCCTGCCCGACATCGACAACCTCGACCGGCTGATGCCGCGGATGCTCGAGATCATGCCGCCGATGATCGAGACGATGTCGAACATGCGCACCACCCAGCTGAAGATGCAGTCCACCATGGAGGGCCTGCAGCTGCAGATGGAGAAGATGATGGAGGGCCAGAACGCCATGGGCAAGGCGTTCGACGAGTCCAAGAACGACGACTCGTTCTACCTTCCGCCGGAGGCGTTCGACAACCCCGACTTCAAGCGCGGCATGAAGATGTTCCTGTCGCCCGACGGGCACGCGGTGCGGTTCATCATCAGCCACGAGGGCGACCCGATGTCGCCGGAGGGCGTCAGCCACGTCGCACCGATCAAGCACGCCGTGCACGAGGCGCTCAAAGGCACCCCGTTGGAGGGCTCCAAGGTCTATCTCGGCGGCACCGCGGCCATGTTCAAGGACATGAAGGACGGGTCGGCCTACGACCTGATCATCGCCGGCGTCGCCTCGCTCTGCCTGATCTTCATCATCATGCTGCTGATCACCCGGGCGGTGGTGGCTTCGGCGGTGATCGTCGGCACGGTGCTGCTCTCGCTGGGCACATCCTTCGGTCTCTCGGTGCTGATCTGGCAGCACATCGTCGGGCTGGATCTGCACTGGATGGTGCTGGCGATGAGCGTGATCATCCTGCTGGCGGTGGGCTCGGACTACAACCTGCTGCTGGTCTCCCGGATGAAGGAAGAGCTGCACGGCGGACTCAAGACCGGCATCATCCGCGCGATGGGCGGCAGCGGCTCGGTGGTCACCTCGGCGGGTCTGGTGTTCGCGTTCACCATGATGTCGATGCTGGTCTCCGACCTGAAGGTGATCGGCCAGGTGGGTTCCACCATCGGGCTCGGCCTGCTGATCGACACCCTGGTGATCCGCTCGTTCATGACGCCGTCGATCGCCGCGCTGCTGGGCCGCTGGTTCTGGTGGCCGCAGCGGGTGCTGCCCCGGCCGTCACCGGCCGCGCAGCAGGCCGTCGCGGCACGCCGGGAGGCCGACGCGCTGACCGTCGGCTGAGGCTGGGTCAGGTCGGCCGGACGACGATCACCGGCGCATGCGCCGCCTGCACCACCGCCTGGCTGACCGAACCCAACAGCATGCCGGTGAAGCCGCCGCGGCCGTGGCTGCCCACCACCACCAGCTGGGCTTGGCGGGACTGCTCGATGAGTTGATCGGCCGGCCGGTCGCCCACCACCACCCGGCGCACCGTGACGTCCGGGTAACGCTCCCGCCAGCCGGCCAGCCGCTCGGCCAGCACCAGTTCGCCGTCGGATTCCATCGCGGCGGTGTCGATGCCGGGAAAGTCCAGCAGGCCGGTGTCGTGCCAGGCGTACACCGCGACCAGTTCCGCCCCGCGCAGCGACGCCTCTTCGAAGGCCAGCCCGGTGGCGGCCTCCGACACCGCGGAGCCGTCGATGCCGACCACCACCGGCGCCGGGCCGGGACTCGGGTGCTCTTCCGGCTGGCCTTCGTGCACGACCGCGACCGGGCAGTGCGCGTGCCGCACCAGTGACGAGCTGACCGAACCGAGCAGCCGGCGGCGCAGCAGTCCGTGCCCGCGGGATCCGACCACCAGGCGGGCGGACCCGCGGCTGAGGTCCACCAGCATCGGCACCGTGGAACCCACCACGATCTCGGCGACGACCCGCGGCGCCCCGGCCGCCTCGGCGACCTTGACGGCGTCGCGCAGGTGGTGCTCGCCCTGCTCGCGTTGCCACTCGGTGTATCCGGGCGGCATCGGGGTCTCGGGGAAGGTCATCACCACCGGCGAGGCCAGCACGTGGACCAGGGTGAGCGGAAGGTTGTGCAAAGCGGCGGCGTGTGCCGCCCAGTCGACCGCCGCGACCGACGACGGCGAGCCGTCGACACCGACCAGGATTCCGGAAGCAGACGACATCGGGTTCTCCTTGCGCTGTTGGTCCGTACCCCTACCACGCTAATCCGAGTCGGGCTGTGGCACCGTGGTGGGATGGTGGGCATGTCGGTCCTGATCGACCCTCGTCGCCACGACGCGGTGCTGCTGTGCCTCGGCGGGGACGCCGACACGGGGGATCTGCCCCAGCGGTTGCGGCAGGCCGGTGTGCGGGTGGGCACGGTGGGTTCGGGCGCCGAGTTGGTGGCGGCCGCCGCCGGGCTGAGCGTGCGGCCGGGCCGTTGCGTGGTCCTGGCCGACACCGAATCGGGTGTAACCGCTGCGCGCAGTGCCGGATTCGCGCTGGTGATCGGCGTGGGACGCGACGGCGGCGACGCGCGGGTGGACTCCCCCGGCACCGTGCGGGTGCGCACCGGCGACCGGCCGATGTCGGTCCTGCCCGACGCCATGACGGCATCCGGGTTGCGCCACCTGGACCGTCCGGCGGTGTTCTTCGACTTCGACGGAACCCTTTCGGAGATCGTCGACGATCCCGACGCGGCCCGGCCGGTCGCCGGGGCGGTGGCGGCGCTGGCCGCGTTGGCCGCCCGATGCCCGGTCGCGGTGCTGTCCGGCCGTGACCTGGCCGACGTGCGGGCCCGGGTGGGTCTGGACGGGATCTGGTATGCGGGCAGTCACGGCTTCGAGCTGACCGGCCCGGACGGCACCCACCACCAGAACGACACCGCCGCCGGCGCGGTGCCGGTGCTGGCCGCTGCGGCGGTCGCGCTGCGCGAACGGCTCGGCGCGCTTCCGGGGATCATGGTGGAGCACAAACGGTTCGCGGTTGCGGTGCACTACCGCAATGCCGCGCGGGACCGGGTGAGTGAAGTGCTGGCGGCGGTGCGCGACGCCGGACGGCGCGACGGCCTGCGGGTGACCACCGGGCGCGAGGTGATCGAGTTGCGGCCCGAGCTCGACTGGGACAAGGGACGCACGCTGCGCTGGCTGCTGGATCGGATGCCCGGGGTCGCCACGCCGGTGTTCCTCGGCGACGACATCACCGACGAGGATGCGTTCGACGCGGTGGCCGAATCCGGCGGTGCCGGAATTCTGGTGCGGCACAACGACGACGGTGACCGCGCCACCGCCGCGCGTTATGCGCTGGACAGCCCGGCGCAGGCGGTGGAGTTCACCGCCCGCCTCGCCGCGCAGTAAGCCCCGACCCCGCCCCTCTCCCCGCCCTCTCCCCCGCCAGCTGGGGGTCCCCCCCGCTTGCGGGGGAGCGTGTTTGCACACGACACGCCGCGGTTTTGCGTACAACTACGCACCTTCACGGGAAGTGACGGGGCGATGCGGGCACCCGATTCGGCGAACCTCAGTCCCGGTACTCGGCCACCCCGTCGTCGAGCACCACCCGGCAGTTGGTGCCGTCGGGACCGGCGGCCTCGGTGCGGAACACCGCTTTGCCCGGCTCGGTCCGCCAGATCGAGGTGGTCAGCGTCTCCCCCGGGAACACCGGGTCGGTGAACCGCGCCGAGATGGCGTGGACCCGGTCGGCGTCACCGCCGCCGAGTTCGGCGACCAGGGCGCGACCGGCGAAGCCGTAGGTGCACAACCCGTGCAGGATCGGCTTGGGGAAGCCCGCCAGCGTGGTGGCGAACCAGGGGTCGCTGTGCAACGGGTTGCGGTCGCCGGAGAGCCGATAGAGCAACGCCTGGTCTTCCCGGGTCACGTAGGTGGTGCGCGAATCCGGTTCGGTGTCGGGGATCTGCGGCGCGATCGCCCGCTGCCCGGGCTCCCCACCGAAACCACCGGCCTTGCGGATGACCACGGTGACCAGGGTCTCGACCAGCAACTCGGAGGTCTTGGGGTCGGTGCCGCGGGCCCGCAGCATCACGATGGCGTTCTTGCCCTCCCCCTTGTCCTGGATATCGGCGACCTCGGCGACCACCTGCAGGCTTCCGGCGGCGGGCAGCGGCGCGAACAGTCGCACCTCCTGGGAGCCGTGCAGCAGCAACGCCGGGTTGAAGGTGCCGATCTTGCCGGCGGCCGCGAAACCCAGGCAGCAGATGACGGCATAGGTGGGCAGCACCTGTTGCGGGGTGTCGTGGCTGTTCTCGGTGGTAAACGCCAGATCGGAGGTCCCCGCGCCGACACCGAGCGCGTAGAGCATGGTGTCGCGCTCGGTCCATTCGACCAGCATGGGATCGGCGGTTGCTCCGATGGCCGTCGGGTCCAGTGCCACGGATTCTCCTTCACCTGGAATGAATAGGACTGCGATCATTTCAGCAGAACCGGCCCCGTCGACGCTATCGGCACGGCAGGCTGTGGGGCATGGGCAAGCGCACCTGGAACCGCACCGGAACCGTGTTCGCAATGCTGGCGGTGATGCTGGCCGCGGCCTTGGCGTTGAGCGGTTGTTCGGAGACACCGCGCACGCGCACCATCACGCTGACACTGGTCCGGCACGCCGAGTCGCAGAGCAACGCCGCCGGCATCCTCGATACGTCGGTGCCGGGTCCGGACCTGAGCGACAAGGGCCGCACCCAGGCGCAGGAGATCGCAAAGCTGCTCTCGCACAACCACTACGACGGCGTCTACGCCTCCTCGATGGCCCGCAGCCAGCAGACCGCCGCCCCGTTGGCGCGCGAACTCGGCCGCCAAGTCCAGGTTCTGCCCGGCCTGCGGGAGATCGGCGCCGGCTGGTTCGCGGGCAAGCCCGGGTCGATCGCCGACTCGGCGTATCTGCTGGCCCCGCTGGCCTGGATTCACGGTGACCGGACCGCGGCCATCCCCGGCTCGATCGACGGCAACCGGTTCAACGACGAGTTCGGCGCCGCCGTCCAGCACATCTACGACACCGGCGACGCCAACCCGGTGGCGTTCGCACACGGGGCGTCGATCATGACGTGGACGCTGATGAACGTCAAGAATCCCCGCGACGAGTTGCTGTTCGACCACCCGCTGCCCAACATCGGCAAGGTGGTGATCACCGGCAGCCCGACCACCGGCTGGAAACTGGTGGACTGGGATGGAATTCGCGCGTTCTGATCTTCGGTCGCCCGAGCGCCGATGAGCACACCCGATGGGCCCGATGCGCACGGTGGCCTGAGCGACACGGGACGGGTGGAGGCGTTCAGCGACGGGGTGTTCGCGATCGCGGTGACACTGCTGGTGCTCGACCTCAAAGCACCCGAGCACGCCCCCGGCCAGCTGCTGGACGGGCTGCTGCGGCAGTGGCCGGCCTATCTCGGCTACCTCGCGTCGTTCGGCTACGTCGCGGTGATCTGGCTCAACCACCACCAGGCTTTCACCGCGATCAGACGGGTCGACCGGGGCGTGCACCTGGCCAACCTGGCTCTGCTGTTCACCACGGCGCTGGTCCCGTTTCCGACCGCGGTGCTCTCCCACGCGTTCATCGACGGCGCCGACACCCCCGACGCCCGTACCGCGGTGGCCCTGTACGCCGGCGTCCTGTCCGCCATGTGCGCGAGTTGGCTGCTGCTGTTCAACCGGGTCGCGCGGTGTCCCGAGCGGTTGGCCGCCGACGGAGCCGATCCGGGCATGTTCGCCGCGCAACGCTTCCGGTCGATGGCGGGGCTGATCGCCTACCTGTCCGCCGGGGCGATCGGGGTGATGTTCTCGCCGCTGCTGGCGCTGGCGGTGTTCGTGGTGATGCCGGCGTTCTACGCGCTCAACATCCCCGGGATGGCCCGGCTCGCTGACCACGGTTGACGTGGCCGCCGGGAGGGGCCACCATGGCCGCATGCGTTATGTCGTTACCGGCGGTACCGGGTTTATTGGGCGGCGGGCGGTGTCGCGGTTGCTGACGACCGAACCGGAGGCGCAGGTGTGGCTGCTGGTGCGGCGCGCCTCACTGGGCCGCTTCGAGGCGCTGGCGGCGCAAGACGGCCAGGGATGGGGAGATCGGGTAACCCCGCTGGTGGGCGACCTGACCGCGGAGAATCTCGGGCTGAGCGACACCGCGATCGCCGAACTCGGCGACATCGACCACGTGCTGCATTGCGCGGCCATCTACGACATCACCGCCGGTGCGGCCGAGCAGCAGGCGGCCAACGTCGAGGGCACCCGTGCGGTGATCGGACTGGCCAAGCGACTCGACGCCACGCTGTCACATCTCTCCTCGATCGCGGTGGCCGGTGACTACGCCGGCGAGTTCACCGAAGACGACTTCGACATCGGCCAGCAGTTACCGACCCCGTATCACCAGACCAAGTTCGAAGCCGAAGCGCTGGTGCGCTCGGCGCCGGGACTGCGGTACCGGGTGTTCCGTCCGGCGGTGGTGGTGGGCGATTCCCGCACCGGCGAGATGGACAAGATCGACGGGCCCTACTACTTCTTTCCGCTGCTGGCCAGGCTGGCGGCACTGCCCCGGCTCACCCCGATGGCGGTGCCCGACACCGGTCGCACCAATGTGGTTCCGGTCGACTACGTCGTCGACGCACTGCTCGAACTGATGCACGCCGACGGCTACGACGGGCGCACCTTCCATCTGACCGCGCCGAAGTCGATCGGGCTGCCCGACATCTACCGGGCCGTCGCGACCGAGGCCGGACTGCCGCCGCTGCGCGCCACCCTGCCCGGCGCGGTGGCCGCCCCGGTGCTCAACGTCGGTGGCCGGGCCCGGGTGTGGCGCAACATGATCGCCACCCAGCTGGGTCTGCCCGCCGAGGTGCTCGATCTGGTGAATCTGCGGCCGACCTTCGTCGCCGACGCCACCCGTGCCGCGCTGGCACGGGCGGGTGCGACCGCCGTCGAGTCGCCCGACTTCGCCGACTACGCCCCGCGGCTGTGGCGGTACTGGGCGGCTCACCTGGACCCCGACCGTGCCCGCCGCGACGATCCGGCCGGGCCGCTGGTCGGGCGGCACGTGGTGATCACCGGGGCGTCCAGCGGAATCGGGCGGGCCTCGGCGATAGCGGTGGCCGAGCGCGGCGGTGTGGTCTTCGCGCTGGCCCGCAGCGGATCTGCACTCGACGATCTGGTGGCCGAGATCCGGGCCGCCGGCGGGCAGGCGCACGCATTCACCTGTGACATCACCGATTCGGCGTCGGTGGAGCACACCGTCAAGGACATCCTGGGGCGGTTCGGGCACGTCGACTACCTGGTGAACAACGCCGGCCGGTCGATCCGTCGCTCGGTGGTCAACGCCAGCGACCGACTGCACGACTACGAACGCACGATGGCGGTCAACTACTTCGGCGCGGTGCGGATGGTGCTGGCGTTGCTGCCGCACTGGCGGGAACGCCGATTCGGTCACGTCGTCAACGTCTCCAGCGAAGGGGTGCTGGCACACAGTCCCAAATACAGCGCGTACGTGCCCACCAAGGCTGCGTTGGACGCGTTCGCCGATGTGGTGTCGACCGAGACGCTGTCGGATCACATCACTTTCACCACCATCCACATGCCGCTGGTGGCCACGCCGATGATCGCGCCGACCGGCAACCTGGTCCCGATGGGAGCGATCAGCGCCGAGCACGCGGCGGCCATGGTGATCCGCGGTCTGGTCGAGAAGCCGGATCGGATCGACACCCCGCTGGGCACGCTGGCCGAGGTCGGCAATTACGTCGCACCGGGGCTGGCCCGCCGGATGCTGCACCAGCTTTATCTGGGCTACCCGGACTCACCGGCCGCTCGCGGTGTGGCGTCGACTGAAGACGCCACACCCGTTGCGGCCCAGCCGACTCCCCGCCATCCGAAGCGGCCGTCGCGGGCGATCCCGCAGGTACGGGTGCCGCGGGCGATCAAGCGGGCGGTGCGGTTGGTGCCGGGCGTGCACTGGTGACGGCCCGGCGCAGGATGCGCTCGGCATCCGCGGCCATGTCCTCGACGATGTCGGCGGCCGAGCGAACCATGCCGATCTGACCGACCCCCTCCCCGACCAGGACGGCGGCGGTATCGAAATCTTCGTCCGCAACGGCCCGCTGGTAGTCGGCTACCGCCTCGCCGAGTGCCCCCCGCAGCTCGGTTTCCCTCCCGTGCCAGGTGTCGCCGAAGGAATTGCGCAGCGCACGAGCGGTGTACTCCGCCGGCCAATCGAGTCCCCGGACGATGTCATAGACACCGGTCCGGTAGGTGTCGTCACCGCCGGCGTCCAACGCCCGCCGCTGTGCCCGCGGTGACACCAGTGCTTCCCGAGACGCCCAGAGCCGAGTGCCCACCAGCACTCCGTCGGCCCCCAGCATCAGGGCCGCCGCCAGCCCTCGCCCGTCGACGACTCCACCGGCGGCCACCACCAATGTTTCCGGGGCATGTGCGGCGACCAGATCGGCGACCTCGGGCAGCAGGGTGAAAGTGGAACGGGCACTCATCCCGTGCCCACCCGCCTCACCGCCCTGCGCCACCAGGACGTCGACGCCGGCCTGCAGTGCCCGACGCGCCTGAGCCACCGTTTGAATCTGCCCGATGAGCGGTACCCCGGCACCCCGGATCCGGTCGGCGAACGGATGCAGATCCCCGAAGGACAGCATGACCGCCGCGGGCCGGTGCGCCAGCGCCAGATCGAGGGCTTCCGACCCCGAGGTCAACCGCCAGGTGATGAACCCGTAGCCGACGCGAGCTCCGGTGGCTTCGGTGATCTGGGTGCGTAGCCACGACGGATCGCCGTAGCCGCCGCCGATGAGCCCCAGCCCGCCGGCCCCGGTCACCGCTGCCGCCAGGCGCCCGCCGGAGGCCAGCGCCATCGGCGCCGACAGGATCGGGTGTTCGATGCCGAAATATTCGGTAAGGCGCGTGGTGAGCGTCATCGTTTCCTCCCGGCCAGTGCAGATGCGAGCGTATGCCCGCGGTCCCCTCCCGATCATCCGCCGGCAGGACCGCCCGCAGTGTCACCATCCGGCGGGGGCGTGTTCGGCCGCAAGCCCGAGAACTCTTCCTCAGTCAACGGTTCCCGGTGGCGCCACCCATTCCGTGGGCTGACCGGTGATGGTCGCTATCCGATCGAAGTCTCGGTCATAGTGCAGCACCACGAGCCGGGCACGTTCGGCAGCCGCGGCGATGAGCAGATCGCCGAGTTTCACCGCGCGGTGTAGACCTTCGGCAGCGAGCGCACCTTGCACCTCGAATGCGCGGTCCATCACGTCCTGATCGACCGTCGCCTGGGGCCAGGGCGATCGAGCGTGCCGGGTGCGTTTCCAGTCCGCCCCGTTGCGGGCGCTGACCCCGGCTTCGAGGTCGGTGATGGTGCAGCGGGCCACCAGCCCGGCCTCCATCAGCGGGATGAGTCGCTGCGCGACGGCCGGCTTGGTCACCCGGGCTACGGCGGAGGTGTCGCCGAGAAAATAGGCGCTTAAGCCCACGCAGACCTGCGCTGCTCATCGGCGGCCAGCTCAGCACTGCCCGCCACCGCCTCAGGTTGCAGCAGGGCCTCACGGCGCTGGGCGAGCGCCAACACCTCGGCCAGGGCCTCGTTCACCGTCGCCTTCACCGTCGACGTGCCGAGTAACAGCCGCACCTGCTCAAGCCGGTCGTCATCGACATCGATCAACCGCTTCGTCATCCGTCGAGTATATCCAATAGGGCATGAATGGATATCCATTGTGGCCTCTGCGCCGGGTCACTCATAGCTGCCCTCCAGGTACCACCGCCGCAGCCGGTAGCACAGCAGCAGCGCCCGCCCGGGCGCCCCGTTCTCAGGTGAGTCCTCCAGCAGCGCCTGCACCCGTGCGGTGCGCCCCGATCCGGGCCCCTCGCGCTGCGGATCCCACCACCGTTCGTCGACCGGCCAGGGTCCGGCCCACCAGCGCAGCCGATCTTCCCGGCCCGGAGCGACCAGCCACGCCGGGTCGGCGGTGAACAGTCCCCGGCCGGTTACCCGGATCGGATTGCGTTCGGCGTCAAGAAGTTCCACCGGATCGTCGAGCAGCACCGCCGGCGACGGCTCGGGCAGCCGGCCGGGCCACGGTTGGCGCGGGTCGGCCATCGGTACCGGCTCGTCACCCAACGGGGTCAAGGTGACGCGTTCCGCGGGACCGCGGCCGCCGGAGAGCACCGGTACCCGCACCGCTTCGGGGCCGAGCAGACCCTGCACCCGTACCAGGGCACGGCGGGCCCGCAGTCGATCCTCCTCGCCGAGGCCGCCCCACAACGGCAGTTGCAGCGCCTCGGTCGCCGAGAGCAGCTCCACCGGAGCCAACCGCAGCAGCGTCACCGGGCCGGTGGGACGCTCGGAGGAGATGCGACTGTTCAACCAGCCGTCCAGTTGCCAGCGCACCCGATCGGCGGTGGCGTCCTCGGTCAACGGCTCGGCGCACCGCCACACCCGGGTCAGCTCTTGCCCGGTGGCGGTGACGGCATGGATGGCCAGCCGGGTGCAGCCGACGCCGGCGGCCATCAGCGTCCGGTGCAGCACGGCGGCCAGCGACCGGCCGGCGAACGCCGCGGCGTCCACCCGGTCGATCGGCGGGTCGCAGTGCAGTACCGCGTCGAGGTCCGGGGTGGGCTCCCGCCCGGACGGCCCCCGTTCCGGCTCGGCACGGGCGAACCGGTGCACGGTGAGCGCGTCGGGGCCGAACCGCGAGGTGACGTCCGGGCGGGGCAGCGCGGCGAACTGTCCGATGGTCCGGATCCCCAGGCGCCACAACAGATCGACCAGTCCGTCACGCCCCGGACCGGACAGGCTGGGCTCGGCGGCCAGCTGCCGGATCGACAGCGCCGATAGGAACCTGGCGTCCGTGCCGGGCGGCACCACGGCGCCGGCCCGGGCGGCGAGCACCGCGGTGGAGAGCCCGTCGGCGATCCCGACCTGACATTCGGCATTCGCCACCGCGGCCACCGCGTCGATGAGCCGTTCGGCAGCGACCTGTTCGGACCCGAACGCGCGCACCGCACCGCGCACCGAAACCACCAGCAGTCCGGGCCGCAGCACCTCGGCGGCCGGGATCAGGTCATCCACCGCGGCCAGGACCGGCTCGAACAATCGGGCGTCGCGGTCGGTGTCGGCGGCCACCACGTGCAGCACCGGACAGCGGGCGGCGGCTTCCCGCCGCCGTAGCCCGCGCCGTACCCCGGCCGCGCGGGCCCCCGCCGAACAGGCGACCACCCGGTTGGCCAGGGTGACCGCGACCGGTGCGGTGGCCGGCAGTCCCGCCGCGGCAGCCGCGGCGACCGCGGGCCAGTCCATGCACCACAGCGCCAGCACTCGAGAGTCAGCCATGACCGGACTCCGCTACCCGGCCCTGGTCCGACCGGCGGCGCGCCCGGCGGCCCGTACCTCCAGCCGCACCGCCCCGATCCGCCCGAACCCGGGAACCGCCGCGCAACCCGCGCCGCTCGCCACCTCGTAACCGCTGACCCGGGCATCGAGTCGCAGCGCCGACCCCTGCCAGTCCCCGCCGGAGAGCAGCAGGGCGCATCCCCGCTGCCGGGCCCGGGCCAGCACGACCCGGGTGCGCGCCGGCGACACCCGGCGGCCGCCGAGCCCGAGCACCACCAGATCCATGCCGTCCATCAGCACCGTGGCCACCTCCACCGGATCGTTGCCGGGGTCGGGGATCACCGCGAGCCGGCTCAGGTCGGCACCCATCTCCACCGCGGCCAGCAGTCCGACGTCCGGCTGGCCGACGATGGCCGCGTTACCGCCGGCCGCCGTCACCGCGGCCACCATGCCCAACATCAGCGACCGGGCCCCGGAGAGCACCGCCACCGTGCCCCGCGGCAGTCCGGCGGGCAGCACCCCGGCCAGCAACGACGGAACCGGCAACACCGTTTCCGCGGTCGGGATGACCGGCCCCGCACCGGGCCCCTGCCGGCCGGCACCCACTTTCCCGGCCACCACGGCCATCTGCTGCCGCAGCTGTTCCAGCTGCTCAGCGCGCTCTTCGGGGAGGATTCGGCGTCGCCCCAGGCCCACTACCGCCGTCATGACCGCCTCCGCAAAGAACTCGAATATGATCGAAAATATGTTCGATTGACCCGAGTGAACACTCCCCCACCGACAAACGTCAAGCCGGCCTTCCCGCCGGCGCACCACCGGTCCCGCGAGCCACATTCGCACCACATCGACGAGGCCTCGCCGGGCCTTTTAGTACAAAGTTCAAAATATGTAACACTGTTCCGCATGACCCGATCCGTGGAGACCGACGAGACCGACGAGACCGTCGAGACCGTCGACGCCCTGCCGCTGGGACCGGAGTCCCTGGTGTGGCGCTACTTCGGCGACAACCGGATGTATCTGATCGGCCCGCGGCCCGCGGTGCTGCAGAACATGCTCGCCGAACTCGGCCAGGGCGTACTGGACCACTCGGTGTTCTTCAGCGACACCGCCGCCCGCATCAAGCGTTCGCTGCCGCCGATCTTCATGACCGTCTACGGCGCCGAATCCGACAACCCCGGCCAGCAGGTGCGCGACTTCCACCGCGACATCAAGGGGCAGATGCCGGACGGAAACCGCTATCACGCCCTGGACCCCGAGACCTACTTCTGGGCGCACGCGACCTTCGTCGACCAGGTGCTGTATTTCGCCGACACCTTCGTCAAACGACTGACCCGCGCCGAAAAAGAGCAGATCTACCTCGAATCGAAGACCTGGTACCGCCGCTACGGCGTCAGCGACCGGGTGATGCCGGCCGACTATGCCGAATTCGAGCGGTACTGGAACCACATGCTGGACAAGATCATCGTCGACCACCCCACCGCCCGGTACGGCGTCGGCTACGTCACCAAGGGCTTCCCCTGCCCCAAAGGGGTGTCACCGGCACTGTGGCGGGTGATCGCAAAAATCTTCAACCCGCTCGCGGCGTTTCTGACCACCGGCGGCATGCCGCCGAGCACCCGCGCCCAACTGGGCCTGCCGTGGAGCGACCGGCAGGAGCGCCGCTATCAGCGGCTCGCCGCGGTCTGCCGGTCGCGGCCGGTCAACTGGGTGTGGGACCATCTGCCGATGCGACTGCGCTACAACGAGTTCGCCTATGCCGGCTACACCCGGGACTGACCCGGCGACCACCGCCATCCTCGATGCCGCGGTCGCCGAGTTCGAGCAGCACGGCATCCGGCGAGTCGCACTCGATGACGTCGCCCGCCGCGCCGGGGTCAGCCGCACCACCATCTACCGCCGGTTCGCCGGTCGCGACGAGCTGGTCGCCGCGGTCATCGACCGGGAGAACGCCGCGCTCTACGCCGATATCGCCGCCGAGCTGAAAGAGTCTCCACCTCAAGCGAATTACTATGTCGAGTCGTTCACCTCGGCGATCATGCAGTTCCGTCGGCACCGGGTGCTGAACCGGATGATCACCGACGAACCGGCATTGGTGCTGGAACTCTCCCGACAGCACTACAGCGCGATCGTGGACCGGATGTGCGATGCGCTGCGGGTGATCTTCCCGGCCGGATTCGCCGACCGCCTCGGCCCGCAGGTGCTCACCGAACTGGCCGACACCATCCTGCGCTACGCGGCGATGGTGCTGCTGTTGCCGGCCCGTGAACCGCTGGTCTCAGCCGAGGACGTCCGCCGCTTCGCGACCGCGCATTTCCTGCCCAGTCTTCCTGCGGCACTACGTGAAACGCCGGTGTAGCTCCCGGTTCACCAACGCGCCGCCGCAACCCCCGCCGAGGACTCGACGACCTCGGGCAGATAGCGCTCGGCCAGCACGGTCGCGATCGCCTCGATGTCGCCGGGCAGCGGATACATGTGGCGATACTGCAGCACCTGTTTGCCGATCAGCCCGAGCCGCTCGGTGAACGTCGGCACCCGGCACGGGTCCAGCAACGGACTGTTGAACGGCGCGCAGTCGGACCGCTGAAACTCGAAGGCGGCACTGATGCGCGGCGCGGCCCCGAGATCACTGCCGCGCCCACCCCAGTGCAGCACCGCCTGATTCCAGGCGAACAGGGTGCCGGCCGTGGCGGGCAGAGCCCGAATGTCTTGGAGATTGCGGACGACGGTGTTGTCCTCCCCGTCCCACCGGCGCTGGACGAAGCGCGGATCGCGGTGGGCGGGCAGCATGTACATGCATCCGTTGAGCGGGGTGGCATCGGAGAACGGCAGCCATACCGTCAGCGTCCGCGGCGAGTTGTCGTCATCGAGGGTCGCGCTCAGCCGGTCGCGGTGCGGCCCCCAGCCCACCGCGTCGTCGCTGGGGTTGACGTGCCAGACCCAGAAGTCCGGCAGCGCGCGATACCCCGGGCCCA
Organism: Mycolicibacter sp. MU0083; assembly: GCF_963378075.1. NCBI lineage: Bacteria > Bacillati > Actinomycetota > Actinomycetes > Mycobacteriales > Mycobacteriaceae > Mycobacterium > Mycobacterium kokjensenii. The sequence continues at coordinate 3,162,163 of NZ_OY726394.1, forward strand.
GCACGTGGGAGAGGAACTCCGACAGTGACCGGAAGGCCTGCCACAGCTCGTCGTAGACGAAGGCGAACGCCAACGGGATCCCCCGCTGGAACAGCGTGGACACCGCAGCCCGGATGGGCGCCACGACCGATTCCGGAAGGGCGTCGGGAACCTGGACGTAGCCCTCCCGCTTCAAAACCGCCATCCGGGTGGCGAACTCACCGACCACCGCGGGTGCACAGGTCCCCCCGGCCTCTATCGACACTCCCGGGCACATCCGAACCCAGAACTCACGGCGCGAAACGTCGTCGACCGACAGCGCAGCGCTCATCGTGACTACTCCAACTCGGTGGCTATTCCCACTCGATAGTGCCGGGCGGTTTGCTGGTGACATCCAACACCACGCGGTTGACGTCGGGCACCTCATTGGTGATCCGAGTCGAGATCCTTTCCAGCACTTCGTAGGGCAGCCGGCTCCAGTCGGCGGTCATGGCGTCCTCACTGGACACCGGCCGCAGCACGATCGGATGCCCGTAGGTGCGGCCGTCGCCCTGCACCCCCACCGAACGGACGTCGGCCAACAGCACCACCGGGCACTGCCAGATCTGATGGTCCAGACCGGCGGCGGTCAGCTCCTCGCGGGCTATCGCGTCGGCCTGCCGCAACGTCGCCAGCCGCTCGCCGGTGACCTCGCCGACGATCCGGATGCCGAGTCCCGGCCCCGGGAACGGTTGCCGGGCAACGATCTCCTCCGGCAGCCCCAACTCGCGCCCGACCGCGCGCACCTCGTCTTTGAACAGCAGCCGCAGCGGCTCGACCAGGCTGAACTTCAAGTCGTCGGGCAGCCCGCCGACGTTGTGGTGGCTCTTGATGTTCGCGGTGCCGGCACCGCCGCCGGATTCCACCACGTCCGGATACAGCGTGCCCTGCACCAGGAACTCGACGTCGTGGTCCCCCAGTGTGTCGCGTACCGCGCCCTCGAAGGCCCGGATGAACTGCCGCCCGATGATCTTGCGTTTGCCCTCGGGATCGGTCACCCCGGCCAGCGCGTCGAGGAAGACGGCTTCGGCGTCGACGGTGACCAGTTTGGCTCCGGTGGCGGCCACGAAGTCGTTCTGCACCTGCTCGCGCTCCCCGGCGCGCAGCAGCCCGTGGTCGACGAACACACACGTCAGCCGGTCACCGATGGCCCGCTGCACCAAGGCCGCGGCCACCGCGGAGTCCACCCCGCCGGACAGCCCGCAGATGGCGTTGCCGTCGCCGATCTGTTCACGCACCTGCTCGATCAGCGCGTCGGCGATGTTGGCCGGCGTCCAGGACGCGTCGATACCGGCGAACTCGTGCAGGAAGCGGCTGAGCACCCGCTGCCCGTAGGGGGTGTGCAGCACCTCGGGGTGGTACTGCACCCCGGCCAGCCCGCGGGCGCGGTGCTCGAACGCGGCCACCGGGGCTCCCGCGGTAGCGGCCACCACCGTGAACCCGTCCGGGGCGGCGGTGACGGCGTCGCCGTGGCTCATCCACACCGGTTGGGTGCTCGGCAGCCCCGAGTGCAACTCCCCGCCGGTCACCGTCAGCTCGGTGCGGCCGTACTCACTGGTTCCGGTGCGCTCGACGGTGCCGCCGAGCGCGGCAGCCATGGCCTGGAAGCCGTAGCAGATGCCGAACACCGGGATGCCGAGGTCGAACAACGCCGGATCGAGCCGCGGGGCGTCCTCGGCGTAGACGCTGGCCGGGCCGCCGGACAGCACGATCGCCCGCGGGTCGCGCGCGGCGATCTCTTCGACGGTCGCGGTGTGCGGGACGACTTCGGAGAACACCCGGGCCTCCCGGACCCGGCGGGCGATCAGTTGGGCGTACTGCGCGCCGAAGTCGATGACCAGCACGGGGCGAGACGATGGTGATGACACCGCAGTGAGTCTAGTGGCGGCAAAAGTTCGCCGGAGCGACGGCGGCATGGTGAAGTGGAGCAGGTACGTATCCGAAGCGAGCGCGCCGCACCATCGAAAAGGAGGGGCACCGTGCTGGGTCTGCCCGAAACGGTCCGGGCCTGCCTGTTCGACCTCGACGGGGTGCTCACCGACACCGCGAGTGTGCACACCCGCGCCTGGCAGGCCATGTTCGACGCCTACCTGTCGGCACACGCCGAACGCACCGGAGAGCCGTTCGTGCCGTTCGACCCGGTGGGCGATTATCAGCGCTTCGTCGACGGCCGGAAACGCGACGACGGGGTGCGTTCGTTCCTGGCCAGCCGCGGCATCACGCTGCCCGACGGCACCGACGACGATCCGCCCGAGGCCGAGACGGTGCACGGCCTGGGCAACCGCAAGAACGTGGCGTTCCAGGCGACCCTGCAGGCCGACGGGGTGGAGGTGTTCGACGGATCCCGGCGCTACCTGTCGGCGGTCACCGCGGCGGGCCTGGCCACCGCGGTGGTCTCGGCCAGTGCCAACGCCGGCGACGTGCTGGCGCTCACCGGGCTGGACCGGTTCATCGCCGAGCGGGTCGACGGCGTGACGCTGCGTACCGAGGGCATCGCGGGCAAGCCGGCCCCGGATTCGTTCCTGCGGGCCGCGCAACTGCTCGGCGTCGACCCGGCGGCCTGCGCGGTGTTCGAGGATGCGCTCGCGGGCGTGGCGGCCGGCCGGGCCGGCGGGTTCGGTGTCGTGGTCGGCATCGACCGGGTGGGCCAGCGGGCCGAATTGCTGAGCCACGGCGCCGACGTCGTCGTCACCGATCTGGAGGAACTGTTGTGAGGACCGACCGATGATCGCGCAGGACTACTTTCCGATCGAACCATGGCGGATCCGGGAGACGCACCTCGATCTGGATCTGCTCGGGCAGACCGAGTCGCTGTTCGCCCTGTCCAACGGGCACATCGGCCTGCGCGGCAACCTCGACGAGGGCGAACCGCACGGCCTGCCCGGCACCTACCTGAACTCGTTCTACGAGGTGCGGCCGCTGCCACACGCCGAGGCGGGCTACGGCTATCCGCAGGCCGGGCAGACCGTGGTCGACGTGACCAACGGCAAGATCATCCGGCTGATGGTCGACGACGAACCGCTGGACGTCCGCTACGGCACCCTGCTCGACCACGAGCGCACCCTGGACATGCGGGCGGGCACCCTGACCCGGCGCATCCACTGGCGTTCCCCGGCCGGGAAGCAGATCAAGGTGCAGTCGACCCGGCTGGTGTCACTGGCCTATCGCAGCGTCGCCGCCATCGAATACATCGTCGAGGCCGTCGACGAATTCACCCGGGTGACGGTGCAATCGGAGTTGGTCGCCAACGAGGACCAGCCGCCGACCTCCGACGACCCCCGGGTCGCGGCGATCCTGGAGAACCCGCTGGAGGCCGTCGAACGCGAGAACACCGGTACCGCCGCGGTGCTGGTACACCGCACCCGATCCAGCGAACTGATGATGGCCGCGGCGATGGACCACGAGGTCGAGGTGCCCGGCCGGGTCCAGGTCAACACCATGACGATTCCCGACGTGGCCGCGACGACCGTGGTCTGCGGCCTGCGGCCGGGGCAGAAACTGCGCATCGTGAAATATCTGGCCTACGGCTGGTCCAGTGAACGGTCCCGGCCGGCGCTGCGCGACCAGACCATCGCGGCGCTGACCGGTGCGCGTTACAGCGGCTGGCAGGGACTGCTGGAGTCCCAGCGGAGCTACCTCGACGAGTTCTGGGACGGCGCCGACGTCGAGGTCGACGGCGACCCCGACTGCCAGCAGGCGGTGCGCTTCGCCCTGTTCCATCTGCTGCAGGCCAGCGCCCGCGCCGAACGCCGCGCCATCCCCAGCAAGGGGCTGACCGGCACCGGATACGACGGCCATACCTTCTGGGACAGTGAGAGTTTCATCCTTCCGGTGCTGGTCTACACCGCCCCGTACGCGGTCGCGGACGCGCTGCGGTGGCGGGCGAGCACGTTGGAACTGGCCCGGGGACGCGCCGCCGAACTGGGGCTGTCCGGGGCGGCCTTCCCGTGGCGGACGATTCGCGGCCAGGAGTGTTCCGGGTACTGGCCGGCGGGCACCGCCGCCTGGCACATCAACGCCGATATCGCCGCGGCGTTCGAGCAGTACCGGGTGGTCACCGGGGATGACACGGTGGAGGCCGAGTGTGGGTTGGAGGTGCTGGTCGAGACCGCCCGGCTCTGGCGTTCGCTGGGGCACCACGACCGGCACGGCGTGTGGCATCTGTCCGGGGTCACCGGACCCGACGAATACACCGCGATTGTGCGGGACAACGTCTTCACCAACCTGATGGCCGCGCACAATCTGCGCACCGCCGCCGCCGCGTGCGCCCGTCATCCCGACGCCTCGCACGAATTGGGGGTCACCACCGAGGAGATGGCCGCCTGGCGGGACGCCGCCGACGCGGCGCACATCCCCTACGACGAGGAACTCGGGGTGCATCCGCAGTGCGAGGGCTTCACCTCGGCCGCGGAGTGGGACTTCGACGGCCGCAACACCTACCCGTTGCTGCTCAACGAACCCTATGTTCGGCTGTATCCGGCCCAGGTCGTCAAACAGGCCGACCTGCTGCTGGCCATGCAGTGGCGCAGCCACGCGTTCACCGCCGAGCAGAAGGCCCGCAACGTCGACTACTACGAACGGCGCACGGTGCGGGACTCATCGTTGTCGGCATGCACCCAGGCGGTGATGTGCGCGGAGGTGGGGCATCTGGAACTGGCCCACGACTACACCTACGAGACCGCGTTCGTCGACCTGCGCGATCTGCACGACAACACCCGGGACGGCCTGCATCTGGCGGCACTTGCGGGAACCTGGCTGGCGTTGGTCTCCGGCTTCGGGGGCCTGCGTGACGACACCGGCGTGTTGAGCCTGGATCCCGCGCTGCCGGAAGGCATTTCACGCCTTCGATTCCGGCTGCGCTGGCGGGGATTCCGGTTGACCGTCGAGGCCGGCCACAGCGCGGTGACCTACACCCTGCGCGACGGACCCGAGCAGCGGTTGACCATCAACCATGCCGGGGAGGAACTCGAACTGAGCACCGACTCGCCGACCACGCTCCCGGTGCGCCGGCGGGTGGCGCTGCTACCCCCGCCGCAACAGCCGCCCGGCCGCGCACCGAACCACCGGCATCAGGTGGCGCGTTAAGCCCAGCGCAGCGCGCCGACGGCGCGTTCGGGCACCGCGGGGTTGCGGGGGGCGATCGGGTCCAGCCGCCGGTAGGGTTCGCCCTGGGCCGGCCGCTGGTCGTCCTCGCCCTTGTTGGGCCACAGCGACGCGGCGCGCTCGGCTTGAGCGGTGATCGACAACGACGGGTTGACGCCGAGGTTCGCCGAGACCGCCGCGCCGTCCATCACGGCCAGCGTCGGGTAGCCGTACACCCGCTGGTAGGGGTCGATGACGCCGTGCTGCGGGCTGTCACCGATCGCCGCACCCCCCAGGAAGTGTGCGGTCAGCGGGATGTTGAACAGCTCGCCCCAGGTGCCACCGGCCACGCCGTCGATCTTGGCGGCGATCCGGCGGGTCACCTCGTTGCCGACCGGAATCCAGCTCGGGTTCGGTTCGCCGTGTCCCTGCTTGCTGGTGTAGCGGCGGATGCCCAGCCGGCCGCGCTTGGTGAAGGTGGTGATCGAGTTGTCCAGGTGCTGCATGACCAGCGCGATCACGGTGCGCTCGCTCCAGTGCCGCGGGTTGAGCAACCGCAGGATGTGGGCGGGGTCTTCGCCGGCCTGGTCCAGCAGCTGCCGCCAGCGCGGGGTGTCGGTACCCTGCGGCCCCGACCCGTCGGTCATCAGGGTCTGCAGCAACCCCATGGCGTTGGAACCCTTGCCGTAGCGCACCGGTTCCACGTGGGTGTCGGGGGTCGGGTGGATCGAGGAGGTGATCGCCACACCGTGGGTCAGGTCCAGATCCGGGTTGACGTTCAAAGTCGCTGCGCCCACGATGGATTCGGAGTTGGTGCGGGTCAGCACACCGAGTTGATTCGACAGCTTGGCGAGTTTCCCGCTGTCCCGCATCTTGAACAGCAGCCGCTGGGTGTTGTAGGTGCCCGCCGCCAGGATCAGATGCCGCGCGGTGAAGGTCTTGCGGCGCCGGCGCAGTCCCATCCCGGTGCGCACCGTCTGCACCCGCCAGAGTCCGTCTCCGTCCTGCTCGAACGCCGTCACGGTGGTCATCGGATGCACCTGCGCGCCGGCCGATTCCGCCAGGTACAGGTAGTTCTTCACCAGGGTGTTCTTGGCGCCCCAACGACATCCGGTCATGCACTCGCCGCATTCGATGCAACCGGTGCGCTTGGGCCCGGCACCGCCGAAGAACGGGTCCTCGACCGTCTTACCCGGAGCCTTCTGCCCGTCGGCCCCGTCCGGGCCGAAGAACACCCCGACCGGGGTGGCCACGAAGGTGTCGCCGACCCCCATGTCGTCGGCGACCTGTTTGACGATGCGGTCGGCGTCGGTGAACGTCGGGTTCTTGACCACTCCGAGCATCCGCTGCGCCTGGTCGTAGTGCGGCATCAACTCGGCGCGCCAGTCGGTGATGTGCGCCCACTGCTTGTCGGCGAAGAACGGCTCCGGCGGCACGTAGAGCGTGTTGGCGTAATTCAGCGAGCCGCCACCCACGCCGGCACCGGCGAGCACCATCACGTTGTTGAGCAGGTGGATGCGCTGGATACCGTAGCAACCCAGCTTCGGCGCCCACAGGAATTCGCGCAGGTGCCAGGAGTTCTTGGCGAAGTCGGCGTCGGAGTAACGCCGCCCCGCTTCCAGCACGCCGACTCGGTAACCCTTCTCGGTCAGTCGCAGCGCACTGACGCTGCCACCGAATCCCGAGCCGATGATCAGGACGTCGTAATCGGGCTGGCGTTCGGAGACCATCGCACAATTATGGCCCTACCCGCACCCAACCGGAACCGCGGGTATCGGGATTCTGCGGCCTCAGAGCAGCGCGCTGAGCAGTCCGGCCAGGGATCCCGTCTCGAGCAGGTCACCGATGTCCTGCACCGGTTCGCCGGGCTGGCTGATCACGATCGAGTTGAACAGGTCCATCCAGGAATCCGGGTCCGCGTCGGTGATGCCCCCACCGCCGTACATCGACTCGACCACCGCGGCGATCACCGGGTTGTCCATCAACGCCTCCGGGGTGAACATGGTGGGCACGTCGGCGTTGTAGGCCGCCATCCCCTGCTGCCAGGCGGCGTTGAGCGCGGCCATGACCTCGTTCCAGTTCAGGTCCGGCATCCCGAAGCTGATCGGGGTCGCCACGTTTGCCGGCCCGTCGTTCCAGCCGTGATCGATGTTGCCGTAGCCGAGGTTGACCAGGATCCGGGTGACCGGTTCGAACAGGTCGTAGAGCGCCTTTCCGAAGAACGGCATCAGCCGCACCGGTGCCAGCAGCGGCAGGATCTCGGAGCGGATCATGTAGTAGTCCACGTCCGACTCGCCTTCGGTGGGCAGCAGTACGGCGTTGTCGATCTGGTCCTGGGTCAGCCCGAGGTACAGCGGATGGTTCATCGCCATGCCGGCGATGTCGTTGAGCACCGAGATGAAGTTCAGCGGGTAGCGCGGAAAGTCCGCCCAGCCGTCGTATTCGAGGGTGTAGACCGCGGCCGAGTACAGGCCGTCCGGGGTGGCCTGGTCCAGGGTGACGTTCGGTCCGGGGATGAACGGATGCGTGCCGAACAGATCGAAGGCGGTCAGTAGTCCGCCGTTGGGGTTGGCGGTGTTGCCGACCATCACGAAGCGGACCCAGTCGTGATCGACCCCGGCGTCGTCGAGTTGCTCCATGGCATAGGTCGACATCGCCGCGCTCTGCGAGTAGCCGAACACGTAGATCGGGTTGTCCTCGTCGATGCCGCCCTCGCCGATCCGGTCTTGGATCGCCTTGACCAGGATGTCGGCGCCCTCATGCTCTGAGGCCCCGTAGTTGTTGGCCAGCTGCGGGGTGGTCAGCGACTGCGGGACACCGGTGAACCCGCTGCGGCTCAGGTACAGCTCGGCGGCGGTATCGGCGAAGAATGGCGAGGGGGTGGAGAACCCGGTGGCACCCATGACGAACGCCTGCGCGACGTCGGGATCTCCGCTCCAGCCGCTGGTCAGGGAGACGCCCGGGGTCACTGCGGGATCGGGTACCGCGGCCTGCGCGATCGGCTGGCAGGCCAGCCCCGCGGCCACGATTACGGCCAGCCCCCCGGTGGACGCACGCAGCGCCCGGTCAATCAGCATCGTCATCTGGCCCCAACCTCCCGAAAGCGTTGCCATGCACAACGAACCGCAGTTCACATCATGTAGTGAGTATTTACCACGACGGCCACAAATGTGAGAAGTACGCCGGATAAATAATCCGCGGACGGCGGGATCGGACCGTCAGCCCAGGACCGGGGCCGCCAGCGGCAGGTCCACGCCGGACCGGATTCCGGGGGCCGCCGCACATACCGCCGCCACCAGGTTGACCGCCCGGTTGGCGGTGTAGGCCGGCGACACCTCCGCCATTCGTTCCAGTGGTACGGGCATCCGGACGGCGACATCCAGCGGCGCGTCACCGTCGACGGCGACATGCCACCCGGTGGGGGCCAGATCCCAGTCCTGCTCGAGCTCGGTGGTGCAGTACCAGGTCGCCCGGAAGGACATCAGCGTCGCCCCGTCTCGGATCCCGGCGACGACGATGCGCTGCGCGGCCACGGTTCCAGCGGGCAGGGTGCCCGCGGCAATCTGCACGGTCCGGGCGGCGGTGGCCAGTTCCCCGGTGGCGGTCACCGCGTCCAGCGACAGGCCGACGGTGTCGGCGACCAATCGCAGCGACGGCCCGAAACTCGATCGCAGGTAGTCGGCCCGGGCCTGTTCGAACTGCGCCGCGGGCCGCCCGAATCCCATGTGCCCGAACAACATCTCCGGGGAATCACGTCGGGACAGGTCGGCGTATTCGTCGATCCTCAAGCCGGTGAGCCGACGCTGGACCGAGGTCAGCACCAGCGGCAACGCCTCGGAGATGAAACCGGGACTGCTGCCGGTGCTGTGGATCGAGGTGCCGCCGGCCGCGCACGCCTGCTCGATGCGGGCCCGCAGGCCCGCATCCATACCCGCCGGGTGGTGGAACTGCCCGCAGGTGGTGACGACGTTGACCCCCGCGGCCAGCAGCCGACAGACCTCGTCGACATCCAGGACGGCGGGCATGTAGAGCACGCAGTCGGCTTCGGCGGCCAGGATCGCCTCGATGCTGCCGGTGGCCACCACCCCGGTGGAGTCCAGCCCACAGAGCTCACCCGCATCGCGACCGACCTTGTCCGCCCCGTAGACGTAGACCCCGGCCAGCTCGAGCTCGGGGTGCTCGATCACGCCGCGCAACGCATAGCGGCCGATGGTCCCGGTGGCCCACTGCGCCACCCGATAGCGGCGGCCCGCCATCAGGCCGGCCTGACCGAGAGCGGGACACCGGAATAGTGCGTCATCCCGGTGAGGATGTCGACGGTGTCTTTACTGGTGAGCCGGTTGACGTTGGCGTCATGGGCGTGCCCGTGCGGTATCGCGACGGCACCGCGCCGAATCGTCGGATCGACCTTGGCGATCCCGGCCAGTTCTCCGTTGCCGTTGGACACCGTCACCTTCTGGTTGTCGGCGACACCCGCCGATGCCGCGTCGTCGGGATGCAGATGCACCTCGGTGGGCTCACCCAGGTAGTCCAGCTGGGAGTTGAGCTTGCCGCGTTGGCGGCGCGGCACCAGGACCAGCGGGGCCGGTGAGTCCAGCGCGGCCAGCTGTTCGACCAGCGCCGGCGGGGCCAGCCGCCAGCCACCGAGGCGCTCGATGTGCCGGTCCACCCACGGCGCGGGCACCTGGTATCCCAATCGGATGCAGCGCTGTTCGACCAGTTGCTCCATCGGTGCACGCGCTCCCGCGGTCACCCCCGCGAGCATCGCGTCGTCGGTGACCTGGCCGCTGGTGTCGGCCAGTTGGTGGCCCAGTCGGCGGCCGAGTTCGGCCAGCACCCACCAACTCGACCGTCGGTCACCGACCGGGTCGAGGACCGCGGGGGTGTACTGCGCGCCAACCTCGGTCATCAGCACATCCCACAGGCTGACGTCGGGGCGCTCCAGTTGGTCTTTGGTGGCCAGCACGTGTGTGGACAGCGCGGTGGTCTCGTTCCCGATGATCTCCCAGGTGGCCAGCACGTCGAGTTTGCGCAGCGCCGCGGTCAGCGTGCCGGCGTCCGGGAAGGCGGTGACCATGCTGCCGCCGAGGTTCAGAACGGCGCGGATGTTTCCCGCTTCGATCTCGTCGGGCAGTGCCGCACAAGGCCATTCGTCGAGCATCGACTGCAGCTCCGGGCGGCTGGACGGCCCGGGCCCGAACGTTCCGCCGGGGCCTGAGATCGGCAGTTCGAAGCCTTCGAGCTGATACCAGTAACCGGGATGGAACCAGGTGCCGCCGGGCCGGTTCAACGATCCGGTCACCGCCGCCAACGCGCACGCCAGCCATTGCGTGACGTTGGCGGTGGCCGACATCGTCACCCCGGTACCGGTCTCCACCGAGATCCGCCCGGTAGCCCGCACCGCGGCAAGCAGTTCGGCGAGCAGTGCGGGATCGGTGTCGGTGAGCGCGGCGGTGTGTTCGACGGTGAACGGTTCGACCGCGGTGGCCAGCGCGGCACCGTCCTGGGTGTGGTGCCGCAAGAAGTCGCGGTCGGCACCGTCGGCCAAGAGTTCGCGCACCAGGTATGCCAGGACCGCATAGTCGGTCCCCGGACGGGGAGCCAGGTGCCCGGTCGCCATACGTGCCGTCTCGGTGCGGCGGGGATCGACGACCCAGAGACCGCCACGGGCGGTCAGTTCGCGCAGATAGCCTCTCGGGTTCGGCATTGCGATGTTGTGCCCGTGCGACACAACCGGATTCGTGCCGACGAGCAGCAGCAGTTCGGTGTTGTCGTAGTCCGGCCGGCCGGACAGTGCCGAGGTGCCGCCCATCAGATCGGCGATCAGCACCTTCGCGGTGCCGTCGATGGTCATCGGGCTGAACTTCGCCGGGGTGCCGATCGCGGCGTGCAACCCCTGCGCCAGCCGATATCCGGTGGCGTCCATGCCCAGCCCGCTGCCGAAGAAGATCCCGACCGAGGCCGGGCCGTGCTCGTCGATGATCCGGCGCAACCGCCCGCCGAGGTCGTCGAGGCACTCCTGCCACGTGGTGGGCACCAGCGCGCCGTCGACGCGCAGCATCGGGTGTTCGAGCCGATTCGGATGGTGGTGCATCTTGGCCAGCGCCCGGCCCTTCGGACAGGTGTAGCCCTTGGATCGGGGATGGTCGCGATCACCGCGGACGTCGACGACGGTGTCACCGTCGGGGCCGGCCTCGATGTCGACCAGGATTCCGCAGAGCGAGGTACAGATCCGGCAGAAGCTACGGACCGTGCGGACATTCTCGGCGGCCACCGCGCCCTCCTCGTCTCGGCTGCGGGCAACTCCAGTGAATGTAGACAGTGGCAACAAATGCTGTCAATGACAACATTGTTGTTAGGGTGCTGCCATGACCGATCGTCGCTACCACCACGGCGACCTTCGGACCGCTCTGCTCGCCCAGGCCGAGAAGACCCTGCGCACCTCCGGCGTCGACGGGTTGTCCCTGCGCGAGCTGGCCCGCGAGGTGGGTGTGAGCCACGGTGCGCCGCGCCGGCATTTCGCGGACAAGGTCGCGCTGCTCGATGCGCTGGCCGCCGAAGGCTTCCGGCAGTTGGGGGTGGCGCTGGCCGAGGCAGCGACGCCGAATGAGCCCACCGGCTTCGTCGAAACCTTCGAAAACGTCGCGGTGGCCTACGTGCGGTTCGCCACCGCCAATCCCGCACTCGTCGACCTGATGTCGGCCAACAGGTATCTGGCCGACGCGCCCCGGGAGCTGCAACAGGCGCGAGATACCGCGTTCACCGCGGTGACGGAGCTGGTCGACGCGGGTCAGTCCGGCGGCGAGCTGGCCGCCGGCGACCCGACCCGGATCGGGACGCTGATGTTCGCCATGCTGCACGGCATCGCGATCCTGGCCAACAACACGATGATCGACCCGCTGGAGGACACGCTGATCCGCGACGCGGTCGACACCCTGCTGCGTGGCTTGGCACCCTAGCGATTTCGGCGCGATTCCTCCCGCTCAGCGGGCACTAGCGCGCCGAAATCACCGTGGGCTAGTGGCCGACGGTGAGCCCGACCTTCTGGAATTCCTTGAGGTCGCAGTAGCCGGCCTTGGCCATCGACCGGCGCAGGCCGCCGACCAGATTCAGCGAGCCGAACGGGTCATCGGAGGGCCCCTCGAGCACCTGCGCCAGGCTCGGGCGCTCCTCGTAGGCGACCTGCATCAGTGCGCCGCGCGGCAGCGACGGGTGGGCCGCCGCCGACGGCCAGTACCAGCCCTCGGCCTGCGCCTCGGCGGCACCGGCCAGCGGCGTACCCAACATCACCGCGTCGGCCCCGCAGGCGATCGCCTTGGCCAGATCGCCGGAGGTGTGGATATCGCCGTCGGCGATCACGTGCACGTAGCGTCCACCGGTCTCGTCGAGGTATTCGCGGCGCGCGGCGGCCGCGTCGGCGATCGCGGTGGCCATCGGCACCGAGATACCCAGCACCTCGTCGGAGGTGGTCACCCCGGAGGTGGAGCCGTAGCCGACGATGACGCCGGCCGCGCCGGTGCGCATCAGGTGCAGCGCGGTGCGGTGGTCGATCACCCCGCCGGCCACCACCGGGATGTCCAACTCGGAGATGAAGGTCTTCAAGTTGATCGGTTCTTCGGACCCGTCCCGGTCCAGGGCGACCCGCTCGGCGGAGATGATGGTGCCCTGGATGACCAGCAGGTCGACACCGGCGGCCACCAGCGCCGGGGTCAACGCGGCGGCGTTCTGCGGGCTCACCCGCACCGCGGTGGTCACCCCGGACTCCCTGATGCGCGCCACCGCGGCGCCGAGCAGTTCCGGGTCCAGCGGCGCGGCGTGCAGTTGCTGCAGCAGCCGGGTCGCCGCGGCGGGCTCCGGCTCCTTGGCGGCGACGTCGATCACCTGGGCGATCTTGGCCTCCACATCGGCATGCCGGCCGATCAGTCCCTCACCGTTGAGCACGCCCAAGCCACCGAGTCGGCCCAACTCGATCGCGAACTCCGGGGAGACCAGCGCGTCGGTGGGGTGGGCCAGCACCGGCATCTCGAACCGGTAGGCGTCCAACTGCCAGGCCGTCGAGACGTCCTTGGAGGACCGGGTACGCCGGGACGGGACGATGTTGATGTCGTCGAGCTCATAGGTACGACGGGCGGTGCGGCCCATGCCGATCTCAACCATGTCACGCATGGGCGGTCAACCTCATTTCTCGGCGAAACCGACGTTGTGCAGCACAAGTCCGAGGAGCGGCCTGCGAAACGTCGGTCTCGGCGCTAACGGACGTAGTAGTTCGGCGCTTCGACGGTCATGGTGATGTCGTGCGGGTGGCTCTCCTTCAAGCCCGCGGCGGTGATCCGCACGAACTGCGCCTGCTGCAACTGCTCGATGGTCGCCGATCCGGTGTATCCCATCGCCGCCCGCAACCCACCGGTGAGCTGGTGGATGACGGTGCTCAGCGGACCGCGGAACGGCACCCGGCCTTCGATGCCCTCGGGCACCAGCTTGTCCTCGCTCAGCGCGTCGTCCTGGAAGTAGCGGTCCTTGGAGTAGGACTTGGCGCCGCCGCGGCCCTGCATGGCGCCCAGCGATCCCATCCCGCGGTAGCTCTTGAACTGCTTGCCGTTGACGAAGATCAGGTCACCGGGCGACTCGGCGGTGCCGGCCAGCAGCGACCCGAGCATCGCCGTGGACGCACCGGCGGCCAGCGCCTTGGCGATGTCACCGGAGTACTGCAGCCCGCCGTCGGCGATCACCGGCACACCCGCCGGCGCACAGACGGCTACGGCCTCCATGATGGCGGTGATCTGCGGGGCACCCACGCCGGCGACCACCCGGGTGGTGCAGATCGAGCCGGGCCCGACCCCGACCTTCACCGCGTCGGCACCGGCTTCGACCAGTGCGGCGGCTCCGCTGCGGGTGGCGACGTTGCCGCCGACCACCTCCACCCGGTCCCCCACTTCGGCCTTCAGCTTGCCGACCATGTCCAGCACGCCGCGGTTGTGGGCGTGCGCGGTGTCCACGATCAGCACGTCGACCCCGGCGTCCACCAACGTCATCGCCCGCACCCAGGCGTCGTCGCCGACGCCGACGGCGGCCCCGACCAGCAGCCTGCCGTCACTGTCCTTGGTGGCCAGCGGATGCTGCTCGGTCTTGACGAAGTCCTTGACGGTGATCAGCCCGGTCAGCTTGCCGTGGCCGTCGACGATCGGCAGCTTCTCGATCTTGTGGCGGCGCAACAATCCCAGTGCGGCGTCGGCGGAGACGCCCTCCTGCGCGGTGATCAGCGGTGTCTTGGTCATCACCTCGGCGACCGGCTTGTTCTGGTCGACCTCGAAACGCATGTCCCGGTTGGTGATGATCCCGACCAGTGAGCCGTTGCCGTCGACGACCGGGAGCCCCGAGATCCGGAACCGGGCGCACATCGCGTCCACTTCGGCCAGGGTGTTCTCCGGGGTGCAGGTCACCGGGTCGGTGACCATGCCGGCCTCGGAGCGCTTGACCGTTTCGACCTGACTGGCCTGCTCGGTGACGGGCAGGTTGCGGTGCAGCACACCCATCCCGCCGGCGCGGGCCATGGCGATCGCCATCCGCGCCTCGGTGACGGTGTCCATCGCCGAGCTCACCAACGGCACCTTGAGTGCGATGTTGCGGGTGAGCCGACTGGCGGTGTCGGCGGTGGCCGGAATGACGTCCGAGGCCGCCGGGAGCAGCAGAACGTCGTCGAACGTCAGCCCCAGCATGGCGATCTTGGGGGCCTGCCCGCCGAAGGCGCCCCCCGCGTACACCAGGTCATCGACCGAGCCGGCCGCACCGTTCGCATGGGCCCCGGTCATCTGGGCACTGACTTCCGTTTCGGATAACCAACGGTCATCTACGAGCCTCCACTACGCAGCCGGGGGGTGAGAACACCATCTTAATCGCGACCCGCGGGCGCTTTCGCCCGCCACCACCTTGGCGCGCGAGCCGCGGCCGTTCGCGCCCCGCCGCTGGCTTTCTGTCAGGGCGACTGCGTACCCTGATGGGCGTGCGAGACCACCTGCCACCCGGTTTGCCGCCCGACCCGTTCGCCGACGATCCCCACGACCCGTCTTTCGCGCTGGACGACGTCGAGCCCGGTCAACCGCTGGATCCGCAGGAACGGACCGCGGTGGAGGCCGACCTGGCCGATCTGGCGGTCTATGAGGCACTGCTGGCACACCGGGGCATCCGCGGCCTGGTGGTGTGCTGCGACGACTGCCAACAGGACCACTATCACGACTGGGACATGCTGCGCGCGAACCTGCTGCAGCTGCTCATCGACGGCACCGTCCGCCCGCACGAGCCGGCCTACGACCCGGAACCCGACAGCTACGTGACCTGGGACTACTGCCGCGGCTACGCCGACGCGTCGCTCAACGGGGCGACCTCGGAGGCCGACGGCTACCGCTGATCCGGTAGCGCCCGATCAGGCCCGCCAGGCGCCGCCGCGGTGGCGCACCAGTTCGGCGGCCTCATCACGCAGACCACGTAATTCCTCGGCGGTGAAGTCCGCACTCCCGACGTCGGTCAACATGCACGCCAGTGCCCAGCGCAGCGGCACCAGCCCGAACCGGCCGGTGTCGGCCAGCGCCGTATCGGCCACCGCCCGGGCCCGGTCGACATCACCGGCACAGCACAGCGCACCGGCCAGCACCACCTGACTCTTCACCCGGTGCCGCACCATCGTGGCCGGTGTGAGCTCCACCGCCCGTTCGGCGTTGCGCACCGCGGTGACACCGTCGCCGGTGACCATCGCCAGTTCCGCGGTCACCCAGTGCCGACGTATCGCCAACCGCTGCGGCACCGCGGGCGCTTCGGCCGTGGCGCGGGCCAACAGGGCCGCCGACGCCGCGAACCGGCCGACCCCCAGGGCGTCGGCGGCCAGCCCCACCAGGGCGTCCGCCCGTGCCGTGCCGGCATCGCCGGCCAGCGCCAACGCGTGCCCGTCCAAACCACGGGCCAGGTCGTGGCCGCCGAGTTGACGCAGGAACGATCCCCGGGTGCTGTAGGCCAGCGACGCCAGCGGGCCGGCGGGTTCGTCACGCAGCAACGCGGCCAGGTCGGCGACCGCACTGGCGTAGCGTCCCTGCCCGCCGGCGGCGACCGCCCGCAGCCATAACCGGCGCGGGGTCGTCGCCGCGGGCAGCGGCCAGCAGTCGGGTCGGTCACCGAATGCGGCGGCCGTCAGGACGGTGTCGGGATCCTCGCTCATCGCTGCGGGACGTTACGCGGTGCCGCCGCACCCCCACCAATCCACAGAATGCGGAATAACATCCACTCTCACGGAATGTCCACTCGTTTAGGCCAGCCTTTCTTAACCATTGCGTTGGTATTACTTCAGATCGTTTGGCTACGGTCCCCTCGGCGCCGGGAAACTGCCGGCGCTGTTCTACGCGCACCACCGAGACACCGCTCCACCGGCCGTATCGCAGATCCGGCCGGCCCGCGTTTTGAGAGGGGTTCCCATGCCACTGGTTGAGCAGCTGCCCGGCCGCAATGCGGACGAATGGGATTGGCAGCTCCGGGGGGCTTGTCGGGGGGTCGACTCGTCGGTGTTCTTTCCGCCCGACGGGGAGCGCGGCCGTGCCCGTGCGCAACGTGAACAGAACGCCAAGAAGTGGTGCAGCGGCTGCCCGGTGCTCGAACAGTGCCGCACGCATGCGCTCGCAGTCGGCGAGCCCTACGGCATCTGGGGCGGTATGTCCGAAGCGGAACGACACGCCGCACTGCGCTGCAATCTACGCCCCAGCGGCTAAACGCTTTTCCCACCGGCCGACGGCGTCACATCCGCGGCCCACGGGTCTTCCAGAGCAGCCCCCGGTTCGCCGGGGGCTGTTCGCCCGTCTCAGGGGTGGCCGCCGCTCCGAGGTGCGGTCGGCCCATCCCCCGACCACCGATCAGCCGTGCGGCGCCTCGGATATCTTGCTGTCCGGCTTGCCCAGCGTCTTGCAGTACGTGGTCACCGACAGCCGGGTCGCCGAGATCTCCAGATTGGCGGGCTCGGCACCGCCACTGTCCTTGAGCATCTTGCTGATCTCGTCGTCCTGCTTCTGCTGATCCTGCTCGACGAAGTCCTTGCATCTCGTGTCGCCGCCGGTGTTGATGACCTGCGAAGCAGAACACCCACCGGACAGCACCGCGCCGAGCGCCATCGTCACGGCCGCTGCATGTTTCATCGTCATGATCGTCATGGTCTTACCTCCCCTTACTCGCCGCGGCCGACCACACGCAGCAGCCACAGCAGGATCATCGAGCCGAGCACCGCGGTGAACAGGGTGAACCACCAACCGCCACTTGCGGTGTCGACGGCGAAGCTCAACAGGAAACCACCGATCAACGCGCCGACCACACCCACCACCACATCGGTGAGCAGCCCGAACTTCGTCTTCATGGCAATCCCCGCGATCCAGCCTGCGATACCGCCGATGATGATGTAGCCGATCCACCCCACACTGGTCAGTGTTGTCGAACGGGCCAGGAACTCGGTGGCCGCCATTGGGTTCATGGTGATCTCCTTTTCACACCGTGGGCGCCGTCGTCGTCGACGTCGTGAGGTCTCCATACCCGTTCCCGACGATCACTAATCACGTCCGGTTGATCAGGTTCGCGCTGCGACGGTCACCCCCGACCCCCGCTCCAGCACTTTGACGATCGAGGTGAAGTCGGAGTCGGCGCCCTCCTGGTGCAACGTCGCCTCCCACAGGCCGGCGACGGCGTCGGCCAGCCGGCTCGGTAGCCCGAGCACCTCGGCCTCCGCCAGGTAGAGCCGGACGTCTTTGACCATCAGCCCGGTGGCGAAACCGAAGTCGAAGGTGCGCGGCAGCACCGCTTTGGGAAATTTGTCCCGGCTGGCATGGGTGGCGCCCGAGCCGGCGTTGAGCACGTCGAGCATCACCTGCGGATCCAGACCCGACTTGACCCCCAGCACCATGACCTCGGCGGTGGCCGCCAACGTCGTGGCCGCCATCAGGTTGTTCACCAGTTTCATCGTCTGCGCGGCGCCGGGCTTCTCGTCGACGAAGATCGGGCGGCCGAGTTCGGCCAGCAGCTCCGCTGCACCGTCGAACTCCGCTCGCGGCCCCGACACCATGATGGCCAGCGCACCGTGTTCGGCACCGCGGACGCCGCCGCTGACCGGCGCGTCCAGCGCGGCGACTCCGCAGGCGGAAAGCACCTCGCTGTTGCGTTGCGCGACAGCGCTTCCCACCGTGGACATGTCGATGAACAGCCGGATCGCCGATCCCGCCGATACCGCCTCGGCGACTTCCGCCGAAGCGTGCGGTGCGGGCAGGCTGGCCAGTACGGTCTCGGCGCGATCGGCCACCTCGCGCGGTGTCGCCGCGGGCCGGGCACCGAACTGAACTGCGCGATCGATGACTTCAGCGCGGGTGTCGTAGACGACGAGCTCACGCCCGGATTCGGCCAGGCGCTGCGCCATGGGCCGGCCCATGTTGCCCAATCCGACGAATCCGACCGTCACCGCTGCGCCTCGTATTCGGCGAACGCCTCGCGGGCGATCCGGAAACCGTCCACCGCGGCCGGCACGCCCGCATAGATCGCGACCTGCATGAGGACTTCACGGATCTCCTCGCGCGTGACTCCGTTGGTGAGCGCGCCCTTGACGTGGGTGCGCAGTTCGTTGGGCCGGTTGAGGGTCGCGATCATCGCGAGGTTGAGCATGCTCCGGGTCTTGCGCGACAAGCCCTCTCGTCCCCAGACCGCACCCCAGCAGTACTCGGTGACGAGGTCCTGGAACGGCTTGGTGAAATCGTCGCCGCCGGCCGCCTGCGCTACGTAGGCCTCCCCCAGCACCGCGGTGCGGATCTGTCGGCCCCTGTCATAGGTGTCTTGGTCCATACCGCCCAACGTTAGCCACCGGGAGCCCGGCGACCACGGGTTTAGCCGGTCCGCTTGGGCAGGTTGTAGGCGAACGACTTCTGCTGGCGCTGTTTCATCTTCTGCAGGCACTGGTGGTGCTTGCGGGCGTGGTAGGCCAGTGGGAAGTAGGTGAGGCGTTCGGGCAACACCCGGTAGGCGATCCGGATCGCGGTGTAGATCCGGGTGAGTTGACGTTCTTCTGCCGCGCTCCAGGACACCCCGAGCTTCTCGCGCAGCCGCGGATCGAGCAGCCCCACCACCGACAGGTAATTGAACCTGATCGCCGGCCGCAGCACGGCCTGCACCAGCGGCACCAACGGTTTCGGCACCGTCGGCGGCAGTTCGGCCTTGCCGGATTTCAGATCCCCGATCAACTGCAACGCCTGCGGTGTCCCGCGCAGCCGGTCGATCATCGCCTCGTAGTAGTCGGCCATCTCCTGCTGCGACTGCGGGTAGCCGTTCATCGGGACGTGCAGCAGGCGCGCCAGCCGGCGGTTGTCGCGGAGCAGTTCCTCCTTCTCGGCATCGGTGAATTCGCGGCCGATCATCAACCGCCCGGCCTGAGCGTTGACGACGTAGCCGGTGGCGATCACCCACTGGTAGGCCTCGGGGTTCAACGCGCTGATCTGCTTACCGGTTTCGGCGCTCTTCATGGTGATCGGCTTGTGCAGGGCACGCACCCGGTCACCCTCGGCCCGGGCCTCGGTGCCGCCGTAGGTCCACCGCAGCACCGAATCCACCGACCGGATCGCCCGACCACCCGGGTCGCCGTGGAAGGCCGCGGAGTACTTGCCGGTGACCTCGGCGATCACCGGGTGCATGGCCTGCATCATGAACGCCGCACCCTCAAGGATGAGAAACGTCCAGTGTCCGGTGTGCTCCGCGGTCAGCGAATCCGGCGGGATGAGCTCGATCTCCTCGACGCCGTCGAAATCCTCGACGGGATTGTGCGCCGCAAGATCCGGTGTGGAGGTCATGGTTGCTCCTGTCGTCCCCGCCGCCCCAATGGTGGCGCCGACGCTAATCTGCACATACGGTCGCATACAAGTCGCGTTTGGAGGTCGGATGAATCCCGAAAATCCCAGTTCACGGCGCCGCAAATCCCCTCAACAGGCGCGCTCTCGCGAGATGGTCGCAAAAATCGTGACATCGACGGCGTCGTTGCTGCACCGGTACCCGCCCGAGCAGATCACCACCAACCTGATCGCCGAGCAGGCCGACGTCAGCAAGGGCTCCATCTACCAGTATTTCGCCAACAAAGAGCAGATCATCGACGCCGCGGTGGAGCGACTCGCCGCCGAGCAGGCCCCCGCCATCGAGGCCATGCTCCGCGCCATCACCCTGGACCGCCCGGTCTCCGCCATGGAGGCATCGATCGACATCCTGATCGACTACACGATCGCCAACCGCCGATTGATCCGCTACCTCGCGCAGCGCCCCGACAACCTGCGCGCACTCGACAACGCCTCCGGGCTCAACGCCACCCTGCTGGCGATGACCACGCTGCACATGAGTCACTACCGCAGTCACTACCGCAGCGAACTGAGCCCGAGCGCCCTGGCCTGGCTGTTCTTCAACATGGCGGTGGCCACCACGATGCGCTACATCGAGTCCGACGACCCCATCTCGCTCGAAGACCTGCGGGCCGGACTGAAATTCGCCTCGACCGGACTGTTGGCGCCCGCCCCGCCGAGTTAGCCCGCGCCGGCGGCGATCACCTCGTCGACTTCCTCGGCGCGCACGGCCATCTCGGCGTGCGCCCGGTCCAGGGCCTCGGCCTGGTCCTCGTCGGCCCGCATCAGTGCGTCGATATCGAAGCCGCCCATGTCGAACACCCCCATATCCCGGAACGCGTTCTGCACCTTGGGCCCCCACAGTCCGATGTCCTTGACGATCGGCACGATCCGGCTGAACAGGTGCGACCGGAACTGGATCATCACCGGCGACGAATCCACCCATTTCGCACACTCTTTGACGTCCAGATCCAGGGTCTCGAAGACCTCTTCGCCGCGGAAGCGGTCCCGCATCAGATAGCAGGCGTCGACGACGAACTCCTCGCGGTCGTTGCGCTCCGCCTCGGTCAGCTCGGAGTAGTAGTCCTTCAACGAGATTCGACCGAAGGCCACATGCCGTGCCTCGTCCTGCATGACATAGGCCAACACCTTCTTGGCCAACGAGTCCGGCGCCGAGAGATCACGCAGCACCCCGAAGGCGGCCAGCGCCAACCCCTCGATGAGAACCTGCATGCCCAGATAGGGCATATCCCACCGCGAGTCGCGCAGGGTGTCGTCCAGCAGTGCGGTCAGGTTCGTGTTGATCGGATAGACCATGCCGACCTTGTCCTGCAGAAACTTCGAGAACGCCTCGACGTGCCGGGCCTCGTCCATGGTCTGGGTGGCCGCGTAGAACTTCGCGTCCAGGTCCGGGACCACCTCGACGATCTTGGCCGCGCAGACCATCGCACCCTGCTCACCGTGCAGGAACTGGGAGAACTGCCAGGCCTGGGAGTGCCTGCGCATCTCGGCACGACGCGCGTCGTCGGCGGCCTCCCACACCGGACTGCCGAACAACGGGTGGAACTCGTCGGGCAATCCGGTCGGGTTCATCGGGTCGACGTCCTGGGACCAGTCGATGCGCGACTGGGCGTCCCACTGCTTGTCCTTGCCTTTCTGGTACAGCGACAGCAGTCGGGCCCGACCGTCGTCGTACTCCCAGGTGAAGCGGGCATCTCCCGCGCTGGCGAACTCCCGGGAAAACGGCTCGGGCACCGTCGTGTATCTGTCCCTCGTGGTCATGAACTGCCGCCTTATTACCGGATGTGGTCAATTGTCCAACGACCTGTCTCACACTGCGCCCAACAAGACGAACCGTCAAGAGCGGCGCCTACTCTCGACTTCAAGATCGCGACGTGGTATTCAAATGCAATGCATACGGGGGGATGCGCTGCCGCTCAGGTAGCACCACAGACGAATATCGGTAGCACCCGACGCGCCGCGGTCGCGCAATTGGCCGCAGCCGGCCTGCTGCTCGCCGGGACCGGCGCGGCGATCAGCCACCCGGTCGGGCCACTGCACCTCGGGACGACGCTGCTGGCCACCACCGGCCCGTTGGCGGGCAGCGAGGTCGCCATCATCGTCGGCGGAACGGGCCAGCCGACGCCGTCGGAGACGTTCGCCCAGTCCGCCGCGAACCTGTACCTGAACCCGCTGGGTTTCCTCGGCGGCGAGACCGATTCGACGGTCTGCCACATGGACGGCACCGACCCCTGCAGCGCGCCGTTGCAGGTGCTGACCACGCCCATGCTGTTCGAGCAGGGCCAGAGCAGCTACGACGGCGCGGCGTTGATCGTCGACGCGGTCAAGAACCAGTTCGAGCAGAACCCCGGCGCGTTCGACGCCGAGCACCCGCTGACCATCTTCGGCTACTCGCAGGGCGCCACCGCCGAGTCGATCGCGATGGAGCAACTCCACGAAGACGGCATCCCGCTGGACGCCCTGCACTTCGTGTTCATCGGCAACCCCTCCGCCCCCGACGGCGTGTGGCAGCACCTGGACGCGGCCATGGACGCCACGTTCGGCGAGGATCTGGCGGATTTTCTGCTCAAGCTGCTCGGGATGACTGAGACGCTGGGCAATTCGACCCCGAACGATCTGTACGCGGCGACCATCTACGGCCTGCCCGACGATCCGGTCGCCAACTTCAAAGACGCCTACGCAGCCGACGGTCTGTGGGGCGCCCTCGGCGGCATCTTCGGCCCGCACGTGGAGTACCTGGGTCTGACCCCGGACCAGATCGCCGACAACACCGTCGTCACCGACGGCGCCCTGACCTACGTCAACATCGACAACAGCGAGATCGACGCCTTCGCGGCGTGGGCCAGCGCGCTGTTCGAGCACGGGGTCGCCGACAGCGATCCCTTCCAGAGCGTGTGGGACTCGTTGGTGTTCTTCGTGGAGAACCTGTTCACGATCTTGTTCTGATCCCCGGGGTGCGGGTGCGGCGCGTGCCCAGCGTGCGCTTCGGTGGCCGATTCGGCTGAATTGCCGAGTGAAACGCCCCCTCGGGCGGGGCCATCGCAGCGATGATCGTCAACGTGAACATCGATTCTTCCCCGGAACACCGTCTGTGGGTCAGGCTGCCGCCCTTCCGCGGAGTCATCTGGCTGATGCCGGCCGCCTACCTCGTGCACATCGTCGAGGAGTACCTCGGCGGATTCCCGAAATGGGTCACCGACGACGTCCACGGCAGGTTCGACGACGCGGCGTTCGCGGCCAACAACCTCGCGTTCATGGCGATCCTGGTGACGTTGGTCGCCGCGAATTTCCGCAAGCAGACGCCGATCCGAGGTATTCTGCTGGCCACCTTCGCCAGCGGCAACCTGTTCTGGGACGCGCTCTTTCATATCGGGATGACGCCCGTTCTCAACAGGTACTCCCCCGGCCTCGTCACCGCCGCGCTGCTCTACTACCCGATATGCCTGTTGGTCGGCATCGTCGTCGTCAAGGAGAAGATCCTCACCCCGCGCCAGTTCTTCCCGGCCGTCGTCGCCGGACTGGCGTTGTTCGCCTTCGTCGTCTGGTACGGGCTGTTTCACTTCGCCACCTGATCCGCCGGGTCCGCCTTGTCGGTGCCCGGGGGTTTACTCGACTTCGGGAAACCCCGGACAACCACGCACCGACGCGCAAGGAGGACCACCGATGCGGATGGCCACCGTCGCCCTGGCGGCACTGGGCCTGACGATGTTCGCACCACCGGCACAAGCGACCCCGGGCTACGGTTCGGACTGCATCCTGCCGTCGGTCGAGCAATGCCGACTGCTGCCGGATGCCGACGGCCCCCACATGGTGGAGCGGTACTGCCCCGGCGTCGGGTGGATCAACGTCTTCGCGCCGTGCACCAGCCGGTTCGGGCCGTATTCGTGACCATGCGGTGCCCGACGAAAAACACCCCGGCCCAACAGGACCGGGGTGTTCTCGTCGAACCGGTTAGTGCGCGTGCCCGTGGTGTCCGTGCCCGGCGTGCTCGTCGACCTCGACGGGCTTGTCCACCACCGCTGTCTCGGTGGTCAAGACCATCCGCGCCACCGAGGCGGCGTTGAGCACCGCAGACCGGGTCACCTTGACCGGGTCGATGACGCCGTCGGCGGCCAGGTCACCGTAGGTCAGCGTCGCGGCGTTGAAGCCCTGCCCGGCAGGCAGTTCGGCGACCTTGCTGGTCACCACCGCACCGTCGACGCCGGCGTTGGCGGCGATCCAGTACAGCGGCGCGCTCAGCGCGGCGGCGAACACCTCCACGCCCAGCTTCTCGTCACCGCTCAGCGAGGACGCCAGCTCCGACAGTGCGGCGCGGGCCTGCACCAGCGCGGTACCGCCGCCGGTGACGATGCCCTCCTCGACCGCGGCCTTGGCCGCCGCCACCGCGTCCTCGACGCGGTGCTTGCGCTCCTTGAGCGCGGTCTCGGTGGCCGCACCGACCTTGATCACCGCAACCCCGCCGGCCAGCTTGGCCAGCCGCTCCTCGAGCTTCTCCCGGTCCCAGTCGGAATCGGTCGCCTCGATCTCGGAGCGCAGCTGCTTGACCCGTCCGGCGATCGCCTCGGGCGTGCCGGCGCCGTCGACCAGGACGGTATCGTCCTTGCTGACGACCACGCGGCGCGCGGTGCCCAGCACGTCCAGGCCGGCTTCCCGCAGCGTCAGGCCGACGTCGGGGTTGATCACCTGACCGCCGGTGACGATCGCCAAGTCCTCCAGGAACGCCTTGCGGCGGTCACCGAAGTAGGGCGCCTTGACCGCGACGGCCTTGAGGGTCTTGCGGATCGCGTTGACCACCAGGGTGCTCAGCGGCTCGCCCTCGACGTCCTCGGCGATGATCAGCAGCGGCTTGTTGGCCTCGACGACCTTCTCCAGCAGTGGCAGCAGGTCCGGCAGCGAGCTGATCTTGTCCTGGTGCAGCAGGATCAGCGCGTCTTCGAGGACGGCTTCCTGGGAGTCGAAGTCGGTGACGAAGTAGGCCGACAGGAAGCCCTTGTCGAAACCGACGCCGTCGGTGATCTCCAACTCGGTGTGCAGCGTCGAGGACTCCTCCACGCTGACCACGCCGTCGCTGCCGACCTTGGTCATCGCCTCGCCGACCAGCTCACCGATCTCCTCGTCGCGCGAGGACACGTTGGCGACCTGGGCGATGGACTCCTTGCCCGAGACCGGGGTGGCCGCGGCCAGCAGTGCCTCCGAGACCGCGTCGGCGGCCTTGGCGATACCGGCGCCGAGCGCGATCGGGTTGGCGCCGGCCGCGACGTTGCGCAGCCCGCCGGAGATGATCGCCTGGGCGAGCACGGTGGCGGTGGTGGTGCCGTCGCCGGCCACGTCGTTGGTCTTGGTGGCCACCGACTTCACCAGCTGGGCACCGAGGTTCTCGAACGGGTCGTCGAGGTCCACGTCGCGGGCGACGGTCACGCCGTCCATGGTCACCGTCGGGCCACCGAAGGACTTGGAGAGCACCACGGTGCGACCGCGCGGCCCCAGCGTCACCCGGACCGCGTCGGCGAGCTTGTTCACGCCGGCCTCCATGGCCCGGCGCGCGGCCTCGTTGAACTCAATCTGCTTGCTCATAAGCTGTTTAAGCCCTTTTCTCTACGCGTGCCGCCCCGGACATCACCCGTAAAACGGGGATCTCCGGGGCGGTCACGGTGGTTAGCTTGTGGCTACTTGCCGACGATGGCCAGCACGTCGCGGGCGGACAGGATCAGGTACTCCTCACCGCCGTACTTGATCTCGGTGCCGCCGTACTTGCTGTAGATGACGACGTCGCCTTCCTTGACGTCCAGCGGGATCCGCTTGTCGCCATCCTCGTCCCACCGGCCGGGGCCGACGGCGACAACGGTGCCTTCCTGCGGCTTCTCCTTGGCGGTGTCCGGAATGACCAGACCGGAAGCGGTCGTGGTCTCGGCCTCGTTGGCCTGAACGAGGATCTTGTCCTCGAGTGGCTTGATGTTCACGCTCGCCACGATTGGAGCCCTCCACATTGTCTGGATGCGACCCGGCACACGCCGAGCCCATCGGAACGTACTTACTTAAGGTGTTCGGCATTCGTGCGAACCCTCGCGTCGTCGTCGCGGGTGCCGAGCGAGAAGATCGAGCGACTGCCACCTAGCACTCTATACATGAGAGTGCTAGCACTCAAGGGCACCCCGGTGCTTCCCCGACGTCACCTCCGATCCGCCGCGAGCGTGCGTAGTTGTACGCCTGGGCCCGGCGTGTCGTGTGCAGACACGCACGCTCACGCAGGGGAGGGCGCCACCTGGGCGCAGACCACCGGCAGGCCGGGATCGGTGGCCGCATCCAGCGGCGACGGCGCCGCCCCGCCGGCGATCAGGTGGGCGGCGAAGGCCGCGATCATGGCCCCGTTGTCGGTGCACAACCGCAGTGGCGGGATCCGCAGCGCCAGCCCGGCCGCCGCGCAGCGCTGCTCGGCCAGTTCCCGCAGCCGGGAGTTGGCGGCCACCCCGCCGGCGATCAGCAGGGTGCCCACCCCCAGGTCGGTGGCGGCGCGCACCGCCTTGGCGGTCAGCACGTCGGCGACCGACTCCTGGAAACCGGCCGCCACATCGGCCGGGCTGAAGTCGGGGGTGCGCTCTACATAGCGCGCGACGGCGGTCTTCAGCCCGGAGAAGCTGAACACGTACGGATCATCGCGCGGGCCGGTCATGCCACGCGGGAACACCACCGCGTCGCGGTCTCCGGTGCGGGCCAACTCATCGAGCACCCGCCCGCCCGGATAGCCCAGCCCGAGCAGCCGGGCCACCTTGTCGTAGGCCTCGCCGGCGGCGTCGTCGACGGTGCTGCCCAGTTCGACGATCGGCTCCCCCAGCGACCGCACGTGCAGCAGATGGGTGTGGCCGCCGGAGACCAGCAAGGCCACGCATTCCGGCAGCGGGCCGTGCGCGTAGACGTCGGCGGCCAGGTGTCCGCCCAGGTGGTTGACGCCGTAGAACGGCACCCCCCAGGCCGCGGCGTAGGCCTTGGCCGCGGCCACTCCCACCAGCAGGGCCCCGGCCAGACCGGGACCGATGGTGGTCGCGACTGCGTCCGGGCGGCGGCCCTCTCCCAGTCCTGCCGCCGCCAGCGCCCGCCGCATGGCCGGCCCCAGCGCCTCCAGATGTGCCCGTGACGCGATCTCGGGCACCACCCCGCCGAAGCGGGTGTGCTCGGCGACGCTAGAGGCCACCTCGTCGGCCAGCAGGGTCAAGGTGCCGTCGGGGTTCAGCCGGGTGATGCCGACACCTGTTTCGTCACAAGAGGATTCGATGGCCAGGACGATCGTCACGAGGTAGCCTCCCGTCGCATCGTGTAGGCGTCGGCGCCGTTGCGGTAGTAACGCTTGCGCAGACCGGTCTCGACGAAACCCACGTCCCGGTAGAGCGCGATGGCCGGCGCGTTGTCGGTGCGGACCTCCAGGTGCACGACGCCGCCGTCGGCGTAGTCCAGCAGGTCGGCGAGCAGTCGCCGGCCGATGCCGCGCCCCTGGTGGGCGGTGTCGACCCCGATGGTGTGCACCTCGTATTCGAACGGCGGGGTACGCCCCAACCGCGCGATGCCGGCGTAGCCCACCAGGGTGTCGCCGATCCGGGCGCCGACGTAGTGATTGTCACCCGCCTCGATGGCCCGGTCGAAGGCTTCGGCCGGCCACGGGTCGTCGCCGCCGAACAACTGGGCCTCCAGTTCGGCGCAGCGCCCCGCGTCGTGATGTCCAAGGGCGCCCAGCACCACCGGCGGCACCGCGGCCGCCGACGGTTTGGCGTCGGGGCGGCGCAGGTACAACGGCACCAGGGCCTCCGGTTCACTGTTCCAATCCCGCACCGCGGCAACCAGTCCCGCGGGCGAGGGATAGCCGATGCCGAGGTCGGGAAGGTCGAACAGCGCGGTATGCGCGGGTGAACCGGCCACCGCGACGGCGTCGCCGGGATCGACGTCGGCCGGGGCGCATACCGCCGGTCCGGCGATCCGGGCACCGTCGCGATAGCGCGCCCAGTAGACCTCACGGCGCCGGGCATCGGTGACCACCAGCAGCTCCCCTTCGGCCGCCGCAGCCGCCGCTATCCCGATCGCGTCCAGGCTGCACACGCCGTACACCGGGATCCCCAGCGCGTGGCCGTACGCCGCAGCGCTGGCCATCCCGACCCGCAACCCGGTGAACGGCCCCGGCCCGCAGCCGACCACGACCGCGCCCAGGTCGGTCATGCCCAGTCCGGCGTCGGCGAGCGCGGCCAGCACGTTCGGGGTGAGTCGTTCGGCGTGGGCGCGGGCATCGAGGGTGAGCCGCTCGGCCAGCACGGTGCGGCGGTCGGCGGCCACCAGGCCCGCGGTGACGGCGGGCGTGGCGGTGTCGATGGTCAGAATCGCGACGGTCACGGCGTGTGCCACCGCCAGGTCGCGGTGCGCGTATCGGAGTCCGGTGCGCGATCCAATCGGATGTCGAGATGCCGTTCGGACAGCCGCTCGGCGAGCCCTTCGCCCCACTCCACCACGACGACGGCGTCGTCGAGTTCGGTGTCGAGGTCCAGGGAGTCCAGTTCTGCCGACAGGTCCAGCCCGGCCTCGTCGAGCAGCCGGTACAAGTCGACGTGGATCATCGCCGGAGCTCCGGCGCGGCGCGCCCGATGTTCCCGCGCCAACACATACGTCGGCGAGGTGACCGGTCCGTCGACGTCGAGAGCCGCCGCGATCCCCTTGGCCAACACGGTCTTTCCGGCCCCCAGCGGCCCGGACAGCACCACCACGTCGCCGGCACGCAACTGGCCGCCCAGCCGCTGCCCCAGCGCGACGGTGTCCTCGGCGGTGTCCAGCGTCGCGTCCTGTCGCTCAGCCATCGCGCCCGGCCTTCCGCCGCAGCCGGCGGGTCAGCACGACCCGCCGCGGGGTGGCCCGCTCCACCAGTCGCACCAGCGCCTCATCGATGACATCGGGTTCCTCCAACTGCACCAGATGCCCGGCACCGGGCACGATCACCAGCTCACAATCCCACAGCGTGGCCGCCATCGCCCGCGAGTACCCCGGCGGGGTGAGCAGGTCGCGGTCGCCGCAGGCCACCAGGGTCGGGATCTTGGCCAGGGCCTGCAGTCCCGCGCTCTCGTCGTGCACCTCCAGCGCATGCAGGAAGCCGACCATGGTGGCCACCGGTGTGGAGTGCATCATCTCCTCGGAGAAACCCACCACGCTCGCGCTGATCTCATCGGTGCCGTAGGAGGCCGCGCGCAGGATCGGGGCGATCACCCGTCGGGCCGCACCACGACCGCGGTGCACCAGACTCGGCGCGTAACGCACACTGAACTGGACGGCTTCCAGCGCGGGATTGCGCAGGATCTCCCCCAGCGGTGACCGCGAAACCCCTTTGGCCGCCGAGGAGATCAACGCCGCACCGACGATCCGGTTGCCGTAGTGCCTGCCGAACTGGCGGGCGTGCGACAGCACGGTCATGCCACCCATCGAATGCCCGACCAGGACCACCGGCCCGCGGGGCACAGTCGCGGTCAGCACCGCCTCCAGATCCCGGCCGAGGCGCGGCACGGTGTAGGTGTCCGGTGGTGCCGCACCGGAGTCGCCGTGGCCGCGCTGGTCGTAGAAGACCATCCGCACCTGCTCGCCCCATTCGGCGGCCAGGCGGGCGCGCTGAAAATGGAAGGACTCCATCCGCAGGCAGAAGCCGTGCGCGAACACCACGGTCAGCGGCGCATTACGCGGTCCCACGTCGCGTACCGCCAGTTCCACTCCGTCGTCGGTGACCACCACCGAGCTGTGGTCGTGGGCGAGGATCTCGAAATCCTCGTCGGCGTAAGCGTCTTCGGCGGTGGTGCGTCGAGTCACCGACCGTGCGATGGTGGTGCCGGCGATGGTGCCGACCGCGGCCAGGCCGGCCGCCCCCGCCAGCCAGCCGCCGGCCCGCCAGGATCCGCGCCGACTAGCCGCCATCGGTGCCCCGATAGGTCCGGGCGACCCGCCCGCGCGGGCTGTTCACCACCTCGTAGTGGATGCTGCCCAGCTCGTCGGCCCAATCCTGGGCCAGCGGTTCGCCGTTCGCGCCCGACCCGAACAGGATCACCTCGTCACCCTCGGCGACGTCGACGGGGCCGGGGCCCAGGTCCACGACGAACTGGTCCATGCACACCCGTCCCACACTGCGTCGGCGCCGTCCGTTGATCAGGACGTCGAACCGTCCGCTCAACGGCCGGAACACTCCGTCGGCGTAGCCCATCGGCACCAGCGCCACGGTGGTGTCGACCGGAGCGACCCAGGTGTGGCCGTAGGACACCGCGTCACCGGCTTTGATCGAACGGACCAGCACCACAATCGACTTCAGCGTCATCGCCGGAATCAGTCCCATGTCGCCGCGCTCCGGGATCGGGCTGAGCCCGTACACGGCGATTCCCGGCCGCACCATGTCGTAGGCCAGGTCCGGGCGGGTCAGCGCCGCCGCCGAGTTGGCCAGGTGCGCAACCGGGAACGGCAGCCCCTGTTCGCGGACAAGTTCCAGCAGGCCGGAGAATCGTTGCGCCTGAAGGTTGTTCGCCGGATTCTCGGTCTCGTCTGCGCAGGCCAGGTGCGACATCAGCCCACGGACCCGGACCGCGTCGTCGGCGACGGCCTTGCGCAGCGCGGTCACCAAGGCCGGGAATTCGGCGGCACCCACCCCGTTGCGGTTCATTCCGGTGTCGGCCTTGACCGTCACGGTCGCGGTCTGCCCGGTGCGGCCCACCGCGTCGAGCAGCTCACCCAGCTGTCGTACCGAGGAGACCGCGATCTGCACGTCGGCGGCCAGTGCGGGCACGAAGTCGGCCCCCGGCCCGTGCAGCCAGGCCAGCACCGGGGCGCTGATGCCGGCCGCCCGCAGAGCCAGCGCCTCCTCGACGGTGGCGACCCCGAGTTCGGCCGCGCCGGCGGCCAGCGCGGCGCGGGCCACCTGGGCGGCCCCGTGGCCGTAGCCGTCGGCCTTGACCACGGCCATCACCTTCGCGCCGCCGGCGGCCTCGACCAGCACCCGCACGTTGTGGGCGATGGCGTCCAGGTCCACCAGCGCCTCGCCGAGCAGGCCGGACGTTCGGGATATGGCAGTCATGTCGGTCTCGATTCTCCCAGAACCGGCGGACTGCCCCGATCAGGCCGCCGAACGTGTAACCAGTGCGATAAATGGGGCGAAAATTCGCAACAGTCACACGCTCGGCGACAGTGACAGCGGATGGCGCCGTCTAGTGCGAGAAGTGCTGCTGGTCGTCGAAGTGGCCACCCGGCTTGAGCCGATCCAGCGTGGTCACCGTCTTCATGATGTCGTCGAACAGCGCCCGGGCCAGGTCCGCCGACAGGCCCTCGCGGACCACCACCCGCAGCACCGCGACGTCCTCGGCGCCTTCGGGCATGGTGTAGGCCGGGACCTGCCAACCGTAGGTGCGCAGCTCATGGGAGACGTCGAACTCGGTGTAGCCGCGCTCCCCCGCCAACCGGCAGCTGACCACCGGGATCGCCGAGCCGTCGCTGATCACCTCGAAATGACCCGAGGCGGCCAGTTGGTGTGACAGCCAGCGGGCGGTGTCGGACAGGGTCCGCATCACCTCGGTGTAGCCGCCGCGGCCCAGCCGCAGGAAGTTGTAGTACTGGCCGACGACCTGATTGCCCGGGCGGGAGAAGTTCAGGGTGAACGTGGGCATGTCCCCGCCGAGGTAGTTGACCCGGAACACCAACTCCTCGGGCAGATGGTCGGCGTTGCGCCACACCACGAAGCCGATACCGGGGTACGTCAGCCCGTACTTGTGGCCGCTGACGTTGATCGACACCACCCGGGGCAGCCGGAAGTCCCACTTGAGGTCCGGGTGCAGGAACGGCACCACGAATCCGCCGCTGGCCGCGTCGACGTGCACCGGTACGTCCGGCCCGCCGCCGGCGGCCAGGGTGTCCAGGGCCGCACAGATCGCCTCGACCGGTTCGAGCTCACCGGTGTAAGTGGTGCCCAGGATGCCCACCACGCCGATGGTGTTCTCGTCGACGGCGTCGGCGACCTGTTCGGGCGTGATCACATAGCGGCCCTGCGCCATCGGCAGGTAGCGGGGTTCGACGTCGAAGTAGCGGCAGAACTTCTCCCACACCACCTGCACATTGGAGCCCATCACCAGGTTGGGGGTGCGGCCGCTGAAGTCGCCGACCTTCTGCCGCCAGCGCCACTTCATCGCCAGCCCGCCGAGCATCACCGCTTCGCTGGATCCCACGGTCGACACACCCACCGCACTGGCCGGATCGTCGGCACGCAGGTTCTCGGCGTGGAACAGGTCGGCGACCATGCACACGCATCGCTGTTCGATGGCCGCGGTGGCCGGGTATTCGTCCTTATCGATCATGTTCTTGTCGAACGACTCCGCCATCAGCGCCGAGGCTTCCGGATCCATCCAGGTGGTGACGAAGGTGGCCAGGTTCAGCCGGGAGCTGCCGTCGAGCATCAGCTCGTCGTGGATGAAGCGGTAGGCGGCCTGCGCGTCCATCGGGTCTTCGGGCAACCGCAGCGCCGGCACCGGCGCGGTGAACAGCCGACCGGTGTAGGCCGGGGCGACCGTGTTCGCGGGGACCGACGGATGGGAATGGGTCACAACTACTCCTCTACAACTGGGCAAGGGCGGTACGGATGTGGGCCAGGATGCGCGACGCCGACGTGGGCGTGGCGCCGGGTCCGGGATCGCCGGCCGAGGCGGCGGCGGCCCGGGTGTGTACGAAGGCGGCGGCGGCAGCGGCCTGGCCGGCCGGCAGACCGGACGCCAGCAGGGCGCCGATCATCCCCGACAGCACGTCGCCGGAGCCCGCGGTGGCGGCCCAGGATCCGTGCGCCTCGTTGAGATAGACCCGGCCGCACCCGTCCGGCGATCCCGTTGCCGGCTCGGCGACGACGGTGACGTTGCCCTTGAGCAGCACGGTGGCCCCGAAGCGGTCGGCCAGTTCCCGGGCCGCGCCGACCCGGTCCGGACCGGGCGGGTGACCGGCCAGCCGGGCGTACTCCCCGGCATGCGGCGTGAGCACGGTGGGGGCGCTGCGCCCGGCGACCAGGTCGGGGTGGGCGGCCAGGATGGTCAGGGCGTCGGCGTCGACGATCACCGGAAGATCGGTGCCCAGCGCGAACCACAGCGCAGCGGCGGCCTGCTCGCCGGTGCCCAGGCCCGGCCCCACCACCCAGGCCTGCACCCGCCCGGCGGCGGCCGGGTTCGGGGCCGCGATCACCTCCGGCCAGTGCGAGACGACTTCGGCGTCTGCGCTTCCCGCGTAGCGGACCATGCCCGAGGTGGCCGCCACCGCGGCACCCGTGCAGAGGATGGCCGCTCCCGGGTAGGTCGCCGAGCCGGCCAGGATTCCGGTGACGCCCTGGGTGTACTTGTCGTCGCGGGGGCCCGGCGCCGGCCAGCATTTCTCGACGTCGGCCGCGGTCAACGAGTGCAGGTCGGTGGCCGGTAGCTGCAGGCCGATGTCGACGAGTTCGACCCGACCGCAATCGGCCAGCGCATGCACCGGTTTGAGGCCGCCGAAGGTGACGGTGAGCGCGGCCTGCACGGCCGCACCCTCCGCGGCGCCGGTGTGCGGGTCCAGTCCGCTGGGGATGTCGACGGCCACCACCGGGATACCCCGGGTCGCGACATCGGCGAACACTTCGGCGGCGTGCGGACGCAACGCGCCCCGCCCGGAGATGCCCACCACGCCGTCGATCACCAGATCCGTTGCCGACGGCACCGCATCGACGATCCGGCCGCCGGCGCGCCGGAACGCCGCCAGGCCCTTGGCGTGGGAACGCTCGGGATCCAGCAGGATCGCGGCGGCCGCCGCGCCACGCCGGCGCAGCAGGGTGGCCGCCCACAGTGCGTCGCCGCCGTTGTCGCCGGAACCCACCACCGCGCACACGTTGCGCCCGGACACTCCCCCGGTGCGGGCGGCCAGTTCCCGGCCGATCGCGGTCGCCAGGCCGAACGCGGCCCGGCGCATCAGCACGCCGTCGGGCAGGCTCGCCAGCAGGGGTGCCTCGGCGGCACGGATGACCTCGACGCTGTAGTAGTGCCGCACTCCACCCTCCTCACCGGTGATCGCCCGTCCTCGCGGTTGCCAGGCTAGTGGCCGCCGGCGATGCCCGGGCGATGTCGCAGCGGACGGTGGCGGGTCGCGGCAACCGCGCCGCAGAATCCTTGATCGACCACCGTCGCTCGCGTATCGTCCGAACCAATTTCGCGCCGCTCAGTAGCGAATAGAGGGAAAGGCCGAGTTGTTGCGCAACCGCTATGCCGGGGAACCGTTCACCAGCACCGACACCGAGATCGCCACCGCTTTGGAACAGGTCTCGATCCCGACCCTGCTGCTGTCGTGCGTACACATCACCGGTGATCCCCGGTTCATCCGGGACTTCGCCCAGAACGGAATCTTCCTCAACGAGATCCAGGGCTTCATGTCCGAGGAGGACAAGGCGCGGGCCCGCGCCGAGGCACTGCCGGTGATCATCGACTACCGCGACCGCGGGTGCCCGCAGCCCGCACCGCTGCCCGCCGAACTGATCAAGGAGATGATGGATTGGGCGGCCTGCGAAACCGTTCCGGAGGCCTACCTGGGGTTGCTGACCGAGGAACTCGACCTCGACGGTGTCGACCCGCGGCGCCCGACGGTGTTGAAAGCCGATGCCGCGACGCAGCTGCCGGTGGTGGTGATCGGCTGCGGTGAATCGGGTGTGCTGGCCGGAATCCGGCTGGCGCAGGCCGGCATTCCCTTCACGATCATCGAGAAGAACGCGGGCCCGGGCGGAACGTGGTGGGAGAACGACTATCCGGGTGCCCGGGTGGACGTCGCGAACCACTTCTACTGCTACAGCTTCGAACCCAACAACGACTGGGGCCACTACTTCGCCGAACAGCCGGAGTTGCGGGCCTATTTCGCCGACCTGGTCACCAAGCACGGACTGGACGCCCACATCCGGTGGGGCACCGAGGTGACCGACGCGGTCTGGGACGAGGCGACCGGGACGTGGACGCTGACCGTGCGCACCTCCGACGGTGCGGTGTCCACGGCCTCCGCGCGGGCGGTGATCACCGCGGTCGGCCAGCTCAACCGGCCGAACCTGCCCGACATCGAGGGCGCCGAGGACTTCGCCGGGCCGGCGTTTCACTCCGCGGCCTGGGATCACAGCGTGGACCTCACCGGCAAGCGGGTGGCCCTGATCGGGGCCGGTGCCAGCGGATTTCAGATCGCGCCGGCCATCGCCGATCGCGTGGAGCACCTGACGGTGTTTCAGCGCACCGCGCAGTGGATGTTCCCCAACCCGATGTATCACGACGCGGTCCCCGACGGGGTGCGCTGGGCGTTGCAGCACCTGCCGTTCTACGGCCGCTGGTACCGGTTGCTGCTGTTGTGGCCCGGCGCCGACAAGGGCTTGGAGGCGGCCCGGGTGGATCCGGACTATCCCGATCAGGACTTCGCGGTCAGTGAGATCAACGCGCTGGCCCGGCAGATGTTCACCGGGTGGATCACCGATCAGGTCGGTGACGACGAGGAACTGCTGGCCAAGGTGCTCCCCGACTACCCGGCGACCGGTAAACGCACCCTGCAGGACAACGGCACCTGGTTGAAGACCCTGCGCCGCGACGACGTCGAACTGGACCGCACCCCGATCCGCCGGATCACCCCGACCGGCGTCGAGACCGCGGACCGGGTTCACCACGATGTCGATGTGATCGTCTACGCCACCGGATTTCGGCACACCGACGTGTTGTGGCCGATGCGCGTCACCGGTCGCGACGG
The DNA here is from genome assembly GCF_963378075.1 of Mycolicibacter sp. MU0083. Lineage (NCBI taxonomy): Bacteria > Bacillati > Actinomycetota > Actinomycetes > Mycobacteriales > Mycobacteriaceae > Mycobacterium > Mycobacterium kokjensenii. The sequence continues at coordinate 3,197,931 of NZ_OY726394.1, forward strand.
CACCGACCTGCACGCCCTGTGGGGCAGCAAACCGTTCGCGTATCTGGGCATCACGGTGCCCGGCTTCCCGAACTTCTTTCTGCTCTACGGGCCGGGGGCGCATCTGGCCCACGGCGGCAGCCTGATCTTCAACTCCGAGTTGGAGATGCGCTACATCGACGCCTGCCTGGCCAAGCTGGCCGACGAGGGACTGCACTCGGTGGAACCCACCGCCGAGGCGGCCGCCGAATGGCATCGGGCCACCCAGGCCGAGATCAAGAAGACGGTGTGGGCGCATCCGGCGGTCAAGCATTCCTATTTCAAGAACGCCGACGGCGAGATCCACACCGTGAGCCCGTGGCGGCTCGACGAATACTGGTCGGCGATACGGGAACCGGACTGGTCTCAGTTCGTCGTCAAAGAAGGAGCGGCGAAGTGAGCGGTGTGGTGGTCACCGGGGCGGCATCGGGGATCGGCCGGGCGTGTGCGCAGGCACTGGTCGCCGAGGGGCGGCGGGTTGCGTTGTGGGACATCGCACCCGCCGTGACCGACGTCGCCGAAAGCATGGGGATGCCCGGCGCGGTGGTCGACGTCTGTGACGACGCCGGCCTGCCGGCGGCGGTCGCGGCCGCTGCCGACGCACTGGACGGCATCGACGGCCTGGTGCATGCCGCGGGCCGGGTGCTGCCCGAACCGGTGGGCGCCTATAGCGGCGAGTCCTGGGATGCCGTCATGGACGTCAACCTGCGCGCCCAGGCGATGCTGGTGCAGTTGATGTTGCCGCACCTGGAGGCGGTGGCGCGGGCCGGTGGCGGTCCGGCGGTGGTCGGCATCTCCAGCATCGAGGGACTGACCGCCAATCCGTTCATCCCGGCCTACTGCGCCTCCAAGGCCGGCCTGCTGGGGCTGACCCGGTCGATGGCCGCGCAACTGGGCCCGGCCGGGATCCGCGTCAACGCGGTCTGCCCGGGCTTCATCGAAACCCCGATGCTGCAGATCGCGCTCGACGTGGAGGAGGTCGCAGCGGGTTTCGTAGCCGCCGCGCCGCTGGGGCGTATCGGCCGGCCCGAGGAAGTCGCCCAGGCCGTGGCGTTTCTGATGTCGCCGAGGGCGTCGTTTGTCACCGGCACCCAGATCGTCGTCGACGGTGGAGTCACCGCGCGGCATCCATGACGATGCCCCCGAGCGACCCGCCCCCGAAGCCACCCGTCTCGCGGGCGGATCTCATCGGCTCGGTCACGGCTCTGGTCCTGACGGTCGTCGGGGCCGCTACCGCCGCGCTGCTGGGGTTGATGATGGTGGCCTTCACCGACAACTGCCCACCGGCGACCTGTGATATCGACGCCGGCGTCACGGCGATCACGGCCGGGTTCGGCGTCGCCGCGGCGCTTGGTCTGATCGGGATGGCCCTGACCATCGTGCGACTGGTGCGCCGCCGCCCGGCCTGGCCGTTTGCTGTGGCGACATTCGCGCTGACCGCCGCGGCCTGCGCCGCGGGCATCGGAGGCTATCTCACCGCGGTGGGCGGCTGACGGCCCGCTGGGACCCCGATTCCGGAAGTCACTCCATGCCGGTCGCGGTGCGCGTGGCCGCCTCGGCGATCGCCTGGTGTAGGCCCCGGGTCGCCAACTCATCGGCCAGCTCGTTGTCGGCGACCCCCGAATGGCCTTTCACCCAGAACCACTCGACCTGGTGACGCGCGCAGGCGGCCTGAAGTCGCTTCCACAGGTCGACGTTCTTCACCGGCTGCTTCGCCGCGGTCAGCCAGCCGTTGCGCTCCCAACCCGACACCCACTTGGTGATGCCGTTGCGCACGTAGGTGCTATCGGTGTGCAGATGTACCACCACGGGACGGGTGAGGGCTTCCAGCGCCACGATCGGGGCGGTCAGCTCCATCCGGTTGTTGCTCGTCTCGCCGGGTTCCCCACCGCACATCTCGCGGACGTGGTGGCGCATACGCAGCACCGCGCCCCAGCCACCGGGGCCCGGGTTGGGGCGGCACCCACCGTCGGTGTGGATGACGACCACGTCATCGGTGGATTCGGTCATCGGCTGAGAATAGGGGGCGAGATCATCGCGGTGCGGACCGACATGCCCAGTTCGCGATGCCGCAGCGTGGTGATCCGGCGGCCGGGCTGCACAGCGTCCTTCACCGGCGAGGTGCGCTCGCCGAAGAACGACGCCGTCACCTCGATATCGGCGACGGTGTAGGTGATTCCCCACAGCGATGACGGGCCGTCCGCCGCCGCATCGGGCGCCCCGACGACTTCGAGGATCACCGCATCCAGCCGGAAGAATATCTGCCGCATCGGCCGGCCGCCGAGTTCGGCGTCGCGGACCCGGCGCGCCTGCAGCCCGACGGCCGCCAACGCCTCGACGCTGCGAGGCAGGTTGGGAGACAACAGCACAACGTGATCGATTGAGGTGACGCCGTTCGGATGCACGGCCGGTTCGGTGGCCGCCGCGTCGGAACGGACGGTGGGGATACCGTCGAGCGGGCCGTCGGAGGGCAGACCCCGCAGTGCCCACCCGAGGATGCCGGTGCCGCTGCCGGTCAGCCGCAGCCGAACCTCACCCACCCGGCAGACGTCGTCGGGGTCCACGCTGAACCCGGCCGACCGCCAGGTGCCGGCCGAATCGGCGAGATGGAGTTCGTCGACGGTGACGGACATGCCGCTCACAGTACTTCCGCGCATCCCGTCAGGCTTGGGTGACCGGATCGGGCTTCAGGTCACGCCACCAGCAGAAGATGAACAGCAGCATCGACATGACCAGCGCCACGATCACCCACAGGGTGACCGTGACATCGATCCAGGATCCGATCGGCGGCGCGTCGGGCAGCGCTTCGCGCAGCGGAACCACCGCGAAAAGCATTGCGGCATACCAGGTCGTCATCGGCGGCTGGAATTTTCGCCAGCCCCCGAACGTCAGCAGCGCGACCACGACGCCGACCGCTGCCAGCGCGACCAGCACGCCGACGACGACGGCGCCGAACGCCACGGTGCTCGGCGACCGGTGCAGCGTCACCCGGTAGGGGCCACCGGTCTCCTCGTCCCCGGTGATCTCGTTCTTCCAGCCGGCGATATGGTCGACGAATATCGCCGAGATCCGTTCCGGCGCCGGGGAGTCGCCGCGCAGCACGTCGACGGTGATCGGGCCCGTCTCGTAGTGGTCGAACGGCCAGTTGGCGGAGTTTCCGGAGACGGTCAGCGGGACCGGGAACTCACCGGGCACCATGCCCTTGGCCCAGGTCCGTTTGGTCGGTGTGACCGCGGAATGCACCGCGATGCTGAGCTCGTCCTTGAGTCCGTGGGTGGCCGGGTCCAGCAGTCCGGCCCCCGGGGTGATGGTGACCTTGCCGGTCAAGGTGCCCTTGACGGTCTGCAGATCTTCGATGTCGATGGTCACCGTCGTGCCGTCGGCCGCGGCCCGGCCCTCGGTGAGTTGGCGCGGGCAGCCACACCCCGCTTTGTGGTACAGCGCGACGGTGACGACATAGGACGCGATGAAGAACACCGTCATGCCGAGGATCATCAAGAGCCTGGCCCGCTTGGTACGCGGGGAAGGGGTGGTGCTGGTCACGATGTTTCTTTGTACTCGACGGCGACCGGCGTGGTCGGCGGAATCAGAAGACTTCGCTGCCCGATGCGGAGATGACGAAGCCGTGCGTCACCGCCGGCGCACCGGCTTTGGCGCCGTTCTCGTGCGGCGCTCGGAGGACACAGGCGACCTCGGTGCCGAACGGGCTTCCGCAGACCAACGATTCGGTGGGCGAGAAATCCCAGAACACGATCTTGTGGCCGGGCGTCAGCATGATCGTGGGCACCTTGGCGGGATCGCCGAGCAGCCCGTCGGGTGCCGAAGGCCAGAACTGCGCCGGGCCGTTGCCGTCGGCGTGGACGGTGCCCAGACTCACGCTGCGGGTTCCCGCCGGGGCGCCGACGATGTTGCCCGCGCAGGCCACACTGTGCGTCACCTTGCCGCGGCTCTTCCGGCAGGCCACACCGGCGGGTGTGGTGAACGCCAGGTCGGGGATTCCGGTGAGGTCGGCGAGGGTGGCCGGCAGCGGTCCACTGTCGTCGACGAGCGGCCCGAGGTCGGGAACCTCGTTGGCCGCAACCGCATTCGGGACGGGTGAGAGCACCGCCACCGCGGCGCACGCCATCGCCATTGAACGTCGCACTGATTTCTCCCGCTACTCGACGGTGACCGATTTGGCCAGGTTCCGCGGCTTGTCCACGTCATAACCGCGCGCCTGCGCCACCCCGGCGGCGAAGACCTGCAGCGGAATGGTGGACAGCAGCGGTTGGTAAAGCGTTGGCACCGCGGGGATCTCGATCAGGTGATCGGCGTAGGGGCGCACCGTCTCGTCGCCCTCCTCGGCGATCACGATGGTGACCGCCCCACGCGCCTGGATCTCCCGGATGTTGGAGAGCAGTTTGGAGTGCAGCATCGCCGCGTTCTTCGGCGAGGGCATCACCACGATCACCGGCAGGTCGTCTTCGATCAGGGCGATCGGCCCGTGCTTGAGCTCGCCCGCGGCGAACCCCTCGGCGTGCATGTACGCCAGTTCCTTGAGCTTGAGCGCGCCCTCGAGTGCCACCGGGTAGCCGACATGGCGGCCCAGGAACAGCACGGCACTCGATTTCGCGAACTGCCGGGCCAGGTCGGCCACCGACTCGATGCTCTGCAGCACCTGCGACACCAGTTCGGGCATCGCCTCCAGTTGCCGGTACTCCTTCTCGACCTCGTCGGGGTACTTGGTGCCCCGGGCCTGCGCCAGCGCGAGACCGACCAGGTAGTTCGCGGTGATCTGCGCCAGGAAGGTCTTGGTCGAGGCGACGCCGATCTCCGGACCGGCACGGGTGTAGAGCACCGCGTCACACTCCCGCGGGATCTGCGAACCGTTGGTGTTGCAGACCGCGAGCACCTTGGCCTTCTGTTCCTTGGCGTGGCGGACCGCCTCCAAGGTGTCGGCCGTCTCGCCGGACTGGCTGATCGCCACCACCAGGGTGCTGCGGTCCAGTACCGGGTCGCGGTAGCGGAACTCGCTGGCCAGCTCGACCTCGACCGGAAGCCGGGTCCAGTGCTCGATCGCGTACTTGGCCAACAGCCCGGAGTGGTAGGCGGTGCCGCAGGCCACCACGAAGACCTTGTCGATCTCGCGCAGTTCCTGGTCGCTCAATCGCTGCTCGTCGAGCACGATCCGGCCGTCCTCGAAGTGTCCGAGCAGCGTTTCGGTCACCGCGGTGGGCTGCTCGGCGATCTCTTTGAGCATGAAGTACTCGTAGCCGCCCTTCTCGGCGGCGGACAGGTCCCAGTCGATGTGGAAGGGCCGGGCGTTGGCGGTGTCGTCGGCGCCGGCGAAGTCGGTGATGCGGTAGCCGTCGGCGGTGATGACCACCGCCTGGTCCTGGCCCAACTCGACCGCGTCGCGAGTGAAGGGAATGAAGGCGGCGACGTCGGAACCCAAGAACATCTCGCCGTCTCCGATGCCGACCACCAAGGGGGTCGAGCGGCGGGCGGCGACGATCGTGCCCGGCTCGTCGGCATGGGCGAAGACCACGGTGAAGTGGCCCTCCAGCCGGCGCAGCACCGCCAGCGCGGATCCGACGAAGTCCCCGGCGGCCGCACCTTCGCGGTATTCGCGGGCCAGCAGGTGGACGGTCACCTCACTGTCGGTCTCGCTGGCGAACTCCACCCCGGCACGTTCCAACTCGTCACGCAGCACCGCGAAGTTCTCGATGATGCCGTTGTGCACCACGGCGAACTTGCCGGCCGTATCGCAGTGCGGGTGGGCGTTACGGTCGGTCGGGCGGCCGTGGGTGGCCCACCGGGTGTGGCCCAGCCCGGTGCCCCCGGCCAACAGCGCGGGTTCGGTGTCGGCGAGTTCGGCCTCCAGGTTGGCCAGTCGGCCGGCGCGGCGACGGATGGTCAGCTGTCCGACGCCGTCGACGACCGCTATGCCGGCGGAGTCATAACCGCGGTATTCCATCCGGCGCAACGCCTCGACGACAACGTCACGCGCAGGCCGCTGCCCGACGTAGCCGACGATTCCACACATAACTGTCCAGGGTAGTGCAACGGCGGGTACCCCTGAGCAATCGTGCAGGTCACCCAAGCCTTGATCGGGACGGACCGCCGTGCGTTACCGTCATCGGATGGCCAGCATCAAGCGTCTTTACGCCGCGTTGAACCGCCCCGGCCCGCATCGCGTGCTGCGGGGCGATCTGGCCTATGCGGGCCTGGCCGGGGTGGTGTACACCCCCGAGTCCGGCTACCGCCTTCCCGCAGTGGCCTTCGGGCACGACTGGCTGACCGGGGCCGACCGTTACGCCGGACTGCTGGAGCACCTGGCGTCGTGGGGCATCGTGGCCGCGGCACCTGACACCGGGCGGGGTCTGGCTCCGTCGGTGCTGGAGGCGGCCGCCGACCTGGGCTGTGCGTTGGAGATCACCACCGAGATCCGGTTGGGGCGCGGCCGCATCAGTGTCAACCGGGACCGCCTGGCCGTCGCCGGCCACGGTTTCGGCGGTTCGGCTGCGGTGTTCGCCGCTGCGGGCCTATCGGTGAAACCCCGGGCGGTGGCCGCGATCTTTCCGACGGTCACCACTCCCCCCGCCGAGCAGGCGGCGGCGACGCTGGATGTGCCCGGCGTGGTGTTCAGCAGCCCGGACGCTCCGAAGGCGCTGCGCTCCAACGCCGTCGAGCTGGCGCATGCCTGGCCCGGTTCGACGCTGCGGGTGATCGGCAAGGCGTCGGCCGCCGGCCTGCCGCAGGGCCGGCGCCTGGCCGGTTTCTTCGGATTGCCGACATCCGACCGGCGCACCCAGCGGCGGGTGCGTGCCCTGTTGACCGGCTATCTGCTGGCACAGCTGGTGGGCGACAAGACCTACCGGGCCTTCGCCGATCCGCAGGTGGCGCTGCCCAAAACCGAAGCGCTGGAAGCCTTGCCGGAGCCGGTGAGCCCGGAGGAGAAGTTCGCCGCGCTGTTCGCCTAGGTTCAGTCCCCGGCACCAGACCGGTTTTCCGCCCGAACCGATCGGCTCACGTAGCCGCAAGCGAGGCCCGCTGACGACACGATCGCCGGGCCCCTGTTGCGGGGCCCGGCGACCGTGTCGAGCAAGGCGCGGCTAGCTGCCCGGGTTGCCGGCGCTTCCGTCGGCGCCCGCGGGGCCGGTGGCGCCGTCGTTGTTACCGGTGCCACCGGTACCGCCCGCGCCTCCGGTGCCGAGTGCACCGCCGTCGCCACCGTCTCCGGCGGTGCCGGTTCCGGCCGGCGCTCCGCCGTCACCGCCGTCGCCGCCGTTACCGCCACCACCGCCGGCAGCCCCATTACCGCCGTTGCCGGCATTGCCGCTGGTGCTCGCACCGCCGTTGCCGCCGGTTCCTGCGGCGCCGCCCTTACCGCCCGCGCCGCCGTTGCCACCGTCGAGGCCATCGCCGTTGGCGCCGGACCCGGCGCTGCCGGTCCCACCGTCGCCGCCGTTGCCGCCGTGGCCGCCGGCCCCGGACGCGCCGCCGGCGCCGCCCGTGTTGGTGTCGGAGCCACCGCCGGTCCCGCCGTTGCCGCCGTGACCACCGGCACCGCCGGTGCCGCCGTCGGCCCCGGCCGCGGTGGGCACGCTGGCCCCGTCGAGGCCGTTACCGCCGGCGCCGCCCGCGCCGCCCACGCCGCCCTTGCCGCCGAGGAGGCTGAGGTTGGCGGTGCCGTCGGTGCCGCTGGTGCTGTCGCCGCCGGCTCCACTGATGCCGCTGTGACCGCCGACCCCGCCGTTACCACCGTCACCGCCGGCCAGACCGTTGCCATTGGCGTCCACACCGCCGTTGCCCCCGGCGCCACCGTTGCCGGCGACACCGCCGGCGCCACCGGAACCACCGGAACCACCGTTTCCGGTGCCCGACGTGCCACCGGCACCACCGTTACCGCCCTTACCGCCCGCGCCGCCATCGTGGCCGTTGCCACCGGCGGCGTTGGCTGAGCTGGTACCCGCGGCGCCGTTGCCACCGGCCCCACCGGCCCCACCGGTACCGCCCAGGCCGCCGTTGCCGTCCGTAGCGGTGGCGCCGTCACCGGCGCCACCGTGCCCGGCGGTACCGGCGGTCCCGCCCGCGCCTCCGATACCTGCCTGACCGCCGTTACCGCCGGCCAATCCTGCCCCGGTGGTCGGATCGGTGCCGCCGTCACCGCCCGCACCGCCCGCACCGCCACGACCGCCCACACCGCCGGCGCCGGCGTTGCCGCCGGTGCCGTTCTCCGAGTTGCCGCCGTTGCCGCCCTTGCCGCCGGCCGCGGCGTCACCGCCGGTGCCGCCGTCGCCGCCGGGCGTGGTCGAGCCGCCGCCCAGGAGGCTGTTGCCAGAGACCCCCGCGGTGCCGGCCAAACCCGCGCCGCCGACACCACCGGTACCGCCGTTGCCGCCGTTGACGTCGCCGGCACCGTTGCCGCCGTCACCGGCGTCGCCACCGACACCACTGGTAGCGCCGACACCGCCCAAACCGCCGTTGCCGCCGTTGCCGGCGTGACTGGCGCCGAAGCCGGCGGGGTTGCCGACCGTGACCGCTACGCCGCCACTGTCGCCGCCGTTACCACCGGTGCCACCGCTGCCGCCGACGGTGCCGAACACCGACGAACTGCCACCACCGGCACCTCCGGTGCCGCCGTTGCCACCGGACGCGGTGCCGTCGCCGCCGTTACCGCCGGCGCCGCCGTTGCCGCTGACGTCATCGCCGACGCCACCGCCACCCGCGCCGCCTTGACCGCCGTTGCCGCCGACGCTGACCACGTTGACCCCGGTCGCGCCGCTACCGCCGGCACCGCCGGCACCACCGTTGCCGCCGTTAGCCGAAACGCCGAGCACTACGCCACCGAAGGAGCCGCCGGCACCGCCGATGCCGCCGTCGCCGCCCTGGCTGTAGATGTTGCCGTCACCGCCGTCCCAACCGGTGCTGACACCGCCGGCACCACCGGCACCACCGTTACCGCCGGTGCCGCCGTCGACGGTGGAGCCGCCGCCGCCGCCGGCACCACCGTTGCCGCCTTTGAAGGTGCCGGTGCCGCCGTCGGTGCCGTTACTGCCGTGGCCGGCGATCAAACCGTCGCCGCCGCTGCCGCCGCGGGCACCGTTGCCGCCGATGGTCTTGATGGTGGCGTCGTCGGTGGCTCCGTTGCCGGCCGCACCGGCGGCGCCACCCGCACCCCCGGTACCGGTGTCGTTGGAGCCGCCGTTACCACCTTGACCACCGTTGCCGGCGGTACCGATGACGCCGACCGCGCCGGTGGCGTCACCGCCGTTACCGCCGTGGCCGCCCGTGCCGCCGATGTTGTCATCCAGCGAGCTACCGCCCGCGGCACCGACGCCACCGTTACCGCCGCTGATGCCCGCACCACCGTTACCGCCGCTGCCACCGGTGCCGCCGATGTCGCCGGCACCACCGACACCGCCGGCGCCGCCGGTGCCGCCGTTCCCGAGGTAGGCGCCGGAGCCGTCGGCGAACGCGTCACCGCCGTTGCCGGCGTTACCACCATCGCCGCCGTCACCGGCCTGCCCGGCCTGCCCCAGGAACGGCGAATCGAAGTAGTTCGAACCGCGGGCGCCGGCCGCGCCGCCGGCACCACCCTTGGCCGAGAGCGCGCTGCCACCGTTGCCACCGTTGACGTGGGCAGCGGTTCCGGCCGCGCCGTTCCCGGCGTTACCGCCGGCACCGCCGGCACCACCGGCACCACCGTTGCCGAACAGGTAGCCACTGACCCCTCCGGCTCCACCGTTGGCGCCAGCCGTGCCGTTACCGCCGGTGCCGGTGCCGCCGTCGGCGAAGCTGCCGGCCGCGCCGGCCAGACCGGCGCCACCGGCACCACCGGCACCACCGTTGCCGAACAGCCAGGCCATCGCCGCGCCACCGTCGCCGCCGGCCGCGCTGGCGAAGCCGCTCACGGCGTCACCGCCGGCCCCGCCGTCGCCACCGTTGCCCATGAAGACACCGCCGATGCCGCCGTCGCCACCCATGGCACCGGCGCCACCGGCCCCACCGTCGCCGCCGTTGCCGAAGCCCAGCGCGTTGCCGCCGTCACCGCCGGCCACGCCGGCCACATCACTGCTCCAGCCGGCACCACCGTCGCCGAACCACAGGCCACCGTCACCGCCGTCGGGGTTCTCCGCCGTGCCGTCGATGCCGTCGCCGATCAGGTACTGGCCGGCCAGTGTGTTGATGGTGCCGTTGACGAATTCACCCAGCGGGTTGTTGATCCAGAACTCGGCCAACTCATGCAGCGGGGTGTAGAAGAGCCCGTCGATCAGCGAGGCGGCGTTGAATGCCGACGCGTCGCCGAAGAAGCTGCTCAGATCGCCCAGGTCGAAACCGGCTGCGGGACCGGCGACGTCCGCGTCGGGCACGAGCCAGTCCAGAGTGAACAGGTCCTCGATATCGGCATGGGCCTGCGGCGCGGCGCCCAGCGGTGTCATGCCGAACGCGAGGAACGCCGCGACGGCGCTGCCGGCGCCGATCATCCGGTTGCGGCGCCGCGATGCGGTGTTTCCGTGGGAGTCAGCCGGGCCGTTGGTGTGACGACTCATTTGCGAACACCTCTCCTGTGAAAGTTCAGTTGGTGGTGGAAGTTTTCAGTGGGGTCGACGAACTACGCAGCGGGCGCTTCAGAAGCTGAATCCGGTAAGGAGATCCGCGAACCAGTCGCTGGCCGCGGCACCGCCCACTCCACCGTCGTCGAGGTCGGTGATCAGCGGCAGGTCCGAGTCGGACAGCGGCGGTGCCACGGGCACCGCTCCCTTGCCGTCCCAGCCCGAACCCAACAGCGCACCGACGGTCTGCCCCCAGGCCTGCCACGCCGCGAGCGGACCGACCGCGTGGCTCTCGAGGTTCAGCGCACCGAGGACGGGAACACCGACCAGGCCGAGTCCGACACTGTTGAGGATGGAGCCGCCGACGGCCGGGGTGGCGTCGATCAGGGCGCCGCCGGGGCCGGCGACCTGATAGGGGTCGATGGCCACGTCACCGGCGGTGAACAGGCCACCGAACGCGATGTCCACATGGGTGAGCTCCGAGCCGGCCGGGAGCAATCCACCACCGATTTCATTGATCAGCGGGACCAGGCTGTCGAGGTTGAGAGTGGCGCCGTTCAGGAAGGCACCGAAGGTGTTGGCCAGGATGTCCCCGAGGCTGTCGTGGTCGGTGATGCTGTTGAGCAGCCCCACCCACGGCGCGATCAGCGGGCCCAGCGAGCCCATGATGATGCCGCTCAGCGGCGAGGACAGCATGTGCAGGACCGGGATCATCTCGGCGGGGAACATCCCACCCGCGATCTGCGCCAGCGGGCCGGCGAACAGGTCATACCAGCCCAGGGTGGAGGTCACCGGGTCACCGGCGAACAGGGTGTGGCTGAGCACGGTCTCCAGCGTCTCGGTGGTGGGGTTGGTCAGTGCGTATCCGGTGAACAAGCCGTCGAGGTTGTGGCGAATCTGTTCGGTGACGGCGGTGATGTTCGCCGGGTCGTCCAGCAACTGCTGGGCGTAGTCGTATTGGTTGGCGAGGAACTGCTGGAACGCGACGCCGGGGGCCAGGTTGACGTTGTTCATCAACTGGGTGAGGTTCTCCGACGCCAGGTTCAACGCGTCCGCCCAGGCGTCGGACGCCGTCAGCGTGATGTCGGGGACCACGGTCATTCCGTGCGGCGGCGCCACCACCGGTGTGGCCGCAACCAGGCTTGCGCCCACGATCGCGACACCGGCGGTGACGTAGGGGCGAAGAGTTTGCTGCACAACAATCTCCTTTGGTGGGGTTGCCGCCCTCGGTCAGCACCTCGAAGAGCGCGGCGCCGCCGTGTTGCGTCGGGGATCACATAGATTTGCTTATGTAACGCGTGACACTACTGGTGAGTAACCTATGACACAAGTAGTTTCAGAAAATATTTATTCTGTGCTTTTCCCGGGATTTCGCCAGCAGAAAGGGCTGATTTTGCCGAATTGTTGACACTGACACTCATTGTGTCCACTTTTTTCTAGAATTTTCCTGAGAGATCTGCCATCTTTCAGAACCGAGAATTCCTGGTCGCATCAACGCAAGAAGTCCTCAATCCGGAACGCGTCACGACCAACAGATCCGGGACCGGCGGCCCTATCCACCGCCTCTCATTGGTCACGAAGTTAGCTGGGAACCCGCGCTTCGTCCCGCACGGTCCTACCGGGCTGCCGCTGTACCAGAGCGGAAAAGGTGGACCGAAACGACTGCGGTCGCCGAGTCCGCCAGGACCCGGCGACCGCAGTCGCCCTCGACTACCGGCTACGCGCCGGGGTTACCGGGAGTGCCATCACTGCCAGTACTGCCATCACTGGCGTGAGTGCCGTCGGGGTCACCGGCGCCACCCGCAGTACCGGCCCCGCCGACTCCGCCGTTGCCGGCAGCACCGCCCTGTCCCGGTACGCCACCCACGCCGGGTGCGCCGCCGTCGCCACCGTTACCACCGGTGCCGCCCGCGCCGCCGGTGCCGCCAAAGCCGCCGGCGCCCTGGCTGCCGCTGTCGCTGGCGCCGCCGTTACCAGCCGCGCCGCCCGCGCCGCCGGCACCACCGTCTGCGCCGGCGCCGCCGTCGAAGCCGTTACCGGTGTCGGCGTCGGTGCCGCCGTTGCCGCCGTTGCCGCCGATTCCACCGCTACCCCCGATGCCGCCGGCGCCGCCGGCGCCGCCGGTGCCGGAGCCCGAGCTGCCGCCGTTACCGGCGTTACCGCCGGCCCCACCGGCACTGCCGGCGGTGCCGTCACCGCCGACACCATCGGTGGAGTCCGCGCCGTCGGTTCCTGCGGCACCGGCCCCACCAGCACCGCCGTTCCCGCCGCGGCCGCCATCGCCGTCAAGGCCGTCGGTTCCCGCCAGTCCGTTGCCGGCTCCACCGGTGCCGGCCTGTCCGGCTTGCCCGCCGGTACCGCCGGCGCCACCGTCACCGCCGTTGCCGCCGGCCTGGCCGACGCCGTCCGCACCGGTGCCCCCTTGGCCGCCGGCCCCGCCGGCACCGCCCGTGCCGCCGGTGCCGCCGTTGCCGGCGTTGCCGCCGGTGCCGTTCTCCGAGGCGCCGCCGGTCCCGCCGGTACCTCCCGCCCCGCCGGCGGAACCGCCACCGCCGTCGCCGCCGACCGTGCCCGGGTTACCGAAGACCGGGTTGCCCTCGCCGCTGAGGCCAAAGGCGCCGCTGGCCCCGATGCCGCCGCGACCGCCGTCACCGGCGTTACCGCCGTCACCGTCGACGGCCGTGCCGCCGTCACCGCCGGTGCCGCCGTTGCCGGCCGTGAGACCGCTCCCGCCTTGTCCGCCGTTACCACCCGTTCCGCCGTCGACACTGCCCAGCGCGTTGCCGCCCACCCCGCCGGTGCCACCGTTGCCGGCCACACCGCTGCCGGCGGTGCCACCGATACCGCCGGCCCCGCCGTTACCGGCATGACTGGGAGCGGAGAAGTCGGTCGGGGCGTCACCGGGTGTGGCAACCCCGCCGCTGTCGCCACCGGCCCCACCGGCGCCGCCGTCGCCACCGATACCGGTGCCACCACCGAGCGAGAGGTTGCCCCCGCCGCCGCCACCGCCGACACCGCCGTTGCCGCCCGAAGCGGTCCCGTCACCGCCGTCACCACCGGCGCCACCGACGCCACCGGTGAGGCCGCCGGTTGAGTTACCGCCGCTACCGCCGGCGCCACCGTTACCACCGACGCTGATCACCCCGGCGCCGGTGGCTCCATCGGCCCCTGCCCCGCCGGCGCCACCGGCGCCACCGTTATCTGCGGACCCGGAGCCGCCGCTGGAGCCGGCCCCACCGTTGCCGCCGATGCTGTAGATGTGGCCGTCACCGTCCGCCCAGCCGGTCGCTACGCCGCCGTCACCGCCGGCACCGCCGACCCCACCGATGGCCCCACTGCCGCCGCGCGCACTGAATGCGTTGCCACCGCCGTTGCCGCCCCGGTAGGTACCGACGCCGCCGTCACCACCGGTGCCGCCGTTACCACCGGTTCCGCTGTCGCTGCTGCCGGCGGAACCACCGGAACCGCCATTGCCGCCCGTGGTCTGCACGGTGTCGTCGTCGGTGGCTGCGTCACCGCCGTTGCCCCCGTTGCCGCCGTTCCCGGCGTTACCGGCGTCGGCACCGCCGCCGGCGCCGCCGCCACCGCCGGTGCCGCCCTGGACCGCCCCGAATCCGCCGTCGCCGCCGTTGCCGCCGGCCACGCCGTCGTTGTCACCGGTCGAGGCACCGCTGCCGCCACCGGCACCGCCGAAGCCACCGGTGATTCCCGCACCGCCATCACCGCCGTCTTGACCGGCGCCGCCGGTTCCACCGGCACCCTCGCTGCCGCCGGTACCGCCGGCACCGGCGGCCCCGCCGCCGCCGCCGGCGCCGCCGCGGCCGCCATTGCCCAAGTAGGCACCGCTGGAGTCTTGATAGCCGTTACCGCCGGCCGCCGCCGCACCGCCGTCGCCGCCGTCACCGCCGGTCCCACCGGACCCGTAGAAGGGGGATGCGTAGTTGTAGGAGGCGCGGACACCACCGGCACCACCGACACCACCGCGTCCACCCGACGCGGCGTTACCGCCGTCGACGTGGTCGGCGGTCCCGTCGGCGCCGGCCCCCGCGGCGCCGCCGACGCCGCCCGCGCCGCCCTTGCCGCCATCACCGAACAGGTAGCCGCTGCGTCCGCCGACGCCGCCGGCGCCACCGTTGCCGCCCGAGGTGGCCGCGATGACCGATCCGTCCGCGGCCACGCTGCCGGCCACGCCATCAGCACCGGCACCACCGATACCGCCGGCACCACCGTTACCGAAGAACCACGCGGCCGAGGCGCCACCGGCACCGCCGGCACCACCGATACCACCGGCGACTGTCGCGGCTCCACCGGCACCGCCGTCGCCGCCGTGACCCATGAACCAGCCGCTGGCGCCACCGGTTCCGCCGGCCGCGCCGGCGCCACCGTCGCCGCCGTCGCCGCCGTTGCCCAGCCAGCCGAGCGCGGCACCGCCGTCTCCGCCCGCTACACCGGCCTGATCACTGTCCCAGCCCGCGCCGCCGTCGCCGAGCCACAGTCCGCCGTCTCCGCCGTCGGGCGTGTCCTCGGTGCCATCGACGCCGTTGCCGATCAGGTACATACCCGACCAGTCGTTGATCATCCCGTTGACCATCTCGCCGAAGTCACTGGTGATCCAGAGCTGGGTTACGTCGTGCAGCGGCTCATAGAACCACTGGTCCATGATGCCGGTCCACGAGAATTCATCACCGGCTCCGATCCCCGGGTCGCCGGCATCACCGCCCCATGCCCCGAACAGGTCACCGAAGTCGAGATCGGCGAAGTCGAAATCGGCATGCGCGGGGGCGACGGTCAACGGGGCCATTCCGAACGCCAGGAACGCACCCACCGCACCCGCGGCGCCCACCGCGCGCCTGCGGTACCGGGCACCGGTGTTACCACGCTGACTAGTGCTGTGACGACGACTCATTTGCGAACACCTCTCCTTGGGAAGCGGTCCTGAAATGCAGTTCCGAAAAAGTTGTCAATGGGAAAACGCCTGCGCATGCGGGTCCGCCTCAGTCGCCGAAGGCAACCAGTGCGTCCAAAAGACCCGACAGGTCCAGATCCGACAGGCCGGCGGAGTCGCCCGGGTCGGCGGCGGGGCCGCCATCGTCGAACATGCTGTCGGGCAGGGTCGGGAAGTCGACGCCGGCCAACGGCGGGGTCGCCGGCGGTACCGGCATCCCCTTGCCGTTCCACCAATTCATGCCGAGCACTTCGCCGATGGCCTGGGTCCAGCCCAGCCACGCTCCGATCGGGCCGACCGCATGGCTTGCGATCTCCAGCGGCGGGATCGGCAGCCCGAGGCCGCTGGCGTCGATGCTCATGCCCAGGCTGTTGAGGATCGAGCCGCCGGCCGCCGGCACCAACACGCTCCCGTCGCCGCCCGCGTCGTAGATCGGGGCCACGCTGCCCGCACTGAACATGCCGCCGAAGGCGATGTCGAGGTGGTTGATGACCACTTCTTCCGGCAACGGCAACAGCCCCGACTCCGCGATCACCGGAATCAAGAAGTCCAGATTGAGGGTGGCGCCGTTGAAGAAGGAGCCGTACATGTTGGCGAAGATCTCATTGAGGCCGTCGCCGTCGCTGATGCCGTTGTACAACGCCACCAACGGGCTGATGGCCGGGCCCAGCGCGCCCATCAGCATCCCGCTGAACGGGGAGGCCGCAAAGTTGATGATCGGCCCCAGCGTCTCCTGCTGCTCTTCGGACAAGAACAGCGGCAGAAGCAGCAGCAGCGCGTCATGGCCGATAGTCGGCGGCATCGCAGTCTCATTGGTCCCGCTGAGGGTGTGCCAGGTAACCGTCTGGACCGTCTCGTCGCTGGCGTTCAGCAGGGTGTAGGCGGTCATCACCGCGTCCAGGTTGTCCTGCATCTGCTGCATCACCGCCGGAATCGACGACGGGTCGTTGAGCATCTGATCCCAGAAGCCGGCCTGGTTGGCCAGGAACTGTTGGAATCCGACGAACGGGGCGAGAGCAAAGTTGTTCGTCAGCTGGGTGAGGTTCTCCGACGTCGCGTTGAACACGTCCTGCCATGGCCCGGTGAGGTCACCGAGAGCGCTGGTGAATGCCACGTCGCGGCTCACCTGGGGGCCGGGCAGCGGGGCCGCGACCGGGGGGGCGGCGATCAGGCCGGAGCCGACAATCGCGATGCCGGCGGTGACGTAGGGGCGAAGGGTTTGCTGCACAGCCATCTCCTTTTGTGAGGTGCCGCCCTCGGCCGGCGCCTCAAGAAGCCGTGGCGCCGCCGTGTTGCTCCTGGATTCACACTGATTCACTGATGTGAAATAGAACACTAACCGTGAAGTAGATAAGACTCAAGCGTCTTCGTCAATTGATTTTTCACCATTACCCAAGGTCATGGCCACCAATCGAACCATGTATCGCCAACCGGCATAAATATTCCCTGAGAGTGAACGGTTGTCCTTTTTAAGACACGTCAGGACGTCCGAAAAATCCCTGGTATGTGTGAGGGATGCGAATCGGCGTGCAACTGGGCTACTCCGGCGGGTTCAAAGAGGCCGTCGGCCACCTCGTGGAACTGGAGCGGGTCGGGATCGACGTGGTCGCGGTCGCCGAGGCGTACTCGTTCGACGCCATCAGTCAGCTGGGATATCTGGCGGCCAAGACCTCGCGGGTCGAGCTCCTGACCGGGGTGCTGCCGATCTACACCCGCACCCCCGCCCTGCTGGCGATGACCGCCGCCGGCCTGGACTACGTCTCCGACGGGCGCTTCGCGCTGGGCATCGGCACCTCCGGGCCCCAGGTGATAGAGGGCTTCCACGGGGTGCCGTTCGACGCGCCGCTCGGCCGCACCCGCGAGGTGGTGGAGATCTGCCGGTCGGTGTGGCGCCGCGAACGACTCGACTACGACGGGAAGCACTATCAACTGCCGCTGCCCGCGGATCGCGGCACCGGCTTGGGTAAGCCGCTGAAGCTGATCAACCATCCGGTGCGGACGCGGATTCCGATCTCGATCGCCGCGCTGGGTCCGAAGAACGTCGAGTTGACCGCGGAGATCGCCGACGGCTGGCAGCCGGTGTTCTTCTACCCCGAACGCGCCGCCGACGTGTGGGGAGAGGCCCTGGAAGCCGGTGCCGCCAAACGTGATCCGGCATTGGGACCGCTGGATGTCATCGTCGGGGCGTCCCTGGCCATCGGCGACGACGTCGAGGATCGCCTGCAGTGGGCGAAACCGCAGTTGGCGCTATACATCGGCGGCATGGGCGCCAAAGGCCGTAATTTCTACCACAACCTGGCCACCCGCTACGGATTCGGCGAGGTCGCCGACCGCATTCAGGAGCTGTACCTGGCCGGGCGCAAGGCCGAGGCGATCGCCGCCGTACCCGACGACCTGGTCCGGCACACCTCGCTGATCGGTCCGCGCGGGCTCATCGCCGAACGGCTGGCCGCGTATGCCGAAGCCGGCGTGACGACGTTGCTGGTCGGGCCGCTGACCGCCGACCCGGGTGAGTCGTTGCGCTACGTGGAGGAATTGCGGGCCCTGCTGCCGGGCTGACCGCCACCGGCGCGGTTCTCTGCCCCGAGATGACGACGGTCGCCGGGCCCTGACGGACCCGGCGACCGCGACCTCGCACCCGGTTACGAGCCGGGGTTACCGGCGGTGCCGTCGGCACCCGCGTCACCGGCATCACCGTCCGATCCCGGGCTGCCGCTGCCCTGGCCCGGATTCCCCTGTCCGGCAGCGCCGCCGGCGCCGCCGCTCCCGAGTGCCCCACCGCCGCCGCCGGAACCGGCGGTGCCATCGGTGCTGCCGCCCCCGGCCCCACCGCTGCCGCCGTTCCCGCCGGCACCGCCATCGGCACCGTTACCGCCGTCGAACCCGTCACCGGTCGAGTTGACGCCGCCGTCACCGCCGGCGCCGCCCGCACCACCGGTGCCGCCCGCGCCGCCGGCGCCACCCACACCGCCGGTGCCGCCGTCGGAGGTGCCGCCGACACCGCCCTTGCCACCGTTACCGCCGGCACCACCGGCCTGGCCGTCGCCACCGTCGGCATTGGCCGGGCTGGTACCGCCGACGCCGTCGCCGCCCGTACCACCGGCACCACCGACGCCGCCCGCACCACCGGTCCCGTCGGAGCCGGCCGCACCGTCCGCACCACCACCGGTGCTCGATCCACCGGCGCCTCCGGTGCCGGCCGCGCCACCGGTACCACCGGCACCACCGTCACCGGCGGCCTGGCCGACGCCGCCGGCGCTGGTGCCGCCGTCACCGCCCGCACCGCCGGCGCCGCCAGTGCCGCCGGAGCCGCCGGTGCCACCGACACCGCCGACGTAGCCCGATCCGCCGCTGCCGGCGTTGCCGCCGACACCGCCGTTGCCGCCGCCGGTGCCGTCCCCGCCGGTCCCGGTCGCCGAGTTCGCGCCGTCGGTGCCAGCCGCCCCGGCACCGCCGGCGCCACCGTTACCGCCCTTGCCGCCGTTGCCCTCCTGGCCGTCGGTGCCGGACGCACCGTCGTTGCCGGTTCCGCTGGCCTGCCCGGCCTGTCCGGCGGTGCCGCCGGCCCCGCCGTCACCGCCGTCACCGCCGTTGCCGCCGGCCAGGCCGTTGCCGGTGGCGGCGTCGGTGCCGCCGGTCCCACCGGTTCCGCCGATCCCGCCGTTGCCGCCCTTGCCGCCGTTGCCGGCGTTCCCGGCGTTCCCGTTCTCCGCGGCCCCGCCGTTTCCGCCGTTGCCGCCGATGCCGCCGGTCGAGCCGTCTTGGCCGTCGCCGCCGGCGTTGCCCCGGGCGACGCCGGAGAGCCCCGGGTTACCGAAGCTCTGGTCGCCGCTGCCGCCGTTGCCACCGTTGCCACCGTTGCCACCGGCGGCGATGCCGTGTCCGGCGCCGCCGTTGCCGCCGTTGCCCGCGTCGCCCGGCGCGGCGTTGCCTGTGCCGTTGCCGCCGTTGCCGCCGTTTCCGCCGTTTCCGGCGTGGGCGTCGGTGAGGCTGCCACTGGTGGCCCCGGCACTGTCGCCGCCGTTGCCGCCGTTGCCGCCGTCACCGCCGGGAGTACTGCCGCCATTGTTGGCATTGCCGCCGTTGCCGCCGTTGCCGCCGACATAGGTGCCCGTTCCGCCGTTCCCGCCGTCGCCACCGCTGCCGCCCGGTGCAGCCCCGGCGCCGTGGCCGCCCTGGCCGCCCGCGCCGCCGTTGCCGCCGATGCTGATGCCCTCGTCGGCGCCGTTGCCGCCGTCACCGCCGTTACCGCCGGTCGGGACGGTGTCGGCACCCTCACCGCCGAGAGTGGCGGCCGGACCGCCACTCTGCCCGCCGGCCCCGCCGTTGCCGCCGATGCTGTACACGGTCCCGGCCGCTACGCCGCTGCTACCGGTGGCGTCGACCCAACCGGTCGCGTCACCGCCACGGCCGCCATCGCCGCCGTCACCGCCACCGAGCGGACCGGCGGAACCGATGCCGCCGACGCCACCGTTGCCGCCGCGATAGGTACCGGTCCCGCCGTCGCCGCCGGTACCGGCTTCGCCGCCGATCGCGGTGCTGGTGTTGCCCGCGCGGCCGCCGGTCCCGCCGTTACCGCCGGTGGTTGCGACGGTGGCGTCGTCGGTGGCGCCGTTGCCTCCGTGCCCGCCGGCGCCGCCGTTGCCCGCGGTGCCGGAATCGCTGGATCCGCCCTGCCCGCCGACGCCGCCGTTGCCCGCGACGCCTGCGGAGGTCGCGCTGCCGGTGGCGTCACCGCCGTTACCACCGGCACCACCGGTGCCACCGGCGAGCGCGCCGGTGCCGCCCAGGGCGCCGTTGCCGCCCGCGCCGCCGTTGATGCCGTCGCCGCCGATGCCGCCGGCACCACCGTCACCACCCTGCGGACCGGTGCCGCCGGCACCACCGGCACCACCCCGGCCGCCGTCGCCGAGGAAGTTGCCGCCGGTGTCCTGGGCGGCCGCACCACCGGCGCCACCGGTGCCGCCGGCACCGCCGTCGGCATCTTGGCCGACCGACCCCAGTGAGCCGTCGAACTTGATGCCGCCGAGGCCACCGTTACCGCCGGCACCGGCGGCACCGCCGTTGCCGCCATTGGGGTTGGTGTCGGTACCGTCCGCGCCGGCCCCGCCGTTACCGCCGGCACCTGCCTGGCCGCCCGCACCGCCGTCGCCCCAGGAGTTCCCGCTGCGGCCCCCGGTTCCACCGTTACCGCCGTGGCCACCGGCACCACCGTTGCCGGTGCCGCCGCTCGCGAAACTGCCGGCCGCCCCGTCGGCGCCGGCCGCACCGGCACCACCGGCTCCGCCGTTGCCGAAGAAGAAGGCCACCGCGTCACCGCCGTCACCACCGTTGCCACCGGCTAGGCCCGGTCCCAGTGCGTCACCGCCGGCACCGCCGGCACCGCCGTGGCCCATCCACCAGGAACCGATCCCGCCGGCACCACCGTCGGCTCCGGCACCGCCGTCACCACCGGCACCGCCGTTGCCGAAGAAGCCGAGGGCGTCACCGCCGTTGCCGCCGTCCACACCGGCCGCATCGCTGTCCCAGCCGGCGCCGCCGTCGCCGAACAGCAGTCCGCCGTCTCCGCCGTCGGGGTTGATCGCGGTGCCGTCGACGCCGTTACCGATCAGGTAGAGCCCGAACATCTCGTTGATCGAGCCGTTGACCATCTCGCCAAGGTCGCTGGTGATCCAGGCCTGGACGCCGGCGTGCAGCGGCTCGTAGAACCACTGGTCCATGATTCCGGTCCAGGAGAAGTCGTCGCCGGCGGCCAGACCGGGATCGCCCGCGTCGGTACCGGACCACCCTGCGAACAGGTCACCGAAATCGAAGTCGCCGAAGTCGATGTCGGCGTGAGCGACCGGCGGCGCGGTCAGCGGCGCCATCCCGAACGCCAGGAACGCGCCCACCGCGCTGGCGGCACCCACCACCCGCCGGCGGCGCCGGATACCGGTGTGACCAGGCTGGCTGCTGCTGTGACGACGACTCATTTGCGAACACCTCTCCTGTGAAGCGGTCCTGAAAAGCAGTTTGTGAAGGTTGTCAGTGGGATTGCGTCCAAGCCGGGGAACCGTCTCAGGCGTCGAAGCCGATCAGTCCGGCCAGGTCGGCGAAGACATCGGTGGCGTCACCCGCGCCCACCCCACCGTCATCGAGGCCGAAGATGTCGGCGGGGATCTGCGGCAACTGGAAGCCGGTCAGCGGGGCCACCGCGTCCTGTGGGTTCGCCTTGCCGCTCCAGCCGGATCCGAGCACGACGCCCAGCGCCTGCATCCAGCCTTCCCAGGCGCCGATCGGGCCGACGGCGTGCGCCGGGGTCACCGCGGGCAGCACCGCTCCCAACAGGCTGGCGTCGATGTTCAGTCCCAGGCTGTTGAAGATGGATCCGCCGGGCGCGGCGATCTCCTCCCCGGTTCCGGGCACCAGATTGGGTGCCGAGCCCACCACCCCGGGTGTCAGCAGTCCGCCGAGCGCGAGGTCGATGTGGTAGACGTTGGTGCCTTCCGGCAGCAGACCGGTCGACTCGACAAGCGGGATGAGGAAGTCCAGGTTGAGGGTGGCGCCGTTGAAGTAGGCGCCGACCATGTTGGCCATGATCTCGTTGAGGCCGTCGCCGTCTTGGATGCTGTTCAGCAGCGCGACCCCGGGACTCAGCCAGGGACCGATCGAGCCGATGAGGATGCCACTGAGCGGGGAGGACAGGAAGTTCAGGATGGGCAGGACCAGATCGCGGTCGAGGTCCGGCGGCAGAATCGACGGCAGGAACGCGAGCAGGAACTGGTGCCCGAGAACGCTGATGTTGTCCCCGCTCAGGTCGAGGTCCGCTTCGCCGCTGAGGGTGTGGGCGACGACCAGGTCGGTGAATGGGTCACCGCCGGCCAGTCCGGTGGGTCCGCCCGCGTTGATCAGGCTGTAGGCGTCCGCGGACGCCTTCATGTGCTCCTGCAGCTGCGCGACCTGTTCGGGGATGCTCGAGGGGTCGGCCAGGATCGCACTCCAGAAGTCCCCCTGATTGGCGAGGTCCTGCTGGTATCCCACGAAGGGCGCCAGTGCGAAGTTGTTGAACAGTGTCGTGGCGTTGGCGGCCGCGGTGTTGTATTGCTCGATCCAGGGTGCGAGGAAATCCTCCATCGCACCGGTCAACGCCACATCCCGGATGGTGGCGATCCCGGGCATCGGCGCCACCGCCGGGGTGACCGATATCAGGCTCGAACCCACCAGCGCGATACCCGCGGTGACGTAGGGGCGAAGGGCGTGCTGCACAGCCGTCTCCTTTGTGTCAGGGCTTCCCTCAGCAACCGTCACGAACAACCGTCACGAACCCCGTGATGTTGCTGGCATCTCACTGTTATGCAGTTGTGATATTCGACACTACCTGTGAGTAAACTTAGATTCAAGTATTTGGAAAATTTTTTCTCGAGCGTTTCCCCAGCTCGACAACCTGCAAACCCGTCAAGAACATCGTCCCGCTATCCAAAATGCCGACCTTTTCCCTTTTCGGACGCGTAAACGCAGCGGATCCCGCCAGCCGCGACCGCCAGGCCCAGCAAACATTCAACGATGGCGTGGAGCGGCCCGCACGGCCGACCCCCGTAACGCATCCGGCGGGTTGGCTGTGGCCCGGGACACCTCCCGGGCCAAGATGGGGACCATGGACTTCACGCCGACCGTGACCATCCCCACCGCCGCGACCCTCGTCGACCTACTGCAGCAGCAGGCCGCGCGGTTCGCCGACAAGGTGGCGTTCAGCTTCTCCTACAACGGCGACGACGAGGGCCGCAGCGAGTTGACGTTCCGCGAGCTGGACCGCCGCGCCCGGGCGATCGCGGCGAACCTGCAACGCTTCGACGTCACCGGCGAGCGGGTGCTGGTCCTGGTCCGGCCCGGCCTGGACTTCATCGCGGGTTTCTTCGGCTGCCTCTACGCCGGGGCGGTGGCGGTGCCGGTTCATCAGAAACTGGCGCCCCGCCTGCAGGTGGTGGTTCCCGACGCGCAAGCCCGATTCGCGTTGACCGCCGCCGAGAACCGCGACGCCACCCGGACCGCGGTCGCCGGGCTCCCCGGCGCGCCTGAGCAGTGGTTCTTCACCGACGCCGGCGCCGATCCGGACGCCTGGGTGGCCCCCGACATCACCACCGACTCCCCCGCCGCCATCCAGTACACGTCGGGCTCGACCCGCTCCCCCAAGGGAGTGCTGTTGAGCCACGGCAATATCTTGCACAACGTCGACGCCATCCGGCAGTCCTGGAACGGCGACGAGAACGCCCGGGGCGTGTTCTGGCTGCCGCCGCATCACGACCTGGGGCTGATCGGCGGCATCTTGTCGATGGTCTACATCGGGGCGAGCACGGCACTGATGTCGCCGACGGCGTTCATCAAACGCCCGATGCGCTGGCTGGAGCTGGTATCCGCGCATCGCGGCGTGATCACCGCCGCACCGAACTTCGCCTACGACCGGTGCGTGGAGACCAGCACACCCGAAGAGCGTGCCGCGCTGGATCTTTCCTGCCTGACCGTCGCGATGAACGGTGCCGAATCGGTGCGCGCCACGTCCCTGGCGGCGTTCGCCGATGCCTTCGCCCCGGCCGGCTTCCAGTTGTCGTCGTGCTACCCGGTGTACGGGCTGGCCGAGGCCACCCTGTGCGTATCGGCCGGCTGCCCCACCGGGATGCCCGGCGTGCGCTACCTGGATCGTGTCGCGCTCGAGCAGGACCGCATTGTCGATGTGCCTCCGGAGGATCCCGCCGCGGCGACGTTCGTGGGGTGCGGTCAGCTGCGCCAGGCCGACGTCGCCATCGTCGACCCGGTCACCCACCAACCCTGCGGCCCCGACGAAGTCGGCGAGATCTGGGTTGCCGGCCCCAATGTCGCGTTGGGTTATTGGAACCGGCCCGAGGAGACCGCGGCGACGTTCGGGGCGCGGCTGGCCGAGCCCGGAGACCCGACCCGCGGGCCGTTCCTACGCACCGGAGACCTTGGATTCCTTTGTGCCGGTGAAATTTTTACCACCGGACGCTACAAGGACCTGATCACCATCGACGGTCACAACTACTACCCCAACGACATCGAATTCACGGTGCAGCAATGCGATCCCGTGCTGGTGTCCGGCCGCGGGGCGGCGTTTGCGACCGACGCCACGCCCGGCGGTGTCGAACAACTGGTGGTGGTGCACGAGGTGGACGGCGCGCGCGCCGGGCAGACCGACCTGGATGCGGTCATCGAAGCGATCCGGCTGGCGGTCGCCACCCACCACGGCATCGCCGCCGACACCGTGGTGCTGGTGCAGCACGTCTCGCTGCCCACCACGTCGAGCGGCAAGATCCAGCGCGGTCAGACCAGGCAGAACTTCGTCGACGGCACGCTGGCGGTGGTGGCCCAGTGGCAGACCCCGGTACGGGAACTGTCGCTGGAGGAACTGGAATCGGCGGCCCGGATCGTCTCGACACTGCAGAACTGGGGAACCCGACCGGGCTGATGATTGCGGCTCGGACGTCAGCCGGCGGCCAACGGGTTTGTCCAGCGCAGGCCGGGGAATCGCTGGAAGTCGGAGTCGGCCGAGGCAAGCTCGACACCGTGTTCGACGGCCAGCGCGGCAAGTTGCGCATCGGGAACCAGGTTTCCGGTGACGTCAATCTGCTTGCATAGTCGGGCGCAGACGCGTGCGGTGGATGCTCCGGCAGGAGGTATCCAGACCACCGGTACCGCCAGCCAGTCCTCGACGTAAGCCCAGGCGTCGGATGCACTCAACGGGTTTGCACTCACCCGCGGATGCGTGACGATCCGCAGGAATGCGCCGATGGTCTGCCATGGCAGACCAATCCTGTTGGCCCCGTTCAATATCTCTTCCAACCACGCCGCAGCCACCGCGTTGTACCTGCTGTCCGCATCTACTGCGTACAACAGCAGGTTCGCGTCGACGATCATCGGCCGTCGTCGAGCAGATCAAGCACTTCGGCCACGTTGGTGACATCGACCTTCAGCCCAACCGGAGCGGCGCGATGACGGTATCGGGACCTGGGCGCATCCGCCTGTGCCGCGATTCCCCGGCGCGCGAGCAGATTCAGGGCTTCACTGATCCCGAGACCGGTACGCCGAAGCCGTTCGATCTCGGCAACGACATCACTGTCGAGCACCACCGTTGTCCGCACCTCCACATCATACGTCGCCCGCATCATGATGCGTTATCTAACGCATATCGATGCGCCACGGTGCATCACCGCCCTACCTGCGGTAATTCCTCGGCCGCGATCTCACACGGGGTCTTCGTCGGCTGGTCGCTCGCGGCCTCGGCAGCCGGGTCGCCGTCGGTTTCGCCGGATCCGGGCTCCTGGGCTACCGGTGTCGCATCCGGCGTGGCTGCGTCGGCCGGAATCGCCTCGCCGGGTTCTTCGGAGAGCGCTGTGGCCGCCACCGCCGGTTCGGTCTCGGTGTCGGTCTCGGGATCGCCGGCATCCTCGACATCCGTCGGATCCTCGGATTCGTCGTCGACGAAGGCGGGGGCATCGGCCGGGGCCTCGAATCCGGGATCGCCGAGCGCGTCCGCCAGCCGCGGGGCCAGCCCGCCGAGACCGCCGAGACCTCCCAGCCCACTACCACCGCCCAGCGGCAGCCCACCGGTGGGCAATCCCAGGTCGCCGGGCAGCCCCATGCCCGGCAGCGGCGCCGGATCCGTCGGTGTATCGCCGACCGGAGCGGCCGGAGCCGGCGGGGCATCGGCCGATGCCGGCTCGGGTGCGAACGTCTCGTCCGGGGCAGGCGTTGACGGCGGCACATCGGCGGGAATCGACGTCGGTGCGACCAGGACCGCGCCGGTGGCACCGGACCCGTCGAGCGGGGTGGTCGGGCCGAGGTCTGCGGGGATGGCGAACAGCACCCCCGCGCCGGGGTCCGCCGCCGCGATCGCGGATGCGTAGACCGCCACCGCCTGGTCTTTCGCCGACCGCACCGCGGCCGCCCATTCGCCGCGAATATCGTTGTCCACGTAGGGCATCACCTGCTTTTCGACGATGTCCACGGCGTGCGGGTCGTCGGTGCCCGAACTCACCGCATGCGCCGCGGTAAGCCACCCGGATCCCCGGGCACCCACCCGCCCGTCGACGGCCAGCACGGCCGCCACCTTGGTATCGACCAACCGCCACAAGGTGTCGCGCAGCGCCCCGCAGGCGAGGGCTGCGGCCCGAAGCCGGCGCGTCAGTTCGGTGCCGGCTGCACAGTGCCGGCGCAGGAATTCGGCGGCAGCCTCGGCACCCGGCCCCCGCCACGCGCCGGCCAGTTCCGCCGACTGTCCGCACTGCCGGAGCAGGATGTCCTCGACCGCATCGGCCAGGGCGCCCAATGCGGCGCAGTCGGCGTCGAGCACGTGCAGGTCCAGTCCGACTTCACTGTCGTAGCGGTCGGCGAGTTGCCCCTCGTAACCGGTCAGGTCGGGATCGCGATAACCGAGGCGGTGGCAGGCCGACACGTAAGCCTGGGTGTGCGCCACCGCGTCGCGCCCCTCGGCCAGTCGCGCGGACACATCGAATCGCTGCGCCATCTCAACCGACCCGCTCCGTTGCCACCGCCTCGGCGTCGGTGTAGCGCACCAGGCCCGCCCGCAGCGCCACGGCGATCTCGGCGCTGGCCCGCGACCAGCGCGCCAGCTCGGGCGACCACGACTGCAGCGTGGCACGCAGCGCATCCCCGGCTCCGGCATGGTCACGCCCTGCGGTTCGGCCGTCGAACACCAATCCGCCCAACCGGATTCGTGCGGTGTCGATCTCCGCGGAGGTCGATTCCAATCGATCCGCTATCGCGTGCAGCGCTGCGGGGTCGAGGTAGAGCAGTTGTCGTCCCATACCGGGTATGACGCAGGCCCGACGGCCCCGGTTCCCGTCTCGGTCCGGATCAGTGCCGGGCTCTTACCGCGTCGGCGACGTCCTCGGCGATCCGCTGCGCGGTATCCGCGTCGGAGGCTTCCACCATCACCCGGACCAACTGCTCGGTTCCCGAGGGGCGCAGCAGGATTCGGCCGGATTCACCCAGTTCTTCCTCGGCACGCCGTACCGCCTCGCGCACCGCCGGGTGCCCCACCGCCTCGGCTTTGTCGGCGACCACGACGTTGATCAGTACCTGCGGCAGGGTGCGCATCGCCGCGGCCAGACCCGCCAGCGGCGTGCGGGTCTGCACCATCCGCGCCATCAGGCGCAGACCGGTCATGACACCGTCGCCGGTGGTGGCGAACTGCGGCAGCACGATATGACCGGATTGCTCGCCACCCAGGGTGAATCCGCCGGCCCGCAACTGCTCGAGGACGTAACGATCGCCGACGTCGGTGGTGTGCACGGTGATCCCGGCGGCACGCATCGCCAGATGCAGTCCGAGATTGCTCATCACCGTCGCCACCAGGGTGTCGTCGGCCAGTTCGCCGGCGTCACGCATGGCCAGCGCCAACACCACCATGATCGCGTCGCCGTCGACCACGTTGCCGTCGGCGTCCACCGCGAGGCACCGGTCGGCGTCCCCGTCGTGCGCCAGTCCCAGGTCGGCGTGGTGCTCCGCTACCGCGGCGCGCAACGGTTCCAGGTGCGTCGAACCGCACCCGTCGTTGATGTTGAGCCCGTCGGGCTCGGCGTTGATCGCGATCACGGTGGCGCCGGCGGCCCGGTAGGCGCGCGGCGCCACTTCCGACGCCGCGCCGTGCGCGCAGTCCACCACCACGGTCAGACCGTCGAGCCGGGTCCGGTGGGAGTCACCGAGATGCCGCAGGTAGCAATCCAGCGCATCCTCGGCGTGGACGACGCGGCCCAGATCGGCGCCCACCGGGCGCAGGCCGGGCCCCGCATTGACCAGGTCCTCGATCTCGTCCTCGGTCGCGTCGTCGAGTTTGTGGCCACCGGGGCCGAAGAATTTGATGCCGTTGTCGGGCATCGGGTTGTGCGAGGCGGAGATCATCACCCCGAAATCGGCCTCGTAGGCCCCGGTCAGGTAGGCCACGGCCGGGGTCGGCAGCACACCGGCACGCAATGCGTGGACGCCCTGGCTGGTCAATCCGGCGATGACCGCCGCCTCCAGCATCTCGCCGCTGGCCCGCGGGTCGCGGCCCACCACCGCCACCCGGCGCCCGGTGCCCGTCGACAGCCGCTGCGCCGCCGCACCGCCCAGTGCGACCGCCAACTCAGCGGTCAGCTCCCGGTTGGCGACCCCGCGGACGCCGTCGGTACCGAACAGTCGACCCATAACTATCCTTTATCGCCGCGAGTGTGCGTGTCCCCTATCCGACACGCCGTTGTGGGGCCGGAAACACGCACCTTGGAAACAACAAGCCGGGGGCACCTTCCGCGTGCGGAAGGCACCCCCGACTCGCTGCCAGAATGCAATCGCAGATCAGCGCTTGCTGTACTGCGGAGCCTTGCGGGCCTTCTTCAGACCGTACTTCTTGCGCTCGGTGGCCCGCGGGTCACGAGTCAGGAAGCCGGCCTTCTTCAGCACCGGACGGTCTTCGGGGTCCACCAGGATGAGCGCGCGGGCCAGAGCCAGCCGCAGCGCACCGGCCTGGCCGGAGGGGCCGCCGCCGTCGAGGTGGGCGTAGACGTCGAAGCTGTCCACCCGGTCCACGGTGACCAGCGGAGCCTTGATCAGCTGCTGGTGCACCTTGTTCGGGAAGTAGGCCTCCAGGGTGCGGCCGTCCAGGTTGAACTTGCCGGTGCCGGGCACCAGGCGCACCCGCACCACGGCCTCCTTGCGGCGGCCGACGGTCTGGATGGGCCGTCCCAGGTCGTAGGGCTCGTAGGCCGGCGCGACCTCGTCGTGCACCTCTACGGCCTCGGCAACCTCAACGGTCTCTTCGACCTCGGGGGCCTCAGCGCCTTCAAATGCAGTCTCGGTCATTGCGCCACCTGCTTGATTTCGTACGGGGTCGGCTGTTGGGCGGTGTGCGGATGCACCGGCCCGGCGTAGACGTGCAGCTTGCGCTGAATCTGACGCCCCAGCTTGGTGTGCGGGATCATCCCGAGGATCGCCTTCTCCACGACACGGTCGGGACGGGTCTCCATCAGCTCACCGATGCTGCGCTTGCGCAGTCCGCCCGGGTAGCCCGAGTGACGGTAAGCCATCTTCTTCTGCAGTTTGTTGCCGCTGATGGCAACCTTGTCGGCGTTGATGATGATGACGAAGTCACCGCCGTCAACGTTCGGCGCGAATGTCGGCTTGTGCTTGCCGCGCAGCAGGGTTGCTGCCGCAACGGCGAGCCGGCCGAGCACCACGTCGGTGGCGTCGATGACATACCACGAGCGTGTGGTGTCACCCGCCTTCGGCGCATAGGTGGGCACAGCGCTTACCTCTTCTTTTCAACTCGAGCCGGGTGTTCCCGGTTCATGCGGATCCCGGTGCGAGCCGGGTGCCGGTCTGGCGTGTGCGGCGGGATGGTTCTCGGCGACCGACATTGACCCGAGGACCCGCTGTGCCGCTAGGCACCGCACGCCAACGGTGCAGCTTACCGGCGCTGATCCGGGCGGGTCAAAACGACGATCGGCCGCCCGCCGGAAGCACGAGCCGGTGTGGCCCCGTCGGCACTCTCACCGTCGGGGCCACACCGTGTCCGGGGGCGGCCTCTCCTACCTCCCCCAAGCTCCCGCGGCACGGCGATCCGCGTCGGCGATGTCGGCGGTACCGTCGCGTACCGCACCGCCCAGGTCGACCAAGATCCGATTCAGCGCGTCGGCCGCCTGCTGCCAGCGCAGCTGTTCGGAGTGATAGGCGCCGGCCGCCTCCCGCGTCCAGACCTGCTGCAGCGGGACGATCCGGGATCGCAGATCTTCCAGGGCCGCGTTGAGCCGGGTGGCGGTGGCGTGGATCTCCTGGCGGACGGTGTAGTCGATCTGCTCGAAGTCATAGGACAGGGCGTCCATGGTCCGGCCCCTCAGATTCCGCTGCCGACGGCGGCGACGTGGTGCGAGTGCACCTCGGCGGCCTCACGCAGCGCACGTTCGTTGTGGCGGATGGTCTCGGCGATGCGGGCCAAGGCGTGGTGCAGCCGCAACGATTCGGTATTCCACCGGTCCAGGACGTCCTGGAAGCGGGCGGCCGCCAAACCGGACCACACCGACGGCGGTACGGCACGCATCCGGTCGACGAACGCCTGCAGCATTCCGCGGATCTCCTCGTTGCGGGTGTCGGTGGTGGCGGCGACGGTGAGCATGAGGTCGAAGTCGACGCTGAGCGCGGTGGTGCTTGCCGATCCCGGCGGTGTGGCCATGGTTGCCCCCGATTCGTGGTGTTCGTTCGCTGTCATGTGATTCGACGGCGCGCGGACGACTCGGGTTCCCCTTTTCTGCCGGCGTCTCCGGCATCCGGCCTACGACACTCCTCAGGTGTGCCCTGGGTCACATATTCAGCGGGCAAACCGGATAGAGTCAGGTCCGCCGTTCTCGGCTGGACCAAAGGAGGGGACCATGGGGGCTGGTCTGGGGGTAGTTCTGACCGCCGGTGTCGCGGTGGCGGGTGCGGGCCTGATGGCCCCGACGCCACCACCGGCGACGCCCACTCATACCGACCCGGTGGTACTCACCCGTGTCGACGGCCCGCTCGGCGACGGCACCGCGCTGGTGCCGGGCGCCAGCTTCATCGCCACCCCCAGTCAGGGCTGGCTCAGCGCGTTCAACCGGCTTTACCTGGAACCGCACGGCTTCACCGGTGACTCGGTGGCGATGACCACACCGGAGTCGCTGTATCCGTTCACCGGCCC
This sequence comes from Mycolicibacter sp. MU0083, assembly GCF_963378075.1. Lineage (NCBI taxonomy): Bacteria > Bacillati > Actinomycetota > Actinomycetes > Mycobacteriales > Mycobacteriaceae > Mycobacterium > Mycobacterium kokjensenii. The sequence continues at coordinate 3,229,135 of NZ_OY726394.1, forward strand.
GTTCAGCATGACGTTCGACAGTTCGGCCGCCCAGGGCATGCAGATCATCGAGGATGCGATCAAAGCGCAGCTCGCCGCGGGGGGCGTCAGCGCGGACAACCCGATCGTGATCGGCGGCTACTCGCAGAGTTCCGCGATCGACGCGCTGCTGATGCCGAAGCTGGCGGCCGACGGGATCGACCCCGATCTGCTGCACTTCGTGCTGCTGGGCGATCCCAGCAACCCCAACGGCGGCATGCTGGAGCGGTTCGCGTTGCCGGAGGGTTCGACCCCGGACGCCACCACTCTGGGGCTCACGTTCAGCGGCGCGACGCCGTCGGATCTGTACCCGACCGATGTCTACACCTTCGAGTACGACGGCTTCGCCGACTTCCCGCAATACCCGATCAATCTGCTGGCCGATATCAACGCCTATCTGGGCATCGTGTTCAACCACATCGCGTACCTGGGTCTGACCCCCGAACAGCTGACCCTGGAAGCCGACGGCGGCACCCTGGTGCAGCTGCCCACCCTGGACCCCGACAGTCTGACCAATTACTACATGATCCAGTCCGAGAGCCTGCCGCTGTTGATGCCGCTGCGACTGGTGCCGTTCGTCGGCAATCCGCTGGCGGATCTGCTGCAGCCTGCGCTGTCGGTGCTGGTCAACCTGGGCTACGGCAACATCGAGGAAGGCTGGTCGCCCGGGTACGCCGACGTGCCCACGACGTTGGGCTTCCTGCCCGACCAGAGTGTGCTCGAACAGGTTCCGGCGGCCCTGTGGGACGGCCTGCTGCAGGGCGTGCAGGACGCCCTGCGGGATCTCGGCGATCCCGCCAACTACCAGTTGATCTCACCCCAGACGATGGACTACGTGCTCGGGCCGCTGCTGAACTCCGCGACGGCGGCGTTCAACCTCGACGGATCGTGGCAGGACATCTCCGACTATCTGTCCACGTTCCTGGCCGGGGCCGCGAACTGGTTCACCGAAGGTTTCTCGGAGATCTCGTTGGAGCACACCGGGATACCGTTCGTCGACATGGCCGGCGCCTTGCTGTTCACCCTTCCGCAGCTGGCCGTGGACGTCTTCAACACCGAGATGGCCGCCGGCAACCCGCTCGACGCGATCGGCGAACCGCTGGCCGCACTGGTCGGGCTCGCCCCGCTGATGCTGATCGGCGCGATCTTCTAACCGATGGCGTGCGCCGAGCGCACCGCCTGCTCGCAGACCGCTCGGAGCACGGCGTCGCCGCCGGGGCCGTGCTGGCAACCGATCCCGATCCGCAGTGCGCCGTCGATCAGCACCGCCCAGTCGATCTGGTGATCGGCGCGCACCTCGCGGTAGGTGACCGCGGGCCGCCCGGCGCTGGTTCCGGCCGGGTCGAACCCGACGAACACGCCCGGGGCCTCCGTTTCGGCGCGCAGCAGTCCCCGCTGCAGCGGTTCGGCCACGGCGGCCAGGGTGTCGCCCGGGGCCGGCGCGTGGGTGATGTGCAGCACCAGTTGCGGGTTCTCCGGGGACACCACCTCCACCCGCGAGCTACCGGGCCCACCGTCGACCCTCCGCAGCTGCCAGCCCGTCGGCACATCCACCGCCACCCGGCCCGCGACGACGTACGGTGCGGCGTCGCGGGTGCCCGGTACCGCGGCGTGCTGGAACCCCAAGGCCACCACGCCGATTCCCAACGCCGTCGCGGCCGCCGGCGCGCCCCGCGATCGGTGTCGGGGCGGCTTCGGTGCGGCGGCGGGGCCGTCGGCCGGGGAGCGGACTCGGGGACGCGCCGGCGGCAGTTCGTCGATGACGGTGACCGGTTGCGCCGACGGCAGTCGTTGCGCGATCAGCGCGGCGAGCGCCGCCGCGCCGCCGACGCCCGCCGGTGCGTCGATCACCACGGTGCGCCGGTCACCGCTGCATGCGGTGGCGACCCGGCCGGCCACGGCGTCGGCGACGTCGCCGGGCGAGCCGATGCGCGGCTCGGCGCCGATGTCGCCGTCGGCGGTGATCGCCACCAGCCCGCCGGCGATCTCCACCACCACCGCATCCCCGAATCCGGCGGTCACGACCGCCGCACGTGACCGGGTGAGCACCGCACCGCTGATCCGGCGCGCCGCCGCGCCGAGCAACTCCACGCGCCGCACCGGCCACCACGACGGGTGGACGAGCTCCAGCGACTCGGCCGGCTCGAGGCAGGTCAGTACGTCCTTCAGCAGTTCGGTTGTGGCGACCGGTTGTCCGTCCAGCAGAGCGATAGGCTCGTCGATCCATTCCAGGGCAGCCATGGATTCCGCTGATTCGGTTGCCCCGCAACATAGTCTGCGCAGGACCGCGGGACCGGCCTCGATCACCGCCCGGTGCCCGGTACTCACGGCTCCCACGCCACCTGGATGAGCCGTTCCCCGTCGGCACGGGTGATCAGGGTGCCGCGTCCGGGCGGCAGGACGCGCGGACGGGCCGGGCCCGGCGGACAGTCCGCCGGATCGGTGCTCATCATCAGACGCATCGCACCCAGGTCCTGCAGGGTGGCCAGTATCGGCTCGTACATCGACCGGGCGACTCCGCCGCTGCGCCGCGCCACCACCAGGTGCAGTCCGAGGTCACCGGCATGCGGCAGGTAGTCGAGCAACGGCGCCAGTGGGTTTCCCGCCGTGGCGGCGACCAGGTCGTAGTCGTCGACGACGACGTAGAGGTGCGGCCCCGACCACCATGACCGGTCCCGCAGTCGCTGCACGCTCACGTCGGCGCCGGGCATCCGCCCGGCCAGCATCTCGATCCACCCGGGCAGCAGTGCGGTCAGCGCGGCCGCCGATACCGCATAGCCGGCGAGGTGTTCGGGCGGTACCGCATCGAGCAGTCCGCGTCGGTAATCGACGACCAGCAACCGGGCCTGCTCGGTGGTGTTCGCCCGCACCAGTTCCCGGCAGAGCGTGCGCAGCACCGAGGTCTTCCCGCATTCGTTGTCGCCCAGGATGATCAGATGCGGTTGGCGTTGGAAGTCGACGGCGACTACCTCGAGGGCACGCTCGTCGATCCCCAGTGCCGGTGCGGTGCCGACGGTGGTCACCAGGCCGGCCCGGTCCACCCGGGTCGGTAGCGGCCGGATCGGTGCTGCGACGACGCCGCCGGGGTGTCGCAGCGGTTCGCATCCTTGGGGGCGGGCCACCAGCATGTGCATGCCGTCGCGGGTCAGGCCGCGCCCGGGCCGATCCGCCGGAACGCGTTGCGCCTGGCGACGGTCCAGTTCGGATTCGGCCGGATCCCCCAGCCGTAGCTCGATGCGGGTGCCGATCAGGTCACGCAACGCCGGCCGCACGTCGGCCCACCGCGCCGCCGACAGCACGATGTGCACGCCGTGGGACAGGCCGTGCGCGGCCAACGCGACCACGGCCGACTCCACCTCGAATTCACGGCACAGACCGGCCCAACCGTCGATCACCAGGAAGATGTCGGGGTCCGCGTCGCCGTCGGCTCCGTGGCGGCCGGGCCGACCGGCCTCGCGGCGCGCCAGCACCGCCCCCAGTTCGGCGACGATGCGCCGGACCAGGTCCGGGTTCCCCCGGTCGGCGACCGCGCCCACCTGGGGAAGTCCCCCGACCGATGACAATCCCCCACCGCCGAAATCCAAGCAGTAGAAGTTGATTCGTGATGCATCGTGGGTTGCGCTCAGTGCCGCGATCAGGGTGCGCAATGCGGTCGTCTTGCCCGACTGCGGGGCACCGACCACCGCGAGATGCCCTTCTGCACCACCCAATCTGACCGACAGCGGAGTCCGGCGCTGGTCGAAGGGGCGGTCCACGACTCCGATGGGCACGGTGAGTTCGGGGTACCGGTCCTCGAGCAGGGAACCCAGCTCCGGTGAATCGCCCAGCGGCGCCAGCCATATCTCGCGGGCCCGGGCCCCATGCCCGCAGATTTTTTGCAGCATCGCGTGGAAAACGGTGCGCTCAGACGTCGCGGCGGTGCGCTCGATCGCGCCGCTCGGTGCTGCGGTGAACGGGACCGGCCGCACACCGGCCGGCGGGGCGCTCGGGCAGGGCCCGGACACGTACGCCGTCTGAAAGCGTCGTATCGCGCCGTCGGCGGTGCGCAGGTAGCCCAACCCGGGACTGTTGGGCAGCTCGTGGGCGTCGCCGGTTCCCAGCACGATGCGTGATTCGGCCGCCGACATGGTCTTGAGGCACACGCGGTAGGACAGGTGCGCTTCCAGCCCGCGCAGGCGGCCTTCGTCGAGCCGCTGACTCGCCAACAGCAGATGCACTCCCAGCGATCGACCCAGCCGGCCGATCGCGACGAAGGTGTCCAGGAAGTCGGGGTGCTGGTGCAGCAGTTCGGAGAATTCGTCGACGACGATCAGCAAGGCCGGCAAGGTGGGTAACTGCGGTTGCCCGGTGCCGCGGGCCCGGACGTAGGCGCGGATCCCGGTGGCTCCGGCGGCCCGCAGCAGTTCCTGCCGCCGGTGCAGTTCACCGGAGAGCGCGTCGTGCATCCGCTCCACCAGGGCCGCCTCGGCGGCGAGATTGGTGATCACCGCGGCGACGTGGCGGGCCGCCTCGAACCCGAGAAAGGTTGCGCCTCCTTTGAAGTCGACCAGGATGAAATTCAGGTCGTCCGGCGAGTGCCGGGTTGCCAGCCCCAAGATCAGGGTGCGCAGGAACTCCGACTTTCCCGAACCGGTGGCACCGATGCACAGCCCGTGCGGTCCGCTGCCCTGCTCGGCGGCCTCCCTGAGGTCCAGTTCCACCGGGTCGCCGCGGTCGTCGATGCCGATCGGGACACACAGTCGCCGGCCCGGTGCGTCGGCCCACCGCGCCGCGGGATCGAAACGCTCGATGTCGGTGATCCCCATCAGCCCGGCCCATCCGCGGCCCGACGCCCCGCGGTCTTCGGAGCGATATGCGGCCAGTCGACGCGCGCAGACCAGCGCATCGGCGCGGCTCAGAGCATCCGTTCGGCAGGACAGTCCGGCCGCGTCGCTCAGTGTCGTCGCGGTCAACTGCAGGCGCCGAATCGGTGCCCGGACACCGACTTCGGCGACCCGCAGGCCGGTCGCGTCGTCGCTGACCAGCACCGCCCGTCGACCGCTGAGATCGTGCTCCGCGGTCGCCGGGTCGGGGTAGCTCAGCCGGCTCGGCCCGGCGGCATCCGTCGCCGACGGATGCTGATGGTGCGGCAGCCATTTCAGCCAATCCCACTCGGCGGGCCGGTCGCCGGGTACGGCGGCGATCAACAGTGTCTCCGGACCGTGCAGGGCGGCCAATTGACAGATCAGTGCACGTGCCAGGCCCCGCGCCCGGTCCCCGTCGCCATCGATCAGCAGTGCGGGCCCACCCAGGATCGGCAGCGCGATGGGAGTCTCGTGCACCACCCCGTAGGTGTCGAGGAAGCGTCGTAGCGCGTCCTCGGTCACCGGGTCGATCCGGCGGGCCGGATCATCGTCCGGACCGACCGGGCGAACGGCCGCGGGTGTCGTCCCGGTCCCGACCCGGGCCGAGCCGAACAGCGGATCACCGGGGCGGCGGTGCCACATCCTGGGTCCGCCGGCGATCAGCCACAACGTGTCCGGGTCGGGGTGCGACCAGCACAGGAACGCCCGCTGCCCCTCGGCGGCACGACGAACCGTACCGCGCACAGTCGCCAAATAGCCCAGGTATTTCTCCCTGGATTGATCGATATCGTTGCCGCGAAACCGTTCTCGTCCGTGGACTGCGGCGGCGCCGGCGGAGGCGAGCAGCATCAGCGGGAACAGCCCGAACATCGGGCTACGGCCGGCCGCCCCGGCCGAGCGGTACAGGAACACGGTCACGCCCAGCATCGCCGCCGCCATGACGACCGGGATCATCCGCGTCAACATTGCCCGGCCGTCGTTCGGGTCCACCGATGGTGGTGCCGCGACGGCGATTTCGGTCGGCATCGGGGACGTCGGCGGGCTCTCGTTCGGCACGACACCGGTCATCGGCACACCGTAGGCAGGACCGATTCCCCCGGCAAGTCAGCTGTGGACAACCGAAAGCAGCCGGCGCCCGGGCGCAGTAATGTGCGGCCCAATCGCGCCGAAAGGGGAACGGACGTGTCGAATTCGGACTCCGGTATGCGCCGGGTCGCGGTGCACTCCGAGACCGCGCACGCGGATCTGGCGCTGCCGTCGCATCTTCCGGTGGCGACGTTGATCGCATCACTCACCGAACTGCTGCCGTTGCCATCGGATGCAGATGTGCTGCGCCCCTATCGGATCGGCAGGCCCGGCCATCGGCCGCTGGACGGGTCGAAGACCCTGGCCCAGCAGGACGTCGGCGATGGGGCGGTGCTGATGCTCAGCCGCCGGGAATGGCCGGCTCCGCGACTGCGGTGCGATGATCCGGCCGAGCGGGCCGCGACGGCGATAGCCGATGCGGCATACCCCTGGGGCACAGTCCCGCGGCGGCTGACCGCGGCCGCGGCGGTGACCGTCCTGGCGGGGGTCGCCGGATTCGTCGCGATACCGGGCGGGCCCGGTGCTCCGCACGCACTGGTGGGCACCGCTGCGGCGGGGACGGCGGCCCTGCTGGCCGTGCCGTCGTGCAACTGCACCGCTACGGTGCGCACGACCTTGTGCTGTCTGGCCGGACTGGCGGTGCTGGCGGCGGTGGCGGGAACGGTGGTCGCGCTGACCGGCATTCCGCTGTCGTGCTGCGGCGCGGTGGCGACCGTCGCCGGAATCGTCGTGCTGCGTGCGGCGGGCCGGATCGCGGCGGCGGTGACCGGGCTGGCTCGCCTGCGGGATGCCGTGGTGGCGCCGGTGCGCGCGGCGCACGACGTCCTGACCGGCCTGGTGGTCGGGGCGGCGGCGCTGGTGCCGTCGGGCGTGGCCGTGGCGGCCACCGCGGCGGGATCGGCACCGGCGCCCCGCATGGTCACCGTGGCGTTTGCGGCGTCTGCCGCTGCGGCGATAACGCTTCGGGCCCGGTCGCACCGCGACGGTGTGCAGGTCGCCGCGCTGATCACCGGCGGTGCCGTCACGGCGGGCATCGCCGTGCTGACGGCGGCCGTCGCCGCGCCGCCCCTCTACTCGGCGGCCGTCGCCGTACTGCTCGCCGGTACCGCCGTCGGGGCGGGATTCTCCGAGACCGCGCCACCGCCGCTGCTGCGTCGCTGCGGTGAGATGCTGGAGAGTGCGGCGTTGAGTTCGGCACTGCCGCTGATGTTCTGGTTGTGCGGAATCTACCGGGCCGTCGGTGATCTCGTCCTGGTCCGGTCGTGAGCACCCGCCGCAGCGCCCGGTTGGCGACGGTGGTTCTGCTGCTGGCGTCGACGGCGTGGTCGCCGCCGGCGAACGCCGTCGCACCGCCCCCGGTGGACCGCACCCGGTTGCCGGCCGCCACCCGACCCGCGCCGGCGGCACCCACCGTGCAGCGCGAGGTATGCACCGTCCCGTCCCGGGAATCCGGACCGCCGCCGACCCAACTGGACGGGTTGGACCTGCCGGCGGTGTGGGCGCTCACCCGCGGCGCGGGCCAGCGGGTCGCGGTGATCGACACCGGTGTCGCCGCGCACCGCAGGCTGCCCGGCCTGGTCGGCGGTGGCGATTACGTGGCAGGCGGCGACGGTACGCAGGATTGCGACGGGCACGGCACACTGGTGGCCGGAATCATCGCGGCAACACCGGATCCGGTGGCGGATCGGTTCAGCGGCGTGGCACCGCAGGCCACCGTGATCGGTATCCGGCAGACCAGTGCCCGCTTCGGCACCGCCCACGGAACCGGTGGGGTCGGCGATGTCGACACCCTGGCCAGGGCGGTGCGTACCGCCGCGGATCTGGGCGCCTCGGTGATCAACATCTCCGCGGTGGCCTGTCGGCCCGAAGGCGCCGGCCTCGACGACAGAGCGCTCGGCGCCGCACTCGCCTATGCCGTCGAGGTCAAGAACAGTGTGATCGTCACGGCGGCGGGAAACTCCGGTGCGGAGTGCGGCACCGACGGCCCGCCGATCGTGACACCGGCCTGGTACGACGACTACGTGCTGACCGTCGGATCGGTCGATGCCGGCGGTGCCCCGTCGGCCTTCACGCTGCCCAGCGCCTGGGTGGACGTGGCCGCTCCCGGGGAGGCCGTGCTGTCGCTGAGCACGGTCGGCGATGCGATGGCCGACACCCTGGACGGTGCGCCGATCGGCGGCACCAGTTTCGCCGCACCGGTGGTCAGTGGTCTGGCCGCGCTGATCCGCTCTCGGCACCCGGACTGGACACCGCGACAGGTGATGGACCGGATCACCGCCACCGCCCATCACCCGCCCGGCGGCCGTGACGATTTCGTCGGCGCCGGTGTGATCGACCCGCTCGCCGCGGTCAGCGCAGCACCCGCGTCCCCGCCGCACCGCGCCCCACCGCCGCCGACGCCGACCGGCCCGCCGGCGCCCGCTGCCGACACCGGATCGAGCGGTTTGCGCGCCGCGGTCGCCGGAATCGCGGGCCTGCTGACGTTGTTGGCGGCGGTGCTGATCGGCCGGGCGGTCACGGCGCCGGGACGACGTCGCGGGCCAACAGTGCCTGATCCCGACTGAGGCGGGGACCCGCCGGGAGGCCGGCCAGCATCGCCCACGGTGCCCGGGTCGGCGTGGCGGGCAGGCCCAGACTGCGTGCCGCCTCGTAGTCGCCGATGGTGAACCGCACGCCGCTGTCGGCGATCAGATAGCCCGCGCCGCTTACCTGCCCGGCACTGTCGGCAGCCCGCACGTAGGCGATCCGGCCGGGCGGCAGATAGACGCCGTCGAGGGCGGGGCCGGGGCCGTCGGCCTGCGCCAGTGCGGTCACCGCCGCGGGCTCCGGTAGGCCACTGCCGTTCGACACGGTGACGCGGTCCGGGGCGTCGGCGCGCCAGTGCACGCAGAACCGCGCGGACAACGCGGGCATGCGGGGGGCGGTGTCCGGCATGCCTGCCGATGCGGCTTCGGGGATGGCGTTGAGCAGCAGTGCCGAGACCGGCCGCACACCGGGGTCGTCCCCACCGGGGTCCCCCGGGGCCACCGCGACCCGTCGCCCGCCGCGGATCAACTGGACCGCCCCGGCCTCGGCGCGGACCGGTATCGCCGCCTGCGGGTCGAGGATCCCCGCCTCGGACGGATCGGCGCCGACGAGCAGGGTCGTCCCCGCCGGCCCGTCGCACAACGACCAGGTGACGGTGTCGGGCACGGCGGTCCCGAGCACGCCCGGAGCACCGGGTATGCCCAGGGGTGGGCCGCGGCGGGCCCGGCCGACGGCCCCGGTGTCGACCGGACGAGGCTCGACGGCACCGGCGATGAGCCGGGCCGACGCCAGGTTGAGCACCGGGTGCACCGTGTCCCGGACCCGGACGTACAACGCACCGGTGGCCCGGTCCAGCACGAGGGGCGCGTCGGGGATGCCGGAGCGGGGATGCACGGCCGCCAGTAGCGCGGCAACGGCGGTGACGATCAAGGCCGCCACCGCACCGCGGCCCAGGGCCCCGCGGCCCGGCGTCGGGTCCGGTGTCGCCCGGCCGCACCGCAGGGCACGCTCCATCCGGGCGGCATGGAAGCGCTGCGCGCTGACCTGCAACCGTGTCGTGGTTCGCCCCGCGAATTCAGCCATCTCTCCCCGCCGTGGTGTGACGCCGAGGCTAATCCGGCGGCCACGTGATCTGTCTCCGGTTGTCCACAGGGTTGCCGGTAGCGATCTCGGGTTTGGGTAACATGCCGGTCATGCGTTGTGTTCGATCGAGCAGCCTTTTCTCCGCGACATTGCTGGCTGGCGCACTGCTGGCCCTGCCGGCAGCGGCCCCGGAGCTCACTCCGAAGGCCTCCGCCTATGACTGTCCCGACGTCGAGGTGATCTTCGCCCGCGGCACCAGCGAGCCGCCGGGCGTCGGCCGGGTCGGGCGCGCCCTGATCGACTCGCTGCGTCAGCAGACCTCGAAGCGGGTCGACGAGTATGCGGTCAACTACCCCGCCGGCCGACTCCAGCTGGGCGGCGGCGACGGCGCCAACGACGTGATCCGTCGCGTCAAGGACGCCGCCAATGTCTGTCCGGACACTCAGTTGGTGTTGGGCGGCTATTCGCAGGGCGCGTCGGTGATCGACATCGTCACCGGAACTCCGGTCGGTGGAATCAGCTGGGGCAACGCACTGCCCGCCGAGTACGCCGACCAGGTGGTAGCGGTGACGACGTTCGGCAATGCCGCGGTGCGCGCCGGCGGCCCGATCAGCGCGCAGAGCGCCCTGTTCGGTTCCAAGGCCCTCGACCTGTGTAACCCGGGCGACCCGATCTGCCACGAGGGTCCGGGTAACGAGTGGGTCGACCACACCGACGGCTACATTCCGGCCCTGACCAGCCAGGCGGCGAACTTCATCGCCGGCCGACTGCGCTGACCTGCGGCGATACGCTTAGTTAGCTCATCAATTCTTCTTTTCGCTACTATCGTTTCCCGTGAAGGCATACCGCATCCTGGCGGCCGGAGCCGCCACCGCAGCGCTGCTGATCAATCCGACCCCGTCGACGATGGCGACGGCCTCGGCCGACGGCTGCCCGGACGTCGAAGTCGTCTTCGCCCGCGGCACCAGCGAACCCCCGGGGCTGGGCCGGGTCGGCGACGGCCTGGTCAACGCCCTGCGGGCCCGGACGTCCCGCTCGGTGGGCGCCTACGCGGTGAACTATCCGGCCACCTATGACTTCGGCCGGGCCGCCGACGGCGCCAACGACGCCAGCGGCCATGTGATGTGGATGATGGAGAACTGCCCCGGTACCCGTTTGGTGCTCGGCGGGTACTCCCAGGGCGCGGCGATCATCGACATCATCGCCGCGGCACCGGTGCCGGGCTTCGGCTTCACCGCGCCGTTGCCGCCCCAGGCGGCCGACCACGTCGCGGCGGTCGCGGTGTTCGGCAATCCGTCGAACAAGCTCGGGCAGCCGCTGACCAACAGCCCGGTGTACGGGTTCAAGACCATCGACCTGTGCACCGACGGGGATCCGGTCTGCTCACCGGGCCGCAACTTCGCCGCCCACTCCGGCTACACCCCCGGGATGACCAATCAGGCGGCCGGGTTCGTCGCCGGCCTGCTGTAGCACAAACGCCCCCACCGGCGACCGTGCGTGTCTGTACGCCGACACGCCGCGATAGCCGTACAACCGTGCACGCTCACGCAGGCGCCCGAAACGGTCAGCCGGGCTTACGGAGATCCCGGGTGATCAGGATGCGCGCCCCGAGCTGATCGTCCGGCGGATAGTCGACCCCGACCAGGCTCAGCCCGCGGGCCGGGGCGGCGGTGAAATCACTGGAGCGACGGTCCGCATGCAGCAGATCGGCACACCACGCGGCGTCGCGCCGATGCTCGCCCACGGCCAAAACCGCGCCGACCAGCGAACGCACCATCGACCAGCAGAACGCATCTGCGCTGACGTGGGCGGTGATCAGATCGCCGTCCCGGACCCAGTCGAAGCGCTGCAGTTCGCGGATGGTCGTCGCGCCCTCGCGATGACGGCAGAACGCCGCGAAGTCATGCAGACCCACCAGATGCCGTGACGCCTCGGCCATCGCGTCGACGTCCAGCGGACGCGACCAGGCGGTGACGTAGCGGGCCGACTGCGGCAGCACCCCGTAGGGCGCGGTCGACAGCCGATAGGCGTAATGGCGCCGCAGCGCGGAGAAGCGCGCATCGAAGTCGGCGACGGTACGCCGGATCGCCAGCACCCGGACGTCGTCGGGCAGGAAGCGCGCCAATCTCCGGGTCAGCGCCAGGAATTCCGGCTCGCCGTCCCGCCGGGTCCGGGAGTACGCATGCTGCAACGCCGACGTCGGGACATCGAGGTGGGCGACCTGCCCGGTGGCATGCACCCCGGTGTCGGTACGCCCCGCCGCGAACAACCGCATCGGAACGCGGAACACGGTCGTCAGAGCCTCATCGAGGACTCCGGCGACCGTGCGCTGTCCCGCTTGAACCGCCCAGCCGGCGAATTCGGTGCCGTCATAGGCGATGTCGAGCCGAAGCCTCACGACTTCGGCGTTGCCGTCAGGACTCGTCGGTGCCCTCGGTGGACTCGCCGGTCTCGGCAGCGTCGGTGCTCTCGGCAGCCTGCTCCTCGACCTTCTCCTCCTCGGCCGGCTTGGCGGTCGCCTCGGCCTTGGCCGCCTTCTCCGCCTTGGCCGCAGCACGGCGGGCGCGGTCGGCCTCGTTGACCACCGTCTTCTCCCGGACCAGCTCGATCACGGCCATCGGGGCGTTGTCACCCTTGCGCGACTCGACCTTGATGATCCGGGTGTAGCCACCGTTGCGGTCCGCGAAGTGCGGGGCGATCTCGGCGAACAGCGAGTGCACCACGTCCTTGTCGCGGATCTTCTTCATCACCTCACGCCGGTTGTGCAGCGTGCCCTTCTTGGCGTGGGTGATCAGCTTCTCGGCGTAAGGACGCAACGCCCGGGCCTTCGGCTCGGTCGTCTTGATCCGACCGTGGGTGAACAGCGACGTCGCCAGGTTGGCCAGCAGCGCTTGCTGGTGCGAAGACGAACCGCCGAAACGGGCACCCTTGGTGGGCTTGGACATTGCGACTTCTCCTAAATGGGGCCGACCCCCGTATCAGGTAGGGCCGGGACGGCTCTCTTATCGAGAGGTTGGGCGTTAAAGCTGCTCGGTTTCGGCGTAGTCCTGCTCGTCGTATCCGGCGTCGGCCGACCAGGTGCCGGTGGCGACGTCGTATCCGGCGACCTGCGACGGGTCGAAGCTGGCCGGGCTGTCCTTGAGCGACAGACCAAGCTGGTGCAGCTTCACCTTGACCTCGTCGATGGACTTCTGACCGAAGTTACGGATGTCGAGCAGGTCGGACTCGGTGCGGGCGACCAGTTCGCCGACCGTGTGCACACCCTCACGCTTGAGGCAGTTGTAGGAACGCACGGTCAGGTCCAGGTCGTCGATCGGCAGTGCGAACGACGCGATGTGGTCCGCTTCGGCCGGCGACGGCCCGATCTCGATGCCTTCGGCCTCGACGTTGAGTTCACGGGCGAGACCGAACAATTCGACCAGGGTCTTGCCCGCCGAGGCCAGGGCGTCGCGGGGGCTGATGGAGTTCTTGGTCTCCACGTCCAGCACCAGCTTGTCGAAGTCGGTGCGCTGCTCGACACGGGTCGCGTCGACCTTGTAGGTCACCTTGAGCACCGGCGAGTAGATCGAGTCGACCGGGATACGGCCGATCTCCGCGCCCGACACCTTGTTCTGCACGGCCGGGACGTAACCGCGACCGCGCTCGACGATCAGCTCGACCTCGAGCTTGCCCTTGTCGTTCAGGGTTGCGATGTGCATGTCGGGGTTGTGCACCGTCACGCCCGCCGGCGGCACGATGTCACCGGCGGTGACGGCACCGGGGCCCTGCTTGCGCAGGTACATGGTGACCGGCTCGTCCTCTTCCGAGGACACCACGAGGCCCTTGAGGTTCAGGATGATGTCGGTGACGTCTTCCTTGACCCCGGGGACCGTGGTGAATTCGTGCAGCACACCGTCGATACGGATGCTGGTGACGGCCGCACCCGGAATCGACGAGAGCAGGGTGCGACGGAGCGAGTTGCCCAGCGTGTAGCCGAAGCCGGGCTCCAGGGGCTCGATGACGAACTGGGACCGGTTTTCGGCCAGTACCTCTTCGGACAGAGTCGGTCGCTGCGAGATCAGCATTGTGTGTTTCTCCTTTTCGACGCCCGCTATATGACGCCTTCGGGGGGGGCACTCGGGGGGTTGTCCCCCGAGTATCGGATTACTTCGAGTAGAACTCGACGATCAGCTGCTCGGCGAGCGGAACGTCGATCTGCGCGCGCTCCGGCAGCTGGTGGACCAGGATGCGCTGACGCTCCCCGACCACCTGCAGCCAGCCCGGGATCGGGCGGTCGCCCGCGGTCTCCCGGGAGATCTGGAACGGCACGGTGTTGATCGACTTGTCCTTGACATCGATGATGTCGTACTGCGACACCTGGTAGCTGGGCACGTCGACCTTCACACCGTTGACGGTGAAGTGGCCGTGGCTGACCAGCTGACGGGCCATCCGACGGGTGCGGGCCAGGCCGGCGCGGTAGACCACGTTGTCCAGCCGGCTCTCCAGGATGCGCAGCAGTTCCTCGCCGGTCTTACCGCCACGACGGACGGCTTCCTCATAGTAGCGACGGAACTGCTTTTCCATCACGCCGTAGGTGAAGCGCGCCTTCTGCTTCTCCTGCAGCTGCAGCCGGTATTCGCTTTCCTTGATCCGCGCGCGACCGTGCTGGCCGGGCGGGTAGGGCCGCTTCTCGAATGCCTGGTCGCCGCCGATCAGGTCGACGCCGAGCCGGCGGGACTTGCGGGTGGCGGGTCCGGTGTAACGAGCCATGTTGTTTCTCCTCCTCGAACCCGACTAGACGCGACGCCGCTTGGGCGGACGGCAACCGTTGTGCGGCTGCGGGGTGACGTCGGAAATGGCACCGACCTCCAGGCCCGCGGCCTGCAGCGAACGGATGGCGGTCTCGCGGCCCGAGCCCGGGCCCTTGACGAACACGTCGACCTTCTTCACGCCGTGCTCCTGCGCCTTGCGGGCGGCGTTCTCGGCGGCCAGCTGCGCGGCGAACGGGGTGGACTTACGCGAGCCCTTGAAGCCCACGTGGCCCGACGACGCCCACGCGATCACGTTGCCCTGCGGGTCGGTGATCGTCACGATGGTGTTGTTGAAGGTGCTCTTGATGTGAGCGGCACCGTGCGGGACGTTCTTCTTTTCCCGCCGCCGGGTCTTCAGACCCTTCTTGGGGCCGGTCGCTTTCTTCGGTGGCATGACGGTTACCTGGCCTTCTTCTTACCGGCGATGGTGCGCTTCGGGCCCTTGCGGGTACGCGCGTTGGTCTTGGTCCGCTGGCCGCGCACCGGCAGACCGCGACGGTGCCGCAGACCCTGGTAGCAGCCGATTTCGATCTTGCGACGGATGTCCGCCTGCACCTCGCGGCGCAGGTCGCCCTCAACCTTCAGGTTGCGCTCGATGTAGTCACGCAACTGGGTGAGCTGGTCGTCGGTGAGGTCCTTGCTGCGCTGGTCCTTGTCGATACCGGTCGCGGCCAGGATTTCGTTGGAGCGGGTACGGCCGATGCCGTAGATATAGGTCAGCGCGATCTCCATGCGCTTATCGCGCGGCAGGTCGACGCCCACAAGTCGAGCCATGGGGGCATGCCCCTTTCATCATCGTTACGGAGGTTGTGATCCCAGCCCGTTCCCGGCGAGTAAAGATCCGGGGCCCGGCCTCCGATCCGGGCGTGTGTGAACGGCCTATCCGTTCACTGGTACTGGGAGGTCTGCATTCAGTTGTGGCTGGTGCCCGGCCGACGCCGCGCTAGCGGTCGCCGGTTAGCCCTGGCGCTGCTTGTGGCGCGGGTCCGGGCAGATCACCATGACCCGGCCGTGCCGACGGATCACCCTGCACTTGTCGCAGATCGGCTTGACGCTGGGGTTGACCTTCACGGCTGCTGTGGTCCTGTTCTAATCGCTGGTTGACGTTTTTCGGGTGGCGCTTGGGGAGTTACTTGTACCGGTAGACGATGCGTCCGCGGGACAGGTCGTAGGGCGACAGCTCCACAACCACCCGGTCCTCGGGAAGGATGCGGATGTAGTGCTGCCGCATCTTGCCGCTGATGTGGGCGAGCACCTTGTGACCGTTCTCCAGCTCAATGCGAAACATCGCATTGGGCAGGGGCTCGACCACTCGACCCTCGACCTCGATAGCACCGTCTTTTTTGGCCATTACTCTCCGGCGATCCTCCGTGTCTGACTTACTTGCCTTGTCGCGTATGCATGCGCCCGCCACGGCGCAGCATCGACTACGACTACAAAACGTGGGCCGGTGAGAGGAGATTCCAGGTCAAGGCCGAGAATCTCAGACTGGGCACGCAAGAGTCGGCGTGAACGCCGCACCGCCGTCCCACGATACCCGCTGAAGGGCCGGGACCAAAATCGCCGACGGTGACAGAGACGGTGACAGACTAGTGCCGGCCCGTCGCCGCCGTCGGCATCCAGCGAGAGGACGTCCATGACCGAAGCACTGGCACTCAAACCCGAGCTGGGGCGCTACGCGGTGTGGACCTTCGGATCCCCCACCCCCGAGCAGGCCACCGAGATCGAACGCCTGGGTTACGGCGCGATCTGGGTGGGCGGCTCACCGGCCGCGGACCTGGCGTTCGTCGAACCGTTGCTGGCCGCGACGTCGACGTTGCAGGTGGCCACCGGGATCGTCAACGTCTGGTCGGCGGCGGCCGGTCCGGTCGCCGCGTCCTACCACCGCATCGAGACCGCGTTCCCGGGGCGGTTCCTGCTCGGCGTCGGTGTCGGGCACCCCGAACACACCGCCGAGTACCGCAGTCCCTACCGGGCGCTGACCGACTACCTGGACGCGCTGGACGAAGCCGGGGTCCCCACCAGTCGTCGGGTGCTGGCGGCGTTGGGCCCCAAGGTGCTGCGGTTGGCGGCCGAGCGCAGCGCCGGGGCGCACCCCTACCTGACCACCCCGGAGCACACCGCGAGCGCCCGCGAACTGGTCGGCCCGTCGGTGTTCCTCGCCCCCGAGCACAAGGTGGCGCTGACCACCGATGTCGCCGCGGCCCGCGCGGCCGGGCGGGAATCGGTCGACTTCTATCTGGGACTGTCCAACTACGTCAACAACTGGCGACGACTGGGCTTCGACGACGCCGACGTGCGCACCCCGGGCAGCGACCGGTTGATCGACGCGATGGTGGCCCACGGAACCGCCGAGGCGATCGCCGCCCGACTGGCCGAGCATCTGGACGCCGGCGCGGATCAGGTGACGATCCAGGTGTTGGGCGGCCCGACGGCCCTGCTGCCGACGTTGACCGCATTGGCCGGCCCGCTGGGTCTGTGATTTCGGCGCGGTCGCGACCGCTGAGCGGGACAAACCGCGCCGAAATCGCAGGAGGGCCCGGGCTAAGGTGACCGCATGCGTCTACTGGTGACCGGCGGCGCCGGGTTCATCGGCGCCAACTTCGTGCGCTGCACCCTCGCGCAGCGCCCCGACGTGAAGATCACCGTGCTGGACGCGTTGACCTACGCGGGCAGCCGCGAGTCGCTGGCCGGCCTGGAGTCCGAAGCAGACCGGTTCCGGCTGGTCGAAGGCGACATCACCGATGCCGCGCTGGTCGGCGAGCTGGTAGCCGAATTGGCGCCCGAGTCGGACGCCGTGGTGCACTTCGCCGCCGAAACCCATGTGGACAACGCGCTCGCGGACCCGGAGCCCTTCCTGCGGTCCAATGTGATCGGCACCTTCACCGTGCTGGAAGCGGTGCGCGCCCATCCGGTGCGGCTGCACCATATCTCCACCGATGAGGTCTACGGCGAGTTGGCGCTCGATGATCCGCGCCGGTTCACCGAGCTGACCCCCTACCACCCGTCGAGTCCGTACTCGTCGACCAAGGCCGCCGCCGATCTGTTGGTGCACTCCTGGGTGCGGTCCTACCGGATCCGCGCGACGATCTCGAACTGCTCCAACAACTACGGGCCGTACCAGCACGTGGAGAAGTTCATCCCCCGCCAGATCACCAACCTGTTGACCGGCCGCCGGGCCAAGCTGTACGGCAGCGGCGCCAACGTGCGCGACTGGATCCACGTCGACGACCACAACAGCGCGGTCTGGCAGATCATGACCGGCGGCCATCCCGGTCGGACGTATCTGATCGGCGCCGACGGCGAACGGGACAACCGCAGCGTGCTGCAGACCATCTTGCGGCTGATGGGCCACGACCCCGACGACTTCGACCACGTCGCCGACCGTCCCGGCCACGATCTGCGTTATGCGATCGATCCGTCGGCGCTGCGCGACGAACTGGGCTGGAAACCCGAGCACACCGATTTCGAGGCCGGCCTGGCCGCCACCATCGACTGGTACCGCGCCAACGAATCGTGGTGGATGCCGTTGAAAGAGGCCGCCGAGGCCCGCTACGCACAGATGGGGCGCTGACATGCAGGCACGCGAGCTGGCCGTCCCGGGGGCGTGGGAGCTCACCCCCACTCAGCACGCCGATAGCCGCGGGGTGTTCTTCGAGTGGTTCACCGACCGTGAATTCAGCGCGTTCGCCGGGCATCGTTTCGAGCTGCGCCAGGCCAACTGTTCGGTGTCGAGCGCGGGCGTGCTGCGCGGCCTGCACTTCGCCCAGATGCCGCCCGGCCAGGCCAAGTACGTCACCTGTGTGTCCGGGGCGGTCTTCGACGTCGTCGTCGACATCCGGGTCGGTTCGCCGACCTACGGTCGCTGGGATGCGGTGCGACTGGACGATCAGAACCGCCGCTCGGTGTACCTGTCCGCCGATTTGGCCCACGGATTCCTTGCCCTGCAAGACAATTCGACGGTGATGTACCTGTGCTCGACCGAATACAATCCGCAGCGCGAGCACACGATCTGCGCCACCGACCCGGCGATCGGCATCGACTGGCCCGGTGATCACGCGGTGACGCTGTCAGAGCGTGACGCGGCCGCGCCGTCGCTGGCCGAGGTCCGCGGCGCCGGACTGCTGCCGGAGTGGAACCCCCGCTGAGCACCTGCCCAGCAATGCCGGATCAGCTCTGGCAATTACTAGGATGTCCTAGTATTCTCGGTGCCGGACCCGATCCGACCCACCACTGGAAACTTCACGGGATGGCGCATGAGCACACAGATTCCGCACTTCGTCGACGGCCACCGGACCACCGGCACCTCGCAGCGCAGCACTGACGTCTTCGACCCCAACACCGGCACCGTGCAGGCCACACTGCCGCTGGCGAACCAGGCCGACGTCGACGCCGCCGTCGCCTCGGCCGCCGCAGCCCAGAAGGGCTGGGCCGCCCAGAACCCGCAACGCCGAGCGCGGGTCATGATGCGTTTCATCGGCCTGGTCAACACCCACATGGACGAGTTGGCCGAACTGCTCTCCCGCGAGCACGGCAAGACCGTCGACGACGCCCGCGGCGACATCCAGCGCGGCATCGAGGTCATCGAGTTCTGCGTCGGCATCCCGCATCTGCTCAAGGGCGAGCACACCGAGGGCGCCGGCCCCGGCATCGACGTGTTCTCGCTGCGCCAGCCGCTGGGCGTGGTCGCCGGGATCACCCCGTTCAACTTCCCCGCGATGATCCCGCTGTGGCAGGCCGGACCGGCCCTGGCCTGCGGTAACGCATTCATCCTCAAGCCATCCGAGCGTGACCCCTCGGTTCCGGTGCGACTGGCCGAACTGTTCGTCGAGGCCGGTCTGCCGCCGGGCGTGCTGCAGGTGGTGCACGGCGACAAGGAAGCCGTCGACGCCCTGCTGCACCACCCCGACGTCGCCGCCATCGGTTTCGTCGGCAGCTCCGACATCGCGCAGTACATCTACTCGACCGCGACGGCCAACGGCAAGCGCTCGCAGTGCTTCGGCGGCGCCAAGAACCACATGATCGTGATGCCCGACGCCGACCTGGATCAGGCCGTCGACGCGTTGATCGGCGCCGGCTACGGCAGTGCCGGGGAACGCTGCATGGCGATCTCGGTGGCGGTTCCGGTCGGCGAGCAGACCGCCGACCGGCTACGGGAACGACTGGTGGAGCGCATCAACGCCCTGCGGGTCGGACACAGCCTGGACCCCAAGGCCGACTACGGGCCACTGGTGACCCGGGCCGCCCTGGAGCGGGTCAACGACTACATCGCCCAGGGCGTCGCTGCCGGCGCCGAACTGGTGATCGACGGACGCGAGCGGGCCGCCAACGACACCCAGTTCGGCGACGCCGACCTGACCGGCGGCTTCTTCGCCGGACCCACGCTGTTCGACCGTGTCACCACCGACATGTCGATCTACACCGACGAGATCTTCGGCCCGGTGGTGAGCATCGTGCGGGCCGAGAACTACGAAGAGGCCCTGGCGCTTCCGTCCGAGCACGAGTACGGCAACGGCGTGGCGATCTTCACCCGCGACGGCGACACCGCCCGCGACTTCACCTCCCGGGTGCAGGTCGGCATGGTCGGGGTGAACGTGCCGATTCCGGTGCCGGTGGCCTACCACACCTTCGGCGGCTGGAAGCGGTCCGGATTCGGTGACCTCAACCAGCACGGGACGGCGTCCATCACCTTCTACACCAAGGTCAAGACCGTCACCCAGCGCTGGCCCTCGGGCATCAAGGACGGCGCCGAATTCCACATCCCCACAATGCAATAGGGTCCGCCTGGATGAACACGACCATGAATGACGAAGAACGGGTGATCGTCGACACCGCTGCGGCGTTCGCCGAGAAGCGTCTCGCCCCGTTCGCCCTGGAATGGGACGCCACCCACCACTTCCCCGTCGACGTGATGCGGGAGGCGGCCCAGCTCGGCATGGCGGCGATCTACTGCCGTGACGACGTCGGGGGCTCCGGGCTGCGCCGCCTGGACGGCGTACGCATCTTCGAACAGCTGGCGATCGCCGACCCGGTCATCGCCGCCTACCTGTCGATCCACAACATGTGCGCCTGGATGGTCGACACCTACGGCACCGAGGACCAGCGCAAGAGTTGGGTGCCGCGGTTGGCGTCGATGGAGGCGGTGGCCAGCTACTGCCTCACCGAGCCCGGCGCCGGCTCGGATGCCAGCGCCCTGAGTACCCGCGCGGTACGCAACGGTTCGGACTATGTGCTCGACGGTGTCAAGCAGTTCATCTCCGGCGCCGGCGCCTCGGACGTCTATGTGGTGATGGCCCGAACCGGGGTGGACGGTCCTCGCGGCATCTCCACGTTCATCATCGAAAAGGACACGCCGGGACTGAGTTTCGGTGCCGCCGAACAGAAGATGGGCTGGAACGCCCAACCGACCGCGCAGGTCATCCTCGAAGGTGTGCGGGTGCCCGCCGAGGCCATGCTCGGCGGTGAAGACGGCGACGGCAACGGCTTCAACATCGCCATGAGCGGGCTCAACGGCGGCCGGATCAACATCGCCGCCTGCTCGATGGGCGGCGGCCAGGCAGCGTTCGACAAGACCGGCGCCTACCTGGCCGACCGGACCGCCTTCGGTAAGGCCCTGCTCGACGAACCGACCATCCGGTTCACCCTCGCCGACATGGCCACCGCACTGGAGACCTCCCGGCTGCTGCTGTGGCGTGCCGCGACGGCACTGGACGACAACGCCGCCGACAAGGTGGAGTTGTGCGCGATGGCCAAGCGTTACGTCACCGACTCCTGCTTCGAGGTGGCCGACAAAGCGCTGCAGTTGCACGGCGGGTACGGGTACCTGCGCGAATACGGCCTGGAGAAGATCGTCCGGGATCTGCGGGTGCACCGCATCCTGGAGGGCACCAACGAGATCATGCGACTGGTGATCGGCCGGGCCGAGGCGGCCCGGGTCCGCTCCGCCCAGTAATCCGGCAACGCAGTAACCCGTACCAAGGACACGGCCCCTTAGGAGCAGATATGGCAGTCGTCGCGTTTCTCGGTCTGGGCCGCATGGGTGCGCCGATGTCGGCGAACCTGGTGGCCGCCGGGCACACCGTGCGCGGCTTCGACCCGGTACCGGCCGCCGTCGAGGCCGCCGCCCAACACGGGGTGAGCAGCCACGGCAGTGCCACCGAGGCGGTGACCGGGGCCGACGTGGTGATCACCATGCTGCCGCACGGGGATGCGGTGAAGCAGTGCTACGCGCAGATCCTGCCGGCCGCCGGGCCGGGCACCCTGTTCATCGACAGTTCGACCATCTCGGTGGCCGACGCCCGCGAGGTGCACGCCCTGGCCGCGTCACACGGGTTCGAACAACTCGATGCGCCGGTGTCCGGCGGGGTGACCGGTGCGGTGGCCGGGCGGTTGGCCTTCATGGTCGGCGGCGGCGAGGACGCCGTGACGCGCGCGACGCCCGTACTGGAACCGATGTCCGCCAAGATCATTCACTGCGGCGCGGCGGGTGCCGGCCAGGCCGCCAAGGTCTGCAACAACATGGTGCTGGCCGTGCAGCAGGTGGCGGTCGCCGAGGCCTTCGTGCTGGCCGAAAAGCTCGGTCTGGCCGACCAGGCGCTGTTCGACGTGATGACCGGCGCCACCGGAAACTGCTGGGCACTGCACACCAACTGCCCGGTACCGGGCCCGGTGCCGACCTCCCCGGCGAACCGGAACTTCGAGCCCGGCTTCGCCACCGCGTTGATGAACAAGGACCTGGGCCTGGCGATGGACGCGGTGGCCTCATCCGGCGCGAACGCCCCGCTGGGCAGCCACGCCGCGGCCATCTATCGCGACTTCGCCGCAGAGCACGCGGCAGAGGACTTCAGCGCCGTCATCAAGGCACTGCGCAGCAGTTAGCCGCGCCGCACCGCCGCCCCTACTTGGCGATCGCCATCACCGCACCGGGCCGCAGCCAGCCGATGATCTTCACCAGCGTGGCATCGTCGATCGCGACGCAGCCCGCCGTCGGCCCGCCGTCGGTGGTGTGAAAGAAGTAGGCGGAACTGGCACCGGGTACCCGGGCCTTGTTGACGCCGATCACCACCGCGTGCCGGTACTGCGGGATGTTCAGGTTCTCGCTGACCGCGGTGTTGAACGGGCACTGGGCTTTCTTGCAGACCTGCATGGTGTTGTAGGTCGGGCTGTTGGAATCACTGTCCCACCAGTGGTCGGAGCCGACCTGTACATACGGCAGGCCACCGCCGGGATTCGGCGCGGTGCCGAACGCCGAGTCGAGCGTGTAGACCCCCATCGGGGTGGTCGGCACACCTTCCCGGGACTGCGGCGTGATGCCGCCCGAGCCGACATGCGCCGGAATCCCGGCCGCGACCGGCTCCCAGCCCGCGGCGGTCCGTTGGTAGACGTCGATCTTCGCGGTCGAATGTCCGACTCCGACAACCGAAACCACCTGGGTGGCGTTGCCGACCGCGTTGCCGAACCACGGTTCGACGACCGCTTCGGCCGACGGTGCGATGACCGGGGCCCCGATGATCACGCACAGCACTGCACACAGCCCCACCACCAGTCGACGCACCACACCATGGTCGACGACCGCCGCGGCCGGCGTCAAACGACCGGTGAGGTGATCAGCCTGCGGCGCGACAGCTGAACCGGGCGACCACCCGCTGCGCCTGCAACTGGCGACACCCGGCGGCCGACAGGCCCTCGTAGCCGCCCGCGGAGATGTGGATGACCGGCAGGCCGATCGCGGCCGCGGTGCGGGCCCCGGATTCGTAACCGGCGATCACCAGCGCCTCCCCGGCCACGATGCCCAGCTCCCACAACGCCAGCCGATAGAGCTCGGCGTCACCGGCGGGACCGGTCAGGTCGTCGGCACTGATCACGGTTTCGGCCATCCCGTCGCCCATCAGCTCCCGGACCCGCTCCTGCAGCCAGGACCGCGGGCCGGCACCCACCACCGCCACCCAGATGCCGGCGGCGAACAGGCTGAGCACCAGGTCGACCAGCCCGGCGCGGGGTTCGCCGTCGGCGTCGGTGAGTGCGTCCAGATCGAAGATCACCGCTTGCAGGGGGTACACCTCGGCGTCGGCTTGCGCCTGATCCCACCAGAACGGGCGGGCAGGACTGGTCCATGTCGCGAGCGCAGTTGTGATCGGCATAACAGACACGGTGCCGCAAACCCGCCGGTGTTGTCCTCCCCCATTGGGGGGATTCGGGTGGGGTATTGACCCACGCCGTCATTTCGGCGGTCCCGGCCTCCCCTCACCTCCGCCGCCCCTTCGGGCCAACTCCGGTGAGCATCGCCGAACCGCCTGACAGGGACCTTTATTGTCTTGGTTATGCCCGTGCGCCTGGTACTGGTCGACGACCACGAGATGGTGATCGAGGGGCTGCGCGCCATGCTCACCGCCTTCGCCGACCGGGTGGAGGTGGTGGGGCAGGCGATCAACGCCGAGCAGGCCCTAGCCGTGATCGCCGAGACCGACCCCGACATCGTGCTGTGCGACGTGCGGATGCGCGGTGAGAGTGGACTGGACCTCTGCCTGGCGCTGCGCGAACGCGATCCCGAACGCAGGGTCGTGATGCTCTCGGTCTACGACGACGAGCAGTACCTGTTCGAGGCCCTGCGGGTCGGGGCCGCGGGGTATCTGCTCAAGAGCATCAGCAGCGACGACCTGGTCCATCAGATCGAACTGGCCCACCGCGGCGAGACCGTGATCGACCCCGGCCTGGCCGCGCGGGCGGCGGGCACCGCGGCCCGGTTGCAGCGCGACGAGTTCTGGCCCGGCGCCCGCCAGGGCCTCACCCAGCGGGAGAGCGAGATCCTGGCTTACATGGTCAGCGGGCTGTCCAACCGCGGGATCGCCACCAAGCTGGTGATCGGCGACGAGACGGTCAAATCCCACCTGCGTTCCATCTACCGCAAACTGGGGGTCTCCGACCGGACCGGCGCGGTGGCCACCGCACTGCGTGAAGGCATCTACCGGTGAGTCCCTCCGGCGGGTCGCGGTCCCGCGCCCGCAAGACCAACGCGGTGCGGGATTTCGTCGACGCCAATCATGAGCTGGCGCTGCTGCGCGAACTCATCCAGGCGGCCTCCAGCGGCCCCGGGGTGGAACCGCTGGCCGCCGCCGCGGCCCGGATGATCACCGCGGCCACCGGCACGGACGTCTGTTTCGTGCACGTCCTCGACGACACCGAGCGCTCCCTGACCCTGACCGGCGCGACGCCGCCGTTCGACACCGAGGTGGGCAAGATCCGGCTGCCGCTGGGTTCGGGGATCTCCGGCTGGGTGGCTCGGCACCGCGAACCGGTGGTGATCAGCGACGACAAGGAAGCCGACCCGCGTTATGTCTCGATCGAGGCGTTGCGCGGGCGGGAGTTCACCTCGATGGTGTCGGTGCCGATGGAGACCGATCCGGGCGGGCTGGTGGGGGTGCTCAACGTGCACACCGTGGCGCACCGCGAGTTCACCCCCGGCGATGTCGAACTGCTGCTGGTGATCGGCCGGCTCATCGCCGGCGCCATGCACCAGGCCCGGCTGCACCGTCAGCTGGTGGCCCGCGAGCGTGCCCACGAACTGTTCGTCGAGCAGGTGATCGAAGCCCAGGAGATCGAGCGGCGCCGACTGGCGGGCGACATCCACGACGGCATCTCGCAGCGGCTGGTGACGCTGTCCTACCGGCTCGACGCCGCCGCCCGGGCGGTCGGCCGCGATCCGGACGAGGCGTCGACGCAGCTGGAGGCGGCCCGCGAGTTGGCCGGGCTGACCTTGCAGGAGACCCGGGTGGCGATCAGCGGACTGCGGCCGCCGGTGCTCGACGACCTGGGCCTATCCGGCGGGCTCGCCAGCCTGGCGCGGTCGATCCCGCAACTCAAGATCGAGCTGGACCTGTCCGAGACCCGACTGCCCGAGCACATCGAACTGGCGCTGTACCGGATCGCACAGGAGGGGCTGCAGAACGTCGTCAAGCACGCGGAGGCGACCACGGTACGGCTGCGATACGCGATCAGCGCCGACCCCGATGTCGCCCGTCTGGAGATCGTCGACGACGGCGTGGGCTTCGACACCTTCGAGCACCCAGTGGGCGGCGACGAGATGGGCGGCTACGGCGTGCTGTCGATGGCCGAACGCGCCGAGTTGGTCAGCGGCCGGCTCAACATCCGGTCACGTCCGGGAGCGGGCACCGCCGTCATCGCCACCATCCCGATCCCGTCCCCGGCCGCGCGACCGAACGCGTCCCCGGAAACCTGACCGGGGCAAGAGCTCAGAAGTCGCCGGCGTTGCGGCGCAGCGTCTCGATCGCCGAGGACAGCACCCGTGATTCCTGCGCCGACATCCCGATATCGGCGAACACCTCGTCGTTGAGGCTGACCGTCGCCGCCGACACCGTGGAGCGCCCCAAGTCGGTGATGGACACCAGGGTGGTGCGGCCGTCGGTGGGATGCGGCAGTCGCTCCACCAGACCGGCGGCCTCCAACCGCCGGATCGCGTGGGTGACGCTGGTGACGTGGACCTGCAGCCGGTCGGAGGCCTTGGTGATCGGCAGCGCACCCGAGCGGCTGAACGCCAGCAGCCGCAGCAGCTCGTACCGGGAGAAGCTCAACCCGTAGGGCCGCAGCGTCGCCTCCACCCGGGCCAGCAGGATCTGGTGGGCACGCATCACCGAGGTCACCGCCACCATCCCGTCGGCGACGTCGCCCCAACCGGCACGCTCCCAGTTGCCGCGAGCCAGTGCGATCGGATCCGCGTCACCGGCGGAACTGGAAGCTGCCACGCCCTTTCTTACCGCACCGGCCGCCGCGCTCACACCGGTGTGCGGTATTTGGCGCGATCCGCCCGGGGGTTGAACCGCGCTCCGGTCGGCACCGTGACCTCGGTATGGATGTCAGCACCCCTGCGGTCGCCGCGGTGGCCGTCGAATTCCCGCCGAACCGGTACAGCCAGGACGAGGCCGCCCGGGCGTTGGTCGGAATCGCCGGGCCGGAGTTCCGCCGCTTCTTCGACGCGAGCGGCGTCGCCAACCGCCGACTGGCGTTGCCCCTGGAGCGCTACGGCGAACTGAGCGGGTTCACCGAGGCCAACGACACGTTCATCGAGGTGGCGCTCGATCTCGGGGAGCGCGCCCTGCGGGCGGCCCTGGCGGCCGCCGAGGTCGAACCGGCCGACGTCGACGTCGTGGTGTCCACGACGGTGACCGGGCTGGCGGTACCGACCCTGGACGCCCGGTTGGCGACCCGGGTCGGGTTGCGCCCGGACGTCAAACGGGTTCCGCTGTTCGGCCTGGGCTGCGTCGCGGGCGCCGCCGGGGTGGCCCGGATGCACGACTACCTGCGCTCCTATCCCGATCAGGTGGCGGTGCTGCTCGCGGTCGAACTGTGCTCACTGACCATTCAGCGCGACGACGTGTCGATGGCCAATTTCGTGGCCGCCAGTCTTTTCGGCGACGGTGCCGCCGCGGTGGTCGCGACCGGGGCGGCTCGGCCACCGGCCGGGCCGCGGATACTGGCGACCCGCAGCCGCCTGTACCCCGACACCGAGGACGTGATGGGCTGGGACATCGGCACGAGCGGATTCCGGATCAAGTTGTCCGTGGAGGTCGCCACCGTCGCCGAGAAGTATCTGGGCGAGGACGTCGGCAACTTCCTGGCCGACCACGGCCTGACCATCGACGACGTGTCGACGTTCGTCTGCCATCCCGGCGGGCCGAAGGTCATCGAAGCGGTCCAGAACGTGCTGGACCTGCCCGCCGACGCACTGAATCGGACCCGCACGTCGTTGCGGGAGAACGGGAACCTGTCGTCGGTCTCGGTGCTCGACGTGCTGCGCGCGACGATGGCCGATCCCCCGCCACCGGGCTCATTGGGTCTGATGATCGCGATGGGGCCGGGGTTCTGTTCCGAACTCGTGCTGCTCGGCTGGTAGCCGGGTCGCCCCGGCGCGCGTCAGACCGTGGCCGGGCTGGTCAGGATGCGGGGCCCGTCGTCGGTCACCGCGACACTGTGTTCCCAGTGCGCGGCACGCGACCCGTCGGCGGTGACGACCGTCCACTCGTCGGCGAGGATGACGGTCTGGTCGGTGCCCAGGGTCAGCATCGGCTCGATCGCCAGCACCGACCCGGCCACCAGTAGCGGTCCACGGCCCGGCGATCCCTCGTTGGGCAGGAACGGGTCCATGTGCATCTGCCGGCCGATGCCGTGGCCGCCGTAGCCGTCGACGATCCCGAAGGAACACTTGAACCGGTTCGACGCCGCCCGCGCAGCCGTTTCGATGGCATGCGAGACGTCGGTGAGCCGGTTGCCGACCACCATCGCCGCGATCCCGGCCTCCATCGCCTGCCGGGTCGCCGTGGACAGATTCTCGTCGGCGGCGCTCAACGTCCCGATACCGAAGGTGACCGCGGCATCGCCGTGCCAGCCGTCCAGGATCGCACCGCAGTCGATGGACACCAGATCGCCCGCCTCGAGCAGCTCGGTGGCCGACGGGATGCCGTGCACCACCCGGTCGTTCACCGAACTGCAGATCGAGGCCGGAAAGCCGTGGTATCCCAGGAACGACGGCGTCGCTCCGGCATCCCGGATCACCGACTCGGCGATCTCATCGAGTTGCAGGGTGGAGACCCCGACGGCCGCGGCCTCGCGGACCGCCGCAAGTGCGGCGGCCACCACCGAGCCTGCCGCATCCATCGCGTCGAGCTCGGCAGGGCTGCGATGCGGCACCGTTTTGCGCCGCTTCGCCCACCCGATCACTCAGCGTCCCAGTGCTTGGAGGGCGCGGGCGAACACCTCGTCGACCGTGCCGAGCGCGTCCACGACGTGCAGATCGTGCTCGTCCTGGTAGTAGTCCAGCAGCGGCGTGGTCTCTTCCCGGTAGACGATCATCCGGTTGTGGATGACCTCAGCGGTGTCGTCGGCCCGCCCGCGTTCCTTGAGCCGCTTGAGCAGTTCGCTCTCGGTGACCCGGAACTCCAGCACGGCGTCCACCTTGACCTGGCGCCGCTCCAGCATTTCGTGCAGCGCCTCGGCCTGCTCCACCGACCGGGGGTAACCGTCGAGGATGAATCCGCCTGCGGCGTCGGGCTGGTCGAGCCGGTCGTCGACCAGCGCGTTCGTCAGCTCCGGCGGCACCAGGTCGCCCGCGTCGAGATACTGCTTGGCTTTGCGGCCCAGCTCGGTGCCCTCGGCGATGTTGCTGCGGAACAGGTCTCCGGTGGAGATCTGCGGAACGCCCAACTGTTCGGCCAGCTTGATGGCCTGCGTTCCCTTGCCCGCGCCGGGCGGTCCCAGCAGGATGACTCTCACTTGAGGAACCCTTCGTAGTTGCGCTGCATGAGCTGGCTCTCGATCTGCTTCACGGTGTCGAGGCCGACACCGATCATGATCAGCACCGCCGTACCACCGAACGGCAGGTTCTGGACGGCGCCGGAATTACCCATCTGCAGGAAGACGTTGGGCAACACCGAGATCACACCCAGGTAGACCGAGCCGGGCAGCGTGATCCGGTTGAGCACGTAGCGCAGATAGTCCGCGGTCGGACGGCCCGGCCGGATGCCCGGAATGAAGCCACCGAACTTCTTCATCTCGTCGGCACGCTCGTCGGGGTTGAACGTGATCGAGACGTAGAAGTAGGTGAAGAAGATGATCAGACCGAAGTACACACCGATGTAGACCGGGTTCGACGGGTCCGACAGATAGGTGCTGACGAACTTCTCCCACCAGCCGTTTCCGGGGCTGCCGCCGCCGTGCACCAACTGGGTGATCAGCTGCGGGATGTAGATCAGCGACGAGGCGAAGATGACCGGGATAACGCCGGCCTGGTTGACCTTCAACGGCAGGTAGGTCGAGGTGCCGCCGTACATGCGCCGGCCCACCATGCGCTTGGCGTACTGGACCGGGATACGACGCTGGCCCTGCTCGACGAAGACCACGCCGATCACGATCGCCAGTGCCGCCAGGCAGACCATGGTGAACACCATGCCGCCGCGGGAGTCGAGGATCGTCTTGCCTTCGATCGGGATGCGGGCGGCGATGCCGACGAAGATCAGCAGCGACATGCCGTTGCCGATACCCCGCTCGGTGATGAGCTCGCCGAGCCACATCACCAGCACCGCGCCGGCCGTCATCACCAGCACGATGACGATCTGGGTGAAGATGCCCTCTTTGATGATGTCGTGGCGCAGGGTGCAGCTCTGCAGCAGTCCACCGTTGGCGGCCAGTGCCACGATGCTGGTGGCCTGCAGGATCGCCAGCGCCACCGTCAGGTAGCGGGTGTACTGCGTCATCTTGTTCTGGCCGGACTGGCCTTCTTTGCGCAGTTCCTCGAAACGAGGGATGACCACGGTCAGCAACTGGACGATGATGCTCGCGGTGATGTAGGGCATCACGCCGATGGCGAACACCGTCAACTGCAGTAGCGCGCCGCCGGAGAACAGGTTGATCAGCGAATACACCTGTGCGGCGTCACCGCCGCTGACTTCCTTGATGCACTGCTGGACGTTCTGGTAGTTCACGCCCGGCGACGGGATGGAGGCTCCCAGTCGGTAGATCACGATGATCCCCAGCGCGAACAGAATCTTGCGTCTCAGATCGGGGGTCCGCAGTGATGAGATGAAAGCCGAGAACACTCTTCTCCTCCTGCGCAGCCGAGGTCCGGTCGCGGCGTGCCAATGGGCTGTTCTGTCCCAGCCCCGGTTAGTCCTGGGTTAGTCCTGCGTTTTCGCGTCCACGCGTCGGCCCATCATGGCGGGGCCACGCATGTCGTATAAGCGCGTCAGCAGTCTACGAGAGTAACAGCTCAGTACCGCGGGCCGGGGCGTCGTGGGGCGGCGCTGCCAGCGTGCGTTCAGCCGCGCGGCGTACAGTCGCCCACAGTTCATTAAATACGCTAACTAATTTCCGGGCGGGGCTCCTCCGCCACGGCCGGACAGGCGGATAGATAGGAATACCGACGATGACACGAACGGACAACGACACCTGGAACCTGGCTTCGAGCGTGGGCATCACCGCCACCGGGGTGGCCGTCGGCCGCGCGATCGCAAGCCGCGCGGAGCGTCCCCTGATCGACGACCGCTTCGCCGAACCTCTGGTGCGCGCCGTCGGTCTGGATCTGTTCACCAGGCTGGCCAGTGGCGAGGTGAGTACCGAGGACTTCGGCGACGAGGCCCCGATGGACATGGCCCGGATGGCCGACAACATGGCCGCACGCACCCGCTTCTTCGACGACTTCTTCATCGACGCCGGCGCCGCGGGCATCCGCCAGGTCGTCATCCTGGCCTCTGGACTGGACTCGCGCGCCTACCGTCTGGACTGGCCGGCCGGCACGGTCGTCTACGAGATCGACCAACCCGAGGTGATCGCGTTCAAGACCCGGGTGCTGGCCGAGCAGGGCGCCGAGCCGACCGCCGACCGGCGGACCGTCTCGATCGACCTGCGTGACGACTGGCCGGCGGCGCTGCGCGCGGCCGGCTTCGATCCGGCGCTGCCGACCGCGTGGAGCGCCGAGGGCTTGCTCGGCTATCTCCCGCCGGAGGCGCAGGACCGTCTGCTGGACACCGTGACCACGTTGAGCGCTCCAGGTAGCAGGATCGCCACCGAGAGCATCCCCAGCCTCGGCGCCGACGTCGAGAAACAGGCCCGCGAGCGCATGCGGGAATCCACCGAACGGATGCGCGGTTACGGGCTCGACATCGACATGGCCACGCTGCTGTACTTCGGGGACCGCAACGAGTCCGGCGCCTACCTGGCCGACCACGGCTGGCAGGTCGACGGCCACCCGGTCGAGGCATTGTTCGCCGAGTACGGGTTGCCGCCGCTGAACGACGGCGAGAGTCCCGGCTTCGGTGAGCTGTCCTACGTCAGCGCGGTCCGGGAAGGAGGACGGTGATGGAGCGCACCGGCGGTGCACGATCCCCCGGGGACAGCTGGGACCTGGCGTCCAGCGTCGGCACCACCGCCACCATGGTGGCGGTCGCCCGCGCGTTGGCCACCGCCCAGGCCGACCCGATCATCGCCGATCCGTTCGCGGCACCGCTGGTGCGCGCGGTCGGAATCGACTTCTTCACCCGACTGATCGACGGCACGCTGGATCCGGCGGTGGCCGCGGAAGCCCAGGCCGCCGCCGGACCGATGACGACGTTGATGGCGGTCCGCACCAAGTTCTTCGACGACTTCTTCACCCGTGCCGACGCGGCGGGTATCCGCCAACACGTGATCCTGGCCGCCGGGCTGGACTCGCGGGCCTACCGGCTGGACTGGACGGCGGGCAGCACCGTGTTCGAGATCGACCAGCCCGAGGTGATCGAGTTCAAGACCCGCACGCTGTCCGAGCTGGGGGCGCACCCCACTGCGGACCGCCGGACGGTGGCGGTCGATCTGCGCGACGACTGGCCGGCCGCGCTGCGCGACAACGGCTTCGATGAGACCGAACCCACGGCTTGGACGGCGGAGGGGCTGCTCATCTATCTGCCACCGGACGCGCAGGACCGATTGTTCGACAACATCACCGCGTTGAGCGCCCCGGGCAGTCGGCTGGCCACCGAACACAACCCCGACGGCGCGGCGGCACTGACCGGCCCGAATCAGACGCTGGGCCGGCGGTTCGCGGATCAGGGACTGGAGCTCGATTTCGCCGACCTCATCTACGACGGCGACCGGAATCCGGCCGGCGCATACCTGGGCGAGCACGGGTGGCAGGTCAGCGAACGCACCCGCGCAGCGGTCTTCGCCGACTACGGCCAGGAGTTCCCCGACAGCGAGATCGCGGTGCGGATGCGCAATTCGGTTGCCATCGAGGCGATCCGCACCTGAGGTCTACCGCGGGGTGCTCAACGCGGCCGCCGCGCTCTGCACCGCACGCCCGATGGTGTCGACGACGTCGCCGCCGAGCGCCTGCGTCGGGTGCACGCACAGGATGGCGGTGACGGCACCGCCCGAACCGAATACCGGTGCGGCGATGGTGGCGACGAACGGCTCACCGGAGGCGCCGTCGTCGATGACCATCGTCGCCGCCGAAGCGAATTCGACGTGCAGGCGATCCAAGATCTGGCCCACGTGCGGCGCGATGTCATCGGCCCGCAGTGCGCCGACGAGTTGGGCCGCCTGCGCGAGCGCCAGGGTGGTGCGGTCGACGTCGTAGCCGCGCGCCCGCGCCTGATCCAACAGCACCTGTAACTGCCGGCCCAGCGCGCCATCGGGGTCGGTGGTGCGGGCGATCCAGGCCCGCTGCTCGTCATGGTCCGCCCATGCCGCGAACGCCACTCCGAAGGGCGCCGCGTAGGGAATCTGGTCACCGGCGACGGCCGCGGCGCGCCGGTCGATGCCGCGTTCGTGTGCGCTGACGACCAAGGTGTTCCCGAACTTCTGCAACACCGACGCCGGAAAGCCGTACGTGCTGCACAGCTGCGCCATCGCCGATACCGCCGCATCGGCCAGCGCGCGGTCGCCGGTGCAGCGCGCGGCCACCGCAGGCAGCGCGGGTCCGATCGCGAAGGTCTTGTCGGCGGGATCGCGGGTGACCCAGCCGCGCTCGTACAACGTCATGAGGATCGCGTGCCCGGTGGCCTGGGTCAGGCCGACCTCTCGGACGATGTCGGAGAACCGGCGGGGCGCACCCTGCGATGCGGCCAGGAACTCGATCACGTCCAGCGCACGGTGGGTGGGCGCCGACGTCGCACCGGGTCTTGACGCTGTTGCACGTTCGTCCATAAAGTCCTCTACATATCGACTAATTGGTCTCGACTATTCGAGAATAATGGAAGCGAGGCAGCGTGCGCGCAGTGGTGCTCCGTGACGGCCGACTGGAGGTCCGCCCGATACCCGATCCGGTGCCCGGTCCCGGCGAACTCCTGCTCCGCACGCTCAGCACCGCGATCTGCGCTTCCGACGTGCATTTCATGGATCACCCCGAACTGGGCGTCGACGACCCGACCGGCCGGTCGCTCTACGACCGCGACCGCGACGTCGTACTCGGGCACGAGTTCGTCGGCGAAGTACTCGGCTACGGCCCGGACTGCACCGGACGGTTTCCGGTCGGGTCACGGGTCACCTCGATCCCGATCCTGTTGGTCAACGGCGGCGCCGACGGCGCCCGGATCATCGGCCAGCACCCGGCGGCGCAGGGCAGCTTCGCCGAACTGGTGGTGGTCAACGAATCCGTCGCCGCAGCGGTAGCAGACTCCGTGGCCAGCGACGCCGCCGCGCTGGTGGATGCGTTCGCCGTGGGCGAGTTCTACGTGCGCAGCGCCGACCTTGGGCCCGGTGAGATCCCGATCGTGATCGGCGCCGGCGCGATCGGGCTGTCGGCGGTCGCCGCGCTGGCGAGCCGGGGCATCGAGCCGATCATCGTCTCCGACTTCAACGCCGACCGACGAGAGCTGGCGCAGCGCAGCTTCGGCGCCCACATCACGGTGGATCCGGCCGCCGAGTCCCCCTTCGACGTGTGGCGCCGGGTCCGGGCCGAGCGCGGCCTGTGGGGGTCCGCGGCGGTGTTCGAATGCGTCGGGGCGACGGGGCTGATCCAGCAGCTCGTCGACGCCGCCGACATGACGACACGGATCTACTGTGCGGGCGGCTGGTACACCGGCGACACCCTCGACATCACCAGTGCCACCCGGCAGGGGGTGACCCTGCAGTTCGGCGGCGGCCCGATGCCCCAGGACTGGTACGGCACGCTGGACAACATCGCCGCCGGCCGGATCGACCCACTACCCAGCATCGGAGCCACCATCACGCTCGACGAGGTGCCCGACGCGATGGACCTCGCACGCAGATCCGAAGGGCCACCTCGGATCGTCGTACACCCGAACGGAGACGCCTGAATGACCGATCTGCAAGACCAGCACGACATCGCCGCGGTGCTCATCCGATACGCGACCGGGATCGACCGCCGCGACTGGGAGCTGTTCGCGACGGTGTTCGCCGAGCAGTGCGACCTCGACTACGGCGAGATCGGCCGGTGGACCACCGCGGCCGAGGTCACCGAGTTCATGCGACTGTCGCATCAGGCCGCCGGGCACACCCTGCACCGGATCAGCAACATCGCCGTCGACGTCGACGGCGATCGCGCGGTATCGCGTTGCTACGTAGACGCATTGGTGTTCGCCGCCGACAACCAAACCGGCGCACACGCCGTCGGCTTCTACGACGACGACCTGATGCGCACCGCGGCCGGCTGGCGTATCGCCAAGCGCCGGTTCACCGCCGTTCGGGTCGACATGGTGGGCGGGGCATGAGCGGGGTGTTCGCCGACAAGTACGGGCCGTGGGCGCTCGTCGCCGGCGCGTCCGACGGTGTCGGCGCGGCGTTCGCCGAGGCGCTGGCCGACCGCGGCCTGAACGTCGTGCTGTTGGCCCGACGGGCCGCCGCACTGGAGGAACTCGCCGCCGGGCTCACCGCGCGCACCGGCGTGGCGACCAGAACCCTGGCGGTCGACCTGTCCGAACCCGATGCCGCCGCGCGCGTGATCGCCGCGACCGCCGATCTGGAGGTCGGATTCCTGACCTACTGCGCCGGCGCGGACCCGAATTTCGCACCATTCCTGTCCAATTCGATCACCGCCGCCGAAGCGATGGTGCGGCGCAACTGCATGACACCGATGCAGTTGTGTCATCACTACGCCGCGCCGATGGCCGAGCGCGGCCGCGGCGGGATCGTGCTGTTCGGTTCCGGGGCGGGTCTGGTCGGCGGCGCCAACATGGTCGTCTACGGCCCCACCAAGGCCTTCGACATGGTGATGGCCGAGGCGCTGTGGAGTGAGTTGTCGCCCAAGGGAGTCGACGTCATCGGCTTGATCCTGGGTAAGACCGACACCCCCGCGCTGCGCCGGTTGGAACACGAACGGGGCCGGCTCGCATCACTGGACGCCGTGCCCGAGGGCACCGACACGGTGGACACGGTGATCGCCGAGGCGTTCGAGAATCTGGGTGCCGGGCCCACGGTGTTCGTCGGGGAGCAGATGCGTGCCGCGGTGGCGATGTTGGGCCAGATCAGCCGCAACGACGCGGTCCGGTTGATGGCGGTGGCCAGCGCCGCGGCGATGGGCGAGTAGCGGGATTCGGCAATTCGTCGATAGCCGACGATCGACCGCGCTATAACCACACCCATGGTGCTCAAGGTCAACGTCCCGCCGGACCTGATCGGCGGCGGTGTCGCCGAAGGATACGGCAGGATCGCCGATGCGTTCCGGGCGAATTTCGCCGCCGGCCGGGAGATCGGCGCCGCGGTGGCGGTGTATCGCGACGGCGTCAAGGTCGTGGATCTGTGGGGCGGCTACCGCGATGGCCACACCCGGCAACCCTGGCAGGCCGACACCATGGTCAACGTCTTCTCCACCACCAAGGGAGTGGCCGCATTGGCGGTGGCCCTGGCGGTCTCGCGGGGGTACTTCGGCTACGACGACGTGGTCGCCGACCTGTGGCCCGAGTTCGCCCAAGCCGGCAAGGACACCATCACCGTCCGCCAGCTGCTGGCCCACCAGGCCGGATTGTGCGCACCGACACCGGCCCCCACGGTGGCCGACGTCGCCGACCCGGCCCGACTGGCGCCGATACTGGCTGCGCAGCAGCCGCGGTGGGCGCCCGGCACCCGGCACGGCTATCACTCGGTCAGCCTGGGCTGGTATGAATCCGAGCTGATCCGACGCACCGATCCCGCCGGTCGCACCCTGGGCCGGTTCCTCGCCGACGAGATCGCCGGACCGTTGGGGCTGGACCTGCACATCGGCCTGCCGGACTCGGTGCCGCGCGACCGAGTCGCTCTCTTGCACTCTTGGAAGCGCGTCGAGGCGCTGCTGCATCTCAATGCGATGCCGCCCGGCGCGGTGGCCGCGTCGTTCAATCCGTTCGGGCTGCTGTCCCGAACAGCCTTGCCGCGCAACGTTACCCCCTGGGACGGCGATTACAACCGTGACGACGTGCGCACGATCGAGATGCCCTCGTCCAACGGAATCGGTACCGCTGCTGCCATCGCCCGACTCTACGGCGCTGCCGCGACCGCGGATCCCGCGCTGCCCCTGAAGCCCGCTGTACGCGACGCGCTCGCCGCCATGCCGGCGCCTACCCCGGGCGGCGAACGCGACAAGGTGCTGGGCGTCAAGCTGATCTTCTCGTTGGGCATGTCCAAACCCTTCCCCGGATCCGCGTTCGGCTCATCCGATACCGCCTACGGCACACCGGGTTTAGGTGGATCGTTCGGCTTCGCCGACCCCGATACCGGCGTCGGCTACTGCTACGTGATGAACCGGATGGGTTTCCATCTGCACAGCGATCCACGGGAACTCGCGCTGCGCCGGGCGCTGTTCGGCGACGTGTTGGGCGCCCGGACTCAGGGGTAGCTGAGGCCGCCAAAACTTGTCGTACCCCGGTGGCATGCTCTGAGTATGTCCTCGATAGCGACTTCGGCTAACGCGAAAGCGTCTCCCGCCGAACGTCTTGACGCGTTGTTCGAGGAACTGTCGCAGTTGTGTGGGCAGCGCAATGCCATCGATGGCCGCATCGTCGACATCGTCGCCGAGATCGACCACGACGGCCTGTGGGGCGCCACCGGAGCCCGCTCGATTGCCGCCCTGGTGGCCTGGAAGACCGGCAGCTCACCGGGCAACGCCCACGCGATCGCCGCCGTGGCACACCGCACACCGGAGTTCCCCCGCTGCACCCACGAGCTACGCGAAGGACGCCTGTCCCTGGACCAGGTCGCAGTCATCGCCGAACGCGCCGCCGACGGCTCCGACGACCACTACGCCGAACTCGCCTCGGTGGCCACCGTCTCCCAACTGCGGACCGCGATCAAACTCGAACCCCGCCCCGACCCCGGCCCCACACCCGACCCCACACCGGCGATCAGCAAAACCAGTGACACCGAATACGACACCTGGCGCATCCGATTGCCGCACCCCGAATCGGCCATGCTCGACGCCGCCCTGCAGTCCCACCGCGACGCCCTGATCACCACCTGGAAACACGACCTCGACGCCGGTGCGGACAGCACCGGGCAGCACCCCCCGATGCCCACCACCATCGACGCCTTCCTGCGGTTGATCGAAAGCGGTTGGGACACCGAAGCCAGGCGCCGCCCCCACGGCCAACGCACCACCGTCGTCGTGCACGTCGACGCCGACACCCACCTGGCCGGCCTGCACCTGGGCCCGCTGCTCTCCGATCCCGAGCGGCAGTACCTGACCTGCGATGCCACCTGCGAAGTCTGGTTCCAACGCCACGGCCGCGTCATCGGCGCCGGCCGCAACACCCGCACCGTGGGCCGACGACTACGCCGCGCCCTGGAACACCGTGACCGCACCTGCGTGATCCCCGGCTGCGGAGCCACCGCCGGCCTACACGCCCACCACATCGTCCACTGGGAAGACGGCGGCCCCACCGACCTGTCCAACCTGGTCCTGGTCTGCCCCTACCACCACCGCCAACACCACCGCGGCCTGATCACCATCACCGGCCCCGCCGAACACCTCACCGTCACCGACGACAACGGCCACCCCCTACAACCGGGATCTTTGGCCCGAACACCCACCACCCCACCCCCGGCAGTCCCGCCCTACCCCGGCCCCACCGGCGAAAGAGCCGACTGGTGGTGGTACCCACCCTTCCAACCCCAACCCCCACCGCCGACCGACTAGCAGTTGCCGCATCCGCAAACAGACGACTTCGACGAATTTCGCGTATTGCGTTGCAGTCCAGACGTTCTCTTTGAGCACGCTCAGATCTGATACGGAGTCCTCCCGTTCACACTCTGCTGTCCATGGGCAACCCGGCCTCGGGCCGACCAGCGCTGAGGGGGCTGCCGCTGTGGGAGTAGGTTCACCGCGCCGACCAACGTTGGCTGAACAGACGCTCAGACCCCCGATTCGCGACGGAATCGGGGGCCTGGGCTGGGGCACCTCCCGCGTGCGGGGAACTGCTCGCGGGGAGAAGACTTACATGTACTGCGGGCAGTAGTGCGCGGTGGAGATGGCGGCGAACTGCCCGGCGGTCTGAATGGTGAATCCGGGGTTGGTGGCCTGCACCGCGACGACGGTGTCCATCGGGGACAGGCCGGCGTCCATCAGCTGGCAGACGGCGCGGCCGGCCGAGACGGTGGCCTGGTCACTGGCCCGGTGGCTCAACCCGGCACCCGACAGGGTGGACAGGAAGTCACCGTCGATACCGGTGGGCGCGGCGTGAGCGGGGGCGGCCAAACCGACCATCGCACTCAGACCTGCCAGCAGCAGTAACCGTTTCATGGCTATAGCATGCGGGCGGTGCGTTAAGGGCGCGTTACCGAGCTTTTACTGTCCCGGAGCGAATTGTTGATTCTGGGTTACACGCGCTACCAGCGCGACTCCCCCAGCCACAGCACGTGGGCACCGTTGACCGAGCGTTCGACCTGGTCGACGATGCCGGTCAGCGACCGCACCAGCAGTCCGCCGACCGCATCGGAGAGCGCGGCCGAGGGCTGCGACGACGGACGGGGTCGGACGAACTCCAACCAGGACGATCCCGGATAGGACACCATGCGGACCTTGGTGTCGGGGTCGATCCCGGCCAGTACCTTGGCGCGTCGCACCGCGGTACGTAGGCCGCCGAGTTCGTCGACGAGCCCGCGTTCCGCGGCGTCGGCGCCGGTCCAGACCCGCCCGCGGGCCACCGCGTCGACCGCGTCGGTGGACAGGTTGCGCCCTTGGGCGACCCGCTCCACGAAATCGTTGTAGAACAGGTCGGCTTCGGTCTCGACCTGGCCCTGCTGCTCCGCGGTGAACGGGGTGTTGATCGACCAGGCGTCGGCGTTGGCTCCGGTGCGCACCGCGTCGGTGCCGACGCCGAGGCGGTCTTTGAGCTGCCGGGCGACCAGTTTTCCGGTCACCACCCCGATGGATCCGGTGATGGTGCCGGGGTTGGCCACGATGGTGTCGGTGCCGGCCGAGATGTAGTAGCCGCCGGAGGCGGCGACGGCACCCATCGAGGCCACCACCGGCTTGCCGGCGTCACGAGCCTGCTGCACGGCCCGCCAGATGGTCTCCGATCCGGTGACCGAACCTCCCGGACTGTCCACCCGCAGCACGATCGCGGCGACGTCGTCGTCGGCGGCGGCTTCACGCAGGGCTGCCGCAATGGTGTCGCCGCCGACGTTGCGGTTGCCCATCGGCGACAGCTGCGGCCCGCCGGATCCGCTGACGATGGCCCCGGCGACGGTCACCACGGCGATGGTCGATTTGGGTTTGCGTCCGGGCAGGCCGGGCCGCGGCCCGTCTGTTCCGGCGTAGCGCGACAGGTACAGGCGCGGCGGGGCGCCGTCGGCATCGGCGCTGGTGATGCCCTCGGCACCGGCGAGTTCGGCGATCCGGTTGTAGGCCTCGTCGCGGAATC
This sequence comes from Mycolicibacter sp. MU0083, assembly GCF_963378075.1. Taxonomy (NCBI): domain Bacteria; kingdom Bacillati; phylum Actinomycetota; class Actinomycetes; order Mycobacteriales; family Mycobacteriaceae; genus Mycobacterium; species Mycobacterium kokjensenii. The sequence goes on from NZ_OY726394.1 coordinate 3,268,813, forward strand.
CGATCCGGTCGACGAGGCCGGACGACACCGCGTCGTCCCGCAGCAACGGGGCCTTGTCGGCCAGGGCGTCCACGACGGTCGGCTCGAGCCCGCGGGATTCGGCGACGGCTGCGCGCACTTGGGCGTGCAGGCTCTCCACCAGCGCGGTGTCGGCCTCGCGGTGGGCGTCGGTGTAGGAGTCCTGGGTGAACAGGTTGGCCGCGGACTTGTACTCACCGCGGGCGACGAACTGGGCTTCGATGCCGGCTTTGCCCAGGGCGGTGCGCAGGAACGTCGCGTTGGTGGCGAAGCCGATCAGGCCGAGCGTGCCCGACGGCTGCATCCAGACTTCCCCGAACGCCGAGGCCAGGTAGTAGGCCAGTGTGCCCGGGTAGGTTTCGGCCCAGGCCAACGACGGTTTGGCCGCGGTGAATTCGGCGATCGCGGCCCGCAGTTCCTGTACCGGTCCCGCGGCGGCCGAGGAAAGCTGCACCCGGGCGATCAGCCCGGCGACCCGCGGGTCCTCGGCGGCGCGGTGAATCGCGGCCACCACGTCCCGAAGCACCGGCGGGCGGCCGCCGGATCGGAGCAGTGCCAGCGGGTCGAAGGAACTGGTCTCGTGCGGCAGCTCCTGCAGGTCGAGTTCGAGGATGACGCCGTCGGGCACACCGTGATGCCGGGCGGTGTCGATGCGCCGGGCGACGCCGCGCAGATCATCCAGGCTGGGTACACCGGGGAGCAGGGAGAACATGAATCCGAGCCTACCGGCGGCGGGGTCAGCGGCCGCGGCGTTGACCGGCGGCGTTGATCACCTGCCGCTTCTGCTCCATGAATTCGGCGTCGCTGAGCAATCCGGCCTCACGCAGGTCGCCCAGTTCACGCAGTAGTTCCGCGCGTTCCCGGATTTCGGCCACGGTGGCGGTCGACTCGTCGGCAGACGCCGGTTGCTTCACCCGGTCGCGGCCCGCGGTGGTTTCGCGGCCCCCGACCGTACCCGCCAACGCACGACCGGCCATGCCCGCCGCGGCGGTGGCGGCGACCAGATTGCCCACCCCGACGCCCGGGCCGTCGGACACCGCCGGCGCGGACGCGACGGCTGCCTCGGGAATCTCGAGTGCGGCCAGCTGCAGCTCCGGCGGAACCGCGGTCCAGCTGGGGGGCACCGAGAGCACCCCGACGGTCGACGCCTGGCCGGTGTGCGCGCTGAGGAAGGCTTTGCCCAGTCCCGAGCCGAGGCCGCGCAGCCAGTGCTCCCAATTGCGCCAGTCGCCGAAACCGCCCAGTCCGAGACGGCCGCCGTGCATCTCCTGTTCCAACTCGCTCGGATCGATCGCCCCGGTGGCGAGCCCGATCCGGTTCACCCGCTCCATGATGTCGGTCGTGGTCGGCGCGTTGCTGGTGGAGAACTGGCTGACGAACTGGGTGGCCATCCGTTGGAAGAAGTTCACGCTGCTGATGGCCCCGTGATAGGCCGAGCCCAGGCTGAGTCCCGACACGGCGGTGCCGGTGGCGACATTGCCCGCCACCAGGTCGTCCACCACGGCTTCGGCGGCACCCGCCTGCGCCGGAAGCGCTAGCTGCTGCAGCATCTGGGGGACGGCCTGCATGCCTTGCTGCAGCGCACCCTGACCGGCACCGGCGGCATCGGTGACGGGTGCGGTGTCATCGGCGCCGTCGGCGGCCGGTGGAGGAGACGTGAACGACGTCAATCGGGTGGCGGTGGCCGCCGCCGCGGCGTACCCGTACATCGCCGCGGCGTCCTGGGCCCACATCTCGGCGTATTCGGCCTGGTTGGCGGCGATCGCAGCGGTGTTCTGCCCGAAGATGTTCGTCGCGATCAGCGCGATCAGCTCGGCCTTGTTCGCCTCGACGGCTGCCGGCGGGACGGTGGCCGCGAAGGCCGCTTCGTAGGCGGCCGTGCCTGCTCTGACCTGTGTGGCGGTCTCGACCGCTTGGGCGGCGGTGGCGCGCATCCAGGCCAGATACGGTGCGATGGCACTTGCCATCTGTTCGGAGGCCATGCCCCGCCAGGAGGTGCTGGACAGGTCGGCGATCAGTGCCTCATAGGATGCTGCCGCCGCATCCAGTTCGGCAGCGAGTGCTTCCCACGCCGCCGCGGTTGTGGCGATGGGCCCGGGACCGGGGCCGGAGTACATCAGGACAGATTGGATCTCCGGTGGCACCAGCCCGAAATCCATCGCCCTCGCAACCTCGCCCTCACACCTTTTCGTGACCCACTACTCGTACCGACCGTACAAGAATGGCCGTCACCAGGTGCCGGAAGGGTTGGATTAGAGCAAGCCGCCGGGCGCCCCGTCACCACCGGCTCCACCGTTTTGACCACTCGGACCCGCACCGGGGTCACCGGCCGCACCGTGGCTGTTGGTGCCGCCGTCCCCTCCGGTGCCGCCGAGGGCTCCGCCGTCGCCGCCGTCGCCACCGTCGCCGCCGCTGCCCCCGAGGAGGTTGAGCAGGCCGGGTCCTGCGGTGCCGCCCAGGCCGCCATCACCGCCGACCGTTCCCGGCGCGGTACCCGAGCCGCCGTCACCGCCGTCACCGCCGTCGCCGCCGACGATCACGTTCGCCAATCCGGCGCCGCCGTCACCGCCCTGGCCACCGGTACCGCCGGTGCTGCCCGCGACCGATCCGGCGGCGCCACCGGTACCGCCGTCACCGCCGTCGCCCGCCCCGAGTGCGCCCACCACGGCGCTGCCGCCGGTACCGCCCTGCCCGCCGGTGCCGCCGTTGCTGCCCGCCGCGTCACCGGCAGCTCCCCCGGTACCGCCTTGACCGCCGGTGCCGCCGAGTGCACCGACCACCGAGTCGGCGCCGGTACCGCCTTGACCACCGGTACCGCCGATGCTGCCGGTCTGGTCGGCCGCGGCACCGCCGGCGCCGCCCTTGCCGCCGTCACCGCCGGCGACGCCGCTGACCAGGCCGCCGCCACCACTGCCGCCCTGCCCGCCGGTACCGCCGACGCTGCCCGCCTGATCGGCCGCGGCACCGCCCTGACCGCCGTCACCGCCGAGGCCGCCCAGGGCGTTGGCGATGAAGCCCTCCGAGCCCTGACCGCCCTGGCCGCCGGTACCGCCGACACCGGCGGCCCCCTGGTCTGCACCGCTGCCGCCGCCGACGCCCGCGACGCCACCGGCCCCACCGGTGCCGGCGGTGGCGGTCGACGCGACTCCGGCCAACGTGGAACCGGCGTCACCTCCCACCCCGCCGACCCCACCATTGCCACCGGCGCCGTTGAGACCATCGGTGCCGCCGAGGGCTGTCCCGGCAACACCACCGATACCACCGACTCCACCGGCACCACCGGTGGCCCCGTTGCCCGGCCCGAGCAGGCCCGCAACTCCCAGTAGCGCGTCGCCGCCATCACCGCCGGTGCCACCGGTGCCACCGACGCCACCGACGCCGCCGTCACCCGCGTTGTAGCCGCTGCCGCCGGTGCCACCGATACCACCGCCTCCAGCGGCACCACCGGCTTTGCCGGATTCCGCCGGCAACAGTCCGAGGATGGGGCCGTTGGCGCCATCCGCCCCCGCGACGCCCGTGCCACCGGTGCCGCCCGTTCCGCCGGTGCCGCCGTCACCCTGCTGTGCGCGGGTGGCGTTGTCGGTTTCCAGGCCGCCCAACCCACCGGTGCCGCCGGTACCGCCCTTGCCGCCGGTCCCGGCGGCCTGCGTTGTCGTGCCGGCGGTGCCCTGCCCGCCCTGACCGCCGGTACCGCCGTCGCCGCCGACACCGGCGTGGCCGTCACCACCGGCGGTGCCGCCGGTACCGGAGGCGGCCTGGTCGGCGCCGGCGCCGTTGAGACCACCTTGACCGGCGGTACCGGCTGCGCCGCCGTGGCCAGCGTTGCCGCCGACACCGCCCGTGCCGCCGTCGCCACCGTTGGCACCGTTGGCCGCTGTCGGGGAGTAGCCGGTGCCGCCTGTGCCGCCTCGGCCGCCGTCGCCGCCCTGACCTCCGTTACCGGCATTGCCGCCCTGACCTCCGTCGCCGACGGTGCCGTTGGTGGATCCGATGCCGGCGGCGCCACCTTGGCCGCCGGTGCCGCCGTTACCGCCGGTGCCGCCGTTGATGCCGTCACCGCCGACGCCGCCGGTGCCGCCGGTGGTGTTTCCGACGACACCGGTGGCCCCGGTGTTCCCGGTGCCGCCGTTGTTACCGGTGGTGCCGGTCGCGCCGTCACCGCCGGCACCGCCTTGCCCGCCGTTGCCGCCGACGCCCTGTTCCCCGGTGTCTCCGGCGGTTCCCGACGCGGCAGGGTTGAGGCCGTCCCCGTCCAGACCGCCGGTACCCGCTGCACCGCCGACGCCGCCCTGCCCGCCGGCGCCGCCCTGACCGCCGATGCCGCCGTTGCCGCCGGACAGCCCGGTGGTGCCGACCTGGTCGTAGCCGTCGCCACCGTTGCCGCCGTTGCCACCGGTGCCGCCCATACCGCCTGTGCCGCCGTCCCCGCCCTGGCCGCCCGCGCCGGCATTACCTCGGGTGGACCCGGTTCCCGCGGCGCCACCCTGCCCGCCGCTACCACCCTTGCCGCCGGTCAGGCCCTGGTCGCCGGTGTGGCCGGTCCCGCCGGTCCCGCCGTTGATCGAGGTGCCGGTACCGGGCGTGCCGATGTCGCCGTCGAGGCCGGCTTCCCCGGTTCCGCCCGCGGCACCGTTGCCGCCCTTACCACCGGTACCGCCGTCACCGCCGGCTCCTTGGTCTCCCACCGTTCCGGACGCCCCGGCCGCGGCCTGACCCTCCCGACCCATACCCCCGGCACCACCAGCACCCGCCGCACCACCAGCACCCCCGGCGCCACCCACACCACCTACGGCACCATCACCACCATCAGTGCCCGGCACCGCACTCACATCAGACGCCGCGTCATACCCATCGCCACCATCACCACCGACACCACCGGTGCCACCCCGACCACCGTTACCCCCGACACCACCGACACCACCGAGCCCCTGCACCCCATCGGTGAAACCGTGACCCGCCGCACCACCAGCACCCCTGACACCACCAGCCGAACCCGCCCCACCGGTCAACCCCACCCCACCGGCCGTACCCGCCGTACTCGCCACCGTCGCCGACCCATCGACCCCGTCATCCCCGGCCGCACCCACACCACCGGCACCACCATCGAAACCGCGACCACCCACACCACCATCGCCACCGTCACCACCAGCACCCTGCACACCATCAAAACCACTGGCAGACCCATCAGCATTCAGACCACCCGCACCACCAGCACCCCCATCACCACCGGCACCACCATCCTGACCCGCCCCACCAGCAACCCCCACCTGCGTCGACGCCGCACCCACCCCACCAGCAGCACCATCACCACCACGACCACCAGCACCACCACGACCCGCCACCCCATCAACACCGCTGTCGCCGCGCACCCCGCCGGCCCCGAGTCCGCCGAGCCCGCCCGCCGCGGCATCTCCACCAGCACCGCCGACACCACCGGTGTCACCATCGGCACCATCGGTGGCCCCATCGTCACCGCGAGCACCCACAGCCCCGTCCCCGCCGGACCCGCCATTGCCGCCGGCCCCGCCGGCGCCCTGGTCTCCCACCGTTCCGGACGCCCCGGCCGCGGCCTGACCCTCCCGACCCATACCCCCGGCACCACCAGCACCCGCCGCACCACCAGCACCCCCGGCGCCACCCACACCACCTACGGCACCATCACCACCATCAGTGCCCGGCACCGCACTCACATCAGACGCCGCGTCATACCCATCGCCACCATCACCACCGACACCACCGGTGCCACCCCGACCACCGTTACCCCCGACACCACCGACACCACCGAGCCCCTGCACCCCATCGGTGAAACCGTGACCCGCCGCACCACCAGCACCCCCGACACCACCAGCCGAACCCGCCCCACCGGTCAACCCCACCCCACCGGCCGTACCCGCCGTACTCGCCACCGTCGCCGACCCATCGACCCCGTCATCCCCGGCCGCACCCACACCACCGGCACCACCATCGAAACCGCGACCACCCACACCACCATCGCCACCGTCACCACCAGCACCCTGCACACCATCAAAACCACTGGCAGACCCATCAGCATTCAGACCACCCGCACCACCAGCACCCCCATCACCACCGGCACCACCATCCTGACCCGCCCCACCAGCAACCCCCACCTGCGTCGACGCCGCACCCACCCCACCAGCAGCACCATCACCACCACGACCACCAGCACCACCACGACCCGCCACCCCATCAACACCGTCGCCCGCACCGCCGGTTCCGCCGGCACCCGCGTTGCCTCCGTTACCGCCGGAACCGCCGGTGTCGCCATCGGCACCATCGGTGGCCCCGTCGTCACCGCGAGCGCCCGCCGCACCGTTTCCACCGTTGCCACCCGAACCGCCGGTGCCGAGTGCGGAAGCATCGCCACCGGTACCGCCGTTGCCGCCGGAGGTTCCCGCGTCCGCGGTGGGATCGGCGGCCGCGTCGTAGCCGTCGCCGGCGGCGCCGCCGTTGCCCTGCGGCCCGCTCGGCCCGGCGCCGTCCTGTCCCTCGGCACCCGCGGTGGCACCGTCGCCGCCGGCCCCGCCCGCCCCGGCCGCGCCGAGCGCGCCACCGGCGCCGCCGTTGCCGCCGTCATGGTGATCCGCGGTGCCGTCGGCGGCTTCGCCGCCATCGGCGGCCACTCCGGCGTCGCCGCCGTCACCGCCGTTGCCACCGTCACCCTGCAGGCCCGCGGTAGCACCGTTGATGCCCTGGCCTCCGGTGCCACCCGATCCCCCGGCGCCCCCGGCGCCGCCGCTGCCGCCGGCACCACCGGCGCCACCGTCGCCGGTACCGCCGTCGAGGAAGCTGCCCGCGGCACCGGTCGCGCCGTCGCCGCCGTCGCCACCGTTGCCGCCGGTAGCGCCGGAACCTCCCTTGCCGCCGTGATTGCCCGCGCCGGAACCGACTCCGCCCGCACCTCCGGTACCGCCGGCCTGGCCCACCAGACCCGCGCCGCCCGCCGCGCCGGGCAGTATCGCGTCGACACCGTCGGCACCGGTGGCGCCCGCCGTGCCGTCGCCGCCGTCACCACCGTTGCCGCTGCCCAGGGCGTCGCCGCCGTTGCCACCGCTGCCGCCGTTGGCTCCGCCGTCTCCGGCTTCACCGCCGTCGCCGCTCTCTTCGCCGCCGTCACCTCCGTCACCGCCGTGTCCGCCGGTGCTGCCGCCGATCCCGGTGCCATCACCGCCGTCGCCACCGTGTCCGCCGTCCCCGACGGCACCCGCATCGCCGCCGTCACCACCGTCGCCGCCGTCACCGGTGCCCTGCCCGGCTCCGCCGGCGCCGCCCGTGCCACCGTTCCCGGCTTCGGAACCGCCGTCACCGCCGGTCCCGCCGGCGCCGCCCGCCGCGTCCTGTCCGCCGTCGCCGCCCGCCCCGCCGTCACCGCCGTCACCGCGGGTACCGCCGCTTCCCCCGGCGCCGCCGGCCCCGCCGGCGACGCCCGGGGTGGTCGAACTGAAGCCTGCACCGCCGTTACCGCCGCGGGTGTCTCCGGGGTCGGGGTCGGTGCCGTCCGCGCCGGCATTGCCGGCCTGCCCGGTACCGGACGCGCCCCCGGTACCGGCCGCACCGCCAGCACCACCGGACCCGGCGCTGCCGGCGTCGCCCGCCGCGCCGCCGCTGCCGCCGTCGCGGTTGGTGGCGTCGCCCGCGGCCCCGTCGCCGCCGACTCCGCCCGCTGCCGCGCTGCCTCCCGCGCCACCGTCGCCGCCGTCGCCGTTGGCGCCGGCGGTCCCGGTGACCGAGGTCGCCGCCCCGCCGTTACCGCCGGTGCCCCCGTCGCCACCGGTCCCGCCGTTGCCGCCGGCCCCGCCGTCGGTTCCGGCATCGCCGGCCTCGGTCCCGGCCAGCCCGGCCAGCCCCGTTGTCCCGTCACCGCCGCGGCCGCCGGAGCCCGCGTTGCCTCCCACGCCGCCGGATGCGCCGAGCCCGCCCGCACCGCCGTCGCCTCCGGCACCCCCGGCACCGCCCGACGTCCCGGGTTGCGCCGCGGGGTCCGTCGACGGGTCGTAGCCCGCACCGCCGTTGCCACCGGTGCCCCCGGCCCCACCGTTACCGTCGGCGGCCCGGGTGACACCGTCGGCCTCCTCGCCGCCCTGTCCACCGTTGCCCCCGGCGCCGCCCTGGCCGCCCGCCGTTCCGTTCGGATCGGTGGCGGTTCCGGCGATCCCTGCACTCCCGTCGCCGCCGCTGCCGCCGTTGCCGCCGGCACCTGCCCGGCCGTTGTCGCCGTCGGCGGCGATCACCCCGTCCCCACCGGTTCCGCCCGCGCCGCCGAGGCCGGCGTCACCGCCGTTGCCGCCGTTCGCACCGTCGGTGCCGTCCGGATCGTCGACGTCGCCAGCTGCGCCCGCCGCACCGTCGGCCCCCGTACCGCCGTTGCCGCCGTTGCCGCCTGCGCCGCCCCTGCCGTCGGTGCCGGCAGTGCCGTCCGCACCCGATGTGCCGAACAGTGCCGCTCCGGCGCCCCCGGCACCGGCCTCGCCACCGCGCCCCCCGTCACCGCCGTGGCCACCGTTGGTACCGCTGCCGCCGTTGCCGTCGCCGCCACCGGCGAACGTTCCGTCCGCCCCGCTATACCCTGCCCCGCCGGTGCCACCGTCGCCGCCGGCTCCACCGTTGCCGCCCCGGCCCCCGTCGCCGAGCCACAGCGATCCCACGCCCCCCGCACCGCCCTTGCCGCCGGCGCTGCCGTTGCCGCCGTTGCCGCCGTCGGCGCCGGCGGACGTGGAGTTGCTACCCGCCGCACCGGACAGCCCGGCACCGCCGTTGCCGCCGTTGCCGCCGTTGCCGGCCGCGCCCATCCCGAAGAAGTCCTGGACATGGCCGGATCCGCCGCCGTCACCACCGTTACCGGCGACCAACAGCACGCCGTCGATGATGGCCGCGGCCCCACCGTCGCCCCCGCTACCGCCGTCACCCATCCATTCGCCGCCGGCACCGCCGGCCCCGCCGTCGGCGCCATACCCGCCGGCACCGCCGTCACCACCGTTGCCCAGCCCGCCGGCCGCGCCGCCGTTACCGCCCGCGACTCCGGCTTCGGTGCTGTTCCAGCCCGCACCGCCGTCGCCGAAGAACAACCCGCCGCCTTCGCCATCGGGGTGTTCGGCTGTGCCGTCGGCACCGTCGCAGATGATCCCGCAGAAGCCGGGCAGCGTGAACGGCTCGAGCAGGTCGTTGATCACGTCGTTGACCTGGGAGCCGAACGGGCTGGCGATCCACGCTTCGAGCTGCGCGTGCAGGGGCAGCCACATGTCGGTGTGGAACTGCTCGGCCAGGTTTCCGGCGTCGGCCGGCCAGGAGTAGACGCCGGAATCGGAGAGTCCTGTATCGGCGTCGAGGTCCAGGCCGAACCAGTCCAGGACGTCATCGAAACCGAAGTCGGCGGCCGCGGGAGGTAGCCCAGCAAATGGTGTGAGTCCGATTGCGAGGAAAGCCGCGACCGCGCCGCCAGTGCCCACTACGCGTCGAGAGGCAGTTCGCCGCCCGGAACCTGAACGCAACCGACGACTCATATGCCCATGCCTTCCTCGAAGTACGACGTGGGCGAGTGATCTAGATCACTCGTGCCTATGATCGTTATATAAGGCTGTGAACGTCATAGCAATGTTTAATTTTTGACGCGGTGCACCAAAACGTCAGCAAATACAAAAACGCACCCCGCAATCGATGCGGGGTGCGTTTTTCTAAACTAATGTCGACCTATGCAGACCGACTTCACAGCTCGGTGGCGGTGCCTCCGGCTGCGGTGATCTTGTCCCGGGCACTGCCGCTGAACTTGTGCGCGGTGATGTCGGCCTTGACCGTCAGCTTGCCGTCGCCGAGCACCTTGACCAGGGTGTTCTTCCGAACCGCGCCCTTGGCCACCAGCTCGTCGACACCGATGGTGCCGCCCTCCGGGAACAACCGGCTGATGTCGCCGACGTTGACGACCTCGTACTCGGTGCGGAACCGGTTGCGGAAGCCCTTCAGCTTGGGCAACCGCATGTGGATCGGCATCTGCCCACCCTCGAACCGGACCGGAACGTTCTTCCGGGCCTTGGTGCCCTTGGTGCCACGGCCCGCGGTCTTACCCTTGGAGCCCTCACCACGACCGACACGGGTCTTCTTGGTGTTCGACCCGGGCGCGGGGCGCAGGTCGTGCAACTTGATGGTCATTCGGCTTCCTCCACATGCACGAGGTGGTGAACGACCCGGATCAGACCACGGGTCTGCGGGTTGTCCTCACGCACCACCGATTGGCGGATCTTGCGCAGGCCCAAGGTACGCAGGCTCTCGCGCTGCTTCCAGCGTGCACCGATGGTGCCGCGGACCTGCGTGATCTTCAGGTTTGCCATGGTTACGCCGTGCCTTCCCGCGCAGCACTGGCGGCCAGCGCTTCGCTCTCCCGGCGCGCCTTGAGCATCGCGGCCGGCGCCACATCTTCGATGGGCAGGCCACGACGGGCCGCCACCTCTTCGGGACGCTGCAGCATCTTCAGCGCGGCAACGGTGGCGTGCACCACGTTGATCGCGTTGTCGCTGCCCAGCGACTTGGACAGGATGTCGTGCACACCGGCGCATTCCAGCACGGCACGCACCGCGCCACCGGCGATCACACCGGTACCGGGGCTGGCCGGACGCAGGAACACCACACCGGCAGCGGCTTCACCCTGCACCGGATGGGTGATGGTGCCACCGATCAGCGGCACCCGGAAGAAGCCCTTACGCGCCTCTTCGACACCCTTGGCGATCGCGGCGGGCACTTCCTTGGCCTTGCCGTAACCGACGCCCACCAGGCCGTGACCGTCACCGACGATCACCAGCGCGGTAAAGCTGAACCGGCGGCCACCCTTGACCACCTTCGAAACCCGGTTGATCGCGACGACGCGCTCCAGGTAGTTGCTCTTGTCGCCGTCGCGGTTGTCGCGGCCCCCGCGACCACCGTCGCGGCCACCACGGCCGCCCCGGTTGTCACGGTTGTCGCGGTTGTCGCTGCGGCTGCCCGTGTCGGGACCTGCCGAGGAGGCCCCTGTCGGCTGCTCCGCCATCATGCGGTCCTTCCAGTCATCTTCACGTCAGTCATCAGAAGTTCAATCCGCCCTCGCGCGCAGCGTCGGCCAGTGCCGCGATCCGCCCGCCGTAGCTGTACCCGCCGCGGTCGAAGACCACGTCCGTAACACCGGCCGCCTTGGCACGCTCGGCGATCAGCTGACCGACCCGAACGCTGTGGGCCTTCTTGTCGCCGTCCACCGCCCGCACGTCCGCCTCGATCGACGAGGCGGCAGCCAGGGTGTGGCCGGCCAGGTCGTCCACCAGCTGCACGTGGATGTGCCGCGCGGAACGGTTGACCACCAGGCGCGGGCGCTCGGCGGTGCCGGACACCTTCTTGCGCAGCCGTGCATGACGACGAATCCGGTGAACGCGCCGCACCTCGGAGATGTTCTGCCCGACGGGCTTGCGGACCGTGGGGGCTGCTTGTGATTGCGCCATGACTACTTACCTGTCTTTCCGACCTTGCGGCGAACCTGCTCACCCTCGTAGCGCACGCCCTTGCCCTTGTAGGGGTCGGGACGGCGCAGACGGCGGATGTTCGCCGAGATCTGACCGACCTTCTGCTTGTCGATGCCCGAGACCGAGAACTTGGTGGGCGTCTCCACCGCGAAGGTGATGCCCTCCGGAGCCTTGATCAGCACCGGGTGGCTGTAGCCGAGCGCGAACTCCAGGTCACTGCCCTTGAGCGCGACACGGTAACCGACGCCGAAGATCTCCATCTTGCGGACGTAACCCTCGGACACACCGGTGACCAGGTTGGCCAGCAAGGTGCGGCTCAGGCCGTGCAGGGACCGGTTGCGCCGGTCGTCGTCGGGCCGGGTCACCACGATGGCGCCGTCCTCGTTGCGGGAGACACTCATGGGCTCGGCCACCGCCAGCTCCAGGGTGCCCTTGGGTCCCTTGACCGAAACGTTCTGACCATCGATGGTCACGTCGACCCCGGCGGGAACCGGGACCGGCTGCTTACCAATACGCGACATGTCTGCTACTCCCTCACCACACGTACGCGAGGACTTCGCCGCCCACGCCCTGCCTGGCCGCCTGACGATCGGTCAGCAGACCCGAGGACGTGGAGATGATCGCCACGCCCAGGCCGCCGAGCACCCGAGGCAGGTTGGTCGACTTTGCGTAGACCCGCAGGCCCGGCTTGGACACCCGGCGCAGACCGGCGAGACTGCGCTCCCGGTTCGGGCCGTACTTGAGGTTCACTACCAGCGCCTTGCCCACCCGGGCGTCTTCGACGTGGTAGTCGGTGATGTAACCCTCGCGCTTGAGGATCTCGGCGATGTTGGCCTTGATCTTCGAGTGCGGCAGGGTCACCTCGTCGTGGTACGCCGAGTTGGCGTTACGCAGACGGGTCAAGAAGTCCGCGATGGGATCCGTCATAGTCATTTAGGCTGCTCCTCCACCCTCACCAGCTGCTCTTCTGCACACCGGGCAGCTCGCCGGCGTGCGCCATTTCGCGCAGGCAGATTCGGCACAGGCCGAACTTCCGGAGCACCGCGCGGGGGCGGCCGCACTTGTTGCAGCGGGTGTAGGCGCGCACCGCAAACTTGGGCTTGCGAGCCGCCTTGATAACCAACGCCTTCTTAGCCATATGGTCAGTTCTCCTTGAACGGAAAGCCGAGAGCCCGCAGCAGCGCTCGTCCTTCGTCGTCGTTGGTCGCCGAGGTGACGACGGTGATGTTCATCCCCCGCGGGCGGTCGATGGAGTCCACGTCGATCTCGTGGAACATCGACTGCTCGGCGAGGCCGAAGGTGTAGTTGCCGGAGCCGTCGAACTGCTTGGGCGAGAGCCCACGGAAGTCACGGATACGCGGCAGGGCGATCGCGGTGAGGCGGTCCAGGAACTCCCACATCCGGTCACCGCGCAGGGTGACCCGAGCGCCGATCGGCATCCCCTCACGCAGCTTGAACTGCGCGATGGACAGGCGGGCTTTGCGAATCTCCGGCTTCTGGCCGGTGATCGCAGCCAGGTCGCTGACCGCGTTGTTGATCAGCTTGGCGTCCCGGGCGGCTTCGCCGACGCCCATGTTCACCACGACCTTTACCACGCCCGGGATCTGCATCACGTTGGCGTAGTTGAACTCTTTGTTGAGCGCATCGCGGATCTCTTCGCGATACTTGACCTTCAGCCGAGGCTGGATCTTTTCTGCAGTCGTCATCTCTAGATGTCCTTGCCGTTGCGCTTGGAGACGCGAACCTTCTTGCCCGATTCGGCGTCCACGCGGTAACCGATGCGGGTCGGCTGACCGTCGGAGTCGACGACCATCACGTTCGAGACGTGGATCGGCGCTTCCTGAGTGACGATCCCGCCCGAGGATGCACCGGCCTGGTTGGCCGAGTTCGCGACGTGCTTCTTGATCCGGTTGACGCCCTGGACCAGCACCCGGTTACGGGTGGGGAACGCCTGCAGGACCTTGCCCTTGGCACCCTTGTCCTTGCCGGCGATGACCAGGACGGTGTCGCCCTTGTGGACCTTCATCTACAACACCTCCGGTGCCAGCGACACGATCTTCATGAACTTCTTCTCGCGCAGCTCGCGGCCGACCGGCCCGAAGATACGAGTACCGCGCGGGTCGTTGTCGGCCTTGATGATCACGGCCGCGTTCTCGTCGAACTTGATGTAGCTTCCGTCGGCGCGGCGACGCTCCTTGGCGGTGCGCACCACGACGGCTTTGACGACATCACCCCGCTTGACGTTGCCGCCCGGGATGGCGTCCTTGACGGTTGCGACGATGACATCACCGATGCCGGCGTATCGCCGCGACGAGCCGCCGAGCACACGGATGCACAAGATCTCCTTGGCGCCCGTGTTGTCGGCGACCTTCAACCGCGATTCCTGCTGAATCACCAGATCTCCTCAGTAATTGGAACGACCCGCGACATGACTGTTGACATGCCGGAATCTCCCCGGTCGTGCATGGTCTTCTTGTTCCCGATGAGCACGCAGGGCCAACTCACGCTGGCCGAGGTCTGCCCACAGCAACCCCTAGAGCTTAGGCGACACCGCCCCCAGCACCAAATCCGTGCACTTCACCCCCCGCGAACGCGCGCGCCTCCTCCTCGCGAACGTGCGTGTCTGCACACGACACGCCGCGCCAAAACGTACAAGTGCGCACGCTCGGCAGGGCCCTCACCGACTACCGATCCACCGCGCAGCGGAAACCGATATGGCTGGTGGCGGTGTCCTGCGACTGCGGCGACCGCGCCGCGGGCCGGTAGCGATGGCAGTACTCCGGCGCGCACAGGTGTGAACCGCCCTTGAGGGTCTGGGTGATGCGCGGATCGGCGGGGCCGGTCGGCGCGCAGCAGGCCTTCGGCGGTGCGGTCGGCCGGTGGTGCGCGGAGAATTCGGTGGTCGTCCATTCCCAGACGTTGCCGATCAGGTCGAGCAGCCCCCAGCCGTTGGGCGCAAAGGTACCTACCGGCGACGTCCCGACCCAGCCCAGCGCACCCTCGTTGCGGTAGGGGAAGGCGCCCTGCCAGGTGTTGGCCATCAACACCCCGCCCGGCTTCTCCTCCTCACCCCAGGCGTAGGTCGTCGCAGCCCCGGCCCGTGCCGCGTACTCCCATTCGGCCTCGCTCGGTAGCCGTCGCCCGGCCCACCGGGCGTAGGCGGCGGCGTCGGGATAGGCCACCTGCACCACCGGGTGATCCGGCTTGTCCTCGACGCCGCTGGCCGGGCCGTGCGGGTGTCGCCAACTGGCGCCGGGCACCCAGCGCCACCACCGGCGCCAATCGCGCAGATCCACCGGACCGTCGGTGGGGGTGAAGACCAGGGCGCCCGACTCGATCGGCTCCGCGGAGTAGACGTCGGGATCGAGTTCTTGTTCGGCGACGGTCAGATAACCTGTGGCGGCGACGAATTCGGCGTATTGGGCGTTGGTGACCGGATGCCGCTCCATCGCGAACGGCGCTACCGACGCGGTGTGGATCGGCGCCTCTTCGGGGTAGAAACTCGTCGACCCCATCCGGAAGATGCCTGCCGGCAGGTCGACGAGTTCCGTCAACATGGTGTCAGTCCCGCGAAAATGCCGCCGCCAGGCTGCTTTTCGCATCCAGATACGGCTCGCCGCTGACGTCCACGGCCACATCGGCGATCGTGCCGCCGGTGAAGGTGTACGGCGACCGATACGCCGAGGACACCGCCTGGCCGGTGTTGCGCCCGACGCTCACGCCGCCGCCGGCCAACGCGAAGGCGGCCGGCTGGGTGACCATGTCGGGCAACGTGGCGACCACCGTGTCGTCGACGTAGAGCGAGCCGGCACCCAGCGGGGTATGGCTGCCCGCGACGGTGCCGGAGCGTTCGAACCGGAAGCCGAAAGTGTGCTGCCCCAGGGGAACGGCGTCCGGCGACGACAACCACTGCTCCCGTTCCCCGAGGAAGTTGTAGACGTAGTGCAGCCGACCGTCCTGCACAAACAATGCGTGACCACCGTGCCGCGCGCCCTGTTTGAACAACACTCCTTCGGCGTCGGCGGAGTCGATGGTGACCCGGGCCAGCACCGAGAACGAGCGGCCGCGCAGTTCGACGCACGCGCCCAGCGGCACTTCGGCAGTGTGCGGGTAGTAGATGTAGCTGGTCCGGTCGCCGGACAGATACGGCCGCTGGCGGGCCGTCATCTCCAGGATGTTCAGATCGGCCAGCGGCAGTCCACCGTATTTGTCGGCCTCGGCGAACCACAGTGCCTTGAGTTCTTCGAGTTTCTCGGGGTGTTCGGCCGCCAGATCGCGGCATTGGCTGCGGTCCTCGGCGATGTGGTAGAGCTCCCAGCGGTCCTGGTCGAAGTGACTCCAGCCCGACGGCGTCGCGGCATGCACGGTGTTGGCGAACCAGCCCCGGTGCCAGATCCCGCGAGTACCGAGCATGGAGTAGAACTGGGTGTCCTTGCCGGTGTCGGCCGCCGGATCCATCAGGGCGGCTTTGAAGCTGACGCCTTCCAGCGGCCGCTGCGCGACACCCCGCACTGTTTCGGGCGGGGTGATGTCCAGCAGGTCGTAGACGGTCGGTGTCACGTCGCAGACGTTGACATAGGTGTCCCGGACTTCGCCACGGGCGGCGATTCCGTTGGGCCAGCTGACAATCGCGGGATCGGCGATGCCGCCTTCGTGGGATGCGTAGCGCTTGTAGAGCTTGTAGGGCGTGTTGAACGCCATCGCCCACCCGACCGGGTAGTGGTTGTAGGTCTCCGGCCCGCCCAGTTCGTCGAAGAGCTTCATCGCCTCTTCAACGGAGTCGATGTAGCCGTTGAAGAATTTGTTCTCGTTCGGTGACCCGTTCGGTCCGCCCTCGCCGCTGGCCCCGTTGTCGGAGATCACCACGACGATGGTGTTGTCGAGCTGCCCGGACTCCTCCAGGTAGTCCAGGATCCGGCCGATCTGCGCATCGGTGTAGCTCTGGAATCCGGCGAACACCTCGGCCATCCGGGCGAACAGCCGCTTCTCGGAGTCGTCGAGGCTGTCCCACGGCCGGACGGTGTCCAGCAGCGGCCACGACTGTCCGTCGGCGCCGGTGACGTCGGCGTACGGATTGAGCTCGGAGAGTTCGGTGTCGGCGGGTACCAGGCCCAGTCGCTTCTGGTTGGCCAGCACGATCTCCCGGTACTTCTCGTAGCCCATGTCGAAACGCCCGGCGTAGCGGTCGGCCCATTCGGTGAACACATGGTGCGGGGCGTGTCCGGCACCGGGGCAGACATAGCCGAACCAGGGCTTTCCGGGAGCGACGGTCTGGGCGTCGCGGATGAATTCGATTGTCTTCTCGGCGATGTCCTTCGACAGGTGGTAGCCGTCTTCGGGCGTGGCCGGGGGTGCGACGGGATGGTTGTCGTAGACCAGGTCCGGGTACCACTGGTTGGTCTCTCCCCCGAGGAACCCGTAGAACCGTTCGAATCCGCGTTGGGTGGGCCAGTGCCGCCGGGTGGCGCCCATGTTGGATTCCTCCAACGGGGTCAGATGCCACTTGCCGACACAGAATGTGTTCCAGCCCTGCTCGGCGAGCACCTCACTGAGTAGCGCGGTCTCGAACGGGATGCGGCCGCTGCAGTTGGGGAACCCGTCGGTGAATTCTTCGATGGTGGCCATACCGACGCTGGTAGCGTTGCGTCCGGTCAACAGCGACGCCCGGGTCGGCGAGCACAGCGCGGTGGTGTGGAACTGCGACAGCCGGACACCGCGCTCGGCGATCCGGCTCATCGTGGGCATCTCCACCAACCCACCGAAGCAGTCCCAGGTGGCGATCCCGGTGTCGTCCCAGACCAGATAGAGCACATTGGGCGCCCCGTCGGGGGCCGTGGGCGCCGCGAACGGGCCCCAGTCCGGCTCCGAGTCCCGGATATCGAGATTGATCTTGCCTGTGAAACCCGTCGAATCCACCATCGCCCACTCCACTGTCGGCCCCCGGAACGGATGAGAATACCGGTCCGGCACCGATGCGGCAGGGTTCGCACCGCCGACGGCGCGCACCGCGCCCAGGGCTGCCGCACTCCCCCGTCGCGGCCGGCGGTCATCGCTGATCAAAGCGGTCCCGGCGCGGTAGCCCGGGGGATGTTTGGTCGGGCGTTGCAGCGGGCATCCGCCCACCGCGTAGGTCGGGGATGTTCTGGGGGGAACCATGAAACGGACACCGCGGTGAGGGCCCAGCACTCCTTCGGGCTGAGCTTGGGCTGGCTGCGCGTCACGACGGTCTTCCTACTCGACATCGGCATCCTGTCGCTGGCCCGCCGCTGGCCGACATCGTTGGCCGCGCCCTCAACCGCCTGGTGGGCGGGTGCCGCCGTCGCGGGGATGGTCACCACGGCCGCCTTGATCACCCATCGGCGGGTGGCGCTGACGGCGATCATGGCGGCCCGGCTGGCCGATCGATTCGCAGTTCCGGCAACACTGCTCACCGAAGGCCGGGCCACCGGCTTCGACCATCGGCGACGCTATGGCCGCGCCGTGGTCGGCATGCGCGGGCACCGGGGACGGGTGGTCTCGGTCATCGCCGTTGCCCCACCGCCGGCCGAATCCGCCGGGCGTCATCGCCGCGGACCGGAGTCCGAGCCGACACTGCCCGCCCAGCTGATCGCCGCCGGTCTGCGACAGTTCGATGTACGGCTCGACGGCATCGACATCGTCTCGGTGGCAACCGAGGAGAGCACGGGCGAGCAGCCCGACACCGCGCAGGGCGCGGCCGCACTTCCACCCGGACGTCGGGAGAACTGGGTGGTCCTGCGGATGGATCCGATGCGCAACGCCGACGCGATCGCGGCACGTGACTCGGTGGCCGCGACGCTGGCGGCCGCCACCGAACGCCTCGCCCACGATCTGGTCGAGCGGCACATCGACGCCCGGATCCTGACGATCGAGGAATTCGACCGGGTGGACGCGGCCGTCCTGGCCGGTCTGCAGCCCGACCACCTCCGCCGCAGTCAACGGCGGCTCAAACAGCGGAAACACAACGGGCCCAAGCAGTTCGCGGCCACGTTCTGGATGTCCCCGCGCGATATCAACTCGGCAAATCTGGAACGGCTGTGGCTACCGGCGACCGCCACGACGGTGCTGACGGTGCGACTCACCGCCGGCCACGGCCGGCCGGAGGTCGCCGTTCTGGTGCGCTATCACAGCGACCGCCGGCTGCGACGGAAGGTCTACGCCGGATTGAATCGCCTCACCGGCCGCCAGTTGACGGCGCTGCGAACAAGTCTTCCAACGCCGACGAGCCGGACCCTGGCGGTACCAGGAATCCGGCTCGACGATCACGATCTGCAGGTGCCGCTGGGATCCGAGGCGCCCCGAACTCCGGTGCGCATCAAGATCCCGGCGTGACCCGTACTACTTGGCCTTCTCCAAGATCTCGACCAGCCGCCACCGCTTCGTCGCCGACAGCGGGCGGGTCTCCATCAGCGACACGCGGTCGCCGATGCCGGCCGTGTTGTTCTCGTCGTGCGCCTTGACCTTCTTGGTGGTCCGGATGATCTTGCCGTAAAGCGGGTGCTTCACGCGGTCTTCCAGCTCGACGACGATGGTCTTGTCCATCTTGTCGCTCACCACGTAGCCGATCTGGGTCTTGCGGCGACCCCGCGGCGTCTCGGTACGCGGAGTGTGCTTGGTGCCCTTCTCCGCGGCGTTAGCCTGTGCCATTACGATGCCTCGCCTTCAGAACCATCGGGACCGGACGCCAGGCCCAGTTCCCGTTCGCGCAACACGGTGTAGATGCGCGCGATCTGGTGGCGCACCGTGCGGAGCCGACGGTTGTTGGTGAGCTGCCCGGTCGCCATCTGGAAACGCAGGTTGAACAGCTCTTCTTTGGACTCGCGCAGCTGCTCGACGAGCTCGTCGGCGTTAAGCTCGCGCAGTTCGCCGGCGGTTACTCCCGCTGCCATCAGAACTGCTCCTCTCGGGTGACGATGCGCGCCTTGATCGGCAGCTTGTGGATCGCCCGGGTCAGTGCGGCACGGGCGATGGCCTCATTCGGGTAGCTGAGCTCGAAGAGCACACGACCCGGCTTGACGTTGGCAACCCACCACTCCGGCGAACCCTTACCGGAACCCATCCGGGTCTCGGCGGGCTTCTTGGTCAGCGGGCGGTCCGGGAAGATGTTGATCCACACCTTGCCGCCACGCTTGATGTGCCGGTTGATGGCGATACGAGCGGACTCGATCTGCCGGTTGGTGATGTAGGCGTGCTCCAGTGCCTGGATGCCGTAGTCACCGAACGTCACCGCGGTGCCGCCGCTGGCGATACCGCGCTGCTTGGGGTGATGCTGCTTGCGGTGCTTGACCTTACGGGGAATCAGCATGATTAGCTCTCCGTGCTCTGCGTTGCTTGCGACTCCGCGGTCACTGATCCTTCTGCGACCGGAGCTGCAGCAGCGGTGTTCTCGGTGCTCTCAGCGGCCCGCCCGGCGTCGGTGCTGGTCGCGGTGGTACCCGAGGCGCCACTGCGGCGCGGGCGGGTGCCCGACGGCCGTTCCCGGCGCGGACGGTCGGCCGACGGAGCGGAAGCGGCCAGCTCGCGCTTGCCACCGACGACGTCGCCCTTGTAGATCCAGACCTTCACGCCGATCCGGCCGAAGGTGGTCTTGGCCTCGTAGAGCCCGTAGTCGATGTCGGCGCGCAGCGTGTGCAGCGGCACCCGACCCTCGCGGTAGAACTCCGAGCGGCTCATCTCGGCGCCGCCGAGACGGCCCGAGCACTGCACCCGGATGCCCTTGACGTTGGGCTGACGCATCGCCGACTGGATGGCCTTGCGCATCGCGCGGCGGAACGCCACCCGGTTGCTCAGCTGCTCGGCAACGCCCTGCGCGACGAGCTGGGCGACGGCCTCCGGCTGCTTCACCTCGAGGATGTTCAGCTGCACCTGCTTGCCGGTGAGCTTCTCCAGGTCGCCCCGGATCCGGTCGGCCTCGGTGCCGCGGCGACCGATCACGATGCCCGGCCGCGCGGTGTGGATGTCGACCCGGACCCGGTCGCGGGTCCGCTCGATGGTCACGTCGGCGATGCCGGCGCGCTCCAGGCCGCTGGAGAGCAGCCGACGGATCGCCACGTCTTCCTTGACGTACTCCGAGTACTGCTTGTCGGCGTACCAGTGCGACTTCCAGTCGGTGGTGATCCCGAGCCGGAAGCCGTGCGGGTTGATCTTCTGGCCCATTACTCCGAGCCCTCCTTCGCGTCGGACGTCTCAGGCGCCTTCTTGGTTGCCGCCTTCTTGGCGGGCGCCTTCTTAGCCGCCGCTTTCTCAGTCGTCTTCTCGGCGGCCTTGGCCGCCGGAGCCTTCTTGGCGGGAGCCTTCTTGGCCGGCGCCTCGGCGGCGGCCTTGCTGCCCTGGGCGCGACGTGCCCGCGCGGCACCGGCGGACTGCGCCGAGCCACCGGCCTTCACCGGGCGGCTCTCCACCACGACGGTGATGTGGCTGGTGCGCCGACGGATCCGGTACGCACGCCCCTGGGCGCGCGGCTTGATCCGCTTGGCGGTCGGGCCCTCGTCGGCGTAGACGCTCGCCACCACCAGGGTGGCCGGGTCCAAGCCGTTGTTGTTCTCGGCGTTGGCGGCCGCGCTGGCGATGACCTTGGCCACCGGCAGGCTGGCCTGCTGCGGTGCCCAGCGCAGGATGTCCAACGCGTCGGCGACGGACTTGCCGCGCACCAGGTTGATCACCCGACGGGCTTTGCTGGCCGATACCCGCACGAAGCGGGCCTTGGCGACAGCAGACGGAAATTCAGTCGTAACACTCACCGGCGCTTAGCCTTCCGGTCGTCTTTGATGTGTCCCTTGAAGGTGCGCGTCGGAGCAAATTCGCCGAGCTTGTGCCCGACCATCGACTCGGTGACGAATACCGGAACATGCTTGCGGCCGTCGTGGACGGCGAACGTGTGCCCGATGAAGTCCGGGATGATCGTCGACCGACGTGACCAGGTCTTGATGACCTGCTTGGTGTTCTTCTCGTTCTGGACGTCGACCTTCTTCAACAGATGGTCGTCGACGAACGGACCCTTCTTGAGGCTGCGTGGCATCGCTTTCCCTCCGATTCCTAGCGCTTCTTGCCGGTGCGCCGGCGTCGGACGATGAGCTTGTCGCTGGGCTTGTTCGGCCGGCGGGTGCGACCCTCCGGCTTACCCCACGGGCTGACCGGGTGCCGGCCACCGGAGGTCTTGCCCTCACCACCACCGTGCGGGTGGTCCACCGGGTTCATGACCACACCACGGACGGTCGGGCGCTTGCCCTTCCACCGCATACGGCCGGCCTTACCCCAGTTGATGTTGGCCTGCTCGGCGTTGCCGACCTCGCCGACCGTGGCGCGGCAGCGCACGTCGACGCGACGGATCTCGCCGGACGGCATACGCAGCGAGGCGTAGGCGCCTTCCTTACCCAGCAGCTGGATGCTCGAGCCGGCCGAGCGGGCCAGCTTGGCACCGCCGCCCGGACGCAGCTCCACCGCGTGCACCAGGGTGCCGGCGGGGATGTTGCGCAGCGGCAGGTTGTTGCCGGGCTTGATGTCGGCGTTGGCGCCCGACTCCACGACGTCGCCCTGCGACAGACCCTGCGGGGCGATGATGTAGCGCTTCTCGCCGTCCAGGTAGTGCAGCAACGCGATGCGCGCGGTGCGGTTGGGGTCGTACTCGATGTGAGCGACCTTGGCGTTGACGCCGTCCTTGTCGTGACGACGGAAGTCGATCACGCGGTAGGCACGCTTGTGACCGCCACCCTTGTGCCGGGTGGTGATCCGGCCGTGGGCGTTACGCCCACCGTGGCCGTGCAGCGGCCGAACCAGCGACTTCTCCGGGTGAGAGCGGGTGAGCTCAGCGAAATCGGAGACGCTGGCACCGCGACGACCCGGGGTCGTCGGCTTGTACTTGCGGATTCCCATGTCAGTTAGATCTCTCTTCTCACTCCGGTCAGGCCGGTGCCGCGAACAGGTCGATCGGCTTGCTGCCGGGCGCCAGGGTCACAATGGCGCGCTTGGTGTCCTTGCGCTTGCCGTAGCCGGTCCGGGACCGCTTGCGCTTGCCCGGCCGGTTTGCGGTGTTCACCGACGAGACCTTGACCGCGAAGATCTTCTCGATCGCGATCTTGATCTGCGTCTTGTTCGAGTCCGGGTGCACCACGAAGGTGTACACGTTGTCCTCGATCAGCCCGTAGGACTTCTCGGAGATGACCGGCGCGAGGATGATGTCGCGGGGGTCGGTGATGGTCGCCATCAGGCCGAAACCTCCTGAGTGGTGGTGTGAGCTGTGTGTCCAGCGATGTAGGCGTTCAAGGCCTCGACACTGAACACCACGTCGTCGGCACGCAGCACATCGTGGGTGTTGAGCTGGTCCGGGGACAGGATGTGCACACCGGGCAGGTTGCGCACGCTCTTGGCTCCGGTCTCGTCGGCCCGACCGATGACCACCAGCACGCGCTTGCGGTCGGTCAGCGAACCCAGGAACGTCTTGGCGCTCTTGGTCGACGGGGTCTGTCCGCTCACCAGTTCGGTGACCGCGTGGATCCGGCCGTTGCGGGCCCGGTCCGACAACGCTCCGCGCAGGGCGGCGGCGATCATCTTCTTCGGGGTCCGCTGGCTGTAGTCACGCGGCTTCGGGCCGTGCACCACGCCACCACCGGTGAACTGCGGCGCCCGGGTCGAACCCTGGCGGGCCCGGCCGGTTCCCTTCTGCCGGTAAGGCTTACGGCCACCGCCGCTGACCTCACCACGGGTCTTGGTCGAGTGCGTACCCTGACGGGCCGCGGCCAACTGAGCGTTCACCACCTGGTGCATCAGCGCGATGTTGGCAGGAGCGTCGAACAACTCGGCGGGCAGCTCGACCGAGCCACTCGTCTTGCCGTCCGGGGTCTTGACGTCAATCTTGATGCCGGCCATTACTTCTCACCCTTTTTGATCGCGCTGCGGACCAGAACCAGTCCACCGTTGCGGCCCGGAATGGCGCCCTTGATCAACAGCACGCCGTTCTCGGCGTCGACCTTGTGCACTACCAGGTTCTGCGTGGTGACGCGGTCGTTGCCCATCCGGCCCGACATCCGCGTGCCCTTGAACACCCGGCCGGGCGTCGAGCAGCCACCGATCGAACCCGGCCGGCGGTGCACGGCCTGGGCGCCGTGACCGGCGCCCTGACCGCGGAAGCCGTGCCGCTTCATGGTGCCGGCGTAGCCCTTGCCCTTGGAGGTTCCGGTGACGTCGACGTAGCTGCCGTCGGCGAAGATTTCAGCGGTCAGCTCCTGGCCGACCTCGTAGGCGGCCGCCGCTTCTTCATCGGCGAGGCGCAGCTCGGCCAGGTGCCGACGGGGGTTGACCCCGGCGGCCGCGTACTGACCGGTCAGCGGCTTGTTGACCTTGCGAGGGCTGATCTCGCCGTAGGCGAGCTGGACGGCGCTGTAGCCGTCGCGCTCGGGGGTGCGGATGCGGGTGACCACGTTCGGCCCGGCCTTGACGACCGTGACCGGCACGACCTTGTTGTTCTCGTCGAACACCTGTGTCATGCCCAGTTTGGTACCCAAAATACCTTTGCGTGCCATGGTTGCTGGTGCTCCTACTGGATGTTGACGTCGACGCTGGCCGGCAGATCGATGCGCATCAACGCGTCAACGGTCTTCGGCGTGGGATCGAGGATGTCGATCAACCGCTTGTGGGTGCGCATCTCGAAGTGCTCCCGCGAGTCCTTGTACTTGTGCGGGGACCGAATAACGCAATAGACGTTCTTCTCGGTCGGCAGCGGCACCGGGCCGACTACAGACGCACCGGTACGAGTGACCGTCTCAACGATCTTGCGCGCTGAGGCGTCGATCGCCTCATGGTCGTAGGCCTTGAGCCTGATGCGGATCTTTTGTCCCGCCACGCTTCTGCTACCTCACTCCTGCAATGGGGGTCCGTCTTTCGAACCCCTTGTGCCCCAGCTACTTTGCGCCGTTCCCGGCCCGCCGGGGCCGATGTCGACACTGCACTGGGCGCTGCCGCCGCTGTTTACCTGTCCTGGTCCACCGGTCCCCGCGGTCGGGCGTGTCGCCCGGACACGGTCTCGGGCACGGGGAAAAGCTCCGCACTACGAGAATGGGACCGGATGCGCCCGGGTGGGCGCTGGTCGTATGCCCGGCCAGGGGCAACCCCGGCGCAGGCGAACCTGAATAGTATGCCCCAGATCGGGTCAGCGGCCAAATCCCCAGCGATCGCCCTCCGCACGGAGGGGTTCGGCCGGATCGCGAGCGCCGGGCAGCCGATCTTACTTGCCGGTAAGGTCGAGGGTTATGACCGACTCGACCCGTACTTATCAGGCCTGGCGGCGGCTGGCGGGCCTGCCCGGCGGCACTCGGCTGTTCTCGGCCGCGGCGATGGCCCGGGTCCCCTATTTCGCCTCGGTGCTACCCCACGTGGTCCGGATGGAGCCCGGCCTGGCCGAGGTCTTGGCGCCCAAGTGGCCGTTCGTCTACAACCACCTGCATACCGTGCACGCGATCGCATCCTGCAATGCGGCCGAAGCCGCGATGGGGATGTTGATGGAGGCCACCGTGCCCCGCACTCATCGCTGGATCCCCAAGTCCATGAACGTCCAGTATCTGCAGAAGGCGACGACGTCGCTGCGGGCCACGGCCCGGTTGGATCCGCCGGACTTCGCCGCGATCACCGACGGAACCGAGGTGGTGGTGCCCGTCAGTGTCACCGACAGGGCCGGTGTCGAGGTGGTGCACGCCGACATCACCACCTGGGTGACGCCGGTTTGACCGCGACGGCGGCCTCAGCCCCGCACGGTCGCCCAGAAGTCGCATTGATGGTCGGCGGCGAAATCACTCGTCAGCCGGCTGCCGTCGGTCCGCAACGACATCCACCTCCGCTCGGCCCCGGGCCCGAGCGCGGGCCAGTCCGGTTCGCCGACGGCGATCGGGGCGCCGGTCACCACGAAACCCGCCCAGTACTCGATCATCTGGTCGGACAGTCGGCGCTGCTCGGGGTTCAACGGCGGCGCGCCACCGATGTCGAACAGATAGCGCATCTCCAGGGAGTGGGTGGCACCGACCGGGAAGGGCACCCGGTCGAACATCTCCGGGGCCGGTGCACGCGGATCGTCGAATTCGTATCCGTAGACGGGTGCACCGGCGGTCAGACCGCGCGCCATCCGGTCTGCCGGGCAGGCGAAGACGTCGTCGCCGGTGGCGGCGGCGTAGGCCAGCGAGACGCTGCCGCCGAACGCGGACGGCGGATAGTGTTCGGCCACTGCGGCGGCAAGGCCGTCGCCGAAGACGTCACGTAACTCCTCGGGGTACTCGGCCGCGGTCATCTCCCGGCCGACGCGCAGATGCTGCAGTGCGACGAACAGGGTGAACTCGTCGCGGTTGACCCCCATCAGCACCGGCTTGCGCGCCGGACCTCCGTCGTCGGGGGATTCCCGGAAGACCTGCACCGGGTCCTTCGGCAGCGATGGCACCCCGATCACCGGCCCGCTGAGCCGTTCGGTGCCGAAGCGGGCGAACCACAGCGGCTCGGTGAACCGCTCGGGCGACAGCGAACGCAGACAGGAGGTGATCTGCTCGTCGACCTCCTGCCCGGACCGGCCCGGCGCTCCACACCCCAGTGATTCGGTGTATTCCCGGCTGAGCCGCTGGGCCTCGGGCACGTCCAGCTGCGCTTGGCACGGCCCGCTCTGGATGATCGCGGCACGGAACAGCCCGGCCGAATCCGGCGCGGCCAGGTGATCGCAGACCGACATCCCGCCGGCGGACTCACCGGCGATGGTCACCTTGTCCGGGTCGCCGCCGAACTCCCCGATGTTGTCGCGGACCCACCGCAGCGCCGCCTGCTGGTCGGCCAGGCCGTAGTTGCCGGGCTCCCCCAGCGCGGGATCGGCCAGGAAACCCAGCGCACCCAACCGGTAGTTGATGGTGACGACCACGATGCGGCCCCGAACGGCCAACCGTTGCGCGTGGTAGACGTCGCCGGCGCCCCGGATGAAACTTCCGCCGTGGATCCACACCATGACCGGCAGCGGTTCGGCGGCCGAACCGGTGGGCGTCCACACGTTGAGCGTGAGGCAGTCCTCGCTGATCGGATCGACCTCGGCGGCGTCCGGCTGGATGCACCAGGGCCCGCGCTTGGCCGCATCCCGCACCCCCGGCCACGCCGGCATCGGTGCGGGATGCTGCCACCGCAGCGGGCCCAGCGGCGGTGCCGCGTACGGGATGCCTTGGAACAGTCGGTGATCGGGGCCGACCACCCCTTTCAACAGACCGGAGCCGGTACGCACCACGTCGGCGTTGAGCGCCACCGCGCGGGGACTGATGCTGGGCCGCGAGATTGCACCGTCGGAACGCACACAGCCGATGGCCAGTACCGCTGTCAGCGCCAGCACGACGATTCCGGCCCGCAGGCCTCGACGGCACGATCCGATCGACATGACCGAAGAGCCTAACCGGCCGGATCCGGCCAAAGCGCCACCGCAACGAGCGTTGTTACCCGACACTGGAAACCAAACCTGACACGTGTCAAAAAATTCGAAGAGGAGTTCGGGCATGAGCACACCGATAATCGACGACGCCGCCCGGGTGTTCACCGACCCCAGCGCCTATGCCGACGAACCTCGGTTGCACGCGGCTTTGACGCATCTGCGCGCCCACGCACCGGTATCCCTGGTCGACCGGCGGCCCTACCGCCCGTTCTGGGCGATCACCCGGCACGCCGACATCATGGACATCGAACGCGACAACCTGTTGTGGATCAACGAGCCGCGACCGGTGCTGGCCACCGCCGAAGCCGACGATCTGCAACGCTCACTGCTGGAGTCCGGGATGGGCCTGCGGACCCTGATCCACATGGACGACCCGCAACACCACAAGATGCGCACCATCGTCTCGGATTGGTTCCGCCCCAAGGCGATGCGTGCGCTGAAGACCCGCGTCGACGAGCTCGCCCACCGCTACGTCGAGCGGATGGCACAGGTCGGCCCCGAGTGCGACTTCGTCCAGGAGATAGCGGTCAACTACCCGCTGTACGTCATCATGTCGCTGCTGGGCCTGCCCGAATCGGACTTTCCGCGCATGCTGCGGCTGACCCAGGAACTGTTCGGCGGCGACGACGACGAATACCGGCGCGGTTTCACCCCCGAAGAGCAACTGCCGGTGCTCCTGGACTTCTTCGGTTATTTCGCGGAATTGACCGCGGCACGGCGTGCACAGCCGACCGCCGACCTGGCTTCCACGGTGGCCAACGCGACCATCGACGGCGCGCCGCTGTCGGATGTGGACACCGCCTCCTACTACGTCATCATCGCCACCGCCGGTCACGACACCACCAGCGCCGCCATCGCCGGCGGCATGCGTGCCCTGGCCGAACATCCCGACCAGCGCGAGCGGCTCCGCGCCGACATGAGCCTGATGCCGACCGCCGTCGAAGAGATCATCCGCTGGGTGACTCCGGTCAAGGAGTTCATGCGTACCGCCACCGCCGACACCGAGGTGCGCGGCGTGCCGATCGCCAAGGGGGAATCCGTTTATCTGTCCTACGTCTCGGCGAACCACGACGAGGACGTCTTCGACGATCCCTTCACCTTCGACGTGGGACGCGACCCGAACAAGCACCTGTCGTTCGGGTACGGGGTGCACTTCTGTGTGGCCTCCGCCCTGGCGCGCATGGAGATCAACAGCTTCTTCAGCGCGTTGTTGCCCCGGTTGGAGGCGATCGAGCTGGCCGGTGAGCCGCAACTGATGTCGACGACGTTCGTCGGCGGCCTCAAGCACCTGCCGATCCGCTATCGATTGCGCGCCTGATCGAGCAACAGGGTGGTGGCCCGGTGCGCCAGCATCGCGATACTCGCGTGCGGACCACGGCTGGTGATGGGCAACGCGGAGCCGTCGATGACCCAGAGTCCGTCGACGCCCCGTACCCGACACTGCGCGTCGACCACCGCCGCAGGATCATCGTCGCCGCCGATCGGCGCACTGTGGCACAGATGCTGGGATGTCGACCAGTGCGGCTGCGCACCAATGTCTTTCACCGCCAGAAGCTCTTCCACCAGGCTTACTCCGTTGCGCAGCGCCGCCAGGTCCTGCGGTTCGGTGTCGTAGCGGTGCTCGATGCGCGGCGGCACCCGTGGATCGGCGGACCGCAGGGTGATGCGGCCGCGAGACCGCGGCCGCATCAACGCCACCCCGATCTGCGGCGGGTCCGGTTCCCCGGATCGCGCGATCATCGCAGCGAATCCGTTGGTGTAGGGCCTGATCTCCAGGTTCGCGTGGTGCAGCACCGCCTCGAGCACCGGGCGCCCGGCGGTGCCCGGCCAGCCCGCACTCACCAGCCACTCCGGGTGATCGGCGCAGTGCGCGCCGACCGGAAGCACCGCCTGCACTGCGATACCGGCGTCGCGCAGCATCGCCTCGTCACCGATACCCGAGAGCATCAACAAATGCGCCGAACCGATAGCTCCGGCAGACAACACGATTCGGTCCGCGGCGAATCTGACCGGCCCTCGCCCCGTCGCCGCTTCCACCGCCACGGCCCGACCTCCCACCACGTCGATCCGCAGCGCGCGGGTCTGCGTATGCACCTGCAGGTTGGGGCGAGGCAGCGCCGGCAGTAGGTAGGCGGCGCCGGGTCCGGTGCGTCTGCCCTCGACGATGTTCAGCGGGACGGCACCGACACCGGAGACCGCGGTCATGGTCGAATCGTTGAGATCCGGGATCCACCGCAATCCCGCACGCTGCACCGCATCGACGAATCGTGCTGTGCCATAACATAATTCAATGCTGCGATGTACCGGGATCGGCCCGGAATCGCCGTGCTGGGGGCCGGTGAAGTCAAGGTCGGTCTCCACCGCGCGGAACGACTCCAGTAGCTGCGGCCAAGACCAGCCCGCGGGCAGGCCGGCGAAGTCGGCCGGCAGCCCGCGGCAGAAGTATCCGCCGTTAACCGCACCGGAACCGCCGAGGGTCTCCCCGCGCACGATGGTGGCCGTATTGCCGGCCTGTGTGGTCAGTTCCGTGCGGTAGGTCCGCACCAGCGCACTGTCCGCCCCGATGGGCAGTGCCGTGGCGTCGGCGGTCTGCGCCGCAGACACCGGGTCGGCGAGCCCCGGGCCGGACTCGATCAGTGTCACCGTACACGCGGGGTCTGCCGAGAGCATCTCCGCAACAATGGATCCCGCACTGCCTGCCCCCACCACCAGGACATCGCTGTGCTCCAACCGAGGCGTCAAGGCACCCTAACTGCGGATCTGCGGTCTGAGGGCGGCAAGGTTGCGTTCGCGCAGTACGCCGCCCCACAGGCCGGCGCCGTAGGCCAGGTCGTCGACCCGCTTGAGCAGTAGGTAGGCCGGCAGCCCCAGCGGCTGGGCATCGTCTTCACACCGCGCGTGCCGCAGCCAGTCCACCACCCCGTCGACGACGGCGGCCACCAGCAAGACGTGCCGGCACCGCTGCGAGACGCATGCGGCCAGCAGTGCGACGGGCCAGTAGTGCCGGCACAGCGCCGAGGCGATCTGCAGTCCCGCGGCGGCCAGTGCCCGCAACGTCACCGCCACCACGTCTGCGGGTGCTGTGTCGGGGCCGCGCATCGACCTCGCGACGCGCCGTCCGGTGAACGCCGCCAGCAGCAGCGACACCAGGTAGCCCAGCGCCGACCCGAGCGCCATGAGCGCCCAGCCCGCCAGCGCCCAACCGGAGATCACCATCGGCGCGGTCTTGCCGGGGTGGCGAGCCGACAGCGGAGCTGCCGATCCACCGTAAAACGCTTTGCGCGCAACCCAATTCCGTAGATCGATACGGTGATCGTGGGCGACCTGCGCGATCGGTTCGTAGCGGAGTCGACTGCCCGCGTCCACCAGTCGCCAACACAGGTCGACATCCTCGCCGGACTGCAGCGCCTCGTCGAAGCCGTCCAACTCGCGCAGCGTGGAGCAGCGACAGATGATCGCCGCGCTCGGAACGTAGGCGACTTTGCCGTAGGGCACCACCGGCGCCTCACATCCGCCCAGGTCCAGCGAGGAACGGATGGCCTCATAGCGGGCAACCAGGTTTCCCTCGTCGGACATGCCGACGATACGCGGTGCCACCAGTGCCACCGCCGGGTCGCAGAAGTGCCCGAGCAGCGCTTCCAGCCAGCCCCGGCGCGGCACCACGTCGGAGTCCAGGAACGCCACGAAATCCGTCTTGCAGGCGTTCAGTCCGGTGTTGCGGGCCGCCGCGGGCCCGCGGCTGGACTCGTGCCGCAGCACCTCGACCTCACAGCAGTGCGCCGCGGTGAGATCCTCGTGCCGCACCGGTACCGCGGATCCGTCGTCCACCACCACGACCCGCAGGCCCCGCAGCGACGCGATCAACCGCTGCAGCCCGATGATGTTGTCCCGCACTGGAATAACTACCGTGACATCGCGGTGCGACGGCCCACCGGCGGGACGGGGGTGGGCAACCGTGGCGTCCAGCAGGGTGCGGGCCAGTTGCGCACTGACCGCGTCGCGCACCTCCAGGCGACCGTCGGAGAGCATCTCCCGCGCCGCCGGAGCCAGTCGGAGCAGCCGGGTCGGCGAACCGCCCAGCAGGGTGGACCCCCGCCCCAGTACCCGTACCTTCCGGTCGACCTGCACCGCGAACCCGTCGGGCAACCGCGCCGCGGTCATCGCAGCATGCCGTTCGTCCCGACCGTCCAGTTCTCGATCGCAGCGATACCGCAGGCCACCATCTCGGCGAAGAGTCGCCGGCCGTCGTCGGCGGTGGCGGTGGTCGGGTCGCCCAGCACCCCGACCGCGCTCACCGCGGCCACCCCGCCGCTGCGCATTGCGGGCAACAGATCGGACAGCGGGGCACTGTTACCTGCCAGCGCACGGTCGAACCTCACTTCATCGGGTGAAAGATGCAGCAGCAGAGACGTTTCGGTGTGGCCGGCATGGGCGTCGGCGCCCGGGACCGCGCAGGGCAGCCACGCCACGTCGCGCTCTTCGGAACGCAGCCGGACCACCGCGTCGACCAGCGCCGGGACGTTGCCTCCGTGTCCGTTGACGAAGACCACCCGCGACGCCCAGCAACAGGCCGAGCGGCCGTACTCCAGCACCAGGTGGGTCAGGGCCTCGGTCCCGATCGAGATGGTTCCAGCAAAGCTCTGATGCTCACCGCTGGCCCCGTAGGCGATGGCCGGGGCCACCGGCCAGTCCGACCCGGTCCCGGCTGTCGCCAGCTGCGCGGCGAGGGCCCGGGACAGTGCCTGCGCAATCCGGGTGTCGGTGTCCAGCGGCAGGTGCGGACCGTGTTGTTCGGTGGACCCGACGGGCACCAGGATCGTCACCGGCTGGCCCGGTAATCGGCGTTCGAGCAGGGCGTGGAGGTCGTTCGACGTCGAACCCCCGAGCTCACCCCGCACCGCCATCGCACGATGGTAAGCGAATTCACCTGTCGTACACCAGTTGTTGACGATTACCGTCGACGAAATTTTTTCGGCATGCGGGTCCCCATTGTCACTGCTGATCACGCCCGTCTCGCCCGTCCCGGCAGTACCAGACGCGATCCGCGATTCCGCAGGTGGACGCCCGAGTAGCGGCCTACCCCACCTCGGCCGCGGGCACCCCGAGTGTTCGGGTGAAGCCGGCCGGAATGAGGATGTCCGCCGGCGACAGGTCGTGTACCGAGGACCGGCCCAGACCCATCAGTGCGGAGTCGATGCCACCCCGCAGGATGTCCAGGACGTTCTCCACGCCGGGCTGCCCGGCGGCCGCGAGCCCCCAGAGGTAGGCGCGGCCGATCATCACCGCGCGGGCGCCGAGCGCCACGGCTTTGACGACGTCGCTGCCACGCCGGATGCCACCGTCCAGCAAAACCTCGATCTGGTCGCCGACCGCACCGGCGATGGCCGGCAGCGCGCGGATCGCCGCGGGCGTGCCGTCCAGGTTGTTGCCGCCGTGGTTGGAGACCGAGATGGCCGAAACACCGGCGTCCACAGCGCGTTTCGCGTCGTCGACCCGCATCACGCCCTTGAGCATGAACGGCCCGCCCCACAGCTCCCGCAGCCAGGCGATGTCTTCCCAGGTGGGCGGCGGAGTGCCCATCCACTCCCCGTAGGCCTGGAAGAACGGCGGCCCGGCGTCGCCGCGACCGGCCTGGTTGGGCACGCGAAGGGTCGGCGGCCGCATGGTCTTGGCCCACCGCAGCAGCCAGCCGGGCCGGGCCAGCGCCTCCGGCATCATCTTGACCATGGTCTTGATGTCCATCTTCTCCGGGATGGTGGGGCTACCCCAGTCCCTCCCGTGCGAGAAGCTCCAGTCGGTGGTGGCGATCATGCCCACCGCGCCGGCGGCCCGGGCACGCTCCACCCGCTCGGCGATGGCGTCACGCCCGCCCAGCCAGTAGATCTGGAAGAACGTCTTCGGGTTGGCGGCGATCACCTCTTCCATCGGCTTGCTGGCGAACGACGACAGCCCCATCGCGGTGCCGCGGGCTGCAGCCGCCCGCGCGACCGCCACTTCACCGTCCGGGTCGACCGCCTGCACGCCGGTCGGCGAGATCATCACCGGCATCGAGATGTCTTGCCCCATAACGGTCGTCGCCATCTCGCGATTGGCGGGCGCACCCACCACGTGGGGCGCGAAGCCGAGCTCGCTGAAGGCCGCCACGTTGTCGCTGACCGTCAGGCCCTTCTCACTGGCCGAGATCAGCGACGAGTACGCCGACTTCGGCAGTCGCTTCTTGGCCCGCTCCTGGGCGATAGCGACGGTTTCGAACCAGACATCACGAGCCATGATCAGATGGGACTTTCGTTGCAGAGGCGGGCCGGCGGACGCTTGGACAGCGTCAACGGCACCGGGGTGACGATCGGCTTTCCGCGGGAGTGGTCCGCGGCGGGACGGGGCTTGCTGCGGTCGCCGGCCAGCGCGGGCGCACCGTAGCCCTGGACGCACTCCGGGTCGGGACCATCGAGCGGCAGGCCGGTGAAGAACTTCGCCGCCATGCAGCCACCCCGGCAGCTGTCATAATGTTCGCAGCCCCCGCAGGCACCGGCGGACTGCGGCTCACGCAGTTCGACGAAGAGCGGGGCGTTCTTCCACACGTTGTCGAATCCGCCGTCGGCCAGCACGTTTCCGGCCAGGAATCGGTCGTGGATCGCGAACGGGCAGGCGTAGACGTCGCCGATGGGGTCGATGAGGCACACCACCCGGCCGGCCCCGCACATGTTCAGCCCGGCGAGCGCCCCGGGCGCACCCAGACCGGACAGGTGGAAGAACGAGTCGCCGGTCAGGACGCGCTCGCCGTTGGCGACCAGCCAGTTGTAGAGCTGTACCTGCTGCTCGGCGGTCGGGTGCAGGTCGTCCCACACGTCGGCGCCGCGCCCCGACGGCCGCAGTCGGGTGATCCGCAGCGTGGCACCGTATCTGGCGGCCAGCGCCGCGAAGTCATCGAGCTGGTCGATGTTGTGACGGGTGGCGACCACCGAGATCTTGGCGTCGGAGAAGCCGGCGGCGGCCAGGTTCTCCAACGCGCGGATGGCCATGTCGAACGAGCCGGGCCCGCGGATCGGGTCGTTGACCTCGGCCGTCGCGCCGTCCAGGGAGATCTGCACGTCGACGTAGTCGCTGGCCGCAAGCTTGGCCGCCACCTCGGGGGTGATCCGCAGCCCGTTGGTGGAGAACTTCACTCCGACGTGGTGTTCGGTGGCGTAGTCCACCAGTTCCCAGAAGTCGGAGCGCACAGTGGGTTCCCCGCCACCGATGTTGACGTAGAACACCTGCATGCGTTCCAGCTCGTCGATGATGTCCTTGCACTGCTGCGTCGACAGTTCGCGCGGGTCACGTTTGCCGGACGAGGACAGGCAGTGCACGCACGCCAGGTTGCACGCGTAGGTCAGCTCCCACGTCAAACAGATCGGCGCGTCGAGCCCGTGCTCGAATTGTTCGATCAGCCGGGGCACCGGTGCCACGGATGTCATTGGCCCTCCCTGGGCATCAGCATCTTCGATTCGGCCAGCACGCCGAGGGCGTGCAGGTACGGCCCCTGATCGGCGTCGTCGACTCCGGCTGCACGGCAGGCGGATCGGACGTCGTCGAAGTCACCCAAAGACCGCACCACCTCGACGATGGTGCGGTTCTTCAGGAACGACAGTTTGCGGGTGCCGAAGTGGTACAACAGCGCACCGAACGGCTCCGGGCGGAGCGCTACCTGCGGGTGCAACTCCCAGCCGCGGTCGGGGTCGAACACAGCGGACTCCGACTCCACGGCGACCTCCGACACGGTCAGTAGACGCCGCACATGCCGTCGATGGACACCTCTTCGACCAGGGTCTCGGTGGCGATCTCGGCGGCGGTCTCGTTCTGCTGGTTCTGGTCCATGACGCGGGCCTTTCTCACGTTCGGGTTCGACAACGAGCTGTCGTGTCGGTCACAATCTCGGACAGAATATGGCATCGAGTGCCGTAAAGAAAGTGGGGTCATCGGAATGGGCGGTACGCCGGATCCGCATCCGCGCGCCGGCCGGCGTCGTTCCACCACCCCACAGCAGATCACCGACGTGGCAATCGACCTGTTCACCGCACGGGGGTTCGGCGAGGTCAGCGTCGACGACGTCGCACAGGCCGCCGGGATCGGGCGCCGCACGCTGTTCCGCTACTACGCGTCGAAGAACGCCATCCCCTGGGGCGATTTCGACGCGCATCTGCAGCAGTTGCGAAACCTGCTGGACGGCATCTCCCCCGATGCCCCGCTCGGCGATGCGCTTCGCGCCGCGCTGTTGGCGTTCAACACCTTCGACGAGGGCGAGACCGCCCGGCATCGTCGGCGGATGCGGGTGATCCTGCAGACCGACGAACTGCAGGCGTATTCGATGACGATGTACGCCGGCTGGCGCAGCGTCATCGCCGAGTACGTGGCGCGCCGGTCGGGGGTGGGCCCGGCCGACCTGCGACCGCAGACGGTGGCGTGGATGATGCTGGGCGTGGCGCTCAGCGCCTACGAACGCTGGTTGACCGACGAATCACTGGTGTTGCCCCAGGTGCTGGGCGAGGCCTTCGACGCCATCCGCGGCGGCCTGGACTAGCCCGTGAGTGCCCGGTAGGCGGCCACCACCGGCTCCAGCTCGTCCGGTGTGGCGCCGTGCATGATCACCGCGTCGGCGCCGTAATCGAACTCGGCGCGGATCCGCTCGGCACAGCGCGGCGCCGGGCCGGTGGCCGCCGGTTCCAGCCATTCGTCGGGCAGCAACGTCGCGATGTGCTCGATCTGCTCGGCGGTGGCCTTGTGGTCGATGCCGCCCGCGATGGAGGTGACCACCGGGTCTTCCCGGAAGCGTTGCAGCACAGCCGGATCCCAGTCGTTGGTGCGCACCAGCAGATCCCCGTAGCCCTGTAGGTAGGTGGCCAGCCGCGCGACGGTCTTCTTCAGCCGCAGCTCTTCGGGCAGGTGATCGCCGACGGTGGCGAAACACGACCAGACCCGCACGCTCGCCGGGTCACGGCCGGCGCGCTCGGCGGCGTCCTTGACCGTTTTCACACTGCGCGCCAGGGTCTCCGGGGTGAAGTAGGTGTGCAGGATGACGTCGTCGAACAGCGTCCCGCCCAGCTCCAGGGTTTTAGGCCCGAACGCCACCAGCGCCAGGCGGATGTCTTCACGGAATTCCGGGTCCAGGAACAGCACCTGGTAACGCCCGATCGGGCCGTCGTGGTTGAAGATCACTTCGCCGTTCCAGAGGCGGCGCATCACCTGGGCGAAGTCCGCCATCTGTGCGGTGGTGACGCTCGGGATCCCGAACGCGGCATACATCGCGGCGACCCCCCGGCCGATACCCAGGGTGAAACGCCCGCCGGAGAGCCGGTGCATGGTGGTCGCCCAGGATGCGGTGATCAACGGGTGTCGGGTGTTGTGATTGGTTGCCGCGGTGGCGATCTGCATCCGGTTGGTGACCGCGCATGCCGCCCCGACCAGCGAGGACGCCTCCTTGACGTTCCAGCGCTCGGAGATGAACGCGGTGCCGAACCCCAGTTCCTCGCCGCGGCGGGCCTCGTCCATCAGCGACGCCGGTCCCTCGCCGCCGGCACCGGCCAGCAGGTAGTAGCCCAGTTCGTCGAGTACCCGTTCGGTCATGCCCAGACCCCTTGCTTGTAGCCGCAATTCCATACTTCGGTGATCTTGCCTTCTATCACGCGGAATATCTCCATGCTGGCGATGGTCAGTTCGGTGCCGTCGGTCAGGGTCATCGGCGACTGGTAGACGATCGCGACATGTTCGCCGTCGTCGCCGGCCACCACCAGGTTGAGGTCGAAGCGCAGGGTGTCGAACAGCTTCCAGTGGTCGATCACCCGTGCGACGGCCTCGTCGTGGGTGAGGGTGTGCGCGTCGCCGACCTCGTGGCGGATCACCGTGTCGCCGATCAGCTCCTCTGCGAGGGCGAAGTCGCGTTCGTTCCACACCACGAGGTTGTACAACTCGACCACCTCGCGGGCGGTGCGGGTGCGTGCACTCATCCGAAGGCCTCCACCGCGTCGACGTCGTCGATCGTCGCGACCGCCCGGTCGATCAATGTCAGGCACAGGTCGCGGGAGCGTTGCGGCAGCGTGTCCCAGCCGATCAACGCCAGTACGGGTAACAGCAGCAGGTAGCCGACGGACAGTCGGTAGTGGCGCCATGCTTCGTCGAAGCCGTAGTCGGTGACGCCGTGTGCGGCCAGCTGCGCCAGATAGTCGCCGACCAGTTCCTCGTCGTGGCCGCGGCGCACGGGCGTGGGCAGTCCTTGGCTGACCAGGTAGCCGATGTCGGCGATACCGGCTCCGCGCGAGGCGAACTGGAAGTCGACGACCTTGAGCTCGTCACCGAGGAAGAACATGTTGTCGGCGCGGATGTCGCCGTGGATCAGCATCCGGCGTTCGCTCAGCGCCGCCAGCGCCTGCGGGGCGAGTTCGCTGTAACGCTCGGCGAAGCGCGCCACCCCCGCCGGGACCGCGGCCGTGGACTTGTCGCGATACATCTGCCATCCGATCCCGAAGGCCGCCACCAGCACGTCGCGAACCACCGGCGTATCGAGGCTGGGGAAGGCCTCGAGCGTGCCGGGGTCGGCGCCGGTGACCGACCAGGCGTGCAGGCCGGCCAGTGCGCCGATCGCCAGCCGGGCCTGCGGCATCGTCAGCCCGGCCAGATGGTCGGCGTTGTGCCAGTGCGCCAGGTCTTCGAGCACCAGCACGAAGTCTGCGTCGGCTGTCACGGCGGCGTAGACCTGCGGCGTGGCCAGCGGCGCGCGGCCGGCGACCGTTTGGTAAAAGGCCGTTTCGCGCCGGTAGCCGCTCAACATTTCCATGGCGCCCCGCGCCTCGGACTCGGCGGGCAGTTTGACGATCGCCGTGGGCGGCAGGCCCGCGCTGCCGGTGATGCGCAGTCGGTACAGCAAGGAGGAGAAGCCGGAGTCCTCGGCGATCCGCTCGGCGCCGACGCCGGTGACGACCGCGGTATCGGCGACGGTGCCGCTTGCGCGCAGTGCACTCGTCAGCCACTGCGGTGTCACCCCGGTTATCCCGGCGGGAATCCCCACCGAATCGACCGTCATCGTCTGCCTCCGATCGACTCCACGAGGAATCGTTCCGTCTGCATCTGCACCTGCCTCGAGAAGATGTGTCCCACATGGCCGCCGTCGTGCCAGTAGAGTCGGCCGCCCCAGCGCTGCTGCAGTGCCTCCGCGGTCTGCGGATAGGCCATCCGGTCGTGACGTGCCGCCACGATCAGCCGGCGTTCGGGCGGCGGCGCCGGCACGGCGGCCAGCAGGTCGACCACCGACATCAGCGCCGCGGCGGTGGGCGATCGCAGGGCTTCGCCGACGGTCTCACCCGCGGCGCCCCAGCGCCACAGGTGGTCCCCCACCATCGAGTTGAGCCCGGCGATCGGGGTATAGACCGCCACCGCATCGACGCTGCGCTCCAGGTGCGACACCAGGGCGGCCACCGGACTGCCCAGTGAGATGCCCGCCACCGCAAGTGAAGTGGCCTGCGGAGTCAACCACCGGACCACCGCCCGCACTTCGGAGACGGCCCGCATCATGCCGGCGACGTTGGCGAGCGGGTCGTGGCCCGGGTAGGCCGGCCAGGCATGGCGACGGACCCCGTGGCCGGGCTGGATCGGCAGCGCCACGTTGAAGCCCAGCCGGTGCAGTCGCTGCACCCGCGCCACCAGCAGATCCGATCCGCCGCCCTGCCCGGCCCCGTGCACCCACACCAGCCAGGGCCGCGGGATGTCGTCGTGGTGGCGATACAGGTGAACGGCTGCCTGCGCCGGCCCGCCGAGCCGTTCGGCCTGCAACGACGGCGGCAACTTCGGGTCGTGTTCGAAGGTCACTCGTTGGTAGCGCAGCCGGCCGAACCGATGCCATCGGATCGACTTCTCCTGCAACGGATCCGGCTCACCGTGCGCGCCGTCGATACCCAGTGCGGCCAGTTCCTCGGCGGCCGCCGCACAGTCGCTGAGCGGCCGGGCCAGGACGGGCACCGGAGCCAGCAGTGTCATGGCGGTCAGCGTGAATTCGTCGGCGACGACCTCGCCGAGTTGCCGTACCCCGCGTGGCGACATCGCCGACCATTCCGCAGCCGACCGCAGCGCCTCCAGCGATCGGGGCAGTATCCCGCCCAGCCCGCGGATGATCTGGCGCCCTCGTTGCGTCGTCATGCGCGACTACCCGAGCCGGAATCCGGTGTAGCCGGCCGCGGCGATCTCATCGCAGCGGCGTCGGTATTCGGGGATGCCACCGGTGTAGCCCATGTACATCCGCTTCTTGCCGGGCACGTTCCCGCCGTTGTACCAGGAATTGCAGGTCGGGTGCAGCAGCACGGTCGGCGCCACCAGCGCGGTGGTGTGCTCGATCCAGTCGGCTTGCGCGGTGGGCAGCGCCTCGATGGTCCGCACTCCCCGCTTCCGCAGGTCGGCGATGCAGTCGCCGATCCACTCCACGTGTTGTTCGAGGGCGGCGACGAAATTGGTGGCCGCACTGGGGCTGCCGGGCCCCTGAACGGTGAACAGGTTGGGGAACCCGGCCACCTGCAGGCCCAGGTAGGACACCGGTCCCTGGTCGGCCCAGGTCTGCCGCAGCGACACCCCGTCCCGGCCGCGGACGTCGATCCGCGACAGCGCCCCGGTCATGGCGTCGAATCCGGTGGCGTAGACGATCACGTCGAGGTCGTAGGTGCGGCCGGAGGTTTCGATCCCGGTCGGTGTCACCGCCCGGATCGGCTCCCGGCGAAGGTCGACCAGGGTGACGTTGTCGCGGTTGAACGTTTCGTAGTAGCCCTGGTCGATGATCGGCCGCTTGCACGCGAAGGGATGGGTGGGCACCAATGCGGCCGCCGTCTCCGGGTCGCGCACGATCGCGGCGATGGCTTCGCCGTAAAGCCGGGTGGCCATCTGGTTGGCCTCGATGTCGAAGAACAGGTCGCCCCAATTGAGTGCCCCGAGCACGCCGTGTTCGGCGATGGCGCGCAGTTGGTCTTCGCGGGTCGCCGACTTTATCGGCGGGCTGCCGAGCATGTCGATGAGCACCGAGAACGCCGAGAGCCGTGCGGCACCCACCGGGTGCTCGCGTTGCGCGGCGCGGATGGCGGCGTAGTCGGCCTTGAGTTCGTCGAGTTCGCCGGGCGCGAACGGGCGCACCTGCCACGGCAGGGTGTAGGCCGCCGAACGCTGAAAGACATACAGCTGTGCGGCTTCTCGGGCGACGACGGGGATCAGTTGGACACCGGTGGATCCGGTGCCGATCACCCCGACCCGTAGGCCGGTCAGATCGTGGCCCTCTTCGGGCCACCGGCTGGTGTACAGCGAGACACCGGCGAAGTCGTCGATACCGGCGATGTCGGGTTGCAGCGGCACCGACAGGATGCCGGAGGCGGCGACCACGTAGGACGCGACATAGCGCTCCCCCGCCGCGGTCTGCACCGACCAGGTGGCGGCCTGCTCGTCGAAGGTCATCGCGGTGACCTCGGTGTCGAAGACGATGCCGCGACGCAGGTCGAGCCGCTCGGCCACGAATCGCAGGTAGGCCAGGATCTCGGGCTGGGCCGGCATCGTCTCGGTCCAGCACCACTCCTGCTGGATCTCCTCGGAGAAGCTGTAGGAGTATTCGATGCTTTCGATGTCGCAGCGTGCGCCCGGATACCGGTTAGCCAGCCAGGTTCCGCCGACGTCGCCGGCGGCCTCCACCACGCGAACGGAAAGACCGCGCTCACGCAGGTAGTGCAATGCGTACAGGCCCGAGAACCCGGCGCCGACGATCACCGCGTCGAGGGTCTCGGTCATCGTGCGGCCACCTTCCAAACCTGACGGGTATTCGTATCGATGGGGTTACGGTACGCTATTCAGTAACGCACCGTGGGAGGAAACGCGATGAAAGTTCCGTTCACCTGGAAGGTCACCGGCTGGTTCATGATCGGCTGGTCACCGGAGTTCGCCGCGGGCCGGACACACGCCCTGCACTACTTCGGCGAAGACCTGGTCGCCTACCGGGACGGCTCCGGCGAGCTCCACGTGATGGAGGCGCACTGCAAGCACATGGGTGCCCACCTGGGCCACGGCGGCACGGTCGTCGAGGACCGCGTCGAGTGCCCGTTCCACGGCTGGCAGTGGGGCCCCGACGGCTGCAACAAGTTCATCCCCTACCAGCCGGACCGGCCGAACAAGGCCCTGAAGCTGCGGGTGTACCCGGTGCGCGAACAGCACGGCTGCGTGTTCATCTGGCATCACCCCGACGGAGCGGAACCGACCTGGGAGATGCCCGACATCTTCGGCAAGTTCCCCCAGTTCACCACCGGGCCGCAGGACTACTACCGGGCCTATCCGGAATTCTCCCGACGGCTGCAGGACGAACCCGTGCACCCGCAGATCGTCGCCGAGAACGCCGCGGACAGTGCACATTTCCAGTACGTGCACCGCGCGACGGTGACGCCGCAGTTGCTCGAATGGGAGATGGCCGACACCGAATGGCACTTCGTCGCCGGCTTTCCCGACGCGCGCGCCGACGACCCCCATCAGATGGCGCTGCGGTTCCACTCCCACCTGTTCGGGCTGGGCGGGGCGATCAGCATCTTCGAGGGCGTGCAGCAGCACCGGCTGATCTTCACCTGCACCCCGGTCGATGACGGCCGCTCGGATCTGTTCTATTCGATCTGGTGGCCGCGACTGCCCGGCGACGAGTCCGAGGCCCCGCCGGAAGACATCCGGAACCGGGTGGAGCAGCAGTTCCTGTCCACCGTCGAAGACGATCTGGGCATCTGGCGTTATCAGCGCTATATCGAGAGGCCGGCGCTGTCGAAGGTCGACGCGAAACCGTTTATGACACTGCGGAAATGGGCGACCCAGTTCTACGATGTGGCGCCGGCCGACACCGCGCTGTCATGAGGGTGCCGCTCGCCGAGTTGGTCGCTGCACAGCACACCGCGATCATCACCCAGGAACTGCAGGGCGCGGTGGTCGGCCCGACCGCCGGCCTGGCGGTGCTGGCCGACGAAGCGCGCCGAGAGGCGCTGCCGAATATCGGCCGACTGTTGCCGGCGGCCCGGGCGGCGGGTGTGCACGTGGTGCACTGCCTGGTGCAGCGGCGCCCGGACGGGTTGGGGTCCAACCACAACGCCCGACTGTTCGCCGCCGGTGCCGGCGCGGTCAGCATCGCGCCGGGCAGTCCCGGCGCCACCCTGCTGCCGGAGTTCGGGCCGGAACCGTCCGACCTGGTCTTGAGCCGCTATCACGGGCTCGGCCCAATGGGCGGCACCGACCTGGATGCGATCCTGCGCAACCTGGGAGTGTCGACCATTGTCGCGGTGGGGGTCTCGCTGAACGTGGCGATCCCGAACCTGGTCATGGATGCGGTCAACGCCGCATACCGGGTGGTGATACCCCGTGACGCGGTGGCCGGCGTGCCCGCCGAGTACGGTGCTGCCATCATCGACAACACGCTGTCGCTGCTGGCGACGATCACCACCACCGAGGAGTTGATGCACACGTGGCGCCCCTGACCCAGTTCACCGTGCCCGAGGTCACCGCAGCGGTGGCAGCGGCGATTCCCGACCGCGACCTGATCATCCAGGGCGACCGCCGCCTCAGTTACGCCCAGGTCGTGGAGCGGTCGAATCGGCTGGCGTCGTACCTGCACTCGCGGGGCTTGGGCTGTCACACCCCGCGGTCGGATTTGGCGCAGCACGAGACGGGCCAGGATCTGCTGGGCATCTACGCCTACAACGGCAACGAGTTCATTGAGACCCTGCTGGGCAGTTTCGCCGCCCGGGTGGCGCCGTTCAACGTCAACTACCGCTATGTGCGCAACGAATTGGCTTACCTGCTGGCCGATTCCGGCGCCACCGCGCTGGTGTATCACGCCGCGTTCGCCCCGACTCTGGCCGAGGTGCTGCCCGAGCTGCCGCAGCTGAAGGTGCTCATCCAGATCGCCGACGACTCCGGTAACGCGCTGCTGGACGGGGCGGTCGACTACGAGGAAGCGCTCGCGGAAAGCTCCCCGCAGCCGCCGCCGGTGCAGCCGGACCCCGACGACCTGTATGTGCTCTACACCGGAGGCACCACCGGGATGCCCAAGGGCGTGCTGTGGCGTCAGCACGACATCTTCATGGGGTCGTTCGGCGGCCGCAACCTGATGACCGCGCAGGAGGTCAGCTGCATCGACGACATCGTCGGGCCGGCCACCGAGAATCCGGGAGTCAAGCTGATGATCCTGCCGCCGCTGATCCACGGCGCCGCGCAGTGGGCGGTGATGACCGCGCTCAACACCGGCCAGACTCTGGTCTTCCCTTCGGTGGTCGACCATTTCGACGCCGACGACGTGGTGCGCGCGATCGAGCGCGAGAAGGTGCTGTCGGTGACCGTGGTCGGTGACGCGATGGCCCGGCCGCTGCTGGACGCGATCCGCAAGGGCGACGCCGACGTGTCGTCGCTGATGGTGGTGGCCAACGGCGGCGCCCTGCTGACGCCGTACGTCAAGCAGCAGATCGTGGAGACCCTGCCCGGGGCCATGGTGATCGACGGGGTCGGTTCCTCGGAGACCGGCGCGCAGATGCGGCACATGTCGACCTCCGGGGCGGTCTCGACGGGCACCTTCGCCGGCGGCCCGGACACCTGTGTGGTGGCCGAAGACCTCGGCTGCGTCCTCGAGCCCGGGCACGACGGATTGGGTTGGCTCGGCCAGCGCGGTTATGTCCCCCTGGGTTACAAGGGCGATGCCGCCAAGACCGCGGCGACGTTCCCGGTGATCGACGGCGTGCGGTGCGCGGTGCCCGGCGACCGGGCCCGGCACCTGGACGACGGGTCGATCGAGTTGCTCGGCCGGGATTCGGTGACGATCAACTCCGGCGGGGAGAAGATCTTCGCCGAAGAGGTCGAGTCCGCTCTCGCCTCACATCCGGCGGTGGTCGACGTGGTGGTCGCCGGTCGGCCCAGTGAACGCTGGGGCCAGGAGGTGGTCGCGGTGGTGGCGCTGAGCGACGGCGCCACTGCCACCGCCGCCGAACTGATCGAGCACGCGAGCGGGTCGCTGGCCCGCTACAAGCTGCCGAAGGCGGTGGTGTTCCGCCCCGTGATCGTGCGCAGCCCGGCCGGCAAGGCCGACTACCGGTGGGCTCGCGAGCAGGCCGAGCAGGGTTAGCCCCGCTTCAGCCGCCGCTGCGCCTTGTTGCGCGCTCGGCGCAGCATGGTGTCGGCGTAGCGCTGCATCCCGGGTTTGAACGGCGGTGCGGCACTGCCGGTCAGGCTGAACGGCAGATCGGTACCGACCACGGTCCGGTAGTGGCTGAACGCGTCGAAGCCGGCTTTGCCGTGGTAGGCGCCCATCCCGCTGCGGCCCACCCCGCCGAACGGCGCGCCGGAGGGCACCATCTGCGCGGCGAAGTCGTTACGGGCCACACCGCCGCTCCTGGTGCGCCGCACGAACTCTCGGAAGTCCTTGCCGCCCGGGCCGAACCAGTAGGCGACCAGCGGGGCGGGCCGCGCATTGATGGTCTCGATGGCGTCGTCGAGACCGCGGTAGCCCTGCACCATCAGCACCGGACCGAAGATCTCCTCGTCGGCGATGGCCATGCTCGCATCGACGTCACGCACGATAGTGGGTGCGATCTTGCGAGATGCCCGGTCCGGCAACGCTTCGCCGGCGGGCGCGACGGCCTCGACGGTGGCGCCGCGGGATCGCGCATCGTCGATCAGGCCCAGCACCCGATCGAAGTTGGCCTCGTTCACCGATGAGCAGTAGTCGCCGTTGTTCACGATCGTCGGGAACATCTCCCGCAGCGTCGCCCGGGCCACGTCGACGAAGGCGTCGA
Source organism: Mycolicibacter sp. MU0083 (assembly GCF_963378075.1). Lineage (NCBI taxonomy): Bacteria > Bacillati > Actinomycetota > Actinomycetes > Mycobacteriales > Mycobacteriaceae > Mycobacterium > Mycobacterium kokjensenii. The sequence goes on from NZ_OY726394.1 coordinate 3,313,581, forward strand.
CCTCGCGTTCGGGGACCAGCACGTAGTCCGGGCAGACGCAGACCTGGCCGCCGTTGACCATCCGGGCCGAGGCAATGCGCCGGGCCGAGCGCGTGATATCTGCGTCGGGTGCCACCACCACCGGGTTCTTGCCGCCCAGTTCCAGGGTCACCGGGACCAGGTTGTCGGCGGCGGCGCGTTGCACCAACTTCCCCACCGCGGGTGACCCGGTGAAGAAGATGTGGTCGAACGGCAAGCGGGAAAAGGCGGCCGCCACGTCCGCGCCGCCGGTGACGACGGCCAGTTCATCTTCGGCGAAGTACTTCGGGGCCAGTTGTTGCATCAGTTCGCCGGTGCGCGCGGTGATCTCGGACATCTTGATCATCACCCGGTTGCCGGCGGCGAAGGCCGCCGCGGCGGGCACCACGACCAGTTGCAGCGGGAAGTTCCACGGTCCGATGATGCCCACCACACCGAGCGGGCTGGGCTGCACTTCGGCGCGCAGCCCGACCAGCCGGGCCGCGCGCAGCAGCTTGCCGGAACGCATCCATTTCTTGAGGTTCGATCGGGTGTGCTCGATCACCGGGATCATGCCGACCATCTCGGTGGCCAGCGACGCCGCCCGGGACCGGGTGCCGAAATCCTGCTCCATCGCCTCGGTGAAGGCGTCGATGTTGTCGAGCACCATCGCCACCAGTCGGTCGATGCGATGGCGCCGGACGGCGACGCCCGGCGGCCCGTCGGCGACGAACGCCTTGCGTTGCCGCTCCAGCAGATTCGCCAGATCGGTGGTCACGATAGGTCCAGCGGCCCGTTTTCGGCCACGGTCCGCAGCTGCCCCAGATCCACGCCGCGGTCGGCGGCGGCCTCGATACAGGCCGCGACGTCCTTGCGCATGAAGGGCGCCACCACTTTCCCGAAGCTCGCCACCCCGCCGGCGGACTGCACGTAGCCGGCTGCCTTACTACCGCCACTGCACTGTCCCAGCGCCTCGAACAGACTGGCTTCGGGGACGTCGAGGTTCTTGGCCAGTTCGACCGCGGCGGCCACCAGTTGGGCGTTGGCGGCGAACAGCACGTTGTTGATCAGTTTGAGGTTGAGTGCGGTGCCCAACTCCCCGGTGGTGATGATCGGGTCGGCGTAGGCCCCCAGTACGGCTTTCGCGCGGGCCACCGCGTCGTCGGGCCCGCCGAGTAGCACCGTCAGCTTCCCGGCGGCGATGTCGTGGGCGCCGCCGCTGACCGGCGCGTCGACCAGCAGCGGGCCGTCCGGGTATTCCGCCAGCAGGGTGGTCAGCGTGCTCACCGTCCCGGTGGTGTGCGAGACCACGACGGTGCCGGGCCTGACGTTGGCCAGCAGTCCGTCGGCGCCCCGGGCGATTTCGAGCAGTTGGGCGTCGGAGAACAGGCAGCTGATCACCACGCCGGCATCGCGGGCAACCGCCGCGACCGAATCCACCGGGACCGCGCCCGCGGCGGCGAGCCGCTCGCGTACCTCGGGCCGCCGGGCGTAGACCTGCACCCGGTACCCGGCGTCGGCCAGGCGCAGAACCATCGGCTCGCCCATCTGGCCGGCTCCGACGAACCCGACGACCGGGCTTGTTGTGGTCATTCTCGGCTCCTCATGGCAGCTTTCAGCTTTCCCGTAGCGCCAACCGTAGCATTGTCCGTAGCCGCCGAATTCGTTACAGTCACGCTTACTGTCGCCTATTCGGGTACGCCGGAAGACTGGTTGAGCAATGAACAACTCGCCGCGCAGAGTCGTGGTCGTGGGCGCCGGATCGGGAATCGGCGCGGCAGCCGCCGCACATTTCCACCGGGCCGGTGATTTCGTGTTGGCCGTCGACGTAGGCCCGCACGAGACACCGGCGTCCCAGCACGCCTGCTGCGATCTGCGCGATGCCACGGCGATCACCGCGTTCGCCGCCGGCCTCGAGTCCGATTGGGATGTGCTGGCTCACGTCGCCGGCGTGCCCGGGACCGCACCGGCGGCCGATGTGCTCACGATCAATTACCTGGGGATGCGCCTGATGACCGAGGCGATGTTGCCCCGACTGCGGCGCAGCGGGGCGGTGGTCGCCGTGGCGTCGACGGCCGCGCTCGGTTGGGAGCAGCGCGTCGAGACGCTCAACGGCCTGCTGGAGGCGACCGATGCCGAGTCGGTGCTGGACTGGCAGGCCGGCCAGGATCCGGCGTTCCCGGTCTACACCACCTCCAAGCAGGCGATGATCCTCTACGCCAAGCGGCGCGCGGCGACCGCGCAGAACGAGTTCGGCGTGCGGATCAACACGGTGAGTCCGGGGCCGGTGGAGACACCGATCCTGCCCGACTTCGAGACTTCGATGGGCAAGGAGATGCTCGACACCGTGCGCGCCACCGTCGGCCGGCACGCGCGCGTCGACGACATCGTGCCGGTGATCGACTTCCTGGCCTCGCCGGCCGCCGGATGGATCACCGGCCAGGACGTTCAAGTCGACGGCGGATTCATCACCTCGATCACCACCGGCACCCCCATCACCGCGTAGGGCCACGAGAGGAAAACCATGACCCTGGATTCAGCAGCCACCACACCGGCCTCACCGCGTGCCTACCACCGGCTGGATATCTCCGATACCACGTTCTGGGGCAAGGACTTCCGCACCCGCGACGAGACATTCACGACGCTGCGCGGCGAACCGGGCCTGACCTGGCACCGGCCGATCGACGCCGTGTTCCCCCACCAGGAGACCGGCTACTGGGCGGCGACCCGGCACGCCGACGTCAAGTTCGTCAGCCAGCACGAAGAGCTGTTCTGCTCCAGTGAGGGCGTCAGCGTCGACCCGATGCCGGCGGAGATCCAGCGCAACATGACGTTCTTCCTGGCGATGGACCCGCCCGAGCACACCCGGTATCGCAAGCTCATCAGCTCCGGGTTCACCCCGCGGCAGGTCCGCCGCATCGAGGAGCAGATCAAGGCCAACTCCCGCGACATCGTCGACAAACTCCTGGACCAGCTGCGCAGCGGTGAGCAGATCGACTTCGTCGCAGCCTGTTCGGGCCAGCTGCCGATGCGCACCGTCTCCGACATGATCGGGATCGACCCCGCCGATCAGGCGAAGGTCGCCTACGCCGCCGAGTGCCTGTTCAGCGGCAGCGACGACGAGTACGCCTCGCTGGAGGAGCGGGCCGTGCACGTGATGACCCAACTCGGCGTGCTGGCCGGCTCCGGGGTCGAGTTGGCACAGCGCCGCCGCGCTGAGCCGCACGAGGACCTGATGACCGAGTTGGTCAACGCCGAGGTCGACGGGCACCGGCTGACCGACGAAGAACTCGGTTCCTTCATGGTGCTGCTGGGTTCGGCGGGCAACGACACCACTAAGCAGACCACCACCCACGCGTTCAAGGCCCTGATCGAGCATCCCGAGCAGCGCGCCTGGCTGCTCGACGACTACGACAACCGAATCGGCGGTGCGGTAGAGGAATTCGTCCGCTGGTCGACGCCGGTACTGGCCTTCGCGCGGCACGCGGTCACCGACACCGAGGTGGCCGGTACCGAGATCAAGGCCGGCGAGAAGATCGCGCTGTTCTACTGCTCGGCCAACCGCGACGAGGCGGTGTTCGACCGGCCCCATGAGTTCGACATCACCCGCGGCGCCAACCCGCACCTGGGATTCGGCGGCGGCGGCGCGCATTACTGCCTGGGCACCCATGTCGCCCGGATGCAGTTGCGGCATCTGTTCTACGAGCTGCTCACCCGGTTGCCGGACGTGCAGATCGGCGAGCCGGAGTACCTGCAGAGCACCTTTGTGCACGGCATCAAGCGGATGCCGATCAGTCTGGCCTGACGCTGGCGCTACGCTTGCTTAATCAGTTACTGTAATCCTTACAGTAATTAATTCCGCCGAACGGGAGGTCCGCCGTGGACAGTCAGGTCGACGACGTCGCCGCCGCACTCGACAAGCCGGCCGACTTCATCCGCAACCCCTATCCGTACTTCGCCGGCAAGCGCGGCGGGGCGGGGATCTTCCCCGGCACGGTCATGGACTTCTCCAAGACCCCGGAATCGCTACGGCCGAAGACTCCGTTCGCCGCGGTCTCCTTCGAGGCGGTGAACCAGGTGTTCCGGGACTCGGATTCGTTCAACTCGCGGATCTACGACATGACGATCGGACTGTTTCTCGGGCCGACCATCCTGGCCATGGAGGGCGAACCGCATCGCAAACACCGCAACCTGGTTTCGTCGGCGTTCAAGCGGAAGTCTCTGGTGCACTGGGAACCCGACATCGTCCGACCGGTCTGCACCGCGCTGATCGACGAGTTCATCGAGGCCGGCACCGCCGACCTGGTATCGGAATTCACCTTCGAGTTCCCCACCCGGGTGATCTCCAAGCTGTTGGGCCTGCCCGAAGAGGATCTTCCCTGGTTCCGGCAGCGGGCGATGGAATTGATCAGTTACACCATCGACTTCGAGCGGGCGTTCACCGCGTCGGCGGCGCTCAAGGACTACTTCCTGGCGCAGATGGAGATGCGTAAATCGCATCCCACCGAAGACATCATCGGCGATCTGGTGACCGCGGAGGTCGACGGGGAACGCCTCACCGACGAAGCGATCTTCTCGTTCTTGCGCCTGCTGCTGCCGGCCGGTCTGGAGACCACCTACCGGGCTACCAGCAATCTGCTGTTCCTGCTGCTCACCCACCCCGACCAGTTCGCCGCGGTGCGTGCCGACCACGAGCTGATCGGCGCCGCCATCGAGGAGGGGCTGCGCTACGAGACCCCGCTGACCACGGTGCAGCGCACCGCGATCCGCGACACCGAGGTGGCCGGTGTGGCGATTCCCGCCGGTGCCGTGGTCGATGTCTGCATCGGTTCGGCCAACCGCGACGAGAGCCGGTGGGAGCGTTCGGAGGAGTTCGACATCTTCCGTAAGTGGATTCCGCACATCACTTTTGCCGCCGGTGAGCACACCTGCATGGGGCTGCACCTGGCCCGGATGGAGATGCGGGTCGCGATGGAGTGCCTGCTGGAGCGCCTCGACGAGATCACCCTGGTCACCGACGACAACCCGCACATCTACGGTCAGCCGTTCCGCTCGCCGCGGTCGCTACCGGTGACGTTCAGCGCGAAGTAGGCCCGCCGCGGCGGGCGTATAGCACCGCACGTTCGGCGATCCGGCCGCGCGGCTTACCTCACGCCCCGCGGCGCTTGCGGTAGCCGATCGTCTTGGTCTCCAGGTACTGCGCGAACCCCTCGATCCCGCACTGGCGGCCCCAACCGCTGTTCTTGTAGCCGCCGAACGGCGCGTCGGCCCCGTAGTACATGCCGCCGTTGACGCCGATCGCCCCGGTGCGCACCCGGCGGGCCACCGCCATGGCCCGCTCGTCGGACGCCGAGACCACCGCGCCGGCCAACCCGAACGCGCTGTCGTTGGCGATCCGGACCGCCTCGTCGTCGTCGGAGAACGGCAGCATCACCAGCACCGGCCCGAACACCTCCTGTTGGGCGATCGCGGCACTGTTGTCGACCCCGGCGATGACGGTCGGCTGCACGTAGTGCCCGCCGGCCAATTCATCCGGAAGACCGACGACTTCCCCGCCGCCGGTGGTGATCTCAGCACCGTCCCGACGGGCCTGGGCGTAGGCGTCGAGCACGCGCTGCTTCTGGGCGGCGCTGATCAGTGGGCCGACCAGGGTCTGCGGCAGTGCCGGGTCGCCCACCGACACCGCGGCGAACGCTGCGGTCACCGCCGCCAGCAGGTCGTCGAAGAGCGAGGTGTGTACCAACATCCGGGTGGTGGCCGCGCAGGCCTGCCCGGCGTGCACGCACACCCCGATCGCCCCGGGTAGCACCTTGGCCGGGTCGGCGTCGTCGAGCACGATCAGCGCCGACTTCCCGCCCAGTTCCAGGAAGGTCCGCTTCATGGTGTCGGCACCGTTGCGGGCCAACATCTTTCCGACCGCTGTGGATCCGGTGAATGAGACCATGTCGACCCGCGGGTCGGTGCCGAGCAGCCCGGCGACCTCGTTGGACGGCGTGGGCACCACGTTGAGGACGCCGGCGGGGATGTCGGTGTGCTCGGCGACCAGCCGCCCCAGTCGGGTGGCGTTCCACGGGGTGTTCGGGTCGGGCTTGAGGATCACGGTGTTCCCGGCGGCCAGCGCCGGCCCGAGCTTGTTGAGGATCACCTCGACGGGAAAGTTGGAAGGGGTGATCGCCGCGACCACACCGACCGGTTCCTTGACGACGGTGCGGACGTTGCGGTCACCGAACAGTCCGCCGCCGTCGAGTTGCCGCTCCCACTCGAACTCGTCGATCAGCTTTCCCGGATAGCGCAACCCGTCGGCCAGCGGCCAATCCAGCTGGGCGAGCCCGGTCGTCATGACCGGGCAGCCCACCTCGGCGATCAGCTCGGTGCGCAGTTCTTCCTTCTCGGACTCCAGGGCCGCCTGCAGCTGCGCCAGGCAGCGCTTGCGCAGCTCCCGGTTGGTCGACCAGTCGGTGTCGTCGAAGGCGCGTCGGGCGGCGGCGACGGCCAGGTTCATGTCGGCGGCATCGGCGGCCGCCGTGGTGCCCAACAGCCGCCCGGTGGCCGGGCTGTGGTTGTCGAACTCCGCACCCGAGATCGCCGTCACCAGCTTGCCGTCGATCAGCATGCGCGACTCCGCCGCGCCGGCGGCGCGTTCTCCGATCTCCACACTGCCGACCTGCTGTTCGACGTCGTTCACCTGGCCTCCCGCCTTTTCGGATGCCCAACCGTAACCATTACAGTAGAATACTTCAATTGGTTCTGGGTCGGTTCGCACTGCGGCAGGAGCGCGCTGAGTTGATCAAAGTCATGGACGGCATCCGGGTACTGGAAGTCGCGCAATTCACCTTCGTGCCCGCGGCCGGCGCCATCCTGGCCGACTGGGGCGCCGACGTCATCAAGGTCGAACACCCGGTGCGCGGCGACACCCAGCGCGGGTTCATCAAGATGGGTGGTTTCGAACTCAACCCGGACCGGCATCCGCTGATGGAGCACCCCAACCGGGGCAAACGCAGCGTCGGGATCGACGTCTCGACCCCCGGCGGCCAGCAGGTGCTCTACGAACTGGCCGCCACCGCCGACGTGTTCTTGACCAACTATCTGCCCCGGGCGCGGCAGAAGAACAAGTTCGACGTCGAGCACATCCGCGCCGCGAATCCGAACATCATCTACGCCCGCGGCAGCGCCTACGGCGACAAGGGCCCCGAGCGCGACATCGGCGGCTTCGACGGCACCGCTTTCTGGACCCGCAGCGGGGTCGGCCATGCGCTCAGCCCCGAGGAATTGGGGGCGCCGCTGTCGCAGGGGATTCCGGCGTTCGGCGATTCGGTGGGCGGGATGAACATCGCCGGCGGGATCGCCGCGGCGTTGCTGCACCGCGAACGCACCGGCGAAGCGCTGGAGGTCGACGTGTCGCTGCTGTCGACCGCGTGGTGGGCGGCCGGTGCCAGCGTCACCCAGGGTCTGGACACCGGCGAGGCCATGCGGGCGATGATGCCGGAATCCGGTGGTTCCCCGGCGAATCCGTTCCTGGGCAACTACACCACTTCCGACGGCGGAACCATCAACCTGTGCATCGTCAGCCCGACCGGCTACATCCGCGACACCTTCGAGCACCTGGGCATTCCCGAGGCGGCCGACGATCCGCGCTTCGCCGAGGTGCTGCCGTTGATGCAGAACGCCGACGCGGCCAGCGCGCTGATCGTCGACGCGATCGGCGCCAAGCCCTTCGAGTACTGGCGCCAACACCTCAAAACCATGAAGGGCCAGTGGGCGCCGTTCCAGAGCCTGGTCGACCTGGGCTCCGACGAGCAGGCCATCGCCAACGACATGATCGCCGAGGTCGAACCCGCCGACGGCGGGCCGCCGTTCAAGGTGGTGCGCGGCCCGGTCCAGTTCAACCATGAGCCGCTGGAGACCACCCGCGCACCGCAGGCCTCCGAGCATACCGAGATCGTGCTGATGGAACTCGGATTGGACTGGGACCGTATCGAAGCGCTCAAGGAGTCCGGCGACATCGCCTAACCGGCCGCGAGTCCTTTCCCCTGCCCGGCGGCGTCGAAGGTGAAGTTCGCGATCGCGGTGGACACCCCGGTGCCGATCGGGCCGCTGCCGTCGAACAGCGCGGCGCTGCCGGTCGCCACGCCCGCATCGCTGTAGTGGGTCAGCGCCGCCAGTCCGATGTACGGACCGATCGGCAACCGGCTCAACGTCAGCGTGTAGTCGGCGTTGATGAACGCCAGCCCCTTGGTGCTGAAGTTCGTCATCGACGCGGTGACGTCGACGGCCATCGCCGCCCGCACGAACGGCGTCAAATCCTCGCCGTCGACCAGGTCGCGGATCTCGCGCAACCATGCGTAGCGCGGCCCGGCCGTCTGCCAGGGGATCCCCATGCTGTCGTCGCCATAGGTCCGGATCAGCATCGGCACCGATTCATCCAGCCGCGCAGGCTCTTCCGGGATCGGCGGCAGCGCGACGTCGGTGGTGAAGAAGTCCCCGTCGGGCTGCGGTCCGCGGCGCAGGTACAGCGCTGAGGCACGGGCGACCCGCTCCCCGTCCTGGGTCATCTCGGCATCGACCGCCCGCATCCGGGAACCGGAGCGCACCACCTTCGCGCTGACCTGAAGCGGCGCACCGGCCACCCGGCGCAGGATCTCGACGGTGAGGCGGGCCGGCTGCAGGTCGGCCTCGGGCACATGTTGCTCGATCGCGCGGGCCAACAGACCGCCGACCACCTGCCCGCCGACTGTGGGACCCCAACCGCCGTGCGCGATCGGGTTGGGCACCAGGTCGTCACCGTGACGAACCACGAAGGGAATCATGAATTGCGCTCCAGATAGAACCGGGCGGCACGCCGGATGGAATGTTCGGTCGGTTCCGGGTGCCAGCCCAGTTCCCGGGTCGCCTTGGAGTGGTCGGCCGGCGACGTCAACGCCAGCAGTCGGGCACCGGTCGCATTGAACGGGATATCGCGGCGCAGCAGTGCACCCACCGCGCCGGCCAGATGGCCCGCGGCATGCATGAGCACCTTCGGTATCCCGATGCGCGGCGGCGTGGCCCCGACCGCTTCGGCGGCGATCGTGAGCATCTCACGCTGGGTCATGTACCGCTCGGAGATGATGTAGCGCTCCCCGATCCTGCCCCGCTCCGCCGCCAGCAACATGGCCTGGGCGGCATCGTCGATCCCCACCACCTCGGCACCGATCCCGCGTACGTAGCACGGCATCTTGCCCAGTGCCGCAGCCTGAATCAGCGCGCCTTGACGCGGCTGCCAGTCCGGCGGGCCGTACGGGTTCGACACGTTGGTGATGACGGCCGGCAGCCCCCGGTCGGCGACATAGGTCAGCACCAGTTGTTCGGCGGCCCGGCGCGAGGCGATGTAGTCGCCACCGCGGTCGGCCCAGTTGAACGGCGTCGTCTCGTCCACCGACTCCCCGTCGGCACCGACGGCGATGGTGCCGATGGTGCTCAGGAACACGAACCGGTCCAGACCGGCCCGCGCGGCCACGTCCAGGACGTTGCGCAGGCCCTCGACGTTGGTGCGGAACAGCGGCGCGGAGTCACGCAGTTCCATCCGGGTGTCGACGACGCAGTAGTAGACGACGTCGCGGTCGGCCATGGCGGCCGTCACCGCCTCGGTGTCGAAGATGTCGCCGTAGCAACGCTCTACGTCGAGTCCGTCGATGCCCCGGGTGGAGCTGGAACGGCGCAGCAGGACGCGGACGTCGTCGCCGCGGGCCGCGAGCTGCCGGACCACGCACGCGCCGACGTTGCCGCTGGCGCCCATGACCAGGGCACGCCGCCGCGCCGTCGGTGATCCGTCGCTCGCAGTCATGACTGAACTCCCGGCCGCTGGTCAAGTCCCGCTATCGTACATTACTGTAAGCATTACAGTTAGCACTCACGGAGGTCCCATGCAGAAGGCACTCGCACCCGAGATATCGACGTGGCCGGCCGAAGACCCACAGTTGATCGGCAGCCGCTGCGGCGCCTGCGGCGCGACGGTCTTCCCCGTTCAGCCGCGCTGCCCGAGCTGCAGCGGCGACCAGATGAGCCAGGAGTTGCTCCCCCGCACCGGAACGCTGGTGGCCTGGACCACCCAGGGTTTCCCGCCGGGGGCGCCCTATGCGGGCCCGACCGGCAAGGACTTCGTCCCGTTCGGCGTCGGGCTGGTGCAGCTCGGCGATGTCATCCGTGTCGAAGGCCGGCTCACCGAGAACGACCCGGAGAAGCTGGAATTCGGCATGCCGGTGGAGTTGACCATGGTGCCGTTCACCTCCGATGCCGACGGCAACGAGGTCATCACCTTCGCGTTCCGGCCGGTTTAGGAGACAGAACATGGTTAACGACGTAGCGATCATCGGGGTCGGCCTGCACCCGTTCGGCCGATTCGAGGGCAAATCCGCGATGGAGATGGGGGTGGACGCCATCTTCGCCGCGGTCGCCGACGCGGGCGTGGACTGGAAGGACATCGGCGCCGCCACCGGCGGTAGCTGGACGGTGGCCAACCCGGATGCGATCGTCGGGATGGTGGGATTGTCCGGTATCCCGTTCACCAATGTCTTCAACGCCTGCGCGACGGCGGCCAGCGCGGCCAAGGTGTGCGCGGACGGTATCCGGTTGGGCGACTACGACATCGGTATCGCCGTGGGCCTGGACAAGCACCCCCGCGGCGCATTCACCGAGGACCCGGCGCTGGTCGGCATGCCGCGGTGGTACGCCGAGAACGGCCAGTATCTGACCACCCAGTTCTTCGGCATGAAAGCCAACCGCTACCTGCACGACCACGGCATCTCGCAGCAGACGCTGGCCCGGGTCGCGGCGAAGAACTTCCGCAACGGCGTGCTGAACCCGAATGCGTTCCGGCGCAAGCCGATCTCCGAGGAGGAGATCCTGGGTTCGACGATGCTGAACTACCCGCTGACCCAGTACATGTTCTGCGCCCCGGACGAGGGCGCGGCGGCGGTGGTGATGTGCCGGGCCGACATCGCGCACCGTTACACCGACAAGCCGGTGTACCTGAAGGCCGTGGAGGTCCGCACCCGGCGTTACGGCGCCTACGAGGTGAACACCACGTTTGCGCCGGTGGCCGAGGACGTGGCGCCCACGGTGTACGCCGCGCGTGCCGCCTTCGAGAAGGCCGGTGTGGCGCCGGCCGATGTCGATGTCATCCAGTTGCAGGACACCGACGCCGGTGCCGAGGTCATCCACATGGCCGAGTGCGGGTTCTGCGCCGACGGCGACCAGGAGAAGCTGCTGGCCGACGGGGCCACCGAGATCGGCGGGTCGATGCCGATCAACACCGACGGCGGGCTGATCGCCAACGGCGAGCCGATCGGCGCCTCCGGGCTGCGGCAGATCCATGAGCTGGTGCGCCAGCTGCGCGGCGAGGCCGGCGACCGGCAGGTGCCCGGTGAACCCAAGGTCGGGTTCGCCCAGCTCTACGGCGCGCCCGGCACCGCCGCGGCCACCATTCTGACCCGCTAGAAACCGGGAGAACACCATGAGCCAGTTCCGTGACGCACCGATCTTCGATGCCGATCAGCACATGTACGAGACCCCCGAGTCGCTGACCAAGTATCTGCCGGAGAAGTACTCGCGGGCAGTCCAATTCGCGCAGATCGGCCGCCAGACCCGGATCATCATCAACAACCGGGTCAGCGACTTCATCCCCAACCCCACCTTCGAGCGGGTCGCCGCACCGGGCGCGCACGAGAAGTTCTTCGCCGGGGAGAACACCGAGGGACTGACCCTGCGCGAGATGCAGGGGCCGGCGATCGAGGCGCCGGCGGCCACCCGCAACCCCGTCGACCGGGTCGCCGAACTCGACCGCCAGGGCGTGGCCGAGGCATTGAACTATCCGACGCTGGCCAGCCTCGTCGAGCACTCCAGCGCCGACGACCCCGAGCTGACCCTGGCCATCATCCACGCGCTGAATCAGTGGATGGCCGAGCACTGGAGCTACAACTACGACGGCCGGGTGTTCTCCACCCCGATCATCAACCTCTCCGAGGTCGACGCCGCGCAGCGGGAACTGGCCTACGTCCTCGACCGGGGCGCCGCGGTGGCGCTGATCAAACCGGGGCCGGTCAACGGTATTCACGGCTGGCGCTCCCCCGCCCTGCCGGAGTTCGACCCGTTCTGGCGAGACGTGGAGGCCGCCGGGCTGCCCATCGTGCTGCACGCCAGTTTCCCGCCGCTGGACGACTACGTCGGCCGCTGGGAACCGCCCTACACGCAGAACTTCATGGCGCAGAGCGCGTTCCGCTGGATGGTGTTGGGCCACCGGGAGATCGCCGACATGATCACCGCGTTGATCTGCCACGGCACGCTGACCCGATTCCCGAAGCTGCGCATCGCCAGCGTGGAGAACGGCAGCTCCTGGATCCGGCCGCTCTTCGACGACTTCGGCGACCTGTACAAGAAGATGCCGCAGAACTTCCCCGAGCACCCGCACGACGTATTCCGGCGCAACATCTGGGTCAGCCCGTTCTGGGAGGGCTGCATCTCCGATGTGGTGGACACCGTGGGCTGGGACAAGGTGCTGTTCGGGTCGGACTACCCGCATCCCGAAGGCCTGGCCGAGCCGAAGGGCTTCTGGCGCTACGCCGAGGGCATGGACGTCCGGCGCACCTACGACTTCATGGGCGATAATGCCCGCCGGTTCATGGGGCTGCCGATCGCCAACCCGGACCCGTCGGCATCGAAGCCGCCGGTGCCCGCGGGAGCCTAAGCGGCGATGACAATGCAGTCAGGGCGGTGTCGCAACGGACACCGCCCTGACTGCATTCTCAACGAGGGATTACTTGGGCGCGAAGCGCTGTCCGGCATCCAGGCGGATGCACTGGCCGTTGAGCATCGGGTTCTCCACCATGGCGGCGGCCAGCTTGGCGTACTCCTCCGGGCGGCCCAGCCGCTTGGGGAACGCTGCATCTTTCGTCAGCACCGCGGCGAACTCGTCCGGGATGCCCTGGGTCAGACCGGTGGCGAACAGGCTGGGCGCAATCGCGAGCACCCGGATGCCCACGCCGCCGAGGTCGCGGGCCATGGTCAGGCACATCCCGGCGATCGCGGCTTTGGATGCGGTGTAGGCGATCTGGCCGATCTGGCCCTCGAACGCCGCGATCGACGACGTATTGATGATGACGCCGCGCTCGTCGTCCTCGGGCTCGTTGGTGCTCATGTGCCAGGCCGCCAGGCGGCTGACGTTGAAGGTCCCGACGACGTTGAGGTCCTGGGTCGACCGGAACGCGTCCAGGTCGTGCGGGCCGTCGCGCTTGATGGTTCGTTCGCCGATGCCGCCGCCCGCGGTGGTCCCACCGGCGGTGGTCACCGCGATGTGCAGTCCGCCCAGTGCGCCGACGGCCTCGTTGATCACCTGCTCGATGCCGGCGAAGTCGGTGACGTCGGCTTCGAAGAACTGGCCGCCGATCTCGGCGGCGACCTCGGCGCCCTTGGACTGCGGCCGGTCCAGGATCGCGACTTTGGCGCCGCGCTTGGCCAGCAACTCTGCAGTCGCCTTACCGAACCCCGATGCGCCACCGACGATGATCGCGCCCTTGCCTTCGATCTCCACGAACACTCCCCTTGATTGGATCGGTCACTGCCGGACTATCTCCCGGCGACTGTACTATAGCCCTTCCAGTAAGCTATTCGGGATGACCGCCTCGCACGTGAACCACTCCGCTGATCTGCTCGCCGACCCGGTCGCCTACACCGACGAACCGCGACTGCACGCAACGCTGACCCGGTTGCGATCGGCCGCCCCGGTGTCGCTGGTGAATGTGCCGTCCTACCGGCCGTTCTGGGCGATCACCAAACACGCCGACATCCTGGCGATCGAACGCGCCAACGACGTCTTCATCAACGCCCCGCGCCCGGTGCTGATGCGGACCGAGTACGAGGAACAGCAGGCCCAGATCGGGGTGCGCACCCTGATCCACGCCGACGATCCCGAGCACCAGGCGATGCGATCCATCGGGGCCAACTGGTTCCGGCCGAAAGCGATGCGCGCGCTGCAGGGCCGGGTCGACGACCTCGCCAAAACCTATGTGGACAAGATGCGCGCGGCGGGCGGCCACTGCGACTTCGCCCGCGACATCGCGGTCGACTACCCGCTGTTCGTGATCATGTCGCTGCTCGGCCTGCCCGAATCGGACTTCCCGCGGATGCTCAAGCTCACCCAGGAACTCGTCGGCGCCGACGACCCCGAGATGCAGCGCAGCGGAACCCCCGAAGAACAGATGTATGCGCTGCTGGAGATGTTCGAGTACTTCAACGCGCTGACCGCATCACGCCGCGAGAATCCCACCGACGATCTGGCGTCGGCGATCGCCAACGCCAAAATCGACGGCGAATACATGTCGGACATCGACACGGTGTCCTACTACGTCATCGTCGCCACGGCGGGCCACGACACCACCAGTGCGGCCATCTCCGGCGGGATGCGCGCCCTGATCGAGCACCCCGACCAGCAACAGCGATTGCGCGACGATCCGCACCTGATGCCGCTGGCCGCGGAGGAGATGATCCGCTGGACCACCCCGGTCAAGGGATTCATGCGTACCGCCACCGAAGACACCTCGGTCCGTGGCGTGCCCATCGCCGCCGGCGAGTCGGTGCTGCTGTCCTATGTCTCGGCCAACCGGGACGAAGACGTCTTCGACGAACCCTTCCGATTCGACGTCGGCCGCGACCCCAACCAGCATCTGTCCTTCGGCCACGGCGTGCACTTCTGCATGGGGGCGGCGTTGGCGCGCATGGAGATCCGCAGCCTGTTCGCCGAACTGCTGCCGCGGCTGGATTCGGTGGACTTCGACGGCGAACCCGAACTGATCGCGACGACGTTCGTCGGCGGGCACAAGCATCTTCCGCTGCGGTATTCGCTGCGGTGAGTGCTATGCGCTCACTTCATCAACCGCCCGGCGACTCTGCCCACCGCGGATCGCACCCGCGGTGAAAGATAGACCGCGAACAGCCCGTTGAACACGTCTTCGCGTAGCCGGGTGAGCTTCGAGGACTTGATAAGCCAGGCGCCGTCGATCTTTTCGTAGGTCTCGGTGTAGTGCCCGTAACCGCGCAGGTTCAGCCCGGGGCCGAAGCGGACCACGTCTTCGAGCGCCCACACCCCGTGTGCGGTGGTCGGCGAATCCAGCTCGATATCGGGGGCGTGCACCTGGTGCACGGTGGCCTGATCGCGCAGGCTGCGGCGGGTGAAGGCCACGAATTCGTCGGCGCCGGTGATGATTTTGCCGCCTGCGCTCGCGGTGTCGCTGACGAAGTCGTCGGTGAACAGTGCCCGCCAGGCCGTCCAGTCCTTGGCGTCCAGGTATCGGCAGTAGCGCGACTTGAGGCGCTTGATCGCTTCGATCTCGGCCAATGCCGTCGCCTCAGACATCGCTCACCGCCGGTTCGTAGCGCAGCATCGTGACGTCGTGGTCGGGGTAGTCGCAGAACACCGGTTGCACCCGCATGCCCACCGTCAGATCCGCGGGGTCGACGTTGAGAAGTTCGGTGGAGAACCGGGGCCCCTCATCCCATTCGACGATCGCCAGCAGTTGCGGCACGGCGTCGGCGAAGTGCGGGCCGACGGGGCGGCGCGCGACGGTGAACGAATACAGCGTGCCCATCCCGGAGATCTCGCGCCACTCGAGGTCGTCGGCCAGGGTGCGCGGTGCGCGCACCCGCGGGTAGAACACGTAGCTGTCGGACGACGGCGAGTACTGGATGACGATGCGGTGCTGGGCCAACCCATCCCAGAACGGTGCAGTGGTAGGGGTTTTGACCGGCATCGGCCGTTCGAAGCTCATCATCGGTTCGCTAGTCCCCTTCCAGGATGAGGGTGGTCTGTTCGCTCAGGATTCCGCCGTTGCCGGAGACGAAGGCCCGGTTGCAGTCGGTGACCTGGGCGGCACCGGCTCGGCCCATGATCTGGCGGGTGGCATCACAGACGTGGTGCATGCCGCCGGCCAGGCCGGCTTGGCCGAATCCGAGTTGCCCGCCGGCGGTGTTGAGCGGGAAGTCGCCGCGGAAGGTCAGGTCGTGGTCGGCCAGGAACTGCATGCCCTTGCCCTTTTCGCAGAACCCGGCGTCTTCCAGCGACAGCAGCACGGTGATCGTGTAGCAGTCGTAGATGGAGACCATGTCCATGTCGGCCCGGGTCAGATCCGTCATGGCGAACGCGGTGTCGGCGGCTTCGCGGATCGGTGTCGCCAACAGGTCGGCGGCGTACGTCGGGGTCTTGAACGGCACATGTTCGCCGAATCCCTTGATCCACACCGGACGGTTACGGGCCCGCTTGGCGACATCGGCGCCGGCGATCACCACGGCGGCGCCGCCGACGCAGGGCATCACGATTTCGAGCATGTGTAGTGGGTCGGCGATCACCGGGCTGGCCAGCACGTCGTCGATGCTCAGCGGGGTGTCGTGCCAGATGGCGCCGTCGGTGTGGTTGGCGTTGACCCGTTGGTCGACGACGAGTTTGGCCATGGCGCGTTCGTCGTAGCCGTAGACCGCGCCGTAGCGGGTGGCGACCTGTCCGTAGGGGCCGTTCTGGCCGAGGTTACCGTAGGGAATTTCGAATTCGGCTTGCGGGGAACCGTATTGGTTGCTCGACGATCCGAAGAACATCGCGTCGACCAGCGGCTTGGGTTTACGTTCCGACATCGGGGTGATGTAGCGGGCCGGCAGCGCGCACAGCACCACATCGCAGATGCCGAGTTCGATCGCGGCCGCGGCCCGCCAGACCATGGCGGCCGCACTCGCCCCGCCCAGGTCGACGATCTCGGCGAACCGTGCCCCGACGCCCAGGTATTCGGCGATGGTGGACGGGACGAAGATCTCCGATTCGGCCAGATGCGAGGTGACGATGCCGTCGACCAGTTCGGCAGACAGGCCCGCGTCGGCCAGCGCGGCTGCGCTCAACTCCGCCCACTGCTCCAGGGTGAACGGGGCCGGGGTGGCCTTGTTCAACCGTTCGGGCGGCAGTTCGACGTAGCCGACGATCGCGGCTTCTCCGCGTAATCCCATGGGAAAGTCCTCTACTTTCGGGGCAGGCCGAGAATCATCTGGGCGATGATGTTCAGCTGAATTTCCTTGGTACCGCCGCCGATCAGCTCGGCCGGTGACAGCAGATAGGGCTCGACGACGGCCGGGTCGGAGTCGGCGACCATGGCCAGCCGACCGACCGTGGCCAGGGTGGCCCGGAAGGTGCGGCGCAGCAAGACGTTCATCGCCACCTTGGCGATGCTCGACGACGCCCCCGAACCTTCGCCGTGCAGTAGACGGATGGTCTCGCGGACGCCCAGGGCGCGGATGGCGTTGGCGTAGGCGTCGAGTTCACCCAGCGCTCGCACGGCATCCGGCTGCGACGGGCCCGGGGCGCCGGCGATGGCCCGCAGCGCGACGGCCCGATCGTTCTCGACGTAGCCGCTGATGGCGGTCCGCTCCTCGGCCATGGTCGCGATCGCCAGTTGCCATCCGCCGGTCGGCTCCCCCAACAGCATCTCGTCGGGGATGAACACATCGGTGAGGAACACTTCGTTGAATTCGGCCGTCCCGGTGGCGGTCACGATCGGCTGGACTTCGATGCCCGGCGAACGCATATCCAGGATGAAGTAGCCGATGCCGCGGTGCTTGGCCGCGGTGGGATCGGTGCGGGCCAGCAGCGCACCGTAGTCGGCGCGCTGGGCGGCCGACGTCCAGATCTTGTGGCCGTTGATGCGCCAGCCGCCGTCCACCTTGACCGCACGGGTGGTCAGTGATGCCAGATCGGATCCCGCGCCGGGCTCACTGAACAGTTGGCACCAGGCGAGCTCACCGCGCTGGGTCGGGGGAATCAGCTGTTGGCGCAGCGCTTCGGGTGCGGCGCGGATCAGCGACGGCAGGATCCACTCGGAGATGCCCAGGGACGGCCGGACCAGCGAGGGCCGTTTGGCGAACTCCTCGATGATGATCAGCTGCTGCAGCGGCGAGGCATCCAGGCCCCACGGCGCGGGCCACTGCGGGGCGATCAGCCCGGCGTCGGCGATCAGCGTGCGCTGCGGGCCGGTTTCGAAGTACGGGTAGTCGCCCTGGCGTCCCGGGCCGTCGTTGACCAGTTCCGTCGCGGCGTCGAGCGTCTCGGCGACCCCGGCCCGGAACTGCGCTTCAGCACCACCGAGGTCGACGGTGAAGTCCCGCTGCCGGGCGACGGTGAGCGCACCGAGCCGGCGCGCCCATTCGGTGGCGGCGCCGACCGAACCGGCGAGGCTGGTGGCACGACGCCAGTACAGGTGCAGGTCGTGTTCCCAGGTGAATCCGATGGCACCGAACATCGTCAGAGTGTCGAACACGGTGTCCGGGCACGGCGCGATCGCGGTCAGGGCTGCGGTGGCCGCCGCCATCCGATGTTGTTCGACCGTGTCGGTCGCGGCACGTAGCGCATCCCAGGCCGCGGCACACGCCAGTTCGGCGCTGACCAGCAGCATGGCCGCGTTGTGCTGCAGCGCCTGGAAGGTGCCGATCGCGACACCGAACTGCTCGCGGGTGCGCAGGTGCGCGGTCGCCGCCTCGACGCACCATTGCGCGATCCCGGCGCACACCGTGGCCACCAGTCCGACCGCAACGTATTCGGCTCGCTCGGAGTCGATTCCGGTCAGCACGTCCTCGGCGTTCACCGGGTGATCGGCCACGGTGATGCTCGCCAGGTCGGTGAGCAGATCGGTACCGTTCGCCGGCCGGAGGTCTGCTCGGTCGGTGTCGAGGACCACCCACACGTCCTCACCGTCGTCCCCGGTGGCGCAGACCAGGGCCAGCCGGGCCGAGCGGGCACCGGAGATCACCTCGGAGGTGCCGCTGATCGACCAGCCGTCGTCGACGCGTCGCGCGGTGAAGTCGGACTGTCCGGCGAGCACGACGGTGGCCGGAGTACCGTCGGCGACCGCCCGCAGGAACTCCTCCCGCGCTTCGGTGTCGTCGGCGAGCAGCCCGACGGCACCGGCGGTCACCGTCGGCAGCAGCGGTCCGGCCAGCGATACGGTGCCGGCGGCTTCGAGCACCGCGGCGGCATCGAGTAGCTCCCCGCCCTGTCCGCCGAAACGCTCCGGCAGGTGAACGGCATGAAACCCGTTCGCCACCAGTTCGTCCCACCAATCGGGCCGTTCACCGGCCGCCAGCGCGTCGAAAGCGGCGCGGGTGTCGGCGATGGGCGCGTGCCGGGCGGCGAACTGCCGCAGGGACTCCCCGAGTTGCCGTTGTTCGGGGCTGAGCGTCACGCTCACGTGTTCTCCTCTGATTCTGCCGGTGCGGCGTGCTGGGCTTGGATACGTTCGGCGGCCTCACGGACGGCTTCCCCGAGGTCGGCGACCTCTGTGGCGGCCAAAGCGGTGAACGGGGCCACCCCCACCGACATGGCGACGGTTCCGTCGGGGCCGCGCACCGGTGCCGAGACGCTGGCGATCGGATGCGCTGCGGTGCCGTCGAGTTCGTCGGGCAGGTAGTCGACCTCGGTGAGATCGGCGAAGGCGGTGGCCAGTCGTGCGGTGATCTCGTCGGGTTCACCGTCGGCGGCCAGCGCTTGCAGCGCCGAGTACACCCGGACGTACTCGCGGCTCATCCGGTCGATCGCGTAGCCGCGTCCGCTCACCTCGTCGAGCACCGCACCCAGGCGGCGGCGCAGCCGCGGCGACGGTGCCCCCAGCCCGGACAACCACTCCTTCTTGACCGGCTCGGCCGCGCCGGCGATGAACTCGCGGCCGAACGGCGCCACCAGCGGCATCCGGAATCCGGGGCCCAACCGCAACCCCGCGATCGACTCCCCGATCGAATCGGTCACCACCACCGTCGCTCCCTGGCGGACGCCGAGGATGACCTGCCTGCCGACGGTGTCGAAAAGCCGTTGCAGCTCGGGCCGGAACGCGTGCCTGTTGACCGGGCGGGCCAGTGCGGCCAGTGCGGGTCCCCAGGAGTATCCGCTCGAATGCCGGTCGCGCACGATCCACTGCCGGTTGGCCAGGGTGGCCAGGATCGCGTGGCAGGTACCGTGGCTGATGCTCAGCGTCTGGGAGATCTCCGACAGGGTGAAATGGCGTTCCGGGTCGGTGGCCAGCAGCTCCAGGATCCGCATCACCCGCTCGGTGGGCGGCGACGAAACCGGACGCGCCGAGCCGCCCTCACCGATCACCGCCGTCATACTTTCGAAAATTACGTCGAATAGTCGACGGATGCAAGTTGTCGGGTTCGCTCAGCCGGCGGCGGCCACCCGCGCCCGTTCCCGCACCGAGGCCACTACTCCGCCGTCGTTGAGGATGTCGGTCCCGGTGAGATACCCCGCCTTGTCGCTGACGCAGAACGCCAGCAACTCGGCCATCTCCTCGGGCAGTCCCCAGCGCGGGACGGCGGCGTCGACGACCAGCGCCCCGGCCCCGGCCTGTTCCTCCAGTCTGCCCATCTCGGTGTCGGTCGAGCCCGGGGAGACCGAGACGATGCGCAGCCCGCGGCCGTTGAACCGCTCGGCCTGCGAGCTGGTGTACCAGCGCACAAACGCTTTGCTCACGGCATAGGCGATACCGGAGCGCGCCTCGGCGGGCATCGGTTCACAGACCGCGGCCATGGCCGCGGTGAAGCCGTGAACGTCATGCAGCGCCAACGAGAACCGGTCGGTGGGGATCAGTTCTTCGGGCAGTAGGTGCGCGGCCATCGACGCCACGTTGACGATCGCGGCCCCTTCGGGCGCGACGTTATAGAAGGCCTCGTCGACATTCAGCGTGCCGATGGCGTTGGTGCGCATGATGTAGTCGGCGTCGCCCATGCTGGGGCTGACCCCGGCGGTGTGGATCACCGAGCGCACCGGCCCGACGGCCGCCGCAGCCTCGAAGAGCGCAACGACGGCGTCGCGGTCGGTGACATCGCAGTTGATCGCGGTGACCTCAACGTCTTCCAGCGCCGCGACCGCGGCATCGAGCCGATCTTGGCGGATATCGCAGAGCACCACCGGCTGATCACGCCCGACGAGCTTCGCCGTGGCCAGCCCCATCCCGCCGGCGCCGCCGGTGATCACCGCAACCATCGCGTCAGCCCCGTCCCGTCAGGCCTGCGCCAGTTGCTTCTGCGCGTACCGCTGCGCCCATTCCGCGCGCGGCCGGATGGAGACGTCGACATCGGTGGCCTGCGCCCGCAGTGCCCCCACCGTCGCCTGCTCGCGCGGGGTCTGGGCGAACGGGTCCCAGCTGAAGAACCTCGCGGAGTTCTCCCAGGTGATCTTGTTGATGTCGGAGTCGTCGGCGCCGGCGGCCTCCAACTCGGCGAGCACCTGTTCGGGGGCGTCGGGCCAGAAGCAGTCCGAGTGCGGGTAGTCGCACTCCCAGGCGATGTTGTCGATGCCGATCTCGTGGCGCAGCTTCAGCGACGTCTTGTCGGTGACGTAGCAGGCCAGCGAGTGCTCGCGGAACACCTCCGACGGCAGCTTGTCACCGAAGTCGCGGCGCAGCCACTTCTGGTTGGTGTAGTGCCGATCCGAGCGGTCCAGGTAGAACGGGATCCAGCCGATGCCACCCTCGGAGAATGCGAACTTCAGGTTCGGATAGTTGCGCATCGCCGGGCCCCACAGCAGATCCTGGGCGCACATCGCCGAGATCTGGGTGGCCAGGATGATCATGTTGTCGATCGGGGCGTTGGGCGCCATGCTGATCGCCCCGAAGCCGGTGCCGATGTGCAGGCACATCACCACGTCCTCTTCGGAGAGCGTGCGGAACACCGGACCCCAGTAGTCCTCGTCGTGGTAGCTGGGCAGACCCTCCAGGTGCGGCAGTTCGGGCATGGTGACCGCCCGGCAGCCCTTGGCCGCCACCCGGCGGATCTCGGCGCACATGGCTTCGGGGTTCCAGGTCGGCAGGATCGCGATCGGGATGAACCGGCCCGGGGCCGAGCCCGCCCACTCGTCGATGTGCCAGTCGTTGTAGGCCGACACCATCACCAGCGTGACGTTCTCCCTGGTCATGTTGAGGTGGCGGGCGGAGAAGCCGGTGAAGGTCGGGAAGCACATCGAGGCGAGGATGCCGTTGCGGTTCATGTCGCGCACCCGCTCGTGCACGTCGTAGACGCCGGGGCGCATTTCGGCGAACCCGGCCGGGTCGCGGCCCCACTCCTCGGCCGGCCAGGACACCACCGCGTTGAGGCCGCTGACGCCTTGCGGGCGGCCCTGATACATCCACTGGTCAACACCTTTTTCGTCGGTGACGACGATCGGCGCCTCGTCCTTGTACTTGGCCGGGACGTGGCGCAGGAACATGTCGGGCGGCTCCACCACATGGTCGTCGATGCTGATCAGGATGAGGTCGTCGATGTTCATGCCTCTACTAGTACCCTGGAAAACCGTGACCGTCTCCGCGCGTTCGGCCATAGATTTTGCAGAACCGGCCAACATCGATCTGCGCCGTGGCGGGCGTGCCCGAGCGGGCAGTTACCTCTACGAAGGACGCGAGCTGGTCACCGGGTGGCACTCGCACGACATGCACCAGATCGAGTACGCGGTCGGCGGGGTGGTCGAAGTGCAGACCGCCACCGCGCACTATCTGCTGCCGCCGCAGCAGGCCGCCTGGATCCCGGCCGGACTGGAGCATCAGGCCGTCATGCGCCCCGAAGTCCGCACGGTGGCGGTGATGTTCGACCCAGCACTGGTGGCGCACGCCGGGGACCGGGCCCGCATCCTGACCGTCTCGCCGCTGATCCGCGAGATGATGCTGCACTCGCTGCGCTGGCCGATCGAGCGCGCCGACGGCGACGGGGTCTCCGACGACTTCTTCCGCACCCTGGGGCATCTGGTCTCCGACGCGCTGGACCACGAAGCGCCGCTGAGCCTGCCGACCTCCGATCATCCGATCGTCGGCCCGGCGATGGTCTACACCAAAGAACACCTGGCCGCGGTGACCGCGGCCGAGGTCGCCCAGGCCGTCGCGGTCTCCGAGCGCACCCTGCGCCGCCAGTTCGAAGCCGTCATCGGCATCTCCTGGCGGACTTATTTGCTGCATGCGCGGATGTTGCAGGCGATGGCCTTACTGGCCGCACCCGATCAGGGCGTGCAGCAAACCGCGACCGCCGTCGGCTTCGACAGCTTGAGCGCGTTCACCCGGGCGTTCACCAAGTTCGCCGGCGAGGCCCCGTCGACCTACCACCGCCGGATCGCCACACCTACCCCGTCTTGACCGCCGGCGGCGAATAGTTCGGCTTGCCCAGCCCCAGCACGTACTGGGCGATCATGTTGCGGAACACCTCCAGGGTGCCGCCGTAGATCCCGACCAGCGGTGCGAACCGGAAGATATAGTCGCTGGCCCCGTTGTCGATGGAGCCGTCGGTGTCGATCGGCAGCGCCGATGCGCTGCCCAGCAAGTCCATCAGGTCCGGGGAGATGTCGCGCATCGCCTGCGCGAGGGCGACGCGTCCGAAGATCGACGGCGCCGACAGCGACGCCTCCACCCGGGCGGCGGCCTTGCCCAGCCGGTAGGCCACCGAGCGGTCGGCGATACTGCCCGACCCTCCGACGACGGCGCCGGCCTTGTCGACGGCCTCGGCCATGAAATTGGCCTGGTGCATCATGATCGAGACGTCGGCCAGCCCGTCTGCGGCGGCATCCACCGCGCCGTGTTCGACGTTGAGCGGCTCACGCAGCACCGTCCAGCCGCCGTTGACCTCGCCGAGCCGGTACTTGTCGTCGACGCGGACATCGCTGTAGTAGACGATGTTGGTGCGGTCGCCGTCGACGGTGCGCAGCCCCTGGATCTCGATGCCCGGAGTGTTCAACGGCACCAGGAACATGGTGAGGCTCTTGTGTTTCCGTGCTTCGGGATCGGTGTTGGTGATCAGGAAGACGTACTGGCAGTTGTGCGCGCCGGTGGTGAACATCTTGGAGCCGTTGATCACCCACTGGTCGCCGTCGCGTACCGCGCGGGTCTTGCAGGTGGCGACATCGGAGCCGCCTTCGGGTTCGGTGTAGCCCAGGCAGAGCCGGATGTGCCCGCTGAAGACTCCGGGCAGCACCTCATCGCGCAGTTCCGGTGACCCGAACGACGCCACCGAGCGGGCCACCATCGCGGTCGTCCCCCAGGTGACCCACGGGACGTGGGCGCGCCGCTTCTCCAGTTCCCAGATACGTCGGCGTACCCGCGGGAAGCCGCCGTCTTCTTCCGTTTTCCATTCCGCTTCCAGGTAACCGGCGGCACCCAGCGCCAGGTGCACGCCCTCGTCGAAGTTGTCGCCGGTCTCGCGGTCGCGGCGTTTGACGTCCTCGGTGACGTGGGTGGCCAGGAAGGTCCGGACCTCCTCGAGGAAGGCCTGGTCGTCATCGGTGAGTTGCGGTCGTGAGAAGTCCATGATGTTCGGTGTCCTTAGTTGGCTGCGCGGTAGGCGGTTTCGCGGGCGGCGATCAGGTCGGCGATGCGGCAGGCGCTGGCGCCCGGGTCGCCGCCGGCCAGCGGCCAGCCGCGGGCCCGCACCAGGTACGCCGTCGCCGCGGCTTCGGCCGACACGCCCAGGCCGCCCTGGATGTGTACGGCCATGGTGGCGGCTTTGGCGGCCTCTTCGGCCATGAACACGAACGCCGAGGGCGCCAGTTCGGGCCGTTCGTCGGGTTCGTTGTCCAGGAACCACCCGGCACGGTAGGCCAGGTTGCGCCCCGACGCGACGGTGATCGCCATGTTCGCCAGCGGGTGCGAGATCGCCTGCAGGGTGCCGATCGGCACCCCGAGGGTGTAGCGGGTCTTGGCGAACTCGGCGGCGATGGTCATGGTCTGCTCCACCAGACCGACCAGTGCGGACGCGGTCAGCAGTCGCCATTCATCCAGTGCCCGCTGATATTTCGCCAGCGCGTCGGGGCCGCTGGCCAGCACCGTGCGCGAGTCGGCGTCGGCCGGGTCGATCCAGGCCATCGGCAGTTTGCCGATGTTGTCGACCCGGGCCGGGCGGGTGCCGAACGACAGCCGGACCACCGCGTCGCCGTCGCGGACGATGATCTCGTCGGCGATGGAACCGGTCGGCAGCAGCCGGGATCCGGCCACGGCGTCCTGATGCGGGTCGATGGCGACCAGCCGGGCGCCGTTGACGATGTCGGCGGTGTCCGCGCCGTCGGCCGGCAACGCACCCAGGCTTTCCAGCAGCCGGGCCGCGCAGACCTGGTCGATCCAGGGCACCGGCGCCAGGCTGCGGCCGATCTCCTCGGCCACCAGTGCGAGGTCGACCAGCGTGGCTCCGTCGCCGCCGACGGTTTCCGGAAGGGCCATGGTGGTGGCACCCATCGCGCACAACCGTTCCCAGAGGTTCTTGTCGAAACCGGATTCTTCTGCGGCGCGCACGGTTTCGATATCGCAGTGCGTGGCGAAGAACTGTTTGTAGGCCGCCTGCAGCGCGACGTGGTCCTCGGTCAGGCTGTAGTCCAGCCTGCGCAGTTCGAAACGATCCATCTCAGTTCTCCTGTTCGGGTACGTCGCCGCGGTCGGCGAAGAAGAAGTCGTGGGCATTGCGGTACAGGTATTTGTCGAGCACCTCGGCCGGCAGGTCCAGTCCTCGCGCTTCGGGCACGACGCGGTTCATCCGCAGTACCGGCCAGTCCGAGGCGAAGATGATCTTGTCGGCGCCGCGGGTGCGCATGTAGTGCAGCAGCGATTCGGGCAGCCGCTTGGGCGACCAGGCGGAGGTCATCAGCCGCAGGTTGCGGTATTTGATGAGCATCCGGATGGCGACGTCCCACCACGGGTCGGCGCCGTGGATCATGCACAGTCGCAGTTCGGGGAAGCGCACGCAGACCCGGTCCAGGTGGATCGGATGCTGCACCTCGCCGGGGATCGGCGGCCCGGGGATGCCGGTGTTGACGCACAGCGGCAGGTCCAACTCGGCGCACTTGGCGTACAGCGGGTAGTAGACGGCGTCGCTCGGCGGATACTGACCGTCCCCCCAGAAACTGGGCCCCACCACCGCATAGACCACCGGGAGCTCGGCTGCGATCGCGGACAGTTCGCGCAGCGCGGGCACCGGACGCAGCAGGTTCATGCCACCCATGGCCAGCGCGAACCGATCGGGCCGTTCCGCGACGAACTTCCGGGCGGTCACCGAGGGTTTGGTCAGGTTGTCCATCAGGACGGCCTTGTGCACGCCGTTGGCGTCCATCTCGTCGAGCAGCGCCGACATCTCGACGGGGGCGAACATCGACGCCGGCCCCTTGAAGTAGTCGTCACGCGCCCGGACCATCCACTCCGGCTGCTTGTTCTCGCCGAAGTGCACGTTCACCAGACAATCGATGGCCCGGGACGGCTCGCTGATGGCAGTCATGCCGTAGTCACCTCTTCGCTCACCCGACGTTTGGCCCAGCGGTAGTCCGCCTTGCCGTTGCCCAGCCGACGCACCTGCTCGACGTGCAGGAACTGCTTGGGCACCTTGAAACCCGCCAGCACCGTGCGGCAGTGCGCGGCCAGTTGCTCATCGCTGGTGTCCGAATCCGGTTGCAGCGCCACCAGTGCGACCAGTTCTTCTCCCCACCGCTCGCTGGGCCGCCCCACCACCAGTGCATCGGCCACCTGCGGGTGGGCCCGCAGCACGTCCTCGACCTCCTCGACGAAGACCTTCTCCCCGCCGGTGTTGACCACCAGGGAGTCGCGTCCGAACAGTCGCAGGGTTCCGTCGGCGTCCAGTGCGGCCCGGTCGCCGGAGATGACGACCCACTGGCCGTCGATCTGCCGAAAGACCTTCTCGGTGGCGACGGCGTCCTCGAAGTAGCCCAGTGGGATTCGGCCGTTGCGTGCCACCCAGCCGATCTCGTCCTCCCCCGGTTCCAAAAACCGGGTGTAGTCGTCGGAGGCCACCAGGCCGCCGGCCCGCAGCTGAAAGGTCTCCGCGGTGGGATCGCGGTGACGGGTGTGACCGAATCCCATGTTGCCGGTCTCCGAGGAACCGAATCCGTTGATCACGGTGATCTGCGGCAGATATTCCAGCAGCGCCTGTTGATGTTTGGCGTTGGTGGCCGCACCGCCGGTGCCGATGGCGAACAGCGCGGACAGGTCGTAGGGGCGTCGGCCCAACTCCTCGACGATCGGGCCGGCGTAGGCATCGCCGACCATGGTCATCAGGCCGACCTTCTCGCGTTCGGCGGTCTCCAGCACCGTGCGCGGATCGAACCGGGGCTTGGTGTCGTGCAGCACCACGGTCTGGCCGGACAACAGACCCGAGAACGCCGTCCACATTCCGGCGGCGTGCATCAACGGCGACACCGCGAACCATGGCGCACCGGCATGGGCGACCTTGTCGTGGATCTCGGTGACATCGGCGTGGTCGGCGCCGTTCATCGACGACACGTACAGGTCGCCCTGGCGCCACATCACGCCCTTGGGCCGTCCGGTCGTGCCACCGGTGCAGACCATCAGCACATCGTCGGGAGAGCACGCGGCCACACAGTCCGAATCGCCCTGGGCCAGCGCATCGTCGAGCGTCACCGACCCCGGCAGCGGCGCACCGTCACCGTCGTCGACGCAGATCAGCAACTCCGCGTCCAGCACGGACGCAAACTTGGCGCCGAACGATCCGTGGTAGATCACCGCCCGCGGACGCAGGTAGGCCAGCAGGGCGGCGACCTCGCCGGGCGAATAGTTGTAGTTGACGTTGAACGGGACGGTGCGGGCCTTGAGGCACCCGATCAGCATGTCCGGGTAGAGATCGTTGTGCATGAGGAGCGCAACCCGGTCCTGCCCGCACTCCCAGCGTTCCAACGACTCCCGTTCGGCGTGTGCGCCCAGCCCGCGGCCCGCCAGGAAGTTGGCCAGCCGGCGGGTGCGCTCGGCGCTCTGCGCAAACGTGCTGCGCCGGGAGCCGCATACCGTCATCTCACGATCGGGCACGACCTCCGCGATCGCGTCGACGACGCCACCGATCGTCCATTCGCCCACCGTCAGACCGAAGCTGCCAGGTGGGCGGCGCCCGGTGCGGTCCGGTTCGGATCACCCAGCAGCGTCAATGCGTTGTCCCGCATAACCATTCGGGTATCTTCCGCGCTGAATTCGGGGAACTGCGGGATGTCGGCGGTGAAGGTGGTCGGGTCGGCCAGGCCCTCACCGTGCGGCCAGTCCGAACCGAACAGGATCTTGTCGACGCCGATGGTGTCGGCCAGCAGCTTCACGTCGTCCTCGTAGTAGGGGGCGATCCAGACATTGTTGCGCAGCTGCTCGATCGGGTCTTCCCGGTAGTGGTAGGGCGCGTTGTTGGCCGACTTCCTCAACCGCTTGATCAGCCGGTAGACGAAGTACGAGCCGTTCTCGATGCTGGCCACCTTGAGCTTGGGGTGCCGGGTGAACACCTGGTGCACGATCATCGAGGCGATGGTGTCGTGGATCGCGCGGTCGTCCATGATCACCATGTCGAGCGGGTCGCGCTTACCGAATCCCTTGAAGACACCGCTGCCGCCCCACAGCGCCGGGATCGCCATGTATCCGGAGTCCGACAGGTGGAAGACGACGGCGACACCCGCTTCGGCCAGCCGCGCCCACACCGGGTCGTGCATCGGGTCGCCGAGCGAGCGGGCCCGTACCTCGCCGGGCACCGGGGCCGGGCGCACACAGACCAGTTTGGCGCCGCGACCGATCACGAATTCGACTTCCTCGACGGCCTTTTCGACATCGGCCAGCGAGATGATCGGCGCGGAGACGACCCGGCCGTCGGGACGGTCGAAACCCCAGTCCTCGTCGAGCCAGAGGTTGAACGCGTGCACCGATGCCATGGTGGCGGGGATGTCGTGCTTGAGTCCCTCCTCCACACCGCAGGCGAAGGTCGGCAGCATGAACACCGTCTCCAGTCGCTGCCGGTCGAGCACCGCCACGCGGGCGTCGCGGTTCTGGTATTCGGGATGCTCGGAGAGCCGGTCGAGCTTCATCAACGACGCCGGGTCCACGCCTTCGGGGATCTCGCCGCGGAACAGCAGATCCAGGCAGCCCGGTTCGATGATCGGATCGAAGCTCGGGTTCGGGATGAAGTGGTTGACGACCCCGCCGAACACCGCCAGGGTGCGATTGCCGTCCTGCAGCATCTGCACACCGCGGCTGCGGAACTCCTTGGGCAGGTGCCGGGTGAAGGCGTCCAGCGGCTCGTAGTAGTGGTTGTCGACGTCGACGGCCAAGTACGGGAGCCGTTCGGGTGCGGCAGTCATGTGCTCAACCTTTCTCACGTGAGGGGCGGGAAGTTCGGCGGGCGCTTCTCGAAGAAACTGGTGATTCCCTCGATCAGGTCGGGCCGCGTCAGCGATTCGTACATCAGGGTTTCGGCGCGGGCGCTGACCGCGGCGACGTCATCGAGTGCGTCGCGGTAGACCTGGCCCTTGATCACCGCCAGCGACGCCGGCGAACAGTGCGCGGCGATATCGCGCGCATAGGCGAGCGCACGCTCCAGCAGGTCCTCGGGCGCGACGACGTGGTTGACCACGCCGAGTTCGCGGGCCTCCTCGGCGAGGAAGGTGCGCCCGGACAGCAGCAGGTCCATCGCCGGGCCCATACCGGCCAGTCGCGGCAGTATCCAGGTGATTCCGTGTTCGGCGACCAGGCCGCGACGGGTGAAGGCGGTGGCGAATTTGGCACCGGCCGCGGCGAACCGGACGTCGCACATCAGCGCGTGGGTCAGCCCGATTCCGACGCAGGAGCCGTTGATGGCCGCGATCACGGGTTTGCGCAATTCGGTCAGGAAATGCGGGGGGCGGTCGCCGACCAGTTGGGAGACGTCGGTGTCGGATGCATCGGTGTCGGGGCCGGATTGCGCGCCGCCGCCCAGATCGGCGCCGGCGCAGAACCCACGACCGCTGCCGGTCACCACGATCGCCCGTACCGCGGGATCGGCCTCGGCCTGATCGACGGCGGCGTAGAAACCGGCGGCGATGTCGGGCCCCCAGGAGTTGAGCCGCTCCGGGCGGTTGAGGGTGATCAGCCCGACGGCGTCCCGCACGTCGTAGAGCACCGCGGTCATCGACCCCGCAACCTCCGCCTCGAATCGACTCGGATTCCGGACCGGAATCCGATTGGAATAGTTCTTACTGTATACCTTTCGGTAGCGCATTCCGCAACCGCGGGCGGTCCGGTCGAAAACCGCTATGTAGGCAGGTCACGGCTCGATTCCGGCCAGCCGATCAGGTGAAGTCCGAGCCACCGTCGACGTTGACGTTGGCGCCGGTCATGTAGCTGTTGCGGCGGGAGGCCAGAAACGCCGCTACCGCCCCCACCTCGTCGGGCAGGCCGGCCCGCGGCATCTGTGCCGGATGGCCGAAATGCTCGGTGATGGCCTCCATCAACCGGTAGGGGTCGTCCCCGTCCACACCCACCGAACGGGCCCAGCCGACCAGCCCCTCGGAGGCGACGCTGCCCGGCGAGACGACGTTGACCGGGATCTCGTCGGGCGCCAGCAACAGCGCCAGGTTCTTCGAGACGCTGTTCACCATCGCCTTGGCCGCGGTGTAGGCGACCAGAGCGGTGCTCTGCCGTTGCGTGGACTGCGCCGAGAAATTCACGATCCGGGCCCATTCGGCCTTGCGCAGCAACGGCAGTGCCGCCCGGACGGCATGCACCATCCCCATCGCGCCCTGGTCGATCGCCCGGCGCCACTGCTCGTCGCTCAGCTCCTCGAACCGACCCTGCACGTCCGGGCCGGTGGCGTTGATGAGGATGTTGAGCTCGCCGCCCCAGCGCTCGCCGATCTCGGCAAAGGCCTGCTGCACGCGATGCTCGTCGCAGACGTCGGCGACCACGGCGATCGCCTCCGGACTGCCGCGTCTGCGCAGGTCGTCGCAGGCGCGATCCAGCACGTCACTCGACCGCCCCAGGACGGCGACCCGGGCGCCGTCGTCGGCCAGGCAGCCCGCCGCGGCCAGTCCCATCCCCCGCCCGCCGCCGACGACCACGGCGCGGGCGTCGCGCAAGCCCAGATCCACGGCTACCCGCCAGGACTCAGGCGCCGGTCCAGTTCGGGGCGCGCTTCTCGGCGAATGCGATGGCGCCCTCCTTGGCATCGTGGGAGGTGAACACCGGCGCGATCAGTTCGTTCTGCTTCTGCCAGATCTCGTCCTGGCTCCAGCCGGCGGACTTCACCATGATCTCCTTGGTCACCGCGACGGCCAGCGGGCCGTTCGCGGTGATCCGCTCGGCGAGCGCGATGGCCTCGTCCAGCGCCTTACCGGGCTCGGCGAGCACGTTGACGAAACCCCACTGCGCACCCTGCTCGGAGGTGAAACTCTCACCGGTCAAAGCCAATTCGAGTGCCTTCTGGTACGGGATCCGGTGTGGCAGCCGCAGCAGGCCGCCGCCGGCGGCCACCAGTCCGCGCTTGACTTCCGGGATGCCGAATTTCGCACCCTTGGCGGCCACCACCAGGTCGGTGGCCAGCACCAGTTCGGTTCCGCCGGCCACCGCGTGGCCTTCGACGGCGGAGATGAGCGGCTTGCGCGGCGGGCGCTCGGTGAAGCCGAGTCCGCGGCCCGGGACGTAGGCCAGCTCGCCGGCCGCGAACGCCTTCAGGTCCATGCCCGCACAGAAGTTGCCGCCGGCTCCGGTCAGCACCCCGACCGACAGCTCCGGGGTGTCGTCGAGTTCGTCGCACGCGGCGGCCAGTCCCTCGGCGACCGCTTTGTTGGCCGCGTTGCGGGCCTCCGGCCGGTTGATCGTGATGACGAGAATCCGTCCGCGACGCTCGCGCAGTACCGCTTCAGACACGGCTCACCCTTCAGGCGTTGTGACAAGGTATACAAAAATGCTTACCATATGCTTTACGGTAAGAGAAGCTCCATGGCCGGTGTCGGAGCCGGGTACGGGTAGGTTTGACAGCTAGGTTCAACGGCGGAGAATCCGGCCGTGTCGACCAGAACTGGAGGTACCCGCAGTGGCAAAGCAGCCAGTCGCCGAGAAACGGCAACGGCGCGAACGCGGATCGATCAACCCCGACGACATCATCGACGGCGCATTCGCGCTCGCCGAGGAGATCGGGGTCGACAACCTGAGCATGCCGTTGCTCGGCAAACACCTCGGCGTCGGCGTGACCAGCATCTACTGGTATTTCCGCAAGAAGGACGACCTCCTCAATGCGATGACCACCCGGGCCCTGAAGCAGTACGTGTTCGCCACCCCGTATGTCGAGGCCAAGGACTGGCGCCAGACCCTGAGCAATCACGCGCACAGCATGCGGTCGACGTTTCTGGGCAACCCGATCCTGTGCGATCTCATCCTGATTCGGGCTGCGCTGAGCCCGCGGGCCGCGCAACTCGGCGTCCAGGAGGTGGAGCGGGCGATCGCCAGCCTGGTGGAGGCCGGCCTGTCCCCGCAGGACGCCTTCGACACCTACTCGACGATCTCGGTGCACATCCGCGGGTCGGTGGTGCTGCGCCGCCTCTACGAGAAGAACCGGGCATCGGACGCCGAGGGTCCGTCGGATTTCGAGGAGGCGCTGGTCATCGACCCGTCGGTGACCCCGCTGCTGGCCGAGACCACCCGGCAGGGCCATCGGGTGGGTGCGGCCGACGACGCCAACTTCGAGTACGGCCTCAACTGCATCCTCGACCACGCCGAACGGTTGATCGAGCAGAGCGGCAAGCCGGCGCGGCGGCAAGCCAAACAGTGATCGCCTGACCCGAAAAGAGCGAGCCGGCACCGTCTGATCGACGGTGCCGGCTCGCTCTTTCCCAAGTGTGCTGGGCGCTAGACCTCGACGACCACTGCGCCGCCCTGGCCGCCACCGGCGCACATGGCGGCCACACCGATGCCGCCGCCACGGCGCTTGAGCTCGTAGAGCAGGGTGGTGACCATCCGGGCGCCGGATGCGGCGATCGGGTGACCCAGGCTGCAACCGCTGCCGGAGAAGTTCACCAGTTCCTCGTCGATGCCGTACTCCTTGCACGCCGCGATCGGCACCGAGGCGAACGCCTCGTTGATCTCCCACAGCGCGACGTCACCGACCGACAGCCCGGCGCGTTCGAGCACCTTGCCGATCACCTTGACGCCGCCCAGTCCGGTGTCGCGCGGGGCGACGCCCACCGAGGCCCAGGCTTTGACGGTGCCCATCACGTTCAGGCCCTTGTCGCGGGCGTAGTCGGAGTCGACGATCGCGACGGCGGCGGCGGCATCGTTGGTGCCGCTGCTGTTGCCCGCGGTGATCGAGAAGCCCTCGATCTCGGGGTGCAGCACCTTCAGGCCCGCCAGTGTCTCCGCGGTGGTCCCGCGCCGCGGGAACTCGTCGACCTTGAATTCGGTCACCGACCCGTCGGGCAGTTCGACCTTCAGCGGGATGATCTCGTCGACGAACTTGCCGGCGTCGATCGCGTCGATGGCCCGCTGGTGCGACCGTGCGGCCCAGGCGTCCATCTCCTCACGGGTGATGCCCGCGGCCTGCGCGGTGTTCCAGCCCACGGTGATCGACATGTCCCGGGTGGGTGCGTCGGGGGTCTCGGGGTGCGTCGGCGGCATCCAGGGCTCGATGAACTTCAACTCGGGACCGGGCACCCGCCACTTCACCAGCGGCGACATCGACAGCGACTGCACACCGCCGGCGATCAGCACCCGCTCCATACCGGACCCGATCTGGGCCGACGCGTTGCCGATCGCGGTCAGGCTGCCGGCGCAGTGCCGGTTGACCGACTGGCCCGGCACGCTCTCCATGCCGCACGCGGCCGCCGCGTAGCGGGCGAGGTCGCCGCCGCCGTAGTGCGATTCGGCGAAGATGATGTCGTCGATCTCGTTCGGCTCGATACCCGCCCGGCGCACCACTTCGGGCAGCACCGTCGTGATCAACGTCTCCGCCGGGGTGTTGACCAGGGTTCCCTTGAATGAACGTCCGATGGCCGTGCGTACGGCGCCGACGATGACAGGTGTAGGCATTTTTCCGACCTTACATTAATCGTTGTTTTTGTAAAGGTACTGCGTCGCGGGTCAGGTCAGTGACACCGGCCCGGTTTCACGGCTCCGGGACGTGGAAGTGTTCGTCGCGCAACCGGAACGCCTCCTTGGTGCCGTATTGCGCCCGGGTCTTGACGAAGTTGAACTCCCCCGGCCCGAACTGCAGGTTGGTGCCGTAGGCGTGGAAGAGATAGCTGGCCACCTCTTCACCCTGGTAGGCCTGACTCTGCTCGACGAGACGGAAGGCCTCCTTGGCGATCACCACACCGTCGGCGGGCATCTTCGCCGCTTTGGCCGCCCAGTACCGTGCCCGTGCGGTCACCTCCGCGGGATCGCAGGTCTCGGTGAAGACACCCAGCTGCTCGACCTCGCCGGCGGTGATGATGTCCCCGGTCAGCAGCAGGCGCCGGGCCAACACCGGGCCCAACCGGTGAAAGAACATGTGCAGGCTGCCCAGCGCCGGGCCCAGGAAGCGCGTGGCGGGCATACCGATCTTGGTGTTCCGCGCGATCACCGAGATGTCGGTCATCAGCGCCATCTCGAAGCCCCCGCCCAGCGCGTAGCCGCTGATCTCGCCGACGGTGACCTTCGGGAAGCCCATCAGATTGTGGTAGAAGCCGAACGACTTGCGGTCCACCGCCAACCGGCGGCGCTGGCTCGGCCGGCTCTTGGCCGCAGGCTGGGCCTTCTCGCCGCTCTCACCGCGTTCGCCGTACCAGCCGTAGGCGTTGTTCATGTCCGCGCCGGTGCTGAAAACGCCTTCCGCGCCGCGCAGCAGCACCACGACGATGTCGTCGTCGTCGGCCACCCGGTCCAGGCAGCGTGCCACCCCGTCGCGCATCGCGGCGTCGTAGGAGTTGCGCCGGCCGGGGTTGTTCAGCGTGATGGTGGCGATCCGCCCGTCGGGATCGACGTCGAACAACACACGGTCGTCGCCTGTGTCGGCGGGGCTCATCGGCAGGACTCCTCACCCGGCTGTCGCCGGCCGAATCGAATGGCACTCAACTTGTTCGGTGGCGCGGCCGCGGTACTGACCTCGCCGGTGCACAGCAGCTCGCCGTCGTGCAGCAGTCGTGCGGTGGCGGTGATGCCACGCTCCCCCTCGGTGCGCACGATGTCGAAGTCCAGCTCGGTGAGGATGGGGGTCGGGCGCCGGTAGGTGACCAGCAGTGAGCGGGTGCGTCCGGCCGAGCCGGCCGCGCAACTCTGCTGCTGGGTGACGCAGTCGAAGAAGACCCCGAGGAAGCCACCGTGCACCAGTCCCGGTGGACCTTCGTAGGGCAGCGGGAAACTGACGGTGCCCGAGGCTGTTTCGCCGTCCAGGTGATCGAATCGGTACTCGGGGAAGCAGGGATTGAACGCCGCCACGTCGAAGGCGTGCTGCAGATAGACCCGGCCGTCGGCCTCGGACTCCAGGCGCGGGACGGGGGCCACGGCGGCGACCTCGGCCAGTTGCTGCTCCCAATCGGCGAATTGCGTCAGCATCTCGTCGACCAGCGGGTGGGGGTGTTCCAGTGCGAGCAGCAGCCCGGTCAGGCGCCGCATCGCTCCTGCCGCCGCCACGGTCTGGGCCAGGGGCAGCTCACCGAACCGGGCGGCACCGGAGTGCTGTGAAACCGCTACGTCTTCCGCCATGCGCCCTTCCCACCGAATGCCGACAATCGTATAGCATACTGTAGGCATGACGATATAGCTGCGAAGGGTGGGTGCCACAGTGACCGAAGGATCGGTGACGGCGCTGCGCGACGGCGCGCTCCTACACCTGACACTGGATCGTCCGGATCGTCGAAACTCCCTGAGCCATCAGATGATCGACGACCTCGTCGACGCGCTCACCGGGGCGGCGAGCGACGACGGGTTACGCGCGGTGCACATTCGCGGCGCCGGTGACGACTTCTGCGCCGGCGCCGACTGGGTCGCCACTAACTCCGGTGACCGGCGGCCCCGCACCGGCGACCTGGTGCGGCGCATCCCGCATACCGCGCACCGGCTGATCGAGCTGGTGGCGACCATCCAGCTTCCGGTGGTGTGCAGCGTCCGGGGCTGGGCGGTGGGCTTGGGCTGCAATCTGGCCCTGGCCGCCGACTTCACCGTGGCCGCCGCGGACGCGGTGTTCTGGGAGCCGTTCCTGGCCCGCGGCTTCAGCCCCGACTCGGGCGCCACCTGGCTGCTGCCGCGGCTGGTGGGCCTGGCCCGGGCTCGGCGCATGCTGCTGCTCGGGGAGAAGGTCGGCGGCACCGACGCCGTCGACTGGGGGCTGATCCACCAGGCGGTGGCGCCCGCGGACTTAGACGCCGCCGCAGCAGAACTGTTGGCCCGCTTGGCCGACGGCCCGACCGTCGCGATCGGACTGACCAAGCAGGCCCTGCATTACGGGCAGCACGCGACGCTGCCGCAATCGATGACCCAGGAGCTGTTCAACCTCGAACTCAGCTGCCGTACCGGGGATTTCAAAGAAGGTCTGGCCGCGTTCTCACAGCGGCGCCCGCCGGGTTTCACCGGCCGCTAACAGAAGAAGGGACGGCCATGCCGACGTTCGACACCATCGACTACGAGGTGCGCGGGCACACCGCCACGATCACACTGAACCGCCCGGAGGCACTCAACGCGCTGAGCCCGCACATGGTCACCGAACTGCGGAGCGCCTACGCGGAGGCCGAAGCCGATGATCGGGTGTGGCTGCTGATCGTCACCGGCAACGGCCGGGCGTTCTGCACCGGCGCCGACGTCAAAGAGATCCCCGGTGACGGCAAGGTGGTCAACGAGCGCCCGTATCTGTCCACCTACGAGCAGTGGGAGGCCCCGCAGGAGGGCACTCCCCCGTTCCGGACGATGGCCAAACCGGTGCTGGCCGCCATCAACGGGATCTGTTGCGGCGCCGGACTGGACTGGGTCACCACCTGCGACATCGTGATCGCCTCGGATCGTGCCACGTTCTTCGACCCGCACGTCTCGATCGGCCTGGTCGCCGGACGCGAAGTGGTGCGGTTGGCCCGGGTACTGCCCCGCTCGGTGGCACTGCGGATGGCTCTGATGGGCAAGCACGAGCGGATGGACGCCCAACGCGCCTACGACCTCGGCATGATCAGCGAGGTCGTGGAACACGATCGGCTGCTCGAACGCGCCCACGAGATCGCCGACGTCTTGAACTCCAACGCGCCGTTGGCGGTACGCGGCACCCGGTTGGCGATCCTCAAGGGATTGGATCTGCCGTTGCACGAGGCGGAGATGCTCGCCGAGTCCTTCCGGGAACGCAATCTGCACACCGAGGATTCGCTGGAGGGGCCGCGCGCCTTCGTCGAGAAGCGGACACCGGAATGGCAGTGCCGATGAATCCCGCGTTCACCACGATCCTGCTCGACGTCGACCGCACCGCGCGGGTCGCCACCATCACGCTGAATCGGCCCGATCGGCTCAACGCCTTCGACCGCACCATGTGCGAGGAGATGGCGGCCGCGTGGCGGATCGTCAAGCTCGACGAGGACGTCAACGCCGTCGTACTGCGCGCCGCCGGTGACCGCGCGTTCAGCGCCGGCCTGGACATCAAATCCTCCTACGGGCAGCCCGACAACGTCTGGAACCACGAGGATCCCGGTGAGCTGCTCAGCCCCAAGTGGCAGAAGATGTTCAAGCCGGTTGTCTGCGCGGTCCAGGGCATGTGTACCGCGGGCGCGTTCTATTTCGTCAACGAGGCCGACGTGGTGATCTGTTCGACGGAGGCCACGTTCTTCGACTCCCATGTCTCCGCCGGCCTGGTCTGCGCGCTGGAGCCCATCGGGTTGATGCGCAAGATCGGCCTGGGTGAGACCCTGCGGATCGCCTTGATGGGCAACGACGAACGCGTCGGCGCCGACACCGCCCTGCGGATCGGTCTGGTGTCGGAGGTGGTGGCCCGCGACCAGCTCTGGGCACGCGCACACGAGGTCGCCGCCACTATCGCGGCCAAACCGCCCTCGGCCACCCAGGGCACGGTGAAGGCGATCTGGGAGTCGCTCGACAAGCCCTACCGCGCCGCCCTGGACCAGGGGCTGATCTACACCAGGCTGGGCAACCCCCTGGGCAAGGCCGAGCTCGACGCGCAACCGCCGCGCCCCACGACTCCCCCACGGATTCGCTGATGCCACATCCCCTGCAACGACGCATCGCGACCGTGCTCGCCTTGCAGCCCGACGCACCGGCACTGCAATACGACGGCACCTGGCACTCCTGGGCGCAGCTGGACGGACTCGCCCGGCGCATCGCCGCGCTGACCCCGGCGGGCGCCCGGGTCGGAATCCTGTTGCGCAACCGCCCACCCCAGGTGGCCGCGCTGCTCGGGGTGCTGCTGGCCGGGGGCTGCGTGGTGGTGATCAATCCCTCCCGCGGCGACGACCGCACCCGCACCGAGATCGCCGACCTCGAACTGCCGGTGATCATCGGTGATCCCGCCGATCTGGACGCCCTGGTCACCGCGGGCCCGCATACGACGCTGGTGGCGATCACCGATCTGGCGGCCGAACCGCAGATCAGTGCGGCCGCCGAACCGGTGCCGGACGTGGGGCGCCCCGGGGTGGCGGTGTGGATGCTGACCAGCGGAACCACCGGGCCGCCCAAGCGCGTCGACCTGCGTTACGACATGTTGGCGCACAGTGTGATCGGCCCCGACCCGGAGCATGCTCCGGCGCCCGAGCAGTTGCGGCGCGGGATCGCGATCGTCAACTCGCCGCTGGTGCACATCGGCGGCGTCTACCGGGTGCTGCAGTGCATCGCCGAAGCGCGGTCGTTCGTGCTGCTGGAACGCTTCGAACTGCGACGCTGGGCCGATGCGGTCCGCACCTGCCGGCCGCGTGCGGTGTCGTTGGTCCCGGCGGCGCTGCGCACCGTGTTGCATTCGGAGCTGACCCGCGAAGACCTGGCCGGTATTCGTGCGGTGACCTCGGGCACCGCCCCGCTCTCCGCGGACGACGCCGACGCGTTCACCGCCAAGTTCGGCATTCCGGTGCTCACCTCATATGCGGCAACCGAATTCGGTGGCGGCGTCGCCGGCTGGACACTGGCCGACTATCAGCGGTACTGGAAGGACAAGCGGGGCAGCGTGGGCCGCGCCAGCCTGGGTGCGCAGCTGCGGGTGGTCGGCGACGACGGCGCACCGCTGGGGCCCGACCAACCGGGGCTGCTGGAGGTCAAGCCGGGCCAGCTCGGTGCCGACGCCGACTGGATGCGCACCACCGACCTGGCCCGGATCGACGCCGACGGTTTCCTGTGGATTCTGGGCCGGGCGGATCAGGCGATCATCCGCGGCGGCTTCAAGGTGATGCCCGACGACGTGCGGGTCGCCCTGGAAGCCCACCCGGCGGTCAAGGGTGCCGCCGTCGTGGGCCGGGCCGATGAGCGTCTCGGGGAGACCCCGGTGGCGGCCGTGGAACTACGCTCCGGTGCCGCCGCGGACTCCGGCACGCTGACCGAGTTTCTGCGGGGCCGGCTGGCGGGCTACGAGATTCCCACCGAGATCGCCATCGTCGACGTCATCCCGCGGACACCGTCGGGCAAGGCCGATCTGGGTGCCGTGCGGGCGCTGATCGAGCATGCCCGCTGACACCCTGGCGCACGTCCTGCGCGAACAGGCACGTGCCCGGCGCGATCACCCGCTGCTGGTCACCGATACCGAGCGGATCAGCTACGCCGAAGCCGAGCAACGCTCGGCGGTGTTGGCCGGCCGGCTCCTGGAACTGGGTGCCGGCAAGGGGTGCCACGTCGGGTTGCTGTTCCCCAATGGCGCGGCGTTCGTGGTGGGTCTGTTGGCCGCGAGCCGGATCGGCGCGGTGGTGGTTCCGTTCCCCACCTTCGCCACCGCACGCGAGCTGCGGAACCAGCTGGTGCACAGCGATGTGCGGATTCTGCTGGCCGCCGCGGCTTTCCGCTCGCACGACTACCGAGAACGGTTGACCGAGGTGCTCGGCGATGCGGATATCGGGGCCGGTGCACCACTGTTCTGCGCGGAGGTGCCGCAACTGCGCCACGTGCTGTTCGGCCCCGAGACCGCCAGCGGGCGCAGCGCTCCACCGCAGCTGGCCGACCTCGAGGACGGCGTCGACGGCGGCGACCCGCTGGCGATCGTCTACACCTCCGGGTCCACCGGCACGCCCAAAGGTGCCATACACAGCCACGGCGCTCTGATCGGCCACCAGCGCAACCTCAATGCGATCCGCGGCCTGCGCGCCGAGGACACCCTGTTCTGCAATTCACCGTTCTTCTGGATCGGCGGGTTCGCGTTCGCCCTGCTGTCCACCGTGCTGGCGGGCGCCACGCTGGTCTGCTCCAACGCCACCGACCCGGCCGTCACCCTCGACCTGCTGGAAGCCGAGAAGCCTACGGTGAGCAATGGTTTCGTGGCCGGTGTCGCCGGCCTGCCGCGCCACCCGAGCTTCGCCGACCGTGATCTGTCGACGTTGCGCCGCGGGAACCTCTATCCGATCCTGGCCCCGGATGCCCGGCCCGCCGATCCGGAGTTGCGGCACAACATGCTCGGACTGACCGAGACCGGCGGCGTCGTCCTGCTCAGCGCCGACGACACCGACCAGCCCGAACACCGGCGCGGTAGCTTCGGGCGGCCGGCTCCCGGATTCGAGTGCCGGGTCGACGACGGAGAACTCTGGGTGCGCGGCCCGTACCTGATGCAGCG
This sequence comes from Mycolicibacter sp. MU0083, assembly GCF_963378075.1. Lineage (NCBI taxonomy): Bacteria > Bacillati > Actinomycetota > Actinomycetes > Mycobacteriales > Mycobacteriaceae > Mycobacterium > Mycobacterium kokjensenii. The sequence continues at coordinate 3,354,093 of NZ_OY726394.1, forward strand.
CTACCACAAGCGCAGCCGGGAAGAGTGTTTCGACGCCGACGGCTGGTTCCACACCGGTGATCTGGTCCGCACCGATGACGACGGCTTCTACTACTACCTGGGCCGGCGCGATTCGCTGATCAAGACCGCCGGGGCCAATGTGTCCCCCGTCGAGGTGCAGCGCGCGATCGCCGCGGTCACCGGCGGTATGGCCGCCTACGTGTTCGGCCTGCCCGATCCCGACCGCGGTCAACTGGTGGCCGCGGTCCTCGTCGGCGACACCCCGGTCGACGGCGCGAAGCTACGCGAGTCGCTGGCCGCCGAACTCTCCGCCTACAAGGTCCCCCGCAGATCGACGACCGTCCCCGCGGCGCAGATCCCGCTGCTGCCCAGTGGGAAGGTCGACCTACGCGAATTGGCAAAGGTGTTCGATGCCTGACACGTTGACCGTCGACGCCCTGGTACGTGCCCACGCCGACCGGCACGGGGACAAGCCTGCGGTGATCGACCCGACCCGGCGGCTGAGCTACGCGGATCTGGATGCGTCGTCGCGGGAACTGGCCGCGGTCTTCATCGCGGCGGGTATCGGCAAGGGCACCCGGGTGGGGGTGATCATGCCCAACGGCGTCGAGTGGGTCCGCATCGCCATCGGCCTGACCCGGATCGGCGCGGTGCTGGTGCCGTTGAGCACCCTGCTGACCGCACCGGAGCTGGCCGCCCAACTGCGGGTGGCGTCCGTCCAGTTCTTGATCGGCGTCGAGGAGTTCCGCGGCCGGCGCCACCTCGACGGCCTGCCCGGGGATCTGCCGTCGCTGCAGCATGTCTGGACGGCCGACCGGTTGGCCGACACCAACGCCGACGCGGCTCTGGCCGGTGTCGTCGACGCCTTGGGCGCCGGTGTCACCCCCGCGGACCCGATGCTGATCATGTTCACCTCCGGCAGCAGCGGTCCCCCCAAGGGGGTGCAGCATTCGCACGGCAGCGCACTGGGCGCGGTGCGTTCCAGCCTTGCGCCGCGCTGCATCGGCGCCGACACCCGGCTGTATCTGCCGATGCCGTTCTTCTGGGTGGGCGGTTTCGGCGGCGGGGTGCTCTCGGCCCTGTTGGCCGGGGCGACGCTGGTCACCGAGGAGATCCCGACGCCGCAGACCACGCTGCGCCTGCTGGAATCCGAGCGGGTCACGCTGTTTCGCGGCTGGCCGGATCAGGCCGCGGAGTTGTCCCGGCACGCCGGCGACGCCGATCTGTCCGCGTTGCGTCCGGGCAGCCTGGAGGCGTTGCTGCCCGCGGACCTGCGCGCCGAGCCCGGGGCACGCGCCAACCTGTTCGGGATGACCGAGGCGTTCGGCCCGTACTGCGGCTATGCCGCCGACACCGACATGCCACGCTCGGCGTGGGGCAGCTGCGGAAAACCGTTCGCCGGCATGGAGGTACGGATCGTCGACGTCGAGACCGGCGCTCCGCTCCCCGCCGACACCGTCGGGATGATCCAGTTGCGCGGTCCGCACACCCTGCGCGGCATCTGTGGACGCACCCGCGAGGAGGTCTTCACCACCGACGGCTTCTACCCCACCGGCGACCTGGGCCGCCTCGACCGCGACGGATTCCTGTTCTATCACGGCAGATCCGACGACATGTTCAAAGTCAGCGGCGCCACCGTCTACCCGAGTGAAGTGGAGAAGGCCCTGCGGTCCATCCCCGGCGTGCAGGCCGCCGTCGTCACCAACGTGCCCGACGGAGACCGCAACCGGGTGGGGGCGGTGATCGCCGGCGGCGGACTCTCCGTCGACGGGCTGCGCGGCGCGGCCCGCAACCTGTTGAGCGCGTTCAAGGTTCCGACGGTATGGCTACTGGTCGACGGGACCGACGCCATCCCCCGCGGGGCGACCGGCAAGGCCGACATGCGACGGATCCGCGAACTGCTCACCGCCGACTCCCGGAAAGACCCCGATAAGCAGGACGCTTAGGCGATTCTTGGATTACGTTCGGTCAGAATTCACGCTCCGGGGGTGGCATCATGATTCGCAGTCGGCAGGCCGGTACGGCGTTGATGTTCGCTGCGGCGACCGCCTTGTTGACGTGCACCCCCCAGACATCGGTCGCGCATGCCGACAGTTCCGACGGCCCGCTCAACGCCCTGATGATGGGCGGCACCGGGATGCCGACCCCCAGCCAGGCCTGGCGGGACTCGATCATCGAGGCCTACATCAATCCGGCCACCGGTGGCGACTACACCTTGGTCATGGTGGCCACCCCGGAATCCTTCGCCAGCCCGTCGGTTCCCGACGGCGTGGTGAAACTGCTGGAGGCGATCGACGCTCAGGTTGCCGCGCATCCCGATGAGCCGTTCGTGGTCTCGGGTTATTCACAGAGCGCGATGATCTCGATCATGGCGAAGGCGCACCTCGCCGAACTCGCAGCATCCGGTCAGCCGATTCCCGATGTCACGTTCCTGCTGTTGGGTTCGTCCAGTCGCCCCAACGGCGGTGAGGTGTCGAGGTTCGAAGGATTGGCCATACCGGGAGTGGGCGGTGCGTTTCCCGGCGCGGAGCCGACCGATCTGGGTATCCCCACCATCGACATCTCCAACCAGTACGACTTCTTCTCCGACTTCCCGCAGTACCCGATCAACCTGATCGCCGACCTCAACGCGGTCTTCGGCATCATCTACGCACACGCGTCCTACGGCGACGGACCGTTGACCAACATCCCCGCGGTCTGGCCGCCGTCGGAGCCGATGTCGGGTCCGTACGTCGACGAATATGTGCTGGGTTCCAGCGACATCGTCAAGCAGGTCGAGGGCGACACCACCTTCTATCTCATCCCGTCGACCACTTTGCCGTTGCTGGGTCCGCTGATGACGCTGGGCGTGCCGCAATCGGTGCTGGACATTGTCCAGCCCGCCCTGCAGGTGATCGTCGAAGCCGGCTATGACCGGTCGGTCCCGTTCGGCGAACCGACGCCCGTCCAGTTGATCCCCACCCTGGATCCGCTGACCTTCGGCATCGAACTCACCCGCGCCGTCGTGCAGGGCGCCGACAACGCGTTCGGACTGTTCGGCACCCACCTGCCCGGCTACGCCGAACTCGACGACCTGCTGGCGCAGGCACTGGCGTGGTCGCAGGAGACCATCGGCGAGTCCTACCACGACGCCGTCGCACAGTTCAACGCCGACTTCAACCCGTTCACGGCGTTCTTCGCCCTGGAGGCGCCGATCGGTCTGGCGATCCAGGATGTGTTGGACGCCACCGGGATCCAGGAGTTCCTGATCGACCCGATCCTCGGGATCATCGGCCCGCTGGGCGGTGCGTTCACCAGCTGAACCCACCCCTTACCCGCCGATCATATTTCATATATGATCGGCGGGGTCTTCGGCTCGGGCCCGATCAGAGCCGCACTGCGGCACGCAGGAATCGACGGCAGAGGAGACGGCATGGCGGGGCGACTGACCGACAAGGTGGCATTCATCACCGGTGCGGCACGCGGGCAGGGACGGGCCCACGCGGTGCGGATGGCTTCCGAGGGCGCCGACATCATCGCGGTCGATGTGGCCGGCAAGCTGCCCGATTGTGTGCCCTACAACCCGGCCACTCCCGAAGATCTGGCCGAGACCGTGCGGTTGGTCGAGGCGACCGGGCGCCGGATGGTCTCCGCCGTGGTCGACACCCGCGACTACGACGGACTGCGCGAAGCCGTCGCCGACGCGGTGGCCACCCTGGGCCGGTTGGACGTCATCGTCGCCAACGCCGGCGTCGCGGCCCCGCAGGCCTGGGATGCCATCTCCCCGGAGAACTTTCGCGATGTCATCGACATCAATGTGACCGGCACCTGGAACACGGTGATGGCCGGCGCGCAGCACATCATCGACGGCGGCCGCGGTGGGTCGATCATCTTGATCAGCTCGGCGGCCGGCATCAAGATGCAGCCGTTCATGGTGCACTACACCGCCAGCAAGCATGCCGTCACCGGCATGGCCCGAGCGTTCGCCGCCGAATTGGGCAAGCACGGTATCCGGGTCAACAGCGTGCACCCGGGTCCGGTGAACACCGACATGGGCACCGGTGACATGGTCAGTGCACTGGGCCAGGCGATGGAGACCAATCCGCAGCTCTCGCAGATGCTCACACCGTTCCTGCCGACCTGGGTGGCCGAGCCGGAGGACATCGCCGGCACGGTGTGCTGGCTGGCCAGCGGTGACTCCCACCTGGTGACCGCCGCCGCGATCCCGGTCGACCAGGGCTGCACCCAGTACTGAGCCCGGCATGACGGATTTCCGGGCGACGCTGTCGGCCAGATTGGGCGGCTACGGTAGCGCGCCCTTCATCCGGTTCGACCGAACCTGGTACTCCGGCAACGACATCACCGCCTACATCACCCGAGTGGAGGACCACCTGGCCCGCGCGGGTGTCGGTGCCGACGAGCCGGTCGGCCTGGTGGTGCGCAACCGGGTACCCCATGCCGCGGCCATCCTGGGGTTCATCGCCGCCGGCCGCCCGATCGTGATGATCTACTCCTATCAATCCGAGCAGGCGATCGCGCACGACATCACCGCACTGCGGCTCCCGGCGATCCTGGCCGACCGGCAGGACTGGACCGTCCCCGCACTGCGGGCCGCCGAGGATAGCGGGTCGGCCGCGATAGCGCTGTCGGGACCGGACCTCGGTGTCGAGGCACTTGCGCCGCGAACCGCGACCGACCCTGCTGCGCAGCAGTACCGCGCGGGCTTGCACATCCTCAGCAGCGGCACCACCGGAGCACCCAAACGAGTGCCGGTGCACATCGCGGCGCTGCAGCACACCATGCTGACCATGACCGTGGGGCAACAGCCCTCCGCCGACGATCCACCCGAATTGGTGTACTGGCCGTTCGGCAGCATCGGGGTCTGCCAGTTGCTGGTCGGCCCCTACCTCGGCAAACGCGTCGTGCTGCTGGAACGGTTCACCGTCGATGCCTGGGTGGATGCGGTCAAGACCTACCGGATCAAACGGACCGGCGTGCAACCCGCACTGCTGCGGATGCTGCTCGAGTCCGACGTGACGCGCGAGGATCTCGCGTCCCTGGAGTACCTGCCCGGCGGTTCGGGACCGCTCGAGCCGCAGCTGCGCGAGGAGTTCGAGTCGCGGTTCGGCATTCCGCTGTTCTGGGCTTACGGCGCAACGGAATTCGCTGGGTCGGTCTGTGCGTGGACACCCGAGCTGCATCGACGCTATGGAGCCACAAAACCCGACAGCTCCGGCAAGCCGCTACCGGGTGTGCAGGTACGGATCGTAGATCCCGACACCGGTGCCGAATTACCGGTCGGCGACCGTGGCCTGCTGGAAGCCCGGATCGACCTGGTGCGCCCGGACTGGATCCGCACCACCGATATCGCATCGGTGGACTCCGACGGGTTCATCACGGTGCACGGCAGAGCCGACGGGGCGATCAACCGCGGCGGGTTCAAGATCCTTCCCGAGACGGTGCGCGCGGTACTGGTCACCCATCCCGCCGTCCGCGATGCCTGCGTGGTAGGCATCCCCGATCCGCGGCTGGGTCAGGTCCCCGCCGCGGCGGTCGAACTACGCCACGACGCTCCGGTCCCGTCCACCGCCGAACTGACCGGACTGGTACGCCAGGCACTGCCCAGTCATCATGTGCCGGTGGCGATCACGGTCGTCGACGAACTGCCGCGCAATGCGGCCCTCAAGGTGCGACCGGCCGACGTCGCCGCGCTGTTCGACGCGCGAGGTTCATGACGGTGGCCCGAGCCGCAACGGCAGCGTAGGCAGCGCGCAGGTCGCCGACGGCCAGGTGATCTCCGGTACGAAACCTGGGGCGATGTCGAATTCGGGAATGCGGGCCAGCCATTGCGAGACGACGAGTTTGAGTTCCATCCGGGCCAGGTGGGACCCGAGGCAGCGGTGTGGCCCGCCGCCGAATCCCCAATGCTTGTGCACTTTTCCGTCCAGGACGAGGTCGTCGCCGGAACGTTCGTCGCTGCCGTCGCGGTTGATCGCGCCCAGGCACAGCCGCACCTGGGCGCCCGCCGGGATGTCGACACCGGCGACGGTGACCGGACGGGTGGTCGCTCTCCCGACGACGGGGGCCGCCGGTTCGAGTCGGATCATCTCCTCGACAAAGGCCGGGATCCCGTCGGGATCGTCGCGCAGACCGGCGCGCAACGCCGGCCGGCGGGCGAGTTCGAGCATCGTCGTGCCGATCGTTGCGGTGACGGTGTCCAGGCCGGCCAATACGAACACCAGCGACAACCCGATCGCCTCGTTGTCGTCGAGCGGGTCGGCGCCGTGCAGCAGCTCGGAGAGAATGCCCGGCCGCGGCTGCCGGCGTTGTCGCGCAACGGCCTCGGACAGATAGCCGAACAACTCCACCGTCGGGGTCAGGTCCACGCCGGCCGGGTCGTCGGTCAGGCTCAGCGCGATGATCGCATCCTTCCAGCCGACCAGGCGGTCGCGGTCCGCCAGCGGCAGCCCGAACAGGGTGAGGAACACCTGCGAGGGGTAGGGGGTGGCCAGTTCGGCCATCACCTCGCATGTGTCGCGACTGGCGATCCCGGAGATGATCTCGACGGCCTGGGACTGCAGTGCGGGCAGCAGGGCTGTCAGGGTCTGCGGGCTGAAGTAGCGGTGCAGCAACTGCCGGTACCGGGTGTGGTGGGGAGGGTCGAATCCCAGCGGCACCAGCGGTACCGGGCTGATCATGTCGTCGTAGGGGATCCGGGAGGAGAAGGTCTCCCAATCGCGCAGGGCGGCCGAGACGTCTTCGCGGCGAGTCAGGTAGTACCAGCCCTCGCCGTACAGGACAGGCCCCCGATCCCGCAGCGCCGCCCAGCCCTCCCCGCGATCCCGGGCCATCGGCAGGTCGGCGTAGCAGACGTGCGGCAGTGCCGGCGCCAGGTGCGTATCGGTCATCACCGCACCAGCCCCGGTGGCCGGACCAGGCCGAGGTCCAGATGGGTGACCCAGCCGGGGGCCGCGGCGCAGACCGCCGGAATGGTGTTGATGACACCCATCGCCGTCCAGTCATAACCCGGATGTGCCGAACCGCCGGCCCCTTTGAGGGTCAGTTCGGTGGGCGGATCGCCGTCGATGACGATCCGGTAGCGGGTCTCGCCCCAGTCCCATGCCGGTTCCAGTCTGTCGGGTGTCGCGGTGACATAGATCGCGTGAAAGACGATCAGCGGCCGTCCACCGGACCAGGCCGTCCACTCGTGATGCTGCGCGGCGACGGTGCCCGGCGCGATCGCACCCGCATCGTGCGGAATCGGTTCACGCGCGGTGGCCACGTCGACCTCGGCCGCGGTCACCTCGTCGATGGTGACCCCGAGCCCGTCGGCGATCATGTACATCGATTGCGCGAAGAACGGCAGCCCCAGGCCCAGTATCGTCGGTTCGGACAGGAAGGCGACCCTGTCCTTTCCGAATCCCATCCAGTCGATGTGATCCAGTGGTGCGTCGGCGATCACATCCACGACTTCGTAGACCCGGATGGTGTCGATTCGGCTCATCACCCGGGCCAGCGTGAGCGGTAGGACGTCGCCGGCGTAGCCGGGATGGATTCCGCCGCCGTGGAACGAGACTCCGCCGTCGCGGCATGCGGCGCGTATCGCCTCGGCGGGCTCTGCGAAATCCGGTGAAGGATAGAAGAATCCGCTGGTGGTCACGACGTTCTTGCCGGAGCGCAGCAGCCGGCACACGGTCGCTACGTCCATGATGACCGGCGTGTAGAACACGCAGTCGGCATCCAGTGCCACCATCGCGTCGACGTCGTCGGTGGTGATCACACCGGTGGGTGCGATGCCGACGATCTCCCCGGCGTCGCGACCCACCTTGTCCGGTGAATGCACCAGCACCCCGACGAGGTCATACACCTCATTGTCGGCGAAGTGCCGGACCCCGACCCGACCGACATCACCGGTCATCCACTGGATTACCCGTATCTTATTGTCCGGCATGTTGTCTGGCCGTTCTCTCTTCGTAGCGATCGACGAGTTCCCGGAAACGTAGTCGGTGGTATTGCGGGACGGGCTGAATACCCCAGATGTCCTGGGCGGTGTCCTTGCCCTCGGCCCCCTCGGGCGGTCCGAGCGGCGGGTAGGGGAACTTGCACTCCAGGTCGTCGTCGGAGTAGCGCACCTTGAGCAGTTCACTGCAGATCTGGGTGAGGCTCAGCGTCGGGTAGCCGTAGTAGACGGCCATGAACGGCAGGGTGAATGCGCCCTCGATGACCAGGGCCACCAGGCAGACGAAGGTGGCACGTTTGATCCAGGTGTGCATGCGCGCGTAGTAGGGCGTGGTGCCCGGGGGAAGCTCTTCGGCGGCGGTTTCCATCGTTGTGCTCCTCAGGTCAGTCGGTGAAGATCTCGCGGTTCACCGTGTGCAGGTAGGGAATTGCCAGGAAGGGGGTGATGTAGAAGATGTCGTAGAGCCACCAGCCGATGACCGGGAAGATGACGCCGGAAAACCGAACGTCGGCGAACATCGTCATGTTGAACACGTAGAGCACCCAGATCAGCACGCCCATCCAGCAGGTGACGACCATCCACTGGTGCCCCCAGCGCTTCATCTGCAGGAAGCCGATCGCGGCGGCGCAGCGCATCGCGAACACCGTGACGATCATGCCGAAGACCATGGACTTCTCCCCCGGTCCGGCGGCGCCGCCGACCCAGAGTTCGTTGTAGTGCCAGAAGTATCCGGCGTCGAACATGTGGCCCCAGCCGATCATCAGCACCCGGTTGATCAGGGTGTGGTTGGCGATCAGGTCCAGCGACCAGCCCAGGCTGTTGAGCATGCCGTCGATCAGCACCAGGTAGCCGATCAGGGTGACGATCATCGGCCGCACCGACAGCCCGGCGCGCTGGGCCTCGCGCTGCAGCCACACCCCGCGCATGAAGACCGGGAAGCCGATCAGCCCCGGCGCCCACATCCCCATCAGTGCCGCCCCGACGATCATCCATTTGTCGGCCCGCCGCTGGGCGAGACGGGATTGCTCCCGATGCTCGTCGAGGCTCACCGATGGGTTGGCGATCGTCATAGGTACCACCAGCCCCGATCGAACGACATGTAGAGCTGGATGAGGAACATCGTGAGCAGGTAGCCGTAGATGACGATCTGGAAGACGATCAGGGCCCGTTTGCGTTTCTGCTCTTGCCGGTCGGCCATTTCGGGCGTCCTTTCTATCGTGTGTCGGCGTCGAGAAGGCCTGCGGCCGCGATCTCGCGGAGCCCTTCGCCGATGGCACCGTCGGTACTCAGTGGGGCGAGGATGCACGCTTCGGCCGCTTCCAGTTCGCCGGCCCCGGCCGCGATGAGCTGGGCCGCGGTGACCAGGACCCGGGTCGACGGCGGTTCGAAGTGGAATGCCTCGTCGGCGGTCCGGATCGCGATGGCGCACTGCACCAGTCGTTGCGCGGCGGCGAGTTCGATGCCGGTCTCCGCGACGACGGCCTGCGCCTCCCGGTCGGGGGGAAGGTAGGTCATCGGCAGGGTGGCGAAGCGTTGCCGGAACGACGGTTTGAGCTCTTTCAACGAACTCCGGTACGCCGGGTTGTAGGAGCACACCAGCATGAATTCGTCCGGTGCCCGGATCACTTCGTCGGCACGGTCCAGATACAGGGTGCGACGGTGGTCGGTGAGCGAGTGCAGGATCGCCAGTGAATCGTGGCGTGCCTCGACCACCTCGTCGAGGTAGCAGATGGCTCCGGTTTTGACGGCCCGGGTCAGCGGCCCGTCGGTCCAGGTGACGTCACCGCCGGTCACCAGGAATCGTCCGACGAGATCCGAGCTGGTCAGGTCGTCATGGCAGCTGATGGTGATGACGGGCCGCCCCAGCAGTGAGCCCATGTGCTCGACGAAGCGGGTCTTGCCGCAGCCGGTCGGTCCGGTCAGCATCACCGGGATCTTGCGGGTGAAGGCCTGTTCGAAGAGCCGGACCTCGTTGCCGTTGGAATAGTAGGTGTCGCTACTCATCTGGTTCCCCTCTCACGTGCCGACCAGTTCCCGGTGCACGTGTGCCAGTACGCGCGGCAGGTCTTCGACCCGGCTGATGCGTTGTGAGCGTTTGGGTCCGAACACCTCGGGCAACGGGTCGACGCGGGTCGGGCCGACGCCCACGTAGTAGACCGACACGCCGGCGTCGTTGGCCTCGGTCACCGCGTGCGCGGCGTCCGACCAGGCGTACCTGCCCTCGTAGCCCTCGTCGGAGATCATCCCGTCACCGATGATGATGAGCAGTCGGCGCTCGGCGGGCTGGTCCAGCAGTCGGCTGGTCAGATGCCGGATCGGGGCACCGAGTCGGGTGTAGCCGCCGGCGGACAGTCCCAGACCGCTCGGCGGGACGAAGCGGGCCTCCGGAAAGTCCTTCAGGCAGCGGACTTCCACCCGGTGCCGGGTATTGCCGGTGAACACGAAGATGCCGTGCCGTTCACGGGCGTGGCTCATCGCCCGGGACAACGCATCCGCGCAGGCCAACTCCAGCCGGAACACCCGGCCCCCGTGCACTCCCAGCGACGAGCTGCCGTCGAGCAGCAGCGCGGTGCTGACATCGCGGTCACACGGCAACAGCTCGCGGAACAGTCTCGGCTCGCCGGCCTCCCCGGTGCGCAGGTCCACGTAATGGCGGACGTACTGGTCGATATCGAGATCCGACCCGTCTTCAAGCCGGTTGATCATGGCGCGGTGGGTGTCGCGCTGGAACCACTTGCGCAGGTCGGCCGATGTCGTGGTGGCGGCACCCACGCTGCGGTCCCGCGCCGACTCCACCACCGCGACATGGTCGGGCATCAGGCGCTGGGTCCAGGCGTTCCACTCCGGATACGGGATCCCCGGCCGGTGCTCGGGAGTGACATCGCTGTCGTTGTCCTGCGGCCGCGACGGCGGCGGCAGGTTCGGATTGCGGACCCCGCCGTCACCGCCGACCGGTACCGAGTACGGCCGCGGCAGCCGCTTTTGTGTTGTGGTCCAAGGCATCCTGCCGAACTGCCGGCGCAGCCTGTCGGCCAGCCCGGTGGGCGCGGTGTAGACCGCCGGCAGCCGGCCGAGTAGCGGGTCGAGCTCGGGCCGATCGGGGCCCTGCGCCATCTCGACGGCGCGGGCGATCATGTCGCGGGCGTCGAGGTGCGGGTCCGCCGGGGCGAGATCGGGCAGCAGCCGGGCGAACTCCGGCATCAGGCCGGGCCACCGCGTCGCGATCCAGCCCAGGGCGACGCCGGCTTCGATGAGGGTCAGTGCCCGCAGTTCGCGCACGGTCAGTTCGTTGATCCGGTACTGGCCCACCCGGTCTTTCGACGACGAGCACTGCAGCGCGATGCCACAGGTCAGCGATCGCCGGGTCCAGTCGCCGCGCGCCGGCGGGTAGGGCACGTGGACGTGGCTGCGCGATGTGCTCAGGCCGAATCCGCGGTGTTCGCCGGTGACCAGTCGGGCGCCGGCGCGGTTCTGTTCGCTCAGGGCGACGGCGGTGACCGAGCAGCTGCGTTCCAATGCCATGGCGGCGGTCTGGTCGAGGTCGGCCATCAGCCCGGGCTCAGAACGTGCCGATGTTGGAGAACATCCAGTACCAGAACCAGATGACCAGACCCGTGCCGCCCCACGCCGCGACGTAGCGCAGGATCTCCCAGACGTAGTCCACGGTCGAGCCTCCTCGTTGACGGCATCATCGGCCCTGTCGACCGGTGCATCGTTTCTAACCCACTTACTGACTCCAGTCAATAGAAATGGGGTCAGTCGGTGAAGATCTCGCGGTTGACCGTGTGCAGATACGGGATGGCCAGGAAGGGGGTGATGTAGAAGATGTCGTAGAGCCACCAGCCCACGACCGGAAAGATCACCCCGGCGAAGCGCACGTCGGCGAACATCGTCATGTTGAACACGTACAGCACCCAGATCACCACCCCCATCCAGCAGGTGACGACCATCCACTGATGCCCCCAGCGCTTCATCTGCAGGAAGCCGATCCCCGCCGCGATCCGCATCGTGAAGACGGTCAGGATCATGCCCGCTTCCATGGCCTTCTCCCCCGGCCCGGCGGCGCCGCCCACCCACAGTTCGTTGAAATGCCAGAAGTATCCGGCGTCGAACATGTATCCCCAACCGCTGAGCAGCACCCGGGCCAGCAGGGTGTGGCTACCGATCAGGTCCAGCGCCCATCCCACGGTGTTGATCGCCGCATCGACCACGACCAGGTATCCCAGCAGCGTCACCAGCATCGGCCGCACCGACATGCCGTCGCGCTGAGCACGCCGCAGCAGCCACACGCCGCGCAGGAACAACGGCAGGCCGAAGATTCCGAGCGCCGCGGTGCCGATCAGGATGCTTCCGCCGATCAGCCATTTGTCCGCCTGCCGCTGGGCTAGGCGGGACGCTTCCATATGGTCGTCGACCGACAGTGCACTGCCCATGCTGACTGACTGTAGTCATGCAATATCGTCGACGACAAGACTCGATCAGCCGACCGGGGCCATACTGCGCACGGTGCGCCTCACCAGGTCTTCGAGCAGTTCGTGACGCATCGGATCGTTGGTGGTGATCGCCAATGCGTAAAGACCGAGCAGGAAGAACACCGCGCTGTTGATCGGCCGGACCTCCGGATCGACCTCACCCTGGGCCTGGGCCTGCTCGATGCGCTTGCCCAGCAGCAAGACCAGCGAGTGATCGCCACCCCCTTCGGCGGCCGGCCGGGTCTGGGAGAAGTGCAGTGCCAGAAAATCTTTGAACAACAACTCGCCCAGGCGTCGTTCCAGTCCCAGCACCAGCCGAACGGCTTCGGTCAACGCGGATTCGAGGTCGTGCCCCTTGTCCAGGTACCGACCGAACTGCTTTGCCATCCGGTCTTCTTCACGCTTCTCGAGCTCGAGCAGCACGTGCTCCTTGGTGGGGAAGTGAAAGAAGAACGTGCCGTGCGCGACACCGGCGGCCGCGACGATTGCACCCACGTCGGCCTGGGCCATTCCGGTCCGTTTGAACTCGGCGGTCGCCGCCCCCAGCAGTCGTTCCCGGGTCTGCAGGCGCTTGGTTTCGCGCGCCGACACCTTCTCCGTCTTATCCACCACGGCCACGACAGTATCGCCTCGGCGCGCCCGCACGCACGGCGATGACTCAGGTCAACGTCGGCGTCTCTTCCAGCGCGGCGGCGATCAGCGCCCGGATGTTGTTCCGGCAGCGACCGCACACCGTTCCGGCCCCGGTACGCTCACCGATCTGCCTGGTGGTCGTGGCGCCGGCGCGGGCGGCGTCGATCACTTCTTGACTGGTGACCCCGGTGCACAGGCAGACGTACACGGCGTATCACGCCCCGGCCGCGGCCCTTGTCTGCAGCTGCGCCTTGTCCACCTTGCCGGTGGCGTTCAGCGGCAACTGATCGATGAAACTCACCGAGCGGGGCACCTTGAATCCGGCCATCCGGTCCCGGCTCCATGCGATCAGCTCCGCCTCGGATGTCTGGGCACCGGGTGCGGTCACCACGAACGCCTTGCCCACCTGCCCCATCCGCTCGTCGGGCACACCGATCACCGCCACCTGCGAGATCGCCGGATGCTCCACCAGGAAGCCCTCGATCTCGGCGGGGTAGGCGTTGAAGCCGCCGACGATGAACATGTCCTTCTTGCGGCCGACGATCCGCAGCCGGCCGGCGTCGTCGAGGGTGCCGACGTCGCCGGTGTGCAACCACCCCTGCGCGTCGATCGCCTCGGCGGTGGCCGCCGGGTCGTCGAGGTAGCCGACCATCACGTTGTAGCCGCGCACCAGGACCTCGCCGTCGTCGGCGATGCGCACCTCGATGTCGTCGCACGCCAGCCCGGCGGTGGTCGCGATGTCTTCGAACGAGTCACCGCGACGCGATGCGGTCACCGTGCCGGCTTCGGTGAGTCCGTATCCGGTCATGATCGACTTGAAGGGCAACTCGCTGCGGATCCGCCGGATCAGATCCACCGGGATGTCGGCGGCACCGGTGACGGCGGCGCGCAGCGACGACAGGTCGCGCGTCGGACCCGCGTCCAGCAGTGACTGATACAGCGTCGGCGGCCCGGGAAGCATCGTGATGCGTTCGGTCTCAATGAGTTCGGCGACGGTGTCGACGTCGAAGACCCGCACCGGAACCATGGTGGCGCCCCGGATGCAGGAGGCGATGCAGCCGGCCTTGTAGCCGAACGTGTGGAAGTAGGGGTTGACCATCAGGTAGCGGTCGCCCTCGCGGAGGTCGGCCAGGTCGCACCATTCGGCGTAGAGCCGCAGGTTCTGCCGGTGGGTCATCATCACGCCCTTGGGCCGACCCGTGGTGCCGGAGGTGAAGATGATGTCGGCGACATCGCCGCCGCCGACGGGACGGTGCAGCGGCGACCCGGAACTCAAGAAGTCCGATTTCAGGTCGATCACCGGCACTCCGGGCGGGGCGGTGAAATCCAGTCCGAGGAAGCCCTTCTCGACCAGGACCAGCTTGGCGCCGCTGCGGCGGATGATGTCGGAGGCCTCGGTCGGCTTGAACCGGGTGTTGACCGGGACCAGCACGCCGCCGGCGGTCAGCAACCCGAAGGCCGCGATGATCCATTCCGCGGAGTTGGGCGCCCAGATCGCGGCCCGATCACCCTTGGCGATGCCTGCGGCGGCGAATGCGCCTGCCGCGCAACGAACCCGGTCGGCCAGCTGGTTGAAGCTCAGCCGCACCGGGCCGTCGGCGATCGCTTCGGCATCCCCGAAGCGATCGCCGACGCTCAGGACCATCTCCGGGATGGTCTCCCAGCGTGGCACCCCTAGACGGTGACGAGCCGACCGAGGTTGCCGCCCATGATCTTCGCCTGGTCCTCGACGGGCAGGTGCGACAGCGCGGTGATGTAGTGCGTCGGCTCGGCCAGGCCCTCCGGGTGCGGCCAGTCCGAACCGTAGAGCACCTGCTCCACACCGACGAGGTTGATCAGGTCGTCGATGCCCTCTTCGTAGAAGGGGCTGACGTAGATCCGGTTCTTGATCTCTTCCATCGGGTTGCCCAGGAAGGCCTCCGGCGCCTTGCGGTAGACCTCCGCCATGGAGTCCAGCAGTGGGAACATCCACTTGGAGCCGGCTTCGACGATGCCGACCTTGAGCTTCGGGTGCCGGAACAGCGCACCGTGGATGACCCAGGAGGCCACCGCGTCCTGGATCGGCCGCCACTCGTTGAGGATGCCCATCGCGTTGGTCTGGAACGGCAGCATCTCCTCGACCGCGCCGTCCCACTCCGAGGTGTAACGCGAGTAGCCGCTGTCCGAGGAGTGCATGCCGATGAAGACGTCGTACTCGACGCACTTCTCCCAGAACGGGTCGAACTCCGGCAGCGCGAACGAGCGCGGGCCGCGGAAGCCGGGCACCGGAGCCGGGCGGATCAGGATGGCACGGGCGCCGCGCTTGACGCACCACTCCAGTTCCTCGATGGCCTTCTCCACGATCGGCAGGGTGATGACCGGGGTGGTGAAGATGCGGTTCTTGTAGTTGAAGCCCCAGACCTCGTCCAGCCACTGGTTGAGCGCATGCACGATGACGTGGATGGTGACCGGGTCGTCGCGCAGCCGCTCCTCGATGAGGCTGGCCAGGGTCGGGAACATCAGCGAGCGGTCGACGCCCAGTTCGTCCATCAGCTCCAGCCGGGGGGCGGGCTCGAAGAACGCCGGGATGGACTTCATCGGCTCGCCGAACAGCTCACGCTTGCTCTTGCCGTCGGGGTTGCCGTACTTGAAGTACTCCTCCCAGGCGCCGGGCTTGGCGACCACGGAGAACGTGGGGTTGGGGATGTAGTTACTGATCTGGCCGCGGATGGCGATCTTGGTACGCCCGTTGACCTCGACGTACTGGACGACGTCCTTGTACTCCTTGGGCAGGTACTTCGTCAGCGCTTCCGGCGGCTCGTACAGGTGGTTGTCCGCGTCGAACAAGGGGAACGGAACGTCGACGCGATGTGACAGTTGACCCATGAAACGCTCCTTTTCGGTTCGTGAGAATCATATTCTCACTGCGGTGTGGTTGCAACACTGTCTGTGAGTTCCTTGCGGACCAGGTATTTCTGCACCTTGCCGCTGGCGGTACGCGGGAAGTCGGCCACCTCGCGCAGCTCCTCGGGCCACTTCTGCCGGGCCACTCCGGCCGACTCGAAGTGCGCCCGCACCTCGGCCAGCTCGGGCATGGCCTGCCCCGGTTTGAGTCGCAGTACCGCGACCGCCCGCTCCCCCAGCCGGGCGTCCGGCGCCGCGACCACGATCGCCTCGGCGACCGCCGGCATGGTCAGCAGGACGTCCTCGACCTCGACCGCGCTGATGTTCTCGCCGCCGCGGATGATCACGTCGGCTTTGCGATCGGTGATGGTCAGATAACCGTCGGCGTCGAGCACCCCGATGTCGCCGGTGTGATACCAGCCGTCGGCGTCGAACGCCGCCTCGGTCAGCGCATCGTCGGTGTAACCCAGGCACAGGTCGGGGCCACGGCTGAGGATCTCGCCGTCGTCGGCCAGCCGCACCTCGACACCGGGCCGCGCATCGCCGTCGGTGAACAGCCGTTTGTCCTCGGCGGCGGTCGGGCGCGAACCGGTGATCGACGGATGCTCGGTGCTGCCGTAGGAGCGGAAGACGAAGATGCCCAGATCGGCCAGCCGGCGGGTGACCGCGCCCGGCACCGTGGATCCGCCGAGCCCGACATGGCGGATGTGGCGCAGGTGTTCGTCGGTGAAGTCCGGGTGGTCGAGCAGGCTGGTGACGAAGTACGGCGGCCCGCCGCCGATCGACACCCCCTGTTCGGTCATCAGGGCCAGCACCTTGGCGGGGTCCCAGACATCGGCGAGGTCGATCGGGGTGCCCTCGAGGACCGGGATCAGAAATGCCCCGACCATGCCGATGAAATGCCCGACCGGCGTGGCGGTGAGCTGACGGCCGCGATCGGTGGGGTAGTTGGCGAGCAGTTGGCGTGTCTCGAAGCACAGCGTCTGGTGACTGTGGATCACGCCCTTGGGCTCGCGGGTGGTGCCCGAGGTGAACGCGATCAACGCCGGCGCGCCGGGATCGGCGGCCAGCGTGCCGGCCATCGGCTCGTCGGCGAGCAGGTCCTCGAAATCGACGACGTTGCCGCGCACCACGCCGGCCTCCCGCGCACCCACCACCCCGACGACGGGGATGTCGGCGCACAACTCGGGGTGAAAACTCATCCGGCCGAACCGCTCGGCGGTGATGAAGACCCGCGGCTTGCTCGCGGACAGGATGAAGCCCAGCTCTCGGGGGCCGTAGAAGTGCACGACGGGCACCACCACCGCGCCCAGGAACGACGCGGCCCAGAACGCCGCGGCGGCCTCCATCCAGTTCGGCAGTTGCAGCGCGATCACGTCGCCGGGGCCGACCCCGCGGTCCCGCAGGCCCGCTGCCAGTCGGCGGGCGACCCGTTCCACGTCGCGGAAATCTCCGCGCCACGGCCGGACCTCCGAGTGCACCTCGAACCCGACTTCCGGCTTCGCGGCCAGCCCGGTGGCGAGCAGGTCACCGAGGGTTTCGCGGGTCCACCAACCCTGCTCTTCGTAGCGCCGGACCAGGTCGGCGGGAATCTTTCGCATGGTGTCCGCGATGATATTCTCCGTTTTTGAGAATGCCAATATCTTGAGCGGAGAGCCATGGGTCACGACGGTCGGGACGAGCTGGACGTACAACTGGATGACGGCCTGGCCATCATCACCATCGACCGGCCCCACGCACGCAACGCGATCGCGCCGGAGACCATGGAGCAACTCGACCGCGCATTGGACAAGGTGGCCGGGGCGCAGGCTCTGGTGATCACCGGCGGCGGCGATCGCGCTTTCGTCTCCGGCGGCGACCTCAAGCAGCTCGCGGCGCTGCGCACCGAACCGGAGGCCGCCGCCATGGCCTGGCGGATGCGCGGCCTGTGCGACCGGATCGCCGCCTTCCCCGCGCCGGTGATCGCCGCGATGAACGGCCACGCACTGGGCGGCGGCGCCGAGGTGGCGGTCGCCGCGGATATCCGGATCGCGGCCGCCGACGTCAAGATCGCCTTCAACCAGGTGTCGCTGGCGATCATGCCCGCCTGGGGCGGCGCCGAACGGTTGGGCCGACTGGTCGGCCACAGCGAGGCACTGCTGCTGGCCGGCAGCGGAACCATGCTGGACGCCGCCGAGGCGCACCGGATAGGGCTGATCAACCGGGTGGTGCCCCGGGAGTCGTTCGACGCCGAATGGCGTGCACTGGCCCGGTCGCTGGCCAATACCTCGGCCGGCGAGATCAAGCGGGTGCTCGGCGGCGCAACGCCGGACGAGGCGGTGGCGGCCTTCGCCCGCCTGTGGGTCGCCGACGAGCACTGGGCGGCCGCCGATCGGCTACAGCAGGGCAGGAAGCAGGGTTAATGCCCGACGGGGCCCGACGCCATGGCGATGCCGGAGACCGGCACCTGCGGCGGCGGGTCGCCCTCGATCCGGTGCAGCCAGCGCTCGACGAACTCCACCGTCTCGGCATGACCGAGGGTCATGCCCAGCGCCTCCTTCTCGATCATCAACATCCGCGAGGCGCTGGTCATCAGCAGGATCAGCACCATCGGCGGGAACTCCGCGTCGTCGACGCCGTACCGCTCGAACACGCCGGCGACTACCTCGACCTGCTGGGCGCGCAATCGCTCGGCGTAGCTGGCGATCTCGGCGCGCAGCACCTCACGCTCGTTGGCGAGCGTGATGAACTGCATGGTCAACGCCGTCCATGCCGGTTCGGTGTTGAACCGCCACAGCGCCCACAGCGGTTGCTCGGATTCCAGCACCGCGGTCTGTTCGGCCAAGCCCTGGTCGCCGCGCCGGCGGAACATCTCCAGGAACAGGTCGTCCATGGTGCGGAAGTAGTAGTGCACCAGTTGGTGTTTGAGCCCGGCCCGTTCGGCGACCCGGCGCGAGCTGACCGCGCCGGCTCCGGCGGTCAGCAGAAGCTCTTCCGCCGCATCCAGCAGCAACGTCCGGTTCTTTGCGTCCGGCGCCCCAATTCGGCGCTGTCCCTTACCCGATTCGGGCATACAGTTCGCTCCGCATCGTCGTCATCCTCGCTACACGTCCGGCGGTCATCGTAATGGCGCCGCAACTCTTGACCCCTTATCCCCGCCCATGCTAAGCAGGTGCACAGCACCTGTCAGCCCGTTCCGCAGAGAGGCCCACGTTGACTGACTTCGCGACGATCGATTTCTTCACCGATCAGTCCCTGGTACCCGATCCCCACCCGTACTTCGACTACCTGCGGGACAAGGGCCCGGTCACTCCGCTGGGGGTGTACGACGTCGTCGCGGTGACCGGTCACGAGGAGGCCAACGAGATCTACCGCGACTCCGACACGTACTCGAACCTGGTCGCGGTCGGCGGGCCGTTCCCGCCGCTGCCGTTCACCCCCGAGGGTGACGACATCAGCGAGCAGATCGAGGCGAACCGCCACCTGATGCCGATGACCGAGCACATGGTCACCATGGACCCGCCGATGCACACCAAGGCCCGGTCCCTGCTGAGCCGGCTGCTCACGCCGAAGCGGCTCAAGGAGAACCAGGACTTCATGTGGCAGCTGGCCGACCGCCAGCTCGACTACTTCATCGAGGACGGCAGTTGTGAATTCCTGGCCTCCTACGCCCGGCCGTTCGCGCTGCTGGTGATCGCCGACCTGCTCGGCGTGCCCGAGGAAGACCGGCCGCTGTTCCAGGAGGTGCTGGGTGCACCGCAGCCGGGTGCCCGCATCGGCTCGCTGGACCACGAGGAGTTGGCCCACGACCCGCTGGCCTGGCTGGATGACAAGTTCAGTCGCTACCTGTCCGAGCGACGCGAAACCCCCCGCGGGGACGTGCTGACCGACCTGGCCACCGCCACCTACGAAGACGGCTCCATCCCGGAGATCGCCGACGTGGTCAAGAGCGCCACATTCCTGTTCGGCGCCGGGCAGGAGACCACCACCAAGCTGCTCAGCGCAGCGCTGCGGTTCCTGGCCGAAGACCCCGAACTGGTCGAGCAACTGCGCACCGACCGCAGCAAGATCCCGAACTTCCTCGAGGAGACCCTGCGGCTGGAGAGCCCGGTCAAGACCGACCCCCGACTGGTCCGCAAGACCACCACGCTGGGCGGGGTGAAGCTCAAGGCGGGCACGGTCGTGGTGATGTTCCCCGGCGCGGTCAACCGCGATCCGCGCAAGTTCGACAACCCGCACGAGTTGCGGATCGACCGGCCGAACGTCCGCGAGCACCTGGCGTTCGCACGCGGCAGCCACACCTGCCCGGGTTCGCCGCTGGCCCGCGCCGAGAGCCGCATCTCACTGGAACGAATCCTGGACCGGATGACCGACATCCGGCTCGACGAGTCCCAGCACGGTCCGGCCGGCGACCGCCGGTTCACCTTCGAACCGACGTTCATCCTGCGCGGCCTGACCGAACTGCACCTGGAGTTCAGCCCGGTCAAGGCCCCGGCCGCCGCCAGTCTGTAAGCCACCACCCCGCCAAGACGAGGAACCGACGACCATGACGGTGACCGCCACCGACGAAGCCCGCTACGACCCGTACGACATCGACCTCAACGGCGATCCGTACCCGATGTTCCGTCGGCTCCGCGAGGAAGCGCCGCTGTACTACAACGCCGAACACGACTTCTACGCACTGAGCCGGTTCGACGACGTCAACAAGGGTCTGGTCGACCACCAGACGTTCAGTTCGGCGCGCGGCGCCATTCTGGAGCTGATCAAGGCCAACACCCCGATCCCGCCGGGACTGATCCTCTTCGAGGACCCGCCGGTGCACGACATCCACCGCAAACTGCTGGCCCGGATGTTCACCCCGCGCAAGATCGCCGAACTGGAAACCAAGATCCGCGAGTACTGCGCCCGCTGCCTCGACCCGCTGGTGGGCACCGGAAACCTCGACTTCGTGACCGACCTGGGCGCGCAGATGCCGATGCGGGTCATCGGCATGTTGGTGGGCATCCCCGAGGCCGACCAGGAGGTCATCCGGGACCGCTCCAACGACAGCATGCGCACCGAGGCCGGCAAGCCCATGACGATCGCGTCGGAGGGCTTCGACGACGGCTCGATCTTCGCCGACTATCTCGACTGGCGGGTCAAGCACCCGTCCGACGACATCATGACCGAACTGCTCAACGTCGAGTTCACCGACGAAACCGGCGTCACCCGGAAACTGTCGCGCGACGAGTTGCTGATGTACGTGATGCTGGTGGCCGGGGCCGGGAACGAGACCACCACCCGGTTGATCGGATGGACGGGCAAGGTGCTGGCCGAGCATCCCGACCAGCGTCGCCAGTTGGTGGAGAACCCCGCGCTGATCCCGCAGGCGATCGAAGAACTGCTCCGTTTCGAACCGCCGGCGCCGCACGTCGCCCGCTATGTCACCCGCGACGTGGAGTACTACGGCCAGACCGTTCCCGAGGGCAGCGTGATGATGATGCTGATCGGTGCGGCCAACCGCGATCATCGCCGCTTCGCCCCCGACGGCGACGTCTTCGACATTCACCGCGAGGCGCGCCAGCACCTGACGTTCAGCGTGGGCGCGCACTACTGCCTGGGGGCCGCCCTGGCCCGCCTGGAGGGCCGGGTAGCCCTGGAGGAGATCCTCAAGCGCTTCCCCGAGTGGGATGTCGACCTGTCCAAGGCCGCGCTGTCCCCGACGTCGACGGTCCGCGGCTGGGAATCCATGCCCGCATCCTTCTGATGAATCCACTTCTACAAATACAGAATTGAGGTTTTTGCATGGCTGGACGTGTTGAAGGCAAGGTCGCATTCGTCACCGGCGCCGCGCACGGTCAGGGCCGCAGCCACGCGGTCCGGTTGGCCGAGGAGGGCGCCGACATCATCGCGATCGATGTCTGTAAGCCGATCGTGCAGAACTCCCCCATCCCGCCGGCCACCCCGGAGGAATTGGCCGAGACGGCCGACCTGGTCAAGGCCCAGGGACGCCGGATCTTCACCGCGGAAGTCGATGTCCGTGACTTCGACGGGCTCAAGAAGGCCGTCGACGCCGGCGTCGAGGAACTGGGCGGGCTGGACATCATCGTCGCCAACGCGGGGATCGGCAACGGCGGCGACACGCTGGACCAGTGCAGCGAGCACGACTGGCAGGAGATGATCGACATCAACCTGTCCGGCGTGTGGAAGACCGTCAAAGCCGGTGTGCCGCACCTGATCGCCGGCGGCAAGGGCGGTTCGATCGTGCTGACCAGCTCGGTCGGCGGGCTGAAGGCCTACCCGCACTGCGGCAACTATGTCGCCGCCAAGCACGGCGTGGTGGGCATCATGCGCTCGTTCGCGGTGGAGTTGGGGCACCAGAACATCCGGGTCAACACCGTGCACCCGACCCATGTCAGCACCGGCATGATCATGAACGAGGGCACCTGGAAGATGTTCCGTCCGGACCTGGAGAACCCGGGCCCCGACGACATGGCGCCGATCTGCCAGATGTTCCACACGCTGCCGATTCCGTGGGTGGACGCGGTCGACATCAGCAACGCGGTGCTGTTCCTGGTCTCCGACGAAGCCCGCTACATCACCGGCGTCACCCTGCCGGTCGATGCCGGAAGCTGCCTGAAATAACTCTGTCGGCCGATCCCGATAGCTGGGACACGATCTCCCCGGAGTGGCTGACCGCCGCATTGCGTGGTCACCACCCCGGGGTGGTTGTGGATGCGGTGTCGGTGGTCGCCCGCGACGACGGCACCAATCGTCGCGCCCGCCTGGCGGTGAGCTACTCCTCCGGCGACGGGCCGGCCACCGTATTCGCCAAGGCCGTCGATCCCGAGCACGCCGACCTGGTGGAGCTGACCAGCGGCCTGTACCACGAGCCGCGCCTGTTCCTCTCCGATGTCGAGCTGCCCCTTGACCATCCGACGGTCTATCGCGCGGTGATCGACGAAGATCGCCGCGATTTCCTGCTCGTCATGGAAGACGTGGTCGCACGCGGCGCCGATCCGCGCGACGCGACGCGTCCGCTCAGCCTGGATGAGGCAGCCCACGGCGTGCGCGGATTGGCTCGCCTGCACGGTGCATTCTGGGCGCAACGCATCACCGAAAACCCGGCACTGGCCTGGGTGGAGCCGTTCGTCCCGTTCGCCGGCCTGGAGTTGGCGCCGTTGGAGGTCGCCTACGAACGGCTGGCCGACTCGGTGCCGTCCGAGATCACCTCGATGACCGGCGCGGAACTGTTCGGCGACACCTGGGCCCGCTACATCCGCAGCCTGACCCGGGGATCCCAGACCCTGCTGCACGGCGACCCGCACATCGGCAACACCTATGTGCTGCCCGACGGCGACGTCGGGTTCCTGGACTGGCAGATGGTTCGGCGCGGCAATTTCTCCCTGGATCTGGGCTATTTCCTGCAGGGCGCGCTGACCATCGATGACCGGCGCACCGGCGAGCGCGACCTGATCGACGAATACCGTGGCGCCCTGGGCCTCCCGGCCGCCGAATTGCCTTCTGCCGAAGAGATCTGGCTGCAGTACCGGGCTTCGGCGGCGCATGGCCTGGCGATCTGGATCGCGACGCTGTCCGGCGGCGACAACTGGCAGCGGCCCGAGATCAGCCTGGCGCTCGCGCAACGCTACGCCGCCGCCTTCACCGACCTGGACACCCGCGGGGCACTGGACGCCCTGGGCGACTGAACCAGGTCGGGATCGCTGTCGGATTGCCGCCTACGGTGAGCGCCGGCCGATTGCTCCGGCCGGCACCCACCGCATGACGCGGAGGCTTGTCTCTCTGTGGTGTTGTCAATGTGCACGTTCGGTTGGGTCAGGCGGCAGTGGGCAACGCTGTCAGGGTTCGACGGGCGTGGGACCGCAGGTGTTCGGGTCGGCGGTCGGGGTGGTTGGTGTCCGGCGGTGGGATGAACCAGGGGTGCCGGTCGGTTCCGAGGTAGACCTGCCAGCCGGCGTGGTGGACGGCGGTGTGGTGGCGTCGGCACAGCAGGACACCGTTGTCGAGGCTGGTCACCCCGTCGGCGCTCCAGTGCTGGATGTGGTGGGCGTCGCACCAGGAGGCGGGCCGACCGCAGCCGGGGAAGGCGCACCCTTGGTCACGCACGATCAGGGCTTTGCGGATCTTGGGTGGGAACAGGCGCTGGCTACGGCCCACACCCAGGGGTGCGCCCCGCGTATCGAGGTGCACGGTATCGACGGTGGCGTCGCAGGAGATCAGTTCGGCGGTGCCGACACTGACCGGGCCGGTGAACCCGAGCATGTCCACCGGGCCGGTCGCGATCCCCTCCACCGGGGGCGCGGCGGGGGCGGGCCGGATCAAGGTGACGTGCGGCAGCACTCCACCCGAGAGCGGCCTGCTGGAGCCCGACAGGTAGTCGCAGAGCAGTTGCGCGAACCCGTCGGCGCGGCGTCGGCCGATGGTGCGGGCATCCGGAGAACCGTCGGGGGCGGGTACCGGTCGGCACAGGGGGTCCAACGCGGCGTACAGCTGCTCCCCGGTCAGCACGTCCAGGTCGAAACGAGCTTTGATCCGGCCGTCGCGGTCATGGGTCATGGCCATCACATTGAGTTCGGCGTCCTCGGCCACCGGCACCGGGCCTTCCGGCGCGGTAGGCGCGGCGGCAATGGCGATCGCCCGGGCTTTTCTGCCCACTGCGGCCGGGGTGGCCTCGATCATGAGTTTCGTGACCAGTCGCGCGACCTCGCTATCGGATAGCTCGACACGATCGGCGATGTGACCGATGCCGGTTCCGACGGCGTCGGCGAACTCGATGCCGACCGCTCCCAGGCACTGTGCCCGAGTGAGCGCCGCGAGCTGCGGGGCGGCTCGCCCGACCCGTGCAGACCGGTACGCCGCGGCGGGTGCCACCCCGAGTCCGATCAGCAGATCGGCTCCGGAACGCAGCTGCTTGCGCGCCGGGATATCGAGACGCTCGGCCGCCGCGGCCGCCGAAGCGATCAGGTGATCAACCAGGTTGCCCACCGTGACCGCGGCTTCCAGCACGGCCAGCAGGGGTTGTTCGTCGAACCCCCGACGTGGCGAATCCAGCAGCGCAAACAAGCCACCGCCCACCTCGCCCTCGCGCGTCGGCGTCAGATCGTCGATCAGGGCATCGACGAAGGCCGTGAGATCGGTAGCGTCCATGCGCGGCACCTTCCGGGGAACCTTTATTCGAACATATGTTCGATTCTACTCGGTTTTCCGCAACCCGCAAGGTGTTATCTCTCAGGACATCGGTGACGGTTCGGGTGATCTTGGTGGTGACACTTCTGCGCCAAGGTTCAGGCGGTGGCCGCTAATGAACCCATCGATCCGCGCGTCCGGCTTGCGATCTCGCAATGGCCTGATGATGCGCCACGCCCCAAACCCGTTCGGCCACTGTTCGAGCAGCCTGCGCCACGCCCACGGCCCACGGCCCACGGCCCACGGCCCACGGCCCACGCCACCATTACCGTTAGACCTTCCCGCCGGCACCCTCGTGAAAAGGGTGACCACTGCGGGCACCATCGGGCTGGCCTCAGTCACCTACATGGTCGACAGGCACCACGCCTTCGAACGTGTCCTGGTCGTCCCCGTCGGCGACAAGATCATCATCGCCGATACCCACGGCGAGGTCCTTGTCGAGCACACCCGCCCCTTATCGGGCACCACCTACGTCGGCAACGGACGACCCCGAGGCTCACGCCCCAAACCCGAGAAACCGTCACCGATGTCCTGAGACATCACACCGCAACCCGCAAGGAAGAATTCCGCGGGCCACCGCCGGCGCCGGACCGAGCCGAGCTATACGGAGTGCACCAACTCGATCGCGGCACCGAGCGTGGCGATCCGGTCTTCGAGGCTGTCGCCGGCGGGATAGATCCGCACCGTATCCACCCCGGCATCGCGCCAGACCTGGAGTCGGTCGCGAACCATCTCAGACGTGCCGATGAGCGTGGTCGCCAACACCATCTCGTCGGTGATGAGGGCGGCGGCACCGTCCCGATCGCCGGCCTGCCAACGTTGTTTGACCGCGGCGGCCACCTCGGCCCAGCCCTGGCGGCTGTAGGCCTGGTTGTAGAAATTCGTGCTGGCCGAACCCATTCCGCCGAGGCTGAAGGCTAGCTCGGATTTCCGACTGTCGATCAGCGTCTGCAGCTGCCGCTCGTCGGCGGCGAACGACACCTCGGCGCCCTGGCAGATATCGAGGTCCGCACGGGCACGCCCGGACCGCGCAAGACCGTCGTCGAGGTGTGCGAAGTAGGCGGCGTCGGCGCCTTCGGGCACGAAGCTGGTGCCCAGCCAGCCGTCGGCAAGCTCCCCGGTCAGCCGCAGCATCGCCGGGGTCAGGCTGGCCAGATACAGCGGTATAGGGTGCTCTGCCCGCATCGACAACCGCATCGGTTTGGTGTCGGATCCGACCCGCGGGATCTGGAAGTGCCGCCCCCGATAGCTCACCCGCTCCCCGTCGATCACCTGTCGGATGATCTCGATGGTCTCCCGCATCCGGCCCAGCGGCCGTTCGAACGATTGCCCGTGCAGCCCCTCGATCACTTGCGGGCCGGAGGCACCCAGACCGAGCAGGAACCGTCCGCCGGACAGGTTGGACAGCGTGATGGCGGCTTGCGCGATGGCGACCGGCGTCCGCGTGGACAGCTGGATGATCCCGGATCCCAACAGCATTCGACTGGTGCATGCCGCGTAATAGCCCAACGCCGATACCGCGTCCGATCCCCAGGCTTCGGCGACCCAGCAGATATCCAGGCCCATCTTCTCGGCCTCGCGGACCAGCAGCTTCTGGTATTCCCAGGTGCCGACGCTCGCGGCCTCCAGGGTGATGGCCGCGCGCATCAGTCCTCCGCGAGCCGCTTGAGATGGGCCAACGTGGCGGTCATGCCCGCCTCGAGCTCTCGTAGTCGCACGAACACGATCTTCTGCTCCTTGTCCGGCATCGCGGTGATGGCCAGCGACAGCCCGGACGGGGCGGGACCCAACTGCATCCATTGCGTCAACCGGGTGCCGGCGCCCTCGGGCGCCTGACTCAATCGCCAGCTGGCGGTGGGGTTGTCGGGATCGGTTACCGCCCAACCGAACACCTTCAGCGGTTCGAACTCGACCACTTCGGAGACGGTCGACCATTCCCCGAGTGCGGCGTTGCGGTTGTATCCGGTGAACCGGGCACCCAGCCGGGGCCCGTCGCCGTCGGCCCATTCGACGCGCTGCAGTTCCTGACTGCTCTCGGCGACCGCATGGATGTCGCAGACCAGCTCCCAGACCCGTTCCGGTGGGGCGTCGACCCACGTGGAAACCTCCACCGTCGGCATATCGGCATAGACCGCTCCGGTCCACTCCATCGCTGGCTTCCTCTCAGTTGACACCCTGCAGACCAGGGCGGGTTGACCGGGCGAACAGCGATCGCGCGGACAGCAGGACGTGCAGTTCGGCGGCGACGTCGTCCAGCGGCTGCAGGGACGCCTGCGCGCGGCACATCACGATGGCGCCCTGGATCGCCGCGAGCGACATCGTCGCCAACCGGGCGGCCACGTCGGCGCCGAGGCCGTCCGCGACGAAGCAGTCACACAGTAATGCCGTCCACCGGGCGAAGATTCCCTCGGCATGCGCGACCAGCGGCGATCCCGGCTCCGCGCTGACCGACACCGATACCACCGGGCAGCCCGCCGCGAAGTCGCTGTCCTGCAGGGTCTTGCGCCAGAACGCGGTGAACCGATCGAGCACGGCGACCGGCCCGTCCGCCGCGGAACCGGCGATCAGCCCGGCGATCGCATCACCGGCGAGCTGGATGGCTTCGTCGAGTATCTGCGCCCGCCCACCCGGAAAGTGGTGGTAGATCGAGCCTCGCGGTGCGCCACTGCGGGTCAGCAACGCATCGAGGGTGACCCCGTCCGCACCGTGTTCGCGCAGCAACTCGACAGCGGCCAGCACCATCGCCTGTCGGGTATCACGCGCCATCACGCATCCCCCCTTTCGGCAGCCGGCGAACCAGATTATGACAGTCAGCATAATCAACCGTCAAAATGCGCGGCGGGGAGCGCCCCCTTAGCGAGTCACCCCAGCTTACTCAAACCGCTTCCGGCACGGCTATGACCAGCTACATATTCTGGCGGACCGCTCAGCCCACCGCGCTGCCGATCACCCCGTCGGCCTCCAACGCGGCGATCTCGGCGACACTGAGCCCCAGCTCACCCAACAGTTCGTGATTGTGCTGGCCGAGCAACGGAGCCGGCCTGGCGTGAAAGCGCTTCGGGGCGTGCGTCATACGGGCCGGCAGGGTGCTGTGCGGCGCCGGGCTGTTCACCGGATGAGTGACGGTCTCGAAGAATTCACGGTGCGCCAGCGGAGGCAGTTCGGTCTGCCGGTGCGGTTGCATCACCTTGGCCACCGGGACCCCGGCGTCCCACAAGGTGGCTACGACGTCGTCGGCACCGCGCGAAGCACACCAGGCCGCCAGGTGTTCGTCGATGAGATCGTGGTGGGCCCGCCGCCCGGCCGCCTCCGCCAGCACCGGGTCGGCGGCCCACGCCGGGTCACCCAGCGCGGTGCATAAGCCCGCCCACTGTTCGTCGGTGGCCACCGCGATGGCGACCCAGCAGTCCTCCCGACCGAATTCGTCGATGCCGGTGGTCCGATACAGGTTCTGCGGGGCGGCGGCCGGCCCGCGATTCCCGTCGCGCTGCAGCAGCGCGCCGTGAGCGGAGTACTCGATCACCTGCTCGGCGGCGATGTTGAGCGCGGCATCGATCATGGCCGCCTCCACCAGGACTCCCCGCCCGGTGCGACGGCGGTGTTCCAGCGCGAGCAGCAGCCCGTTCAGCGCGTGCACGCCGGCGTTCGGGTCGCCGATCGAGTAGGGCTCGTAGGGATTGCGGTCCGGGTAGCCGGTCAGCCAGCTCAGCCCGGAGGCATCCTCGATGATGTAGGCGAACGCGGGGTTGTCCCGCCACGGCCCGTCCAGCCCGAAGCCGGGCATGCGCACCATCACGATGTCGCTGCGCAGCGCCTGCACGGTGGCGAAGTCCAGTCCGATCCGGTCGATCACCCGGGGCGTGAAGTTCTCGACGATCACGTCGCAGGTGGCGATCAGTCGGTGCAGTACCTGCCGGCCGGCGTCGGTCTGGAAGTCCAGCGCCAGGCTCTTCTTGTTGGTGTTGAGCGCGGAGAAGATCGGGGACTTCTCCCACCACGATTCCTCGGTGGCCGGTATCCCGGCGATCAGCCGGGTGCCGTCGGGATGCCGGGCGGACTCGAGGTGGATCACCTCGGCGCCGAGCATGGCCAGCACATGCGTGCACGACGGGCCGGCCCAGAAGGTGGTCATGTCGAGAACCCGCAGGCCGGCGAACGGCAGGGTTTCGGCGCGCTTGGACCCGCTGGGCGGGCACGATCGCGCCGAAATCGCCGTGTGATAGGTCTCGGTGTGCTCCCCCAGCCGCGGCGCCGGGGCCGGCGTGCGCAACGGCACGTCCCCCAGCCGATAGGGCGCGGCGGGCTGCAGGAATCCGTCCCGCGGGTTGGGCACGAACGCCCCGCGATGCCGGTACTGATCCAGCGTCGGCAGGTTCTGTCCGTTGCCGACCGGCGAGTTCGGGATCCGGAACGCCGACGCCAGGTCGCGGATGTCGTCGACGTTGTGGCCGCGCAGCCATTCGTAGAGCACCGGCGCCCGCAGATTCGCCTGTTCGGTGATCGTCAGCGTCGACTGCTCGTCGATCCACTCGTCGTGGCCGGACATCACACACAGGTCGAACCATTGTTGCGCGGTGCCGCAGCCCAGGGCGACCAGCCCGTCGGCGGCTTCGGCCACTCCCGGCACGGTCGGCTTGCGTTCACTGCGCCAGGGCCGGCCGAGCATCTCGAAGTAACTGACGGGATAGTAGGTGAGGCAGAGGATCTGGGCCTCCAGCGCGGACAGGTCGACCAGCTCACCGCAGCCGTCCTGCAACGCCCGAAACCGGGAGACCAACGTCATCGCCGCCGCGTACGCCCCGGTGACCCAGTCACCGACCTGTCCCCCGATCTGCACCGGGGCCCGATCCTGGGCGCCGCGCCCCAGCCCGACGATCCCACCCGACCACGCCTGCAGGGTGAACTCGGTGGCGGCCCGCCCCTGCCACGGCCCGTCCAGGCCGAACGGCGTGATCGCGGTGACCACCAGGTGCGGATGCCGGCGGCGAATCTCGGCCGGAGCCAGCGATGGATGGTGCCCGACCCTGCTCTCCGGTGACCACACCACGGCATCGGCCGAGCCGAGCAGTCGATGCACGAATTCGACGTCCCCGTCCTCCCCCACATCGGCCACCACACTGTGTTTGGAGCAGCCCAGGAAGCTGAACAGCGCCGCACCGGCATCGGTGTCGACGGCCGCGCCCGATGCCGTCCAGGATCGCCGCGCATCGCCTTGCGGCGGCTCGACGTCGACGACGGTGGCGCCACCGTCGGCGAGCATCTTGGTGGCATACGCGCCGGCGATACCGTCGGTCAGATCGACGACGGTGTAACCATGCAGCGGTTCCACGACGTCAGGAGTCCTTGTTACGGCTTGATTTGCTCAACCGGAAGTCCGGTGGGAACTTCGCATCGTTGTCCTTGACGGCGCCGGACAGCCCGGACTCGATGGCGTCGTCGAGCATCAGGTCGTCGACGTCGGGCGCCACACCCGACCCCATCGATTCGAAGAACGCCGACAGCAGGCTGCCCATGTACTCGCCCTGATGCTGCTTGTACACCTCGAAGAACATCTTCTGCATGAACACGGTGTCGACCGGCCGGTTCCGGGCGCACGCCATCGCATACTTCTCGACTTCGGCTTCCAGGTCCGCACGCGCCACCACCTTGTTGAGGAAGTTGCACTTCTCCATGTCCGCGGCGGTGAAAGGCCTCCCGGTGAAGACCATCTCGGAGAACTTCCGCAGCCCCATCATCTGCACCCAGGTCCACATCCGCGGCCCCCACCCGTAGTAGCGGAACGACGGATGCCCGAACAGCGCGTCATCGGACGAGATCACCAGATCGGCGTCGGCGGCCTGATAGAAGTGCCAGCCGTAGCAGTAGCCCTTGGCTTCGACGATGCTGATCTTCTTCAGCTCCTGCAGCGGCCGGTTGCCGGCCTGCACGTTGGCATACCAGGCGCTGATGGTGGCGCCGTTGCGGAAGGTTCCCTGCGGCGGATAGTTGACGTCCATGCCCTCCAAACGCAGTTCCGCCAAACGCTTTTCGGGGTCTTCGACGCCTTCCATGAACTCCGGAAGGTCCGCGCCGCTACCGAGGTTCTCCCCGACGCCGCGGATCACCACCACCTTCACGTCGTTGTCCACGCTCGCGGCACGCAGCAGATCCGCGTACCGCAGCCTCGCCGACGACGTCGGCGCGTTGAGGTATTCGGGCCGGTCGAAGGTGATGGTGGCGATCTTGGTGGCCGGGTCCTTGTGGTAGCGGATGATCTCCTCGGCCGACGGCCGCCCGGCGTCCGCGCGCGTGTCTGACATTGGTGATCTGCTCCTTCAGCTGAACGGACTGGTGGTCAAAACTTCATGGCCGTCTTCGGTGATCAACACGGCTTCCCGCCCGAACACCGCACCCACACCGGGTTCGAACACGTAGCCGGTGACGGCCAGCACCATCCCCGGCTCCAACCGTTCGGCTGCCGCGGTCCGGCGCAGGTGACCCGAGACGACCGGCGGGTCGAAGCCCATCCCCAGCCCGTAGGCCACCGGGACCGGGGGAAGCTCTTCGTCGGCGTAGGCGCGTAACAAATCGGTGCCCACGGCGCCCGGGCGGCAGGCACCGGATAGCCTCTGCCACAGTTCATCCCATCGGCCGTACAGCGCCGCCGCCCGGGAGTCCGGACGGCTGCCCGCCGGGTAGGTGCGCCCCACTTCACCGAGGTAGCCGCCGGCCAGCACCGCGGCCGAGATGCCCACCAGATCCCCGGCCCCGACCAGTCCGTCGCCGGCGGCACGCTGCCACGGGTTCTCCCGCGAGGTCACCCACGCGACGTCCTGGTTGGCCGGGCTGCTCGCCCCACCGGCCGCCATCGCGGCCATCATCACCCCGGTCAGTGTTGCTTCATCGACGCCGGGCTGCAGCGCGGCCGCGGTTTGGTCCAAGGCCGCTTCCGCGACGGCGATGGCGGTGCGCACCGCGACCACCTCGTCCGGGGTTTTGATGGCCCGCGCCGCCCGCATCGCCGGCTCCCCGTCGACGAGTTCGGCGCTGGGAAACGCCAGCGGCAGCAGTTGCGCGAAAAGCGGTGACAGCGCGTCGGTTCCGACCCGGCGTGCAGTACGGGCACCTTCGATGTGGGCGACCGCCGCAATGACGTTCGTCGGGTTCCACGAGACCTCGTAGAGGTTGTCGTGCGGAATGTCTTCGGGCACACCCTCGTCGGTCGCGCTGAGCAGGTGGACGGCTCCGGTTGCGCGCACCAACACGCAATTGGGCGCGAACGGTCGAGTCCCGGCCATCCAACGCTGCGGAACACCGGCGACATAGCGGACGTTGGCCTGCCGTCCCAGCACCAGCACGTCGAGGTCGTGCGCTTCCATCTGCGCCAGCGCCCGTTCCCGTCGCCCGCAGCGCAGCACGGCGACGTCGGGCAGGATTTCAGTGCTCATAGGGCGCAAACGGATAGTCGGTCAAGGTCAGATAGCCGTCCTCGGTGATCACCACGACCTCTTCGCCGCGATATCCTCCGGTGCCGTCCTCCCACACCATCGGCTCGAGCACCAGCACCATCCCGGGTTCCAAGAAGAAGTTGCCGTCGAACTCCGCACCCAGATCGGTGCCGATCTTCGGCGTCTCGGCGTCGGTCACCCCGATGCCGTGACCGAGGCAGCCATCCGGTGACCACGGCCGCACACCCCCGTTGGCGGCGGTGGCCACCCGGGCCAGGTCGGCGGCGGTGACGCCGGCACGGGTGACCTCGAGGATCGCGGTCAAGATCTCCCGCCAGCGCCGGTACTGGGCCCGCTGGCGCGGTGCCGGTTCCGTACCGACGGTCCAGGTGCGCCCCAACTCCGCGCAGTACCCGCCGCTGCTGATCGACACCTGGCTCCAGACCACGTCGCCGACCGCCAGTTCGCGCCCGGTGGCCAGCAGGGGCTGCGCGATCTGTCCGTGCGTGGTCCACACGCCGGCGGCTCTGCTGGCGGGCATCACCTGCCAGATCGGCTCGAACATGGCGGCGTCGGCGCCCGATTCGAACGCCCGCCGCAAGAACCGGGCCGACAGGTCGAGTTGGCGGACGCCGGGCGCCAGGGCCTGCTGGGCGGCGGACATCGCGCTTTCGGTGATCCGGCAGGCCGCCCGGATCAGGGCGAGTTCATCGGCGGTCTTGACGAGCTTGGCGTCGGCCACGACCTGGGCTGCATCGATCGGGCGGCGGGTCGGGAAGATCCGCCGCTGCGCGCGCCGCATGGCACCGGTGAACTCGTCGACTCCGACCACTGCGCCGGCCGGGATCAGCTCGGCGACCGCCGCGGCGAAAAGTTCTACGCCTTCATCGAATTCGAGATACACCGGGCCGTGCAGGTGGTCGGCGGGCAACTCCGGATCGCCGGATCCGCCGCGGTGGAACGGCAGGAACAGATGCGGGTCCGGGTCATCGGCGAGCACCACGGCGACCGGCCGCTCGACGTGGGACAGGCCGGCGTCGCCGAGTCGGCGGCTGGTGCCGGTGGCGTAACCGACCGCGTCGTTGCCGAGCAGCACCAGCGCGTCGATTCCGCGTTCGGTCATGGCCGCCCGCAGGCGGGTTCCGGTCTCGCGGCGCAGTCGGGCCCGGTCGGGCACGCCCGCGATCTCGATGCCGCCGGCCGCGGCAGGCAGCGTTGCCGCAGCCGCGACCATCAAACCCCCAGGAACGCTTTGATGTTGCCGCTCACCACTTTCGCGGCGTCCTGCGGGCCCAGCGCTTCGACGACGCTGGCCAGTGACTTCTCCGAGTAGCCGAAGGTGCTCTCGTTGTGCGGGTAGTCCGACGACCACATCACTTTGTCGACACCGATCTCGTCGATGAGCTTCAGGCCCAGCGGGTCGACCATGAACGACGCGCTCATGTTGGTCTGCCAGTAGTGGCGGATCGGGTGCGCCAGCTGGTGGTTGAACATGTGCTGGTAGGAGGCGAGCAGATGTTCGGCGTCCTGCAGCGCCGAGGGGACCCAGGCGATTCCCCCTTCGAACCAGCCGACCCGCAGGCCGGGGTTGTGGTCGAGGATGCCGCCGAAGATGTACTTGGAGAACATCTCCCGGAACGAGTCGACGTTGATCATCATGCCGACGACGACACTGTTGATCTCGCACGGGGTCTTCGGCGGAGTCTCACCGATGTGGTGGGTGACCGGCAGACCGGCGGCCTCGATCTCGTCCCAGACCGGGCGCATCGCCGCACCGGAGTAGTCGATGATCCCGCCGTCGTCGTCCTTGCCCGGGTTCAGCGGCAGCAGGAAGGTCTTGAGGCCCAGGGATTTCACTTCCTCCAGGGTGCGCCGGGCACCGGCGGGATCCCACCAGTTGATCAGGCCGACACCGTAGAAGTGGCCGCGGGAACGCTCCTGGAGTTCGGCCATGTGCTCGTTGTAGATGCGGAAGACCCGCTCCCGCAGTTCTTTGTCGGGAAAGTGGAACAGCGCCAGCACCGCGTTGGGGAACGCCAGTTCCTTGTCGACGCCGTCTTCGGCGAGTTCCCGGATGCGCGCCTCGATGTTGTTGCTGGCGGCGCCGGCCAGGTCGTCGTATTGCATCAGCACCGCCGAGAAGTCACCCGGCAGGAAGGTCTGGCCTTTGCGCCCCACCATGTAGGCGCCGTCTTCGTACCAGATGCGCGGAGCCTTGTCGCGCAGGTCTTCGGGGAACTTCTGGAAGAAGATGTCGTCGGCGATCGAGATGTGGTTGTCGGCCGAGAACACCTCGGTGCCGGCGGGCAGACCGACGTCCCGACGGGCCTGGCCGCGCCGGTCCTTGGGGGCGCCGTAACCACCGGCGGGATAGAACGCGGTGCCTTGAGTTGATGTGCTGGACATGTCAATCCACTTCCAATCGGGTGGTTACCAGGTGACGGGGAGTTCGTAGACGCCGTAGGCGAGCCGGTCGTTCTTGAACGGGATCTCATCGATGCCGACCGCCAGCTTCAGGGTGGGGATGCGCCGGAACAGGGTGCGGAAGGCGATCACCATCTCGGCACGGGCCAACTGCTGCCCGACGCACTGATGCGGGCCGAAGCCGAAGGCCATGTGCTGGCGGGCGGGCCGCGCCAGATCCAGCACATCCGGGTCGGGGAAGACCGAGGCATCCCAGTTGGCCGGGGCCAGGTCGATGATGATGCCCTCGCCCGCCTTGATCGTCTCGCCGCCGATCTCGATGTCCTCCAGAGCCACCCGGCGCTGGCCGGTGTGGATGATCGACAGGTAGCGCAGCAGTTCCTCGACCGCGTTGGCGATCGCGGCGTCGTCGTCGCCGCGGAAGACCGCGGTCTTCTCGGCGATCTTGTCGGGTTCGCTCAGCAGCGCGGTGATACCCAGACCGAGCATGTTCGCGGTGGTCTCATGGCCGGCGATGAGCATGCCGGTGCCCAACTGGGTGGCCTCGCGCACCGAGAGGTCACCGTTTTTCACCCGCGCGCCCAGATCCGAGACCAGATCTTCGGCCGGTTCGGCCATCTTGGCCTCCAGCAACTGGATCAGGTACTTGGAGAGTTCGGTGGCGCCGGTGGCCAGGGAATCGGAGGTGGCGTTGCGGTCCACGCCCATGGTGGCGTGCTGCTGGAAGAACTCGTGGTCCTCGTAGGGCACGCCGAGCAGTTCGCTGATCACCAGCGAGGGAATCGGCAGCGCGAAGCCTTCGATCAGCTCGGCCGGCTGCGGTCCGGCCAGGATCGCATCGATGTGTTCGTCGGTGATCCGCTGCGTCACCGGCTTGAGCGCCTCGACGCGCTTCATGGTCAACGCCGGCGACAGGATGCGCCGGTAGCGGATGTGTTCGGCTCCGTCGGTGGTGAACACCGACTTGGGTCGGTGGTCGACGCTGGCGCGCATCATCTCGTTCCAGTGCGGGAATCCGGGCTGGTGGTCGTCGACGCTGACCCGGGGGTCGGAGAACAGCGTGCGCACGGCGTCATATCCGGTGATCAGCCACGGTGTGCTGCCGTCCCAGATCTTCACCCGGCTCAACTGCCCCTCGGCGGCCAGCGCCATGGTCTGGGGCGGC
Source organism: Mycolicibacter sp. MU0083 (assembly GCF_963378075.1). Taxonomy (NCBI): domain Bacteria; kingdom Bacillati; phylum Actinomycetota; class Actinomycetes; order Mycobacteriales; family Mycobacteriaceae; genus Mycobacterium; species Mycobacterium kokjensenii. The sequence goes on from NZ_OY726394.1 coordinate 3,390,201, forward strand.
GGCGCGAACGGGCACCGGCCGTCCCGGCTCATCGGGTACTCCGGTGTTGTGGTGGCCGCAATGGTGGTTGCGTCGGTCACGCTCACTCCTCGACGATCTTGATAGCTCCGGATGGACAGTTTCGGGCCGCTTCGCGTACGGCTTCGGCCAACTCCGCGGGTGGATTCTCATCGAGCACGACGACGACGCCGTCCTCGTCGCGCTGGTCGAACACCCGTGGCGCAAAACCCACGCATTGCCCCGACGACGCGCAGATGTCCTGGTCGGCGGTGACTTTCATGACGAACCTCCCTGAACCGCGGTGACCGGGGCCAGCCATAGCCCCACGATGGCGTCGATGAGTCCGCCGCCGGCCTCGGTCCAGCTGATGGCACCCGAGACTCCCGACGCCAGCGCGCGTTCGTGATCGGCGCAGGTGTGCATCAACAGGTTTCGGGCCATCACGTTGCGGGCCTGGTGAACCCGGACCGGAAGGTCGGGCAGACAGGTGTTGATGCCGTCGATCACCTGCACCAGCGACGGAGAACTCAGCGCGTCCTTGACGACGATGTTGTGGTAGGCCGGGTCGGCCATCACCTGCGCGGCGAACCGCGCATACCAGGTCGGATTTCCAAGGTCGGCAAGGTGATCGGTGAGCGGACGGACCAGGCAGGACACCCAGTCGCGAAGTTCGGTGGAATCCGCCGTGGTCGCGACCATCTCTTCGCGCAGTCGCTCGACCGGAACCCGGTGGCGGCGCTCGATCTCGCGTACCAGGTCGGTCTTGGTGCCGAAGTGGTAGCCGACGGCGGCGTTGTTGCCCTGCCCGGCGGCTTCACTGACCTGCCGATTGGAGACCGCGAACACGCCGTGTTCGGCGAACAGCTGTTCGGCAGCGGTCAGAATCGCTTCCCGCGTACTGTTGGCCCGCTCAGCCCGCGCGGCCCGATCAGCGGTGGTCACGGCGCTAGTCAACCCCGCCCGACACTTTAAGTCAAGCGATTGATTTAATTTTTTTCACCATCGGTCGCAGCCGGCTTGGGACGACGTCGGATGGCCTTGCCCGCGACCGTTCCGCCGTCCACCGGCAGCACCACGCCGGTCACGTACCGGGCACGCTCACCGGCGAGGTACAGCGCGGCCTCGGCGACGTCGTCGGCGGTGCCCTCCCGTTTCAGCGGCCGGTCGGCACGCATGGTCTCGCGGATTCCCGCCTCGAAACGCTGCAGCGCCTCGGCGTCCAGGCCGGCCATGGCCGACGAGGCCACGAACGGTGTCGGGATGTTGCCGGGCGCAAGGGCGTTGACCCGGATGTCGTAGTGGGCCAATTCGATCGCCGCGGATTTGGTGAACTGGATGACCGCCGCCTTGGACGCCCGGTAGGTCATCACGCCGCCGCCGGCCTGGATGCCGCCGATCGAGGTCAGGTTCAGGATCGAGCCGCCGCCGTTCTTGGCCATGTGCCGGGCGGCATCGCGGGTACCGGCCATCACCGCGAGCACGTTGACCGACATGATGCGGTGGAAGTCGGCGAGGTCGTCGTCGAGGAAGCGGTTGTGCATGGTGCCGGAGACGCCGGCGTTGTTGACCATGATGTCCAGCCCGCCGAACGTCTCGACGGCATGCTCGACCAGCGCACCCACCTGCGCCACATCGGCGACGTCGGCGACTCGGAAGACGGCATCGGCGCCCAGTCCTCGGGCCAACTCCTCGCCGCGGTCGCGCTCGAGGTCGGCGATCACCACGCGCGCCCCTTCGGCGAGGAATCGCTCGGCGATCGCCCGACCGAGACCCGATGCGCCACCGGTGACGATCGCCACCTTGCCGGTCAACTCGTTGTCCATCTGCGCCCTTCCGATGCGACCGCGTCCTGCGGTGCTTCGACTCAACCCGGTCGGCACGATTCAGTCAAGCGACTGATTTAAACCGCCGATCTCAGGCGAGTTGCGGCTTGATCTCCTCGATCACCCACTGCGCATGGTCGAGGTACTCCTCGATACCCCGGACCTTCGGCGGTGGCACCGAACTGACCGTCACACCCTGTTCGCCCAGCCAGTTGAGCCGGTCGACGATCTCCTGTGCACTCCTGCCGGGGCGGGCGTCCGGGTCGCGACGCTTGACGTGGCCTTCGCCCACCCGCCTGGACCCCAGCCCGTGCATCACGTCGAAGGGGCGCCCGTCGTAGCCGGGTTGGGATTTGATGAAGTCGACCCGCTCGGCGATCTGCTCCGGCGGCGTGAGAAATCCCCACCAACCCGATCCGAATCTGGCGGCCCGCCGTAGTGCCGCGTCCGCGTCGCCACCGATCCAGATCGGCAGGTGCGGCTTGCGCACCGGTTTCGGCTCGAAGGCGATATCGCTGAACGACACGTAGCGGCCGGAGAAGGCCGGTGAATCGCTGGTCCACAACTCGACGATCGCCGCCAGATACTCGTCGGCGATCCGGCCACGTTCGCCGAAAGGCACTCCGAGAGCTTCGAATTCGCGCTGCAGCCAGCCCACCCCGAACGTGACCATCATCCGGCCACCGCTGAGCCAGTCGGCGGTAGCCAGCGCCTTGGCCAGCACGATCGGCTGATGCAACGGCAGCACCGTGACGCAGGAGTTGAGCATGATCCGCTGCGTCGCACCGGCCAGATAGGCCTGCGCGATCGTCGACTGGAAATAGTGCGGGCCGGACAACTCGACGTGCTCGGCGGGAATGACGATGTGCTCGGGGACGGCGATCATGTCGTAGCCCCACTCGTCGGCACACCGGGCCATTCGGGTCTGGTCGGCCCCGGTTACTTCAGGCTCCCACGGCTGCATGATCGCTTTGAGTTCCAGCACGTGGGGCAGGTTGAATACCAGTTTCATATCGCGATGGACTCTACGACAATAGAGTTCGCCGCGGACTAAACTCGGCAGAACCATGAGACGCAAGCCCGATCCGGACCGACGCCGGCGCGAACTCTGCGACGCCGCGATTCGACTGCTCGCCGACGACGGGGTCAAGGGAGTCAGCCATCTCAAGGTCGATCGCAAAGCCGGCTTCCCGGAGGGCACCACCTCGTTCTACTTTCGTACCCGCTCGGCGCTGCTGCAGGCCGTCGCGCTGCGGGTCGCCGAACTGGACCTGAAGGACCTGACCACGGCGACCCGATCACCCTCGTCCACCCCGGCCGGCCCCTCGGGGCTGGCCACCCTGGTCATCCGCTCGGCCCGCGGGGCGCGGTTGATCCGCACCAAGGCCCGCCAGGAACTCGCACTGCAGGCCGCCCGCGATCCCCAACTCGACGCCGCATTCCACAGCTACGGCGATCGATTCGTCGCGTTGATCAAAGCCGCCGTCCTTCAACTCCAACCGGCGGACACCGCAGCCGACCCCGACTTGGCCGACCGGCAGGCGTTCGTGGTGATGATGTTCATCGGCGGGGTCATGCAGGCACTGGCCGCCGGGGACCGCCGTATCCGCGACGCCGAGGAACTGGACGCACTCATCTCGGGCATCGTGGCCGGAATCAGCTCTTCCGCGACTCTACGTAAATAGAGTAGCGTGGCCGGGCAGACGAAAGGTTCTGCCATGACTGCAGTGCAAGAGGATTCGGGCGTACTGGCCGGCGAACGCCGCATGCTCATCGACGGCGAGCTGGTCGAGGCCGCCGGCGGCGCGACGTTCGACGTCGAACACCCGGCAAGCGAGCAGGTGGTCGGCGTTGCCGCGGACGGCACCGTCGATGACATCGGGCGGGCCGTCGGCGCCGCCCGACGCGCGTTCGACACCGGCGACTGGGCCCACGATCTGGAATTCCGGTTCCACTGCCTGATGCAACTGCACGCCGCACTGGAAGCCGACAAGGAACGGCTGCGCCGGATCCTGGTCACCGAAGTCGGTTGCCCGGTCACGGTCACCGGCAGCCAGATCGAATCCCCGATCGCCGAGGTGAAGCACTGGGCCGAGCACGCCCGCTCCTTCGAATACCTGGTGGACACCGGCGTACACGACACGCAGTTGGGACCGGCGCGACGCAAGTTGCACTACGAGCCGGTCGGTGTGGTCGGCGCGATCACGCCGTGGAACGTACCGTTCTACCTCAACATCGCCGAGACCATCCCGGCGTTGATGGCCGGCAACACCGTCGTGCTCAAGCCGGCACAACTCACCCCCTGGTCGGGTAGCGAACTCGGCCGGATCATCGCCGAGCAGACCGACATTCCCGCCGGGGTGTTCAACGTCGTCACCTCCAACGCCAACGAGGTCGGCGCGGCACTGTCGGCAGACCCGCGGGTCGACATGATCACCTTCACCGGGTCCACCGCCACCGGCCGCGCCATCCTGGCCGCGGGCGCATCGACGGTGAAGAAGACGCTGCTGGAACTCGGCGGCAAGTCGGCACACATCGTGCTCGACGACGCGGACTTCGGTTCTGCGCTGCCCATGGCGGCGATGATGGCGTGTGTGATGTCCGGGCAGAGTTGCGTGTTGCCGTCCCGGATCCTGTTGCCCCGCAGCCGCTACGACGAAGGACTTGGGGTGCTGAAGGCCTCGATGGAGAACTTCCCGATGGGTGATCCGTGGACTCCGGGCAACATGCAGGGCCCGCAGATCAGCCGGACACAGCGCGAGAAGGTGCTGGGGTTGATCGATTCCGGACTGAAATCGGGCGCCCGCCTGATCACCGGCGGAGGGGTTCCGGATCAGCTGCCCACCGGCTACTACGTCCAGCCGACCCTGCTCGCCGACGTCGCCCCCGACAGTCGGATCGCCCAGGAGGAGATCTTCGGACCGGTGCTCACCGTCACCCCCTACGACACCGACGACGAGGCCGTCGCCATCGCAAACAACTCGATATACGGGCTCTCCGGAGAGGTCAGCAGCGCCGACGTGGACCGGGCCGTGTCGATCGCGACCCGCATGCGTACCGGCAACGTGACCATCAACGGCAAGAGTCACTTCGGGATCGACAGCCCGTTCGGCGGAACCAAGCAGAGTGGCCTGGGGTACCGCAACGGCACCCAGGGTTTCATCGAGTACCTGCACATCAAAACCATCGGGATGCCGGCATGAATGTGCCCGCCTCGACGGACGACCGCTTGGACATCGCCGCGCTGCTGCACCGCTATGCCCGTGCCGTCGACGGCAAGGACTGGGCGCTGTACCGGTCGGTGTTCACCGAGGACGCCGTCATCGACTACTCGTCGGCGGGCGCCATCTGCGCCACCCGGGACGAGGTGGCCGACTGGCTGGCCGCCGGATTCGACGCCATCCCGATGTCCATGCACTACATCACCAATATCGAGATCCTCGACTTCGCCGGGGATTCCGCGCAGGTGCGCGCGATGTTCTACAACCCCATGCAGCTACCGGGCATGACCGATCTGAGCTACTGCGGCGGCTACTACCACCACGATCTGGTCCGCACCGGCGACGGGTGGCGCAGTCGTGGGCTGCGCGAGGAGAACTTGTGGTTCACCAATCCCCCCGCCTCGGGGCGGTGACGGCTCCGCCGTTTACTCGGGCTTTCGGAACGTGTACACCCGGTAGTGAACCAGCCCCGCCGCCGCCAGCCATTTCATCCAACGGGTTCCGGCGACCAGGACGTCTGACCCGTTCGCGCGAAAGAACTTGAGCAGGAAGGGATAGGTCGGCATCGTGTTCTTCCGGATGTTGAGGTTGCGCTCCAACCGGAGGCCGGCGCGTTCGCCCATCGACTTGTAGGACCGCAGCGACACCTTGCCGAGCGCACCGTAGGACTTCGCGACCCGGGCGCGAATCGCCATCCAGATCGGGGTCTTGCCGAAGGCCGCCGTGACCGGGACGAAGTCGGACACCGCCAGGTAGCCGCCCGGCTTGAGCACCCGCGCGGCTTCGGCCAGGAAACGCTCCCGGGACGGGAAGTGAAAGATGCATTCGACCGCCAGGACCCGGTCGAAGGAGTTGTCCTCGAACGGCAGTCGGCAGGCACCGGCTTCGACCCAGGCGATCCGGTTGCCGGCGGTGGCCCCGATCTGCGCCTCGGCGGCGGCCAGTTGCCGCGGGTCGATGTTGAGGCCGATCAGGTCCATCCCCGAATGCGCGCCGTCGATCTGCTGAATGGTCCCGCCGAATCCGCAGCCCACATCGAGCAGTCGCTGCCCGTCCGCGACCTTGGCGGCCTCGAACAGCACGGCGTTCATGTTCGCCATGGCCGCCAGGTAGTCGGCACGTGTGCCGTCGGCTGACTTGGGGTCTTCCCAATAGCCCCAGTGCACCTGTTGTTCCCACAGTTGCCCGGTCGCGCCGCCGTCCTTCCGCTCGTCGAGGAGAAGGTCGAAATAGGGAAGGTTCGGTCTCTGCATGTGCTGCCACTCTCTGGGGTTGAAATTTCCTCGGCGCACAACAGATCCGTTGGCGTTGCAATTGAAAAGGGAACCGAATCGAGATTCGGTCGATCGACGTCGATGACCGGCGGGCCCGTCGGCTCTCCGGACCCGATTCGTCGAATCGCTCCGAGCGTTTACATGGTCGGCATGAATTCAGACAGCGTGAGAATCGTGAAGACCAGCAGGGCCAGCCCGATAAGCCCGCCTGCCGGAACCATGGCCAGACACACGGCCAGCCAGACGGCGAACCTCGACCATTCGAACGGCTGATTGCCCACCACCGTGCTGCGGCGCGCCCGGACGGTCTGATAGGCCGCCCACACCGCGGCGCCGGCCGCGGCGACCGCGATGATCCGTACCCCATCCGGTGTCGCCAGCAACGCGACGGCGGCCATGGCCACCGCGGCCACCGCGCGCCCCACCACGATCGGATGCCACGCCGCACGGGTGCGGACCGGCCGACGATTGGGTTCTCCGCGGTACCGCGGCAGCCGGCCGTCGATGCCCAGCAATCGCCACAGCCAACGCCGCCACCCGGTCCGCAGGCCCAGATCCTCGGCGACCCGACGGACGTCGGCCGCCGATTCCGACATCAGCGCGCGCGATCGATCACTGCGCCAGAACGCGTCCTTGAAGACCCGGCGCGGAATCCCGAACTGTCGGGCGAATGCCCGCGGCGGGGTGATCATCTCGCCGATCAACCACCGCAGCATCAACGGCAGTGCGATGGCGTAACAGGCCCGTCTGAACCGCCCGGCACGTCGGATCTGCTCGGCCAGGTGGTCCTCGACGAATGCGATATGCCGCGCCTCCTCCGCCAAATGGATATAGGTGATCCGATTCAGCAGTGGAGGTATTTCGGCGGTGCCGCGGTGCTGGAGCGTCTGCTGAAAGTGCAGCGGCTGCTCACCGCAGAGCACGCCGATGAAATGGAAGACGCTCGCATAACCCCCGATGAATGCCAGGATCGGGCCGAAGATCCGGGATCCCCGCCGCATTCCGGGCACATCGTCACCGGTCCGATTGATGAAATCCTGAAACATCTGGATGTGATTGCATTCATCGGCGATCTCATGCAGGAGATATTGAAAAACAGGCGAACCGTTCGGCAGTCTTCCCGCGGAATGCACCACTCCGCGGATCAGCATCATCTCGAATTGGAGCGCGACCTTGAGCGTGTTCGCGGTGAGCCAGCGCCCCATCGCAATCCGGCGATTCAACGGCTGTTCGGCGTACCACGTGGTCGCGCCGAGCGGGGAAATACTCGACGAATGCTGCCAACGTGGATCGTTTTTATCTAAGGCGTTCTCCGGTGCATCCCAGTCGATATCGACGTACGGATCGAACCGTTTCTCGACGGTGGCGCGGGAGAGTTCTTCTGCCCTACTGACGGCCGCGACTACGGGCTCGCCCGCGCCACCAACCATGTGCATCCCTATCTGCAGAGTCGAATCCTCGGCAGAGAGTATCAGCCTTCCCTTTTTGCAAACCCATCGCTTCCATTACATCGGATTACGTGGGTATATTCACAAGCTGAATGTGTGCTATCTGCAATTATTGACACCATAACACGTTCATAAACGCGGGTGTCGGGCGCGGCCCGCCGCCCGGTCTCAGCGCAGGAATTCCAGCAGCAGCGCGTTGACGGACTCGGCCTGTTCGATCTGTGGGCAGTGCCCGGCGCCGTCCACCACGACGGACCGCCCGCCGGGGATCTGATCGGCGATCTGCGCCGCCCAACCGGACGGCAGCAGCTTGTCGCAGGCCCCTTCGACCACCAGGGTCGGCACCGAGATCCGGTCATAGCGGCGACTGCTGGACGGCGGCGGCGTCGCGTCGGCGCCCGGGCGGCGGAACCGTGCCGCCGCGATCGCCTCCCAGGCACCGGGCGCGGTGCTGGAGGTGTAGCGCCGTCCCACGTAGTCGTCGTCGGCCGGGTATGCCGGGTCGTGGAAGAGCGCCGTCACGATCTTGCGCATCGCGGGCACGGTCGCGTCGTAGTCGTAGAGCGCCGCCATGTGCTCGTTCTGCTGGATCTCACCGCCGCCGCAGATGGCGACCAGTCGGCGCACCGGCAACTGCGGGGCCTCCGAGGTGGTGTCCACGAGCAGCATGATCGCCCCCATCGAATTGCCGACGAAGTCCGCCACCGAGACGCCCAACTCCGCGCAGAACCGCGCCACATGACGAATCCGCATTCCGCGGCCGTCGTTGAAATCGATGACCTTGGCCGACTCGCCGAACCCGAGCAGGTCCGGGGCCAGCACCCGATAACGGTCGGCCAGCGCGGGAATCGTTCGTTCCCAACCGACTTCGGCGCCGGCGCCGAACTCGCCGCCGTGCAGCAGGACCACGGCCGGGGCGGACGGGTCGCCGGCTTCCAGATAAGAGGTGATCAGGCCGTCGACGACGACGGTCTTGCGGGTAACCGACAACGGGGGCTCCTCAATCGGGGATCAGTGGTCCGACCGGCCGGGTCGTGGTGGCATGCACCAGCAGTTCGGCCAGTTCGGCGGGGCGGCTCAGAAACGGTGAGTGCGAGGCGTCGATGGTCAGGGGTTCGACTCCCAGGCGGTGGCAGACCAGGTCGGCCAGCCAGCGCGGGTAGGCGCGATCCTGCTCGCAGCGGATGAAGCTGCGGCCCAGATCGGCCGCCCAGAAGTTCGGCACCGACACCGGCGCGACGGTGGTGTCGCCGAACCGTTCCGGCCCGAGCCGTTCGAACGCCCAGCGCAGCGTTTCGTCGTCGCAGTCGTGGTAGAAGTACTGCCGTGCGCCCTCGGGGTCGGCGAAGGTCATCGCTCCGTCGTCGGCGAAGTGCAGATGACTCAGCATGTCGGCGGCCGCGGTGTCGAAGAACTCCGCGCCTTCGGCGCCCATCGTCATCGCATCGGTGTAGCTGCGGCCCTCGCGGGGCAGCGCGGCGGCCAGATAGACGATGTGGCGCACCCGTTCCGGTGCGCTGTCGGCACCCAGCGTGGCGTCGAATCCCCCGCCGGAATGGCCCACCAGAACATCGCCGTCCTCCAGGACGGCCGCCACCGCCGCACGGCGATTCGCCAGGGTGGATTCCTCGGCGATGCGCGAACCGTGGCCGGGCAAGTCTACGGCGACACCGGTGTGGCCGATCTTCGCCAGTTCGTCCACGGTGCGCTCCCAGCACCAGGCCGCGTGGAATCCGCCGTGCACGAACACGAATCGCATGGTTGCTCCTCGGCCGGGACTACTTGATGGCGATGGGATTGACCGGTGAGCCGACCCCGCCGGTGACGCGCAGCGGCGGTGCCACCAATTGGAATTCGTAGATCCCGTCGGCAGCGCAGTCGGCGGCCAGTGCGCCCAGATCCCAGTACTCGCCGAGCATCAGTCCCATGTCGCGCAGGCACAGCATGTGCAGCGGCAGGTAGGTTCCGTCGACGCCGGAGACCGGATTCTCCACCATCAGGTTGTCGGCGGCCACGGCGGCGACGTCGTGGTCGTGCAGCCACGACGCGCACCGCCAGTCCAGTCCGGCGCCCGGTTCGGCGCCGTCGCCGGTCTGCCGGAATCGTTGCCACCATCCGGTGCGCACCAGGACGATATCGCCGGGTTCCACGGTGACCCGTTGCGCGCGGGCCACCTCGTCGAGTTCGTCCGGGGTGATCGGGGTACCCAGCGGCAGGAAGGTGTCCGCGCCCCGGTGGGCGACCACATCCAGCAGCACACCGCGGGAGGTGATGCCTTTGCCGTCCACCTTGTCGATTCCGCAGTGGTACGCGCCCAGGCTGGTCACCGAGCCGGCCGGGAATCCGTTGTAGAGCTGATCGTCGTAGTAGACGTGTGACAGCGCATCCCATTGGGTGGCGGCCTGCAACGGCATCACGATCATGTCGTCGTTGAACCGGAACGGGTTGTCGACGAAGAATTCGCTCAACTGTTGCGCGACGATGTTGCGCTGCCATTCCGGACCGTAGTGGGCGAGGGTGTTCACGTCGCCGCCGTCGACGGTCATCACGTGAATCGGGTTGTGCCGGAACTGGAATGCCCCCTGCGGACCGGAGGACCCGAAGTCCACCCCGAGCGGGAAGACCTTGCCGTGGCGCACCAGCCGGGCGGCATCGGCGATCTTGCGTTCGGTGATGAGGTTGAGGGTGCCCAGTTCGTCGGTGTCACCCCAGCGCCCCCAGTTGCGGACCGTCTCTGCGACCCGCCGGAATTCGGTCAGCCCGGCCACGATCCCGCCCCCTCCGCCAACGCGGCCGCACCGCGGCCGGCGATGTTACCGCCGTCGACCCACAACACCTGACCGGTGATGTAGCCGGCGGCGGGGCTGTTCAAGAACACCAACGGGGTCGCCTGCTCCCCGGCATCGGCCACCCGCCCCAGCGGTTTCGGGATGTCATCGAGATAACCCTGCCCGTAGCTGCTGCGCAGCTGGTCGAGGATGGGGGTCTCGGTGACGCCGGGTGCGGTGCAGTTGATCCGGATGCCGCGCTGCGCCAGCGGACCGGCCTTGATCATGCCGTAGAGGATGATCGCCTCCTTGGACAGCCGGTAGCCGCCGTCGGCGAGCGCGGCGGGGTTGGCACGGCACCACTGTAATCCGGCCGCCATGCCGTCGGTGTGTAACAGACCGACGGTGGTGGCGGCGTTCTCCCGGTAGGCGGCAGCGGCCAGGGAGGACACGTTGGCGATAGCCGAACCCGCCGGCATCACCGGGAGCAGGGCTTCGGTGAGTTCGCGCATCCCGAGGAAGTTGATCGTCACCACCCGCTCGGGATCACCGATGCCCGAGGACACTCCGGCCACGTTGAACAGCGCATCGACGTGACCGGCCCCCCGGATCGCGTCGGCCGCTGCATCGATCGACGCCGGATCGGCCAGGTCGACGCTGTGGAACGCGTCGAGTTCCGCGGCCGGTTCGAGCCGGTCCACGCCGACGACCTGCGCGCCGAGCTCGGCGAGTTGTGTCACCAGCTGCGCACCGATTCCCGATGCGCAGCCGGTGACGACGGTCCGGCGCCCGTCGTAGCGGCACAGACCGGCGGGGGCCCTCACGACTGGCCGCGTTCCCGTTCCTCTTTGGCCAGCTGCGCGGCCTGTACCCGGCCCTCGTTCATCTCGGCCATCGCCTCGGGGATCTCCGTGGCGGTGAACTTGCCGCCGCGTCCGGTCGGCAGCCCGCCGAAAGAGTAGGACTCGTCGAAGACCGGTGCGGTCGACTTCTGCCGACGCGCTTCCAGCTTCTCCAGCACCGGTTCGAGACGCTTGGCTTTGTCCGCGACCGCCTTCTCGTCGCGTTCGATGAACTCGGGCAGTACTTCCTTGCCCATCAGCTCGATCGCTTCCATGGTCGCCTCGTGACTACGGGGGTTGAGCAGCAGGATGAGTTCGTCGACACCGCTCTCTTCGTAGCCGCGCAGGAATTCCCGTGCGGTCGAAGGACTCCCGATCGCGCCGCGGCCCGGACCGTAGGCCAGCGTCGGGTCCTTCTCGACGGCGTCGAGGTAGCTCTTCCACACCCCGGTCCGGCCCGGGGTGTGCTCGCCGGTCATGTAGTAGTGCATGATCCCGTACGAGAAGAAGCCGCCGCCGACGCCGAGCCGGGCGATCGCCTGTTCGTCGGTGGGGGCCACCATCATCGACAGGTCGCCACCGATGGCCAGGATGTTCGGGTTGACCTGCGGGGTGATGGGGACGCCGTTCTCCTCGAGCTCCTTGTAGTAACCGTTGACCCGCTCGGCCAGCGGGCCGGGCCCGGTGTAGGCGAAACTCAGCGCGCCGATGCATTTCTCGGCGGCCATCTGCACCGACGCGGGTCGGGTGCAGGCGACCCAGACCGGCGGGTGCGGCTTCTGCATGGGCTTGGGGACCACGTTGCGGGCCGGCATCTGGACGTGCTGGCCCTCGAATCCGGTGAACGGCTCTTCGGTCATGCAGCGGATCGAGACCTCCAAGGCCTCTTCCCACTGCGCGCGCTTGTCGGCGGGGTCGATGCCGAAGCCGCCGAGTTCGGCGATCGAGGAGCCCTCCCCGGTGCCGAATTCGACCCGGCCGCCGGAGAGCAGGTCCAGGGTGGCCACCCGCTCGGCTACCCGGGCGGGGTGGTTGACCACCGGAGGCAGGTGCATGATCCCGAAGCCCAGCCGGATCTTCTCGGTGCGCTGGCTGGCGGCGGCCAGGAACATCTCCGGCGCGGTGGCGTGGCAGTACTCCTCCAGGAAGTGGTGCTCGGTGAGCCAGACCGTGGAGAACCCGGCCTTGTCGGCGGCCTCCACCTCGTCGAGGCCGTCCTGGAAGAGCCGGTACTCGTCGTCGTCCGACCACGGACGCGGCAGCGCGAATTCGTAGAACAGTGAGATCTTCACGTCTTACCTCCTGGGAGTTGTGTTGGGAGTCTGTGCTTCGCCGGATCGTTGATGTGCGGAAATGTGTTGTGCGGCGACATAGCCGAACGTCATGGCCGGGCCGATGGTGGCTCCGGCGCCCGCGTAGCTGCGGCCCATCACCGGCGCCGCGGTGTTGCCCACCGCGTACAGCCCGTCGATCACCGAGTCGTCGGTGCGCAGCACCCGGGCGTGTTCGTCGGTGCGCAGGCCGCCGGAGGTGCCCAGGTCGCCGAGGATGATCCGGAACGCGTAGTAGGGCCCCTTGCCCAGCGGATACAGGTTGGGGTTGGGCAGCGTCGGGTCACCGTAGTAGTTGTCGTAGACGCTGTCGCCGCGGTTGAAGTCGTCGTCGTGGCCGGCGCGGGCCAGTTCGTTGAACCGTTCCGCGGTGGCCCGCAGTCGCTGCGGCGGGACACCGATCTCGGTCGCCAGCTCCTCGAAGGAGCCGGCCGCCTTGACCACCCCGGAGTCCAGCCAGGCCTGCGGGATCCGGCGGCCGGTCGGTACCGGTGCGCCGGGGATCTTGGGGATCGGCAGGTGACCGGCGACGACGTAACGGTGGAAGGACCGCTGGTCGGTGACCAGCCAGCACGGGATATGGGTGACGCCGTCGCGCTGGCCGGCGATCATGGCGTGCGCGAAGTCCATGTAGGGCGCGGCCTCGTTGATGAAGCGCTCGCCGGCACCGTTGACGATGAACTGCGACGGCATCATGCGCTCGTTGAGCATGAACTGCAGGCGCCCGTCGGGCCAGCACAGCGCCGGGAACCACCATGCTTCGTCGAGTAGGTCGGTGGCCGCACCGATACGTTCCCCGGCCCGGATGCCGTCACCGGTGGCCACCGGATTGCCGAAGCTCCAATCGTGTTCCAGCACCGGCTGATGCTGTTTGCGCCAGGCCAGGTCGTGGTCGAAACCGCCGCTGGCCAGGATGACGCCGCGGCGCGCGATGATGCGTTGGGCCCGGCCGTCGCGCTGCACCAACGCGCCGGTGACGGCGCCGGACTCGTCGGTGATGAGTTCGGTCATCGGGGTGTCCAGCCACAGCGGGATGTCGCGATCGACCATGGCCAGGCGCAGCCGGGCGGCCAGCGATTGGCCGATCGCGGCCATCCGGTCGCCGAACACCCGGGCCCGGAACATCCGCCACAGCAGCTTGAACAGCACCGCCTTACCCCGCCACGACTGCCGAACCTGGTAGAACAGCCGGAGGTCCTTGGGCCCCAGCCAGATTCCCTTGGGAGCCAGCGCCAACGGCGCCAGCAGATTCTGCTCCTCGTCACCGAGCTTGCGCAGGTCGATGGCGGGCACGTTGATGGTGCTGCCCAGTTCCGAGCCGCCGGGCAGTTCCGGGTAGTAGTCGGCGTAGCCGGGCTTCCAGACGAACTCGAACCAGGAACTGGTCTGCTCCAGGAACTCCATCATCTTCGGTGCGGCTTCGACGTACTGCCGCAACCGCGCGTCGCTGACCAACCCGTCGGTGATCGCACGCAGGTAGGTCAGTACGTCGTCGGGATCGGGCGAGTAGCCTTCCCGGCGCTGCGACGGGGCGCCGGGCACCCAGATGCCGCCGCCGGACAGCGCGGTGGATCCGCCGAAGTGCGATGCCTTCTCCACCACCAGGGTGTTCAGGCCGCGGGCATCGGCGGCCAGTGCGGCGGTCATGCCGCCGCCGCCGGATCCGATGACGAGCACGTCGACGACGTGGTCTGTGGCGGTCACCCGTTCACCTCCGTGAGTTCTGCTGTGCGGACCGCGAATCCGGCGATCAGATCCGGGGCCGTCCGGTAGTAGCGGTGGGCGGTGCGGTAGCCGCCCTGAGCGGCGAGCGCGGCGAAGGCCGCGACCCAGGTGCGGATCTCGTGCGCGGATCCGCCGCCGGCTTCGGTGATGTAGGTGTTCGACCAGTCGTCGAGGTCGCCGAGGTCGCCGTCGTCCACGATCGACAGGAACCGGGCATCGAATTCGGGGTTCAGCGGAGCGAGGTTGTTCGCGCCGGCGGCGAAGTCGCGGGCCGCGGCGATCGTCGCCTCTTGGCGGGCTTGACGCTGTTGCGCCGTCATCGCGGTGCCGTGCAGGATCCGGTCCCGGGTGACCGGCGGGGCGGTCTCCAGCGTGGGGATCGGCGGATCATGTGACAGCCCGCCGGACCCCAGTACCAGGACCCGCAGATCCAGGCCGGCCAGGAACTCCCCTACCGCGGCTCCTAGTGCTCTGGCGCGACTCAGCGGCCCCAGCGGTGCGGCGACGGCGTTGATGAAGATCGGGATCACCGGGCACGCCGTGGCGGCGCCGAAGATCCGCTCCAGCGGTTGGACCACCGCGTGATCGACGTCCATGGCTGCCGAAACCGCCACGTCCACACCGTGTTCCAGCACCGCTTCGGCGCACTGGCGGGCCAGGTCGGCGGGAACGTCCAGCGCGCCGAGATGCGTGCCGTAATCGCCGATGCCGGCCGCCGCGGTGCCGATGCAGAACGGCGGCATCAGCCGCAGGAAGAAGCCGTTGTAGTGATCCGGCGCGAACACCACCGTCAGCTGCGGGTCGAAGTCCGCGACGAACGCGGCTGCCTCGGCGATCGCCGCCTCGACGTCGTCCATCAACTCACGGGGCGGTCCCGGCAGATTCAGCAGTGGACTGTGGGACATGCAGCACAGGGCCAGTGCCATCGGAGCGATCACCCCCTTCGCCGGTCGAAGCGGGGCCGAGCGACAGGGCGGCGCAGAGCCGTGCGCTGACCTCGGGTGCCCGCTGGGCGATGCAAGCCGCGGCGATGCATCGATCGGGGCGCAGGAACAGCACCGATTCGCTGTGGCCGTCGAACCACTCTTTGAGCCGCCCGGTCCGGTCGCCGACGATGGTGACTTCCGGATCGTCGTCGTGTCCCGGCGGGGTCCAGTGCAACTGAGTCGATGGACGCAGCGCGATAAAGCTCGCCCCCAAGGCTTTCCAGCGCGCGAAGGCCTCCTCGCCGAGCAGCACCCGGGGGTTGTTGTTCCAGGCCAGCACCGCGAATCCGGTGCCGATCACGTCGTCCAGCAGCAGGTCGGTGCCGGTGCGGGTGTCGACCTTCGGCTGGATGAACAGGGTTCCGGCCGGCGAGTCGGGCCGGCGCGGCTGGTCGTGGACGACCGCACCCTGCTCGTAGCGCGGCATCGGTTTGAACCGCATCTCCAGCACGTAGCGCTTGAGGGTCGGCACCGCCGAGGCCGCGCGGATCACCCGGTCACGCAGGCCGGCCACCCGGCGGTTGGTCGGGGAGATCACCCTGCCGACCATGGTGGACAGGTCGATCATGGCGCGGGCGTGTTTGCGGCGCTCGGTGTCGTAGCTGTCCAGCAGGCTCGGCCCGGCCTGGCCGTGGACCACGGCGGCCAGTTTCCAGCCCAGGTTCATGGCGTCGCGGATCCCGGAGTTGTAGCCCTGCCCCTGCCACACCGGCATCAGGTGCGCGGCGTCACCGGCCAGCAGCAGCCGGCCGCGGCGGAAGGCTCCGGCGATCCGGGAGTGGTGGGTGTAGACGCGCTGGCGGATCACGTCGACGTCGTGCGGATGCGGCAGGAACGGGGCCAGCATCCGCGCCACGAAGTCCGGGTGTTCGGCCTGCTCGTCGGTCTCGTCGGCGTGGATCATGAACTCGAACCGGCGGATGCCGTGGGCGATCGAGATGGAGGCGTACGGGCGTGCCGGATCGGCGCCGACCTCGCTGTTGGGATGGCCGAGCGGGTCGTTGGCGATGTCGACGACCAGCCACCGCGTCGAGGAGGTGGTGCCGTCGAAGGACACCCCCATCAGCCGGCGGGTGGTGCTGCGTCCACCGTCGCAACCCACCAGGTACTGCGTCGTCACGGTCTCCGGTTCGGTGCCGTCGGCGCCGAGGCTGACCGTGACGGCGTCGGCGGTCTCGGTGCAGCCGGTCATCGGGTGGCCCCACCGGACGTCGACGTGGTCGAAGCGGTCGAGGCCGCGCAGCAGTTCGGCATCGACGAGCGGTTGCACGAAACCGTTGCGCTTGGGCCAGCCGAAACAGGCGTCGGCGGGCGCCATCTCGGCGAGCAGTCGCCGGTGCCCGTCGTAGAACCGCAGGATCTGGTTCGGGACGGTGTGCGGCAGTACCGCATCCACCAAACCGATCGCCTGGAAGGTCCGCAGCGACTCGTCGTCGAGGCCGACGCCGCGGGGGTAGTCGATGAGGGTGGCCCGGTCCTCGACGACCAGGGTGCGGATGCCCTGCAGACCGAGGATGTTGGCCAGGGTCAGGCCGACGGGTCCGGCCCCGACGATGACGACGTCGACGTCGGTGGCGGCAGCTTTTTCGGAGGCCACGTCAGCGTCCCAGCAGGAATTCCAGGTGCAGCCGGTTGAAGGTGTCGGGGTCCTCGTACTGCGGCCAGTGCCCGCAACCGGGCATCAACTCGAACCGGGCGCCCGGGATCATCGAGGCGATCCGCCGGCCCTCCGCGACGTCGGCGGTGGGGTCGTCACTGGTCCAGACGACCAGCGTCGGCGCGGAGATCCGGCCGTACTCGGCCGGCCCCAACAGGTTGCGGGCCCGGGTCTCGGGGTCCTGCAACGCCATGATGTCGCGCATCGCGTCGACGAAACCGGGCAGCCGGTAGATCCGCTGGCGGCTGGCCACGATGTCGTCGTAGTCCTTGGACTTGTCGGCCATCAACCATTTGATGCGCGCCTGCACGGTCTCCCAGGTGGGGTTCTCGACCGCGGCCATCGACAGGGTGACGATCCGCTGCATCACCTCGGGGTCGGCCTGGGATCCGCCCGCGGTGTTGAGCACCAGGCGCTGCACCCGGTCGGGGTGATCGATGGCGACGCGCGCGGCCACCCAGCCGCCGAGTGATTCACCGCTGATGCTGGCGGTCGGTGCGCCGATGACGTCGAGTACGTCCAGCAGATGCGCGACGTAGTGGCCGACCTCCAGCGGGTGGCCGGGCTTGTCGGTGTAGCCGTGGCCGAGCATGTCCACCGACCAGGTCCAGAAATGCTCGGCGTGGGCGGCCAGGTTGCGGACGTAGGCCTCGGCGTGCCCGCCGGAGCCGTGCAGGAACACCAGCACCGGCTTGGTCGGGTCGCCGGCCCGCAGGTAGCGGGTGCGGACACCGTTCGCGTCGAGGTAGCCCTGCTCAAACGCGACGCCCTGGAGATCACTCCAGACGCTCTCGAAGTCCGGCACCTGCCACCTCTTCCCTGCGGTCGTACGAAAATGCCATTCTCGTTTTACGCCATACAAGACGTGCTTTTATCGCACACATGTGTACGTTATATTCAAGAGCATCACTCTCGCACGGGTGTATGTCAAGGAGGCCCCGCTGATGCCCGAAGCTCCCGCCGAGACCGCGCGGGGTTCGCAGACACTGGCCCGCGGACTGACCGCCCTGCAGGCGGTGGCCGCCGCGCCGGAAGGACTGACGGTGCAGCAGGTCGCCGACCGGGTCGGCGTACACCGGACCATCAGCTACCGGCTGCTCAACACGCTCACCGGCTTCCGGCTGATCGCCAAGGGCGACGACGGGCGCTACCGCTCGGCCGCCGCGCTGGCCGTGCTCGGCGCCTCGTTCGACAACAACGTGCGCCAGTTGAGCCTGCCGACCCTGCGCGCCCTCGCCGACGAACTCGGTACGACGGTGTCGCTGCTGGTCGCCGAGGGTGACCAGCAGGTGGCGGTCGCCGTGATCGTCCCCACCCAGGTGGGCTACCAACTCGCGTTCCACGAGGGCAGCCGCCATCCGCTCAGCCTGGGCGCGGCCGGGATCGCGCTGCTGGCGGCCATGCCCGCGCGCCCCGGCGAACGCGACATCGTCCCGCAGACCCGGGAGCGCGGCTGGGTGGTCACCCACGGTGAGATCGAGCCCGGAACATTCGGGCTGGCCGTCCCGGTACGCCGCCGGCCGCCGTCGCCGCCGACCTGCATCAACCTGATCTCGCATCGCGAGGACGTGGTGCTGCGCGGTCGGGATGCCGTGTTGGCCGCGGCGCGTCGACTCTCCGAAATCCTTAGCTGAAACCCGAAGTGCCCGAGAGGAATACACCGATGCCGGCTGGCGCGCATGAAGATTGGGACGAGACCGTCGACGTAGTGGTGTTGGGGACCGGCGGCGCCGGTCTGACCGCCGCGCTCACCGCCGCGGTGCACGGCGCGTCCGTCGCGCTCTACGAGAAATCCGAGACCGTCGGCGGCACCACCGCGGTCTCCGGTGGCATCGCCTGGATCCCGGCGCACGACCGGGCGCCCGATCTGACCGTGGAAGCCGCGATGGACTACCTGCGGGCCCAGTCCTTCGGCGCGATGGACGACGCGCTGGTCTCGACGTTCGTCCGCACCGGCCAGGAGATGGTCGACTTCGTCGAGGCCCACAGCGACGTGCGGTTCGAGGTCGCCACCGGCTTCCCCGACTACAAGCCGGAGTTGCCCGGGGGCCGGCCCGGGGGCGGGCGCTCGTTGAGCCCGCTGCCCTACGACGTATCCCGGGTGGGTGCCTGGCAGGACCGGATCACCGCGTTCCCGGCGGACTACAGCAACGTCGGATTCGACGCCGAGACCCGCGCCCGGCTCAACGCCGACTTCGATCCCGACTCCGCCGGTGACATCCGGGTGGCCGGTGCCGCGCTGATCGCCGGACTGCTCAAGGGCCTGCTCGATCGCGGGGTCGCCCCGGCCACCGGTTGCCGCGGCGTCGAACTGTTCGCCGACGCCGACGGCGCGATCACCGGCGTCCGGGTGGAGGCCGGCGGCGTCTCGCGCCGGGTGCGCGCCCGGCGCGGCGTCATCCTCGCCAACGGCGGATTCGAGTGGGACGTCACGCTGGTCGAGGCGTTCCTGCGCGGACCGATGCGCGGTGCGGTGTCACCGCCGAAGAACACCGGCGACGCGCTGCGCATGGCGATGGCACACGGTGCGGACCTGGCCAACATGGGCGAGGCCTGGTGGGTACCGATCGTCCGGATCCCCGGGGACACCATCGACGGTGAACAGCGCAGTCGCAGCGTGCGACTCGAGCGCACCCGCCCGCGCAGCATCATCGTCAACCGGTCCGGACGCCGCTTCGTCAACGAGGCCTGCGACTACAACTCGATGGCCGGCGCCTTCCACTACCTGGAACCGCGCGGCGGGTACGTCAACGATCCGGCCTGGATCGTGTTCGACGCCGAACACCTGCGCCGGTACGGATTCCTGGGCATCGAACCCGGCGGCACCGGCCCGGAATGGTTCTGCGAATCCCCGGATCTGGCCACCCTGGCCGCCAAGACCGGCATCGACGAGCACGGCCTGGCCCAGACCGTGGCGGCCTGGAACCGGGGAGTGGCGGACGGATCCGATCCCGAGTTCGGCCGGGGCTCGAGCGCCTACGACGGATATTGGGGCGACGATACGGCCACCACCGTCGCCGGCCGCACCCTGGGACCGATCGACGCCGCGCCGTTCTACGCCGTACCGCTGTCCGTCGGAGCGATGGGCACCAAGGGCGGGCCGCGCACCGACTCCGACGGCCGCGTCCTGCACGTCACCGGGCGGCCCATCCCCGGACTGTTCGCCGCGGGCAATGCCATGGCGGGAGTGACCGGACGGGCCTACGGTGGAGCGGGCGGCACCATCGGCCCGGCCATGGTCTTCGGCTTCCGGGCCGGGCGAGCGGCCGCCGCCGACGCGTGAGGGCGGTGGGCCCGACGGGCGATTCGTTCTCCCGCCACCCACCGGGCGGAAATGCTATTCTTCCCTGCAAAGAATTGCAGTCTTTGGCGGGGCGGCCGGCCCGACGGCCGTAACAGTGGAGGAGCCCGTGACAGGCAGGAAGATCGCCGCGTCATCCCTGGCCGTGGGCTTGTGCTGGGCCGGCGCACTCACCGCGGCCGGACCGGCCGGCGCCGACGAGGCCGCGCCGCACCGGGTGCGCTACTCGGTCAGTTCCACCGAGACCGCCCAGGCGAACATCTACTACCGCGAAGTGCAGCCGCCCAACTTCGGCGAGTACAGCCACAACCCGTATGAATACAGTCCCAAAGCGGACGTCATAATCGGGCCGAACCAGCCCTGGATCTTCGAGACCACCCTGGCCAACCCCGACGACTGGGCGATGGTGGTGGTGTCGCTGCCGGCGATGCATCCCGCGCCGGCCGCCCCCGGGTTCGTGTGCGAACTGCGTGTCGACGACGTCGTGGTCGCCACCGATGCCGGGACCAAGGGAGCGCTCTGTTCGCTCCGCACCTGGTGAGAGGCCCTGGTGCTACCGTTTCAGGACGGTCTTCCGCAGATGCGTGAGCTGGTGGGGAGCCGCGTTGCAGCGGTGCCGATAACGGACAGGAGGCCGTATGCCGTCGCGTGACCCGGCAACGCCCGGAGGCAGACACGCCGCACGGGAAGCTCTGACGGAGGCCGAGGCCAAAGCCGCCGAAGCCGCCGCGGAGGTGGCCCGGGCCCGCGAACAGCTGCTCAAATCCGAGCTGGAGGCCGACCCCACCGAGGAGGCCACCGGCACCGCGGACACCGAGATCGTCACCGCGGGCGGCGACCCGACACCGGCCGTCGCGAACCGCTTCGGCGGTCGCACCCCGAGGCTGTTGTTGTTGGCGGCGGCGGTTCTTGCGGTACTCACCATCGGCGGGCTCATCACCGTCGATGTGCTGATCCTCAACCACCATCGCGGCGTCGCCCAGCGCCAGCACCAGACCGCCGAGTATGCCGCGGCCGCCCGGCAGGGGGTGGTGACGCTGATGTCGCTGAACTACGAGACCGTCGACGCCGACGTCCAGGCGATCATCGACAACTCGACCGGCGAGTTCAGGAAGGACTTCGAGTCCCACGCCGCCGACTTCGCCAAGGTCGCCCGCGAATCGAAGACCGTCACCACGGTCGACGCCACCTACGCCGGAGTGGAATCGATGACCGACACCGAGGCGGTGGTACTGGTCGCGGCCAGCACCAAGGTCACCAACACCGCCGGCGCGAAAGAGGAGCCCCGAAACTGGCGGCTGACCGTGCACCTGGCCCGCGAAGGCGGCCAGGTCAAGATGTCGAAGGTGGACTTCGCCGCATGAGCACCGACGACGAGAACGACGTGACGGCCGAGATCACCGAGACCACCGGGACCGTCGACGCCGTCCCCGGCACCGAACCGGCCCCCGACCCGGCTACCGACACCGAACCGGATGCTGCCGGTTCGGGTCCCGAGACCCCGGAAACCGGTGCTGCCACCGCCCCCACCGTCTCAACGGCCCGCTGGGTTGCGGCCGCACTCGCCGGACTGCTGGTGGCGGCGCTGGGCCTGACCGCCTGGCTGTACTTCGGTGTGCTGCGCGCCGACCAGCAACTCGGCGCCGAAGCCGAGCAGGCCGTGCTGGCCGCCGCCGCCGACGGCGCGGTCGCGGTGCTGACCTACTCGCCGCAGACGCTCGAGAAGGACTTCAACGCCGCGAAGACCCACCTGACCGGCGACTTCCTCTCCTACTACACCGATTTCACCGAGAAGGTGGTGACGCCGGCGGCCAAGGAGAAAGAAGTGCAGACGATAGCGGCGGTGGTGCGCAAGGGCATCATCTCGATGCGCCCGCACTCCGCCGAGGTGCTGATCTTCTTGAATCAGACCACCATCAGCAAGACCGTTCCGGACGGCTCCTACTCGATGAGCAGCGTCAAGGTCGGCCTGCAGAAGCAGGACGGCCGGTGGCTGATCTCCTCCTTCGACCCGGTCTAGTCGCGCGGTACCGGCCGCGGAACTACAGCCGCACCAAGGCGAACGTCCAGGTGTTCACTCCGGGCGGGCCGTTGAAACAGCCCACCTCGAAGTGCGACTCCATCACGCCGGTCAGCGTGTTCGCGTCCCAGGTGAAGGTGTCCCGGGTCGGGAGATAACCACCCAGCGGGCAGTGCAGACCGTCGGGGTAGTCCGAGGTGAACGAGTACTTGCCGTCCACCAGCCTGGCGGTGCCACCGTAGTACCCCCGACCGAAGAAGTGCGGTCGGTCGATCGCACTCACGTGGACGCAGCCTTTGGGCAGCGTGTCGAACTTGCCCATCTCCTCGCACGGGTAGGCGGCCCACACCCAGCTGGCGTCGTTCCAACGATCGCTCAGTACGTCGTAGTTGCCGTAAGCCATGTCCGCGGCCGCGGTCGGCGCCGCGACGGTGGCGATGGTCAGCGCGCCCACTGCGGCCCCGACAGCCGTCCGCATCATTGCCGAACTCCCTTTACTTCTCAGCACAGTCGATCCACTACAGGTCCCCGCGGCGCCACCGCGCCTCCCCGTCGGCGACACAGGTCAGAAACAGGCCGTCGGGCGCCTGGGCCACCTCGCCGACGTACTCGTCGCATTTGCTGTTCTCCTCCTTGACGCCGTGCATCTCCGGGGAGCGGAACCAGCGCGGTTCGTAGCGGCGCGGCGACCCGCAGAACACCAACCGGCCCGGCAGCGTGGAGGCACCGGCCACCGCGGACCCGAACACGAAGTAGGTGGTGTTGGTGCACGGCGCGCCCAGCACGACGTTCGGTGCGATCCCCGGAGTGCACGCCGGGACGTCGCACATCGGCACGTACGGTTCGGCCACCGACGGCGCCGCCGGGGCCACCGCCAGCACCGCTCCGGTGGCCAGCGCCGCGGCGGCGAGCATCCTCACCGGGTGAGCCTTCTGCATCATCTCCCCCACGTCTAGAGCCGCTCGACCCGCATCGGCATCTGGATCACCGTGGGCATGTTGCGACCGCAGGCCCCCGAGACACCGATCGTCCGGTCGTAGCCGACCAGCAGATCGATGTTGCGTTTGTCGTACTGGCCGTTGGCGTCACTGCCCTGGAACTGGTAGCGCTGCCGGCCCGACGAAGTGGTGCCGTCCGGGCAGGTCTGCCAGTTCTCGTGGAAACGGTCGACGATCCAGCGCGAGGTACGGAACTCCAGCGGCGCGGTCCAGCCCTGGTCACTGCTGACCTGGCCGGTGCACATGTGGGCGTTCTCGCAGCTGGAACTGAACGTCCACACCGACGTGACCGTCACCTCGTCCATGTAGACCTCGTTGGTCTTGGCCCACTGCCCGTTCGAGGTGACCCGGTAGGCGCCGTTGAGTTCGAAACCCAACGCGGCCTGCGCGGGGAGTACCGGAGTCGACCCCACCACGAGGCCGAAAGCCGTTGCGGCCACGGCCAGCTGAAGTGCACGCACGATCATCTCCTCCTTCGCGACTCAGAACGGCATCAGATCGGTCCACGACTTCGGCGCGGAATCGGGGGCCAGGTTCGCCTGCTGCTCGTAGCGCCCGTCGGGAGTCATGTACTTGCCGGTGTTCGGGTCATAGGGCAGCACCGCCACCGACGGCGCCTGCGCGGGTCCCGGGTCGTGGTCGGCGAAGGCCGGCGGCGGCCCCGGTACCTCCGGCCGTGGCAGATCCGGCGGTGTCCCCGACGGAGTGGCCCACGGCGGCAGCGGGGTGCCACCGACCGGGGCGAAGATCCGCTCCCGATAGTCGGCCCGGTCATCGATCGGGATGCCCTGCTTGAGCAGGTTGGGGTCGATCGGTCCCGGACCGGTGAGGTGCGGGCGCATCGCGATCGGGACGAAGCCCTTCGGGTCGTCGCAGAGTTCCACCGTCGGCGCGCGCTTGCCCGGATGTTCGATACAGGGGAAGTTGCGGGCACCGCGGACCGAGATCGGCGAATCCTGCGGCAGCTTGCAGTACAGGCCCTCCGGGGTGTCGATGGTGGTGGTGTCGGCCGGTGACCGCCACGACGACGCCGGCAGGAATCCCACCGTGCACGGGTTGGGATCGCCGAAGGTGAGGGTGAAGTCACCCTGCGGCAGGCCGGTCGCGTTGTTCTTCGGCAGACCGAAGGACTGCTGGGCGGCGATGTATCCGGGCAGCAACACCATCAACTGTTCCAGTGAGGGGTTGTAGACCATCAGCACCTGTCCGAGCGTGACCAGGTTCGCCAGCAGGATCGGCAGGGTGGGCTTGAGATCTTTCATCAGCCCGGACACCTCGTCGGCGAAGCCGGGACCGCGCTGCAGGATGGTCCGCAGCTGGGGGTCGTTGACGGCGACCTGCTCGGTGATCCCGGCGACGCTGCGCGCCCAGGTGCGGATCGCATCGGTGCTCTGGTTCTGGGAATCCAGCAGCGGCGCACCGTCGTCGACCAGTTTGCGGATCTTGTCCGAGACCCGGTTGGCGTCGCCGCTGATGGTCGTCGCCGAATCCAGTAGCGACTGGAAGTCGTAGCCGGCGCCGTCGAACGCCAGGAAGGTCTCGTCGAGCAGGCCGCTGAGCTTCTCCTTCGGGATGCTGTCGACCAGCTTGCTCACCTGGTCGAGCATCGGACCGACCTGTTGGGGGACCTCGGTGTCGGATGCCGCGATCACCGAACCGTTGTGCAGGTAGGGCCCGCCGTCGCTGCGCGGCAGCAGGTCCACGTACTGCTCGCCGACCGCGGAGACGCTGCGCACCGCGGCCACCAGGTCGGCCGGGATCTTCGGCGACCGGTCCAGCGACAAGGTGGCCCGCACACCGTGGTCGGTCAGCGCGACATCGGTGACGGTGCCGATCTGCACCCCGTTGTAGGTGACGTTGGAGAAACGGTAGAGCCCCCCGGTCTCGGGCAGATCGAGCTTGACCGTGACCCGACCGATGCCCAGCATGGTCGGCACCTGCATGTAGCCGAAGAGCATGGCCCCGACGCCGATCACCGATGCCACCAGGAACAGGATCAGCTGGATCCGCACAAAGCGTGTCAGCATTTAGCGGCCCCCTCCCGAACCGAGCGCATCCGACGGCAATCCGTCGTGGGTCGCCTGCAGGATCGGCTCCTGCAGTGGATCGTAGGAATAGTTCAGGTACCACGGATCACCGGGCGCGGGAACAAGTTTCGCATCCTCGTCGCCCCACTGGGTGCCGGCGAACAGGGCGCGCTTGAGGCGCGGTTTGGTGAGGTCGAAGACCGCGAACAGGTTCAGGAAGTCGCCCCGCACGGCGCGCTCGATGGCGTTGGGGCCGTAGGGGAACGCCGACGCATAGGCCACCGCGGCGTTGAGTTCCGGGCCGATGTCGGCCAGCGAACGCAGCGCCGGTTCGATGTGGATGAGATCGGAGACCAGGTGGTTGCCGGCGTCGTTGACCAGTCCGGCCGACAGATCGCTGAACTGGCCGAGTTTGGTCATCGCGGTGATGAAGGTCGGCCGCTCTTTGATCAGCACATCGATGGCGGGCGGGATCTTGTTCAGCGCGCGGTTGATGGTCTCGCGTTCGCCGGCGAAGGTGCTGGCCGTCCGGTTCATCTCCGAGATGGCTTCGACGATGTTGTTGCGCTGCCGGTCCAGCGCGGCGGTGAAGCGGTCCAATCGGGCGATCAGGTCACGGATGTCGGCTTCCCGGCCGGCCATCGACGCGCTGAAGTTGTGGATGACATCACCGATCTGGCCGAGCCCGCCGCCGTTGACCAGGACCGCCAGCGACGACAGGGTCTGCTCGGTGGACGGGTAGGTCGAGGAATCGGCCAGCGGGATGGTGGCCCCGGCGGCCATCCGCCCGGTCGGCGACTGGCCGATGGGTGGGTTGAGTGCCAGGTGCATGGAGCCGAGCAGGCTGGTCTGGCCGACCGTCGCCACCGCATTGGCCGGTACCTCGACCCCCTCGTTGACGGTGATGTCGACGTTGGCGTGCCAGTCGGTGACCGTCATCTTGCCGACGCTGCCGATCACCACGTCGGCCAGCATCACCGGCGAATTGGATTCCAGGGTGCCCACATTGGCCAGTTCGACGCGGAAGTGCTGCGCCCCGGCGCCGTGGCCCTGCGCACCCGGCAGCGGAATCGAGTTCAAGCCGCCGAACGCGCAACCGGTCGTGGTGGCGGCGACCAGCGCGGCGACCGCGACTCCTCTGCGCAGCGAACGAACACCGATCATGGGGTGGGTCCCCCTTCTGCGGGCAGCGGTCCGGGCGGCGGCGGTCCGGGCGGCGGCGGGCCGCCCGGCAGCAGCATCCCGTCGAAGGTCGTCGGGCTCGGCAGCGGGGCTCCGGGGATCAGCGGCGGTGTCGCGGCGGCGGGCAGACCGTCGGGTGCATACGAACCGCGCGGCTGCAACGGATCGGTCCATCCCGGCGGGGGCGGGACATCGCCGTGCAGGCCGGTGTAGGCCGAGATCGACGGTTCCTGCTCCGGCAGGTTGGCCGGGTGTTCGGCGTGCGGCATCAGCGCCGGATCGGTGTAGATGAGTTTGTCCGGGCTGGCCGCCTTGGTCAGGTACGGAGAGATCGGCAGCGGCATCCCGTTGAAGTTCAGCTGCCGCATGGCCGGCCCGAAGTACGCCTCGCACAGCTTGCCGGTCTCGGTCGACGTGACGTTGCCGATCCCGCCGGTCATGGTGCAGATCGCCTGGACCGGGTTGCTGAAGTTGGCGAACGCGAACGAGCCCACCGGGGTACCGCTGGTCACGTTGTACATGTTCAGCGTGTTGGCGATCGCGTTCGGGGTGATGTGCAAGATGTTGCGGATCGAGTCCTTGGCCTCGGCCAGGGTCTGGCTGACGTTGGCCACCCCCTGCACCGCCTTGGCCGTCTCGGCGCGGGTGCCCGCCACGAAGTCGCGCACCGTGTCGATCGCGCCGGCGAAGTCGACGAGCGCGGCATCGAGGTTGTTCCGGCTGTCGTTGATGACGCTGGTCAGCGTCGCGAGCCGGGACTCGAACACCACGATCTGCTGGTCACTGTCACGCAGCGCCGTCACGAAGGTCTGCAGGCCCGAGATGATGTCGACGATGTTGCCGCTGCCCTCGGCGAAGATCCGGGCCACCCCGGACAGCTGGGCCAGCGTCTCCCGCAGTTTGGCGCCGTTGCCGTCCATCGCGTTGGCCGCGCTGTCGATGAAACGCGCGGCGGAGGTGCCCGACACTCCGCTGCGCGGGCCGAGTTCGGCGGCGAGCCGGTTGAGCTGGGTCTTGACCTCGTCCCACTCCACCGGAATCGCGGTGTGCTCGCGCGGGATCACCGCCCCGTCCTTCATCGTCGGCCCGTCGCCGCGGTGATAGGCCGGCGTCAACTGGACGAACCGGGCCGCGACCAGGTTGGGCGCGACGATGACGGCCTTGGCCTCGGCCGGGATCGGGACCTTGCGGTCCACCCGCATGCTGATCTTGGCCTGGGTGCCCTGCGGCTCGATGCGGTCGATGGTGCCGACCTTCACCCCCGAGACCCGGACCTCGTCACCGGGGTAGATCGCGGTCGCCGTCGCGAAGTATGCGGTGATCCGGGTCGGCTTCAACACGGTGTGCCGGACCAGGATGCCCGCACCGGCGAGCAGGAGCACCGCGGCCAGTGCGGCCGCGGCGATCTGCAGTGGTTTTGCAGTCTTCATCGGGGCGGCAGATCTCCTGGCTGCGGAATCCCGTTGATCGGGAACGGAATCTCGGCTCGCGGACCGGCGTTGTCCGGCGGCTGTCCGGCGTCCACGCCGCGTCGGAAGCCGAAGATGTAGTCCATGAACGGCTGGAACAGCTGCGGCAGGAACAGGTTCGGGACGTAGGCGCTGTAGTAGGCACCGTTGGACACCGTCTCACCCTGGGTGAGTTCGTATTTCGCCAATCCGGGCAGCGCCTTCGCCAGGTTGTCGCGGTTCTTCTCCAAGACCTTGTTCAGCTCGATGGTCTTCTCCAGCATCGGCTTGAGCTGGTCGTTGTTCTCGGCGACCAGTTCGGAGAGCTGCCGGGAGACCGCCGACGTGCTGACCAGCAGGTTGACGATCGCCTGCCGACGGGTGTTGAGCACGTCGACGAGGCTGTCGGCGTCCAGGATCAGCGAGTTGATCTGCTGGCTGCGTTCGGAGAGCACCCCGGTGAGCTCGGCCGCCGACTTCAGCAGGTCGGACAGGCCCTCGTTGCGGTTGTTGATCGCCCGGGACAGTCGGCTCAGTCCGTCGAACGTCGGGCCCAACTGCGGCGCGATCTGGTCAATGGTGTCCGACAGGGTGTCCAGCGACCGGTTCAGCGACTCGGTGTCGGTGCCGGCGGTGTTGGAGGTCAGTTCCCCGACGACGTCGACGAGCGAGTACGGCGACGAGGTACGGGTCAGCGGGATGACTTCCAGCGGACGCATCCGCCCGCTGCCGGCGGGCTCCACCGTCAGCACCCGTTCGCCCAGCAGCGACCCGGTGCGGATATGCGCGGTGGACTGTGACCCGAGCCCGTATTTGCCGTCCAGTGTGAACGTCACCAGGGCGTCGCCGTTGTCGAGGGAGACGTCGGTGACCGAGCCGACCTTGATCCCCGAGAGGGTGACGTCGGCTCCGGTGGCCAGGCCACCGGCCTCGGCGAACTTGGCCTGATAGCGCACACAGGTGGCCCACTGGATCAGCTGTTCGGGCTGCAGGCCGATCGCGATGATGAACGCGATGACCACCACGCCGATCAGCCCCATCCGGGACAGGTGCCGACCGTGATATTTCAGCATCGGCGGGCCTCCGGTCGTCCGAGTGCGGTATCGGGACGCGGACCGGTCAGTCGGTGTCGCTGCATCGGCCCTCCTCCGCTTTGATCCAGGGGAACACCGCGGTACGGCCCTGGGTGTCGCTGACCCGGATCTGAACCGCACAGATGTAGTACTGGATGAACCCGCCGTAGGCGCCCAGCCGGATCGCCTTGCGGTAGTTCTCCGGCGCCTTCTGCAACGACATGTCCAGGCCCGCCAGGTCGGCGTTGATGGCCGCCGTCAGCCGGTCCACCTGGGTGATGGTCTTGGTCAGCGGGTCGCGGGCCTTGCCCAGCAGATCGGCCATCGACGCGGTGCCGCGGTCCAGCGCCGCCACGGCAGTCCCGATCGGATCGCGGTCGGCCGCCAGTCCGGCGACCAGCTTGTTGAGCCGATCGATCGCCCCGGCGAAGCGCTTGTCACCGTTGGACAGGGTGGCCAGGGTGTCCCGCAACTGGTCGATCAGCGATTCGATCACCTGGTTGTTGTCGGCCAGCGAACTGGAGAACGACGACGTCTGCGACATCAGCGAGTCGATGGTGCCGCCCTGGCCCTGCATGACCTGGATCAACGAGGCGGTCAGCGAGTTGACGTCCTGCGGGTTCAAACCGCGGATCACCGGTTTGAGGCCGTTGAGCAACAGGTCCAGGTCCAGCGCCGGTGCGGTCCGCTCGAGCGGGATCTCCGATCCCTTCGGCAACACGCGGGTCGAACCCGGCCCGTCCGTCAGTTCCAGGTAACGGTCGCCGACCAGGTTCAGGTAGCGCACCGAGGCCTGGGTGCCGGTGGTCAGCGGAATGTTGCGGTCGGCCTGGAACTTCACCAGCACGGTGCCGTCCGGGCGGAGCGCCACCCCGCCGACGGTGCCGACCCGGACGCCGGCCACCCGCACGCTGTCCCCGGACTTCAGCCGGGAGGCGTCGGAGAACACCGCCTGGTAGCCCACCGTGGGACCGGTGCGGACCTCGGCGAAGATCGCGAACAGGAATACCGTCGCGAGCATCATCACCACGGCGTAGATGCCGAACTTGACCAGGGTTGCCCAGCTGCGCGTCATCCCGGCATCCCCACTTGTGCACTGTTACGCGGCGGTCCGCCGATCGGTCCGAACAGCGCCTGCTTGAGGCCATCGGAGTTGAGCAGGATGCCCTGGTTGCCGTATTCGTACGGGTTGGCCCCGGTGTCGGCGACCAGCGCCGGCACCCGGAACTCCGGCGGCACGTCGGGCAAGCCGAGTTCGGTGCAGTAGGAACGGTCCGACTTGGCCGCCACCTTCGGCAGGTGATCGGGGTAGCGGTAGCGCTCCTTGGCCAGGGTGAAGCTGGCGGTGATGATGATGCCGGGGACCGGGAACGGCGGGGAGTTGGCGAACGGCACCAGGCCGCCGATCGCACAGCCGAGTTCTTCGTGGTACTTGTCCAGCAGTTGTGCGGTCGGCTCCAGCGTCCGGGTCAGATCGGTCAGCGCCTGCCGGTTCTCCCCCAGCACGTCGTTACCGGTGTCGGCCAGGCCGATGGCGCTGAGCAGGAAGGTGTCCAGGCTCTCGCGCTCGGCCACGATGCTCTCGCTCATGGTGCTGGTGTTGTTCAGTGCGGCGGCGAGGTCCGGGGCCGCGTCCGCGTAGGACCGGAACACCGGCGACATCACGGCGGCCTCGTGTTCCAGGGTGTCCAGGCTGGGCTCCAGTTTGGCCAGCAGCTTGTCGAAGTCGGTGAGCGCCTGCCCCAGATTCTCACCGCGCCCGTTGAACGCCGTCGAGACCGCGCTGAGGGTTTCGTTCAGCTTCTTCGGGTCGATCTTGTCCAATACCTGCACGAGTTGCTGGAACACCGTGTTGATCTCGACGGTGACGTGGTCGCCCGACAACACCTGGCCGGCGTGCATTCGGGTGATCTCCGGTTGGGCCGGCGGCACCAGATCGACGAACTTGGCGCCGAACACCGTCGACGAGGCAATCCGGGCGGTGACGTTGGCGGGGATCTTCGCCAACTGGCCCGGCTCCATCTTCAGGTGCAGCACCGCGGTACCGTCCGGTTTGGCCTCGATGTCGCCGACCTTGCCGACCTGTACCCCGCGAATCTTGACCTTGGCGTCGGTGTGCATCACCAGTCCGGCCCGGTCCGACACCACCGTGACCGGCACGGTCGGGGTGAAGCTACCCCGGAACAAGCCGATCGGCAGCGCGATCAACGCGGCGACCAACGCCACCGTGGCAAACCCCATCACCGGACGCAGGTGCGGCCACGGTTCACGTTTGGTACCACCCGGCCGATGCCGGCCCGCCGCCGCGGACCGCACCGCCGCGCCGTCGAACTCGTCGTCCAACGGCGGATCTGCAGTCGCTCCAAGCACCATTACCGCCCCGTCACCCGGGGAACACCGCCGCTATGCACCATCGCCGCCGCCCCCTTCCACGATGGTTACCGCCGACACCGCGGTCGGTCCGCCTATGTTGTGCGCCAAGCCGATCCGGGCACCGTCGACCTGATTGACCGCCGACCCACGCAACTGCTCGAAGAGTTCTACGCACTGTGCCACACCGGTGGCACCCGGTGGGTGCCCTTTGGATTTCAAACCGCCGCTGGGATTGACCGGCAGTGCGCCGCCGACACTGGTCACTTCGGCTTCCAGCAGTTTGTGGGCCTCGAAGCGGTCGGCGAACCCGAGATCCTCGTAGCTGATCAGCTCGACCCCGGTGAAATAGTCGTGCACCTCGGCGACGTCGATGTCGGCCGGTGTCAGTCCCGCCATGGTGAACGCCTGCTTGGCGGCGCGCACCGTCGCCGGAAACGTGGTCATGTCGCGTTTGTGCTGGTGCATCACCGCGTCCAGGCCGAGGCCGACGCCGCGGATCCAGACCGGCCGGTCGGTGAAGCGGTCGACCACGTCGTCGGCGGCCAGGATCAGTGCGGCGGCGCCGTCGCTCTGCGGAGCGCAGTCGTAGACCCCGAACGGCGAGGCCACCACGGGCGCGTCGAGAGCCTGCTGCACGGTGATCTCGAAGCGCAACCGGGCGCGGGGGTTGGTGACACCGTGCCGATGGTTCTTGACCGCCACCATCGCCAGATGTTCCCGGGTGGCGGAGGATTCGTGCAGGTAGCGCCGGACGTGCAGGGCGAACCCGGCCGGGGCGACCAGCCCCAGCGGGTAATCCCACGCCATGTCGCGCGCGGTTTCCTCCCACGCCCAGAGCATGTCCTTGGTGGCGGTCTCGCGGAGTTTGTCCGCACCGATGACCAGTGCGACGTCGATCGCCCCGGAGGCGACGCCGAACACCGCGTTGCGGACCGCGTCGTTGCCGGTGGCACAGGAGTTCTCCACCCGGGTCACCGGGAGTTCGGGCAGCCCGAGCGTGTCGGCCAGAATCCCGGACGGGAATCCGTCGGTGGTGCCGAGCGCGCCGAACCAGGCGGCCTGCACGTCGGTCTTGTTCAGCCCCTTGTCGACGCTGGCCGCGCACTCGGCGAATGCCATCGGCAGCAGGTCTTTGATGCCCAGCGCGAAGTGCTCCCGGAACGGCGTCATCCCGGCACCGACGATGGCGACGCGTCTCATGCCACCGCCTCGGGTTGTTCGGACGGGTCGAACGGTTCGAACGCGTAGCCATAGTCGGGTACCCCGGAGCGCACCGCCACCCGACGCAGCACCAGCCGCCCCCGGTCACCGATCCAGGCGCTGCCCGCCGGCGCCCCGGTCACCTTCACCAGTGCCCGGACCGCCACATCGTCGAGTTCCACGATCACCAGCGAGTACGGCGTCGTCAGCCCGGGGACCGGGATCTGCACGGTCACCTCGGTGTAGACGGTGCCGATGCGGGGCAGTTCGACCAGCTCGTAGTCGGTACTCAGGCTGCAGTCGTCGCCGACCCGGTAACGGGGCGGGAAATCGAGTTCGTCGCTGTCGGGATGCTTGCCGGCCTCCCAACGGACCTTGGCCTCGAAGGCCCGCTCGTAGGCGGCCAGCGAGATCGGCAGGTCCGCGCCGGGGGTGTGCACCCGTTCCGGGAGCGGCCGGGCGACCGGTTCGTGCCGGTGCACGCGGGCACGTCCCTCCACCACGGTGATTCCGGACAGGTTGGCCTGCTCGGCCGCCAGCAGCGGCCCCACCGTCTGCGTCTCCGCCAGGGTCGCCAGCGCGAACAGCCCGGAACTGGCACCCAGCGTCGGCAGCGGTGCCGGCTTCCCGCTGCACAGTTCCACGGCGCGGTCGTGTTCCACCCCGGCCAGCAGCACCGGCGTCTCCGCCCAGGCGGCCACCAGCGACGCCATCACGCCGCGTTCGTAGAGCAGTCGCGGGTCGCCGTAGTCGTGCACCACTCCGTCGTTGCGGGTGCGCACCGGGAGGCTGCGCGCGATGCGCGCCGCGGTACGGATCCGCAGCCCGCTCTCGGCGGTGAGCACCGCCGCGGCACCGGCCCCACCCGGTTCCAGGTCGACCCCGATGATCAGGGTGCGCGGCCGGGCCGAGCTGAGCGCATCGAGTGCCGCGGGGGCGCCGCCGAGTCGTTCGTCGACCTCGAGTTCGGGATCCAGGCCCAGACCGGCCAGCAGCACCGCGGCGTTGCTGCTGTCGGTCAGCGGGAAGTCGCGGCTGACCACCACCAGTCGTTCCACCGCGCCGCCGTCGGTCAACGCCACCCGGCCGGCCTCGACGGCCAGCGTGATGGCGTCCTCGTCGTCACCCACCGACCGGCGGTGGGAGGTTCCCCAACACGGCAGGTAGGTACCGACAGCGGCGACGTACGGCATCGACAGACTCCAGAATCGTCAGGTGACCGCGCCGACGGTCTTGAGCTCGATGATGCGGTCCCAGTCCAGACCGAGTTCCTGCAGGATCTCGTCGGTCTGCTCGGCGAAGCCGGGTGCCGGACCGGTCGACGGTGCGGCCACATCGAACTGCACGGGGTTGGCGACCAGTTCGAGTTCACCGGCCTGCACGATGTAGTCGTTGGCGCGGATCTGGGCATCCTGCGCGGCCTGCAGGGTGTCCTGGACCGGCGCCCACGGGCCGGCCAGGGTGGCGAAGCGTTCGCTCCACTCCGGCAGGGTCCGCTTGGCCATCGCCGCACGCAGGATCTCCACCGCCGCCGGCGTGTGCTCGGCGAACGACTCGGCGGTGGCGAACCGTGAGTCGTCGATGTATTCGTCGAGTTCCATGTGCCTGCACACGTCGGCCCAGAACTTGGTGGGCTGCATCATGACGAACGAGATGTAGCGCTCGTCGGCGGTCGCGTAGACCCCGACCAGCGGGTTGATCGGCGAGCCGTGCACGCCGGGCGGCTGCTGGATCAGTCGCTCACCGAGGTGGCTGGTCAGGGCGACGGTGTGGCCCATCGCCCACAGTCCGCTGCCCAGCAGTGAGACGTCGACCACCGACGGCTCCCCGGTGCGCTCGCGTTTGAACAGTGCCGCCGCGATACCGCCGGCCAGGTTGGTGCCGGAGATGGTGTCACCGTAGGCCGGGCCGGGCGGCCCGATCATGCCCTCGATCCCGGGCGGGGTGATGGTGGCGGCCGTGCCGGCGCGACACCAGAAGGCGGTCATGTCGTAGCCGCCCTTCTCCGATTCGATGCCGCGGGGGCCCAGCGCGCTGCCGCGGGCGTAGACGATCTTCGGATTGACCGCGCGGATGTCCTCGACGTCCATGGCGAACTTCTTGCGGTGCCCGGGCAGGAAGCTGGTCAGGAAAACGTCGGCGCGCTTTGCCAATTCGAGTAGGACGTCGCGGCCCTCGGGCGTCGACACGTCCAGGCCGATGCTGCGCTTGCCGCGATTGGCGTGCTCGATGTTGGGATTCGGGTCGCCCTCCACCCGCAGCATGCCGGTCTGGCGCAGCCCGCGCTGCGGGTCACCGGTCACCGCGTGCTCGACCTTGATCACCTCGGCGCCCCACTCGGCCAGCACCGCGCCGGCCGACGGGACGAACCCGTACATCGCGACCTCCAGGACGCGGACGCCCTCCAGCGGCCTCATTCCCGGCCCTCGGCGACCGGCACGGCGAAGGTCTTGCTCTCCAGGAACTCCTCCAGTCCGGCCACGCCCATCTCGCGGCCGATGCCGGACTGCTTGTAGCCGCCGAACGGCGCATCGGGGCTGAAGTAGTTGCCGCCGTTGATCGAGAAGGTTCCGGTCCGGATCCGCCGGGCCAGCGCCACCGCC
Organism: Mycolicibacter sp. MU0083; assembly: GCF_963378075.1. Classification (NCBI taxonomy): domain Bacteria; kingdom Bacillati; phylum Actinomycetota; class Actinomycetes; order Mycobacteriales; family Mycobacteriaceae; genus Mycobacterium; species Mycobacterium kokjensenii. The sequence continues at coordinate 3,425,501 of NZ_OY726394.1, forward strand.
CGGTCCTGGCTGCCGAAGACCGCGCCGGACAGGCCGTAGATCGAGTTGTTGGCGATGCGCACCGCGTCGTCGTCGTCCTCGTAGGCGATGACCGCCAGCACCGGGCCGAAGACCTCCTCTTGGGCGATCTCACTGTCCGGGTCGACTCCGGTGAGCAGGGTCGGGGTGTAGAAGAAGCCGGGATCGACTTTCTCGCCGCCGGTGACCAGGGTGGCGCCGGCCGCCACCGCACGCTGCACCATGCCGTCGACCTTGTCGCGCTGCTTGGCGCTGATCAGCGGCCCCATGTAGGTCTTGGGGTCGTTCGGGTCGCCGTAGCGGACGTGGGAGAAGTTGGTCTTGATCAGCTCGACGATCTCGTCGTGCCGGCTCTTGGGTACCAGCAGCCGAGAGGTCAGGGCGCAGCCCTGGCCGGCGTGGGTGACCATCGAGAACGAGGCGAAGACCGCGGCCATGTTGAAGTCGGCGTCGTCGAGGATGATCGCGGCGGACTTGCCGCCGAGCTCCAGGAAGACCCGCTTGAGGGTGCCGCTGGCCGCGGCCATGATCGCCCGGCCGGTGGGGGTGGAACCGGTGAAGGTGACCATGTCGACGTCCGGGTCGGTGGTCAGCGCGGCTCCGACGGCGGGGTCGGAAGAACTCAGGACGTTGACCACGCCGGCGGGGATGTCGGTGTGGTTGGCGATCAGCTCGCCCAGTGCCAGGGTCACCAGGGGGGTGTCGGGGGCGGCCTTGAGCACCACGGTGCAACCGGCGGCCAGTGCGGGGGCGAGCTTCGCCAGCGCCAGCTGGTTGGGGTAGTTGTAGGCGATGATCGCCGCGACGACGCCGGCGCCTTCCTTCTCCACCCAGCGGTGGTGCTGCATGCCGCGGCTCTCGACGTAGCCGAGGTCCTCGGTCATCGGGTAGTCCTTGAGCAGGTCGGCGTAGTACCGCACGATCCCGATCGGCCCGTCGAGCTGAGCACCCTGGGTCAGGGCCGCGGTGGCGCCGACCTCGGCGATGGTGAGCGCGGCGAATTCGTCGCGGTGCTCGATGAGCGCCCGGTGCAACTGGTCCAGGCAGCGGACCCGCAGTTCGGTGTCGGTGGCCCAGTCGCCGGTGTCGAAGGCGCGCCGTGCGGCCGCGACGGCGGCGGTCGCCTGCTCCACACCGGCCTCCGGGGCGTAGCCGAGGACTTCGCCGGTGGCCGGGTTCAGCGACGGGTACGTCTTGTCCGCGCCCAGTAGCTCACCGTCGATCAGCAGTCGCCGGGTTGAAACCTGTTCGGCGACCGCCGCGTCCTGCGAACTCATCCAAAGCCTCCCGGAGGGGTAACTTGATTCTCATCTGCGGCGAATCATACATCTCCAATACGAGAACTCAAGGGCGTTCGAAATGCCTTGCAGCCTGCGATTCTCGGCCGCCCCACCAGGGAGTCTCAGCATTTTCCCTGCTGAGAGGCGGTGCCGGTGAGCCTTGCCAGAAACCGTTGTGCGAGAGTACGATTCTCAATGCTCGGAAAGGAGATTCTTTGTGACCGAGACGGGCCTCGTGAGGACTGCTGTCGTGACCGGGGGCGCCTCGGGTATCGGGGCGGCAGTCGTCAACCGATTGCGTGCCGCCGGCCACCAAGTGGCCATCATCGACCTCAACCCGGGCGACCAGGACCTGGCGTTCGCCGCCGACGTGACCGATCGCGGTCAGATCGACGCCGCACTGACCCAGATCCGCGCCGAACTGGGTCCGGTCACCATCCTGGTCAACGCCGCCGGGCTGGACGGCTTCAAGAAGTTCAGCCACATCAGCTTCGCCGACTGGCAGCGTGTCATCGACGTCAACCTCAACGGCGTCTTCCACATGGTCCAGGCGGCGCTGCCGGACATGATCGAGGCCGGCTGGGGACGCATCGTCAACATCTCCTCCTCCAGCACACATTCCGGCACTCCATATATGGCGCACTACGTCGCCGCCAAGTCCGCCGTCAACGGGCTCACCAAGACTCTGGCGCTGGAGTACGGACCGGCCGGGATCACCGTCAACGCCGTACCCCCGGGCTTCATCGACACCCCGATGCTCCGGGCCGCCGAGAGCCGCGGCTTCCTCGGCGACATCGACGACAACATCGCCCGCACCCCGGTACGGCGCATCGGTAAACCCGAGGACATCGCCGCGGCCTGCGCCTTCCTGGCGTCCGAGGAGGCCGGTTACATCACCGGCCAGATCCTGGGCGTCAACGGCGGCCGAAACACCTGACATCCACCCTATTTCGCCATATCCAGGCCGATACGGACACCAACGAAAGGAACAGCTGTGGGACGCGTTGCCGGAAAGGTCGCATTCATCACCGGAGCAGCCCGTGGGCAGGGCCGCAGCCACGCTCTGCGACTGGCCGAGGAAGGCGCCGACATCATCGCGGTCGACTACTGCACCGACTTCGAGACCATCGGCTACAAGATGGCCACCCCCGAAGACCTCGAAGAGACCAAGAACTACGTCGAGAAGACCGGCCAACGCTGCGTGATCGCCCAAGCCGACGTGCGTGACGCCGCAGCGCTCAAGACCGCCCTGGACGCCGGCGTCGCCGAGCTGGGCAAGCTGGACATCGTTGTGGCACAAGCCGGTATCGCCGGCATGAAGGGCCAGCCGCCGCTACAGGCCTGGACCGACGTCATCAACACCAACCTGGTCGGCACCATGAACGCCGTCCATGTCGCCCTGCCGCATCTGTCCGAGGGTGCTGCGATCGTGGCCACCGCCTCGGCCGCGGCGCTGATGGACGCCCACAACAAGCCCAACCCGGGCGGCGACCCGGGCGGGATGGCCTACATGACCTCCAAGCGGATGATCTCGCAGTTCATGCACGACCTCGCCACCGAACTGTCGCCGCGGGGCATCCGGGCCAACGTGATCCACCCGACCAACTGCAACACCGACATGCTGCAGAGCGAGCCGATGTACCGCTCGTTCCGCCCGGACCTCGAGCACCCCGAACTCAAGGACGCCCAGCCGGCGTTCTACGTCCAGCAGGCCATGAAGGTGCCGTGGGTCGAGCCGGTCGACATCAGCAACGCCGTGCTGTGGCTGGTCTCCGAAGAGGCCCGCTACGTCACCGGCATGCAGTTGCGCGTCGACGCCGGCGGCTACCTCAAGTGGTACGACTACCACGTCTGATGTCGTCTGCGGTGAAAGGAGCCAGGACATGAAGGTTTTCGTCGACGGCAAGCGCTGCCAGGGCCACACGCTGTGCGCGATGATCGCGCCCAATTCTTTCGTACTCAGTGACATCGACGGCACCTCGTCGCCGGTGTCCGAAGACGTCCCGGCAGAGCATCAGGATGCGGTGCGCGAGGCCGCACACTCCTGCCCCGAGCAAGCCATCCGTATCGAGGAATAAGTAGGGAGAATCCCTTGAGCGTCAACGATTCCCTGACCGCTACGGGTCAGGACGATCCAGCCGACGATCGCAAGAAGAACACCTACCACTTCGACCGGCATACCCCGGAATATCGCGATCGATTCGTCGAGATCACCGAGGAGATGCACGCCAAGTGCCCGATGGCGTGGAGTCCCACCTATGGCGGCCACTGGGTGGCGGCGGACAGCAAGCACGTCTTCGAACTGGCCCGCTGTCCGGTGGTCTCGAACCACCACGACATCACCGGCGAGACACCGTTTCAGGGCATCACCATCCCCAAGGCCAGCCGGGCGACGGTGGTCCGCGGCGGCATCCTGGAGATGGACGAACCCGAACACAGCACCTACCGCGGGGCGCTGAACCCCTACCTGTCCCCCGCCGCGATCAAGCGGTGGGTGCCGTTCGTCGACGAGATCACCCGTGCCGCACTCGATGAACACATCGAGACCGGCCAGATCGACTTCGTCGAACATCTGGCGAATGTGGTGCCGGCGGTGTTCACCCTGGCGATGATGGGCATCGAACTCAAGAAGTGGAACGTCTACAGCGAGCCCACCCACGCCTCGGTGTACACCCCCGAACACTCGCCCGATCGCGAGAAGATCAACGAGCAGCACCGCGAAATGGGCATCGACATCATCAACAACATGATGGAGATCCGCGACAACCCGCGGCCGGGCCTGGTCAATGCGCTGATGCAATTCCGCATCGACGGTGAGCCGGCCCCCGATATCGAGATCCTGGGCAACCTGGGACTGGTCATCGGCGGTGGTTTCGACACCACGACGGCGCTGACGGCCCACGCGCTGGAATGGCTGAGCCAGCACCCCGAGGAACGCAGCCGGCTCAGCAGGGAGCGCGCAACGCTGCTGGACCCGGCAACCGAGGAGTTCCTGCGGTACTTCACCCCGGCACCGGGTGACGGCCGGACGTTCGCCGAGGACGTCGAGGTCGAGGGACAACAGTTCAAGCAGTACGAGCGACTGTGGCTGTCCTGGGCGATGGCCAACCGGGACCCGTCGGTGTTCGACGAGCCCAACAAGCTCATCATGGACCGTAAAGGCAATCGGCACTTCAGCTTCGGGCTGGGCGTCCACCGCTGCATCGGATCCAACGTGGCGCGCACGGTGTTCAAGTCGATGCTCACCGCGGTGCTCGACCGGATGCCGGACTACCGGTGCGACCCCGAGGGCGCCGTGCACTACGACACCATCGGCGTCATCCAGGGGATGCGGAATCTGCCGGCCACGTTCACTCCCGGCAAGCGACTCGGACCGGGGCTCGACGAGACCCTGGAGAAGCTGCAGCGGATCTGCAACGAGCAGGAGTGCGCACGCCCGATCACCGAGCGCAAGGAGATGGTCGTCATCGACTGAGCGGCTCCACAGCAAAAACCCCCGAAATCTTCGCGATTCGGGGGTTTTTGCTGCGGATAGCTGGTGCGCGTCAGCCGCGGGGCAGACCCAGCACCTGCTGGGCGACGATGTTGCGGTGGATCTCCGAGGTGCCGCCGGCGATGGTGCCCGAGAAGCTGCGGGCATGCCGCTCGAACCAGCTGGCGTAGTAGCTGTCCAGGTTCATCGGCGCATACGGCCCCGACATCGCCGGGTGCACCAGACCGTCCACCCCGGCCGCATCCAGTGCGTGACCGGAGGCGAACATCTCGGCCTCCGAGCCCAGCAGCTTGAGCACCGACAGGGCGGCGACGTCCTCCTCGCCGCGGGCGGCGCGGGCCAGCGCCGCCGAACCGAGCAGGCGCAGCGACTGGTAGTCCATGACCGCGGTGGCGAATCGGTCGCGCTCGAGCGCATCGTGGGGATGGAAGTCGGCGATGATGTTGTCGAGCCGGTCGGCGAATCCCAGCCACATCATGGTGCGCTCGTGCCCGAGCGAACCGTTGGCCACCCGCCAGCCGCCGTTGAGCGGACCGACCAGGTTCTCCCCCGGCACCCGCACATCGGTGAAGAACACCTCGTTGAAGTCTTTGTCGTCGATCCCGCAGATGGTGGGGAACGGACGACGCACCACGCCCGGAGTGTCGGTGGGGATCAACAGCACGCTGATGCCCTTGTGTTTGGGCGCATCCGGGTCGGTGCGTACGAACGTCAGCAGCACGTCGGCGTCGTGGGCACCCGAGGTCCACACCTTCTGGCCGTTGACGATGAAGTCGTCGCCGTCGCGGTCCGCCCGGGTCCGCAACGACGCCAGGTCCGATCCCGCACTCGGTTCACTCATGCCCAGCGACGCGGTGATCTCGGCCCGCAGGATGGGCACCGCCCAGCGCTGCTTCTGCTCGTCACTGCCGAACGAAAGCAGCGATGCGGCAATGATATTCACACCCTGTGGATTAAAGCTGTGGTAAATCCGGCGCCGGCACAGCTCCTCCAGATGCACGAACTGCTGCAGCAGGGTGGCGTTGCGCCCGCCGAACTCCGGCGGGTTGCCGGGCAACAGCCAACCGTTGTCGAACAGCAGCCGCTGCCATTGGCGCGCCCACTCCGGCATGTGCGACACCGAGCGGGGACGCTCCATGGTGTCGGCCTCGGGCGGCAGGTTCGCGTCGAGGAAGGCCCCGAACTCCGCGCGGAATTCCTCGACCTCGGGGTCAAATGCGAGCTGCAAGGTATTCCTCCGCGATCGCGGCACGGTGCTGCGCGGCGCCGCCCAGCATCAGTTCACCGGCCTTGGCCCGCTTGAGCGCGAACTGCAGGTCGTTCTCCCAGGTGAATCCCATGGCGCCGAACAGTTGCAGCCCGTGCCGGAAGACCACCGACTGGCATTCTCCCGCCGCGGCCTTGGCCATGGCGGCGGCCATCCGCCGCCGCGGGTCGTCGACCGAGATGGTCAGTGCGGCGAAATAGGCCAGCGCCCGGGCACGTTCGATCGCGACGTGCATGTCGGCCGCCTTGTGCTGGACGGCCTGGAAGGATCCGATCGGCACCCCGAACTGGTGGCGGCTGCGCACATGTTCCAGCGCCAGGTCGAGGATGCGCTGGCAGGCGCCGACCATGGTCATCGCCATCCCGCTCAGCGCGACGTCGCGAGCGCGGGCGACATCGACCCGGAGCCGGGCGGTGTCGGCAACCTCCACCCCGGCGAAGGTCAGGTCGGTCACGTGCAGGGTCGGGTCGAACACGTCGGCCTTGCGTGCTGTGACCGCGCCGGCGTCGACGAGGAAGACGCCCGCATCGGTGACCACCGCGAGCCGATCGGCGCGATCCCCGTCCAGTACGTGCAGGGCGGTGCCGTTGAGCACCCAACCGGCCGCGTTGCGGTGCGCGGTCACCCCGCTGAACACCGCCGCACCGGCCGAGCCGCCCGGGTCGTGGTGCTCACCGACCAGCGGGGCGAACTGGGTCATGGTCGCCAGGAACGGCGTCGGATCGGTGGAGCGGCCCAACTCTTCGAGGACGATCGCCAACTCCACCGCGGTCTCGGCTTCGTGCAACTCGGTCCAGCCCAGGTCCGCATAGACCTTCCAGAGCGCCTCGACGGCGTCGTCGTCGCCGTCCTCGGCGACCCGGCGCACCAACGCGGGCGTGCACTGCTTGCCCACCACGTCGCGCACCGTGCCCTGCCACAGTCGCTGATCTTCGTCGAACTCCAAGAGCATTACCGTCACCTCTCCCAAGCGCCGATCGAGAATAACATTCTCGCAAACGGATGTAACGATCTCCGACTGCGAAACCTCGCTACTGCTGCGCAGCGAGACCCGGAACACTCCGCCGCGAGACCAGCGGGCATCGCCCGCCGGGGCCACGAATGAGAATCTAGTTCTTGCAAGCAAAGAATACAGCTATACAATGATGGCACCCGGGGGGTCGGGCTGCACGACGACTCCGACACAGCGGCCGACGGAACCAGCGGCCGGCGAGCGGAACGGCGAAGGGCGACGTTGATGATCGAACACCCGGACGGCACCCGCACGCCCGTCATCGACGCCAGCGTGCACATCTTCGCGGCGTCCAACGCCGATCTGCGCGGCTTCATGCGGGAGCCCTTCAAGAGCCGCGGCTTCCCGGACTACGAGATGGACTGGTACGGCGCGCCCGGCGGCGAGTACGCACCCGGCACCAGAGGACCCGACGGCCAGTACCCCGGCTCGGACGTCGAGACCGTCGCCGAGCACCTGTTCACCGATCGCAACGTCGACATCGCGGTGCTGCACCCGATGACCCGTGGCGTGATGCCCGACCGCCACCTGGGCACCGCGATCGCCGCGGCGCACAACGAGATCCTGGTGTCACGCTGGCTGGACCACGACACATTCGGCGACCGGTTCCGCGGCACCATCCGGGTCAACCCCGACGACGTCGGCGGTGCGCTGCGCGAGATCGCCAAGTACCGCGACCACCCCCGCGTCGTCCAGATCGGCATCCCGCTGCAGTCCCGCGAGCTCTACGGCAAGCCGCAGTTCTGGCCGCTGTGGGAAGCCGCCGTGGACGCCGGGCTGCCGGTGGCGACGCACACCGAGGTGGGCGCCGGGATCGGATTCGCGCCCACGCCGAACGGCGTCACCCGGACCTACGAGCAGTACCACTCGTTCATGTCGCTGAACTACCTCTATCACTTGATGAACATGATCGCCGAGGGCGTGTTCGAACGGTACGACGGCCTGAAGTTCGTCTTCGGCGACGGCGCCGGGGATTCCCTCACCCCGTTCATGTGGCGGATGGACTGCTTCGGCCGGCCCCACCTGGAGCAGACGCCGTGGGCACCCCGGATGCCCAGCGAGTACCTGCCCGGCCACGTCTTTTTCGTGCAGGGCCCGTTCGACGGCCCCGGCGACACCGATTTCGCCGGGGAATGGTTCGGTTTCACCGGCAAGGACGACATGACGATGTTCGGATCCAGCTATCCGCACTGGAATCTGACGCCGTTGGCCGTGCCCGGCTCCTACAGTGCCGAACAGCGCGACAAATACTGCTGGCGCAACGCCGCTGAGCTCTACGGGATCGAGATTCCGGCCGGCCTGGCCGCCCGATAAGGAGAAAGGTGTCGCTATGACCACCACCGACGAAGCGGGCACCCCGACCACGCAGCGTTCCACCCCGATCGAGCGGGTGCCGGTCCGCTGCGTGGACTCCGACGTGCATCCGGTTCCGAAACGGGGCCAGTTGTTGCCGCACATCCCCGAGCCCTGGCGCAGCAAGTACTTCACCACGCATTCCTTCGGCGAGCAGATCTACTACGACGCGCCCGACTACGCACACGCCTTCGCCATGCGGGTCGACTCGTTCCCCGACGACGGCGAATTCGCTTGCAGTGACCCTGATCTGGCCACCAAACAGCTGATCATGGAGGCGGGCTCCGACATCGCGATCCTGGAGCCCACCGCCTACCCGGCCCGGATCGCCGAAGCCGACCACGCCATGAGCCAGGCCCTGAACTCCTGGCAGGACGCCTGCTGGCTGGACTCTCACAACAACTGGCATCAGCGCTGGCGCGGCTCGATCTGCGTGTCCATCGAGGCTCCGGAACTGGCGGCCGCGGAGATCGAGAAGTGGGCCGAGCACCCCTACATGGCGCAGGTCTTGATCAAGGCCGAGCGACGCCCGGCATGGGGCGACCCGCGCTACGACCCGGTCTGGGCCGCCGCCACCAAGCACGGCTTCCCGGTGGCCTGTCACCTATCCCGCAGTCACCACGAGGAACTGCCGCTGCCACCGGTGGGTTACCCGAGCTACAACCACGACCTGATGGTCACCTACTCACTGCTGGCCCACAACCAGATCATGAGCCTGATCTTCGACGGTGTCTTCGACCGATTCCCGACGTTGAAGATCGTCTTCGTCGAACACGCCTTCACCTGGATCCTGCCGTTGATGTGGCGACTGGACGCCGTCTACGAGGCCCGCAAGAAGTGGGTCGACATCAAACGCAAGCCCAGCGAATACATCAAGGACCACATCAAGTTCACCACCCAACCGCTGGACTACCCCGAGGACAAGACCGAACTCATGCGGGCGTTCGAGTGGATGGAGTGCGAGAAGATCCTGCTCTTCTCCAGCGACTACCCGCACTGGACCTTCGACGACCCGCGCTGGCTGGTCAAGCACCTGCCCGAGCACGCCCGGGAAACCGTCATGTTCAAAAACGGTCTGGCCACCTACCGCAACCTGCCCACCACCGTCCCGGCCCTCGAGGGCCAAGTGCGGGTGTTCTGACCATGGCCGAAGACAAACCCGCGGCCGAGCAGCCGCGGCTGGCACAGGGCCGCGAGCACATCGTCGCCACCGTCGACGAGATCCCGCCCGGCACACACAAATTGGTTCCGATCGGCCGGCACGGCGTGGGGGTGTACAACGTCAACGGCACCTTCTACGCGATCGCCAACTACTGCCCGCACGAAGGGGGTCCGCTGTGCTCGGGCCGTACCCGCGGCCGCAGTGTGGTCGACGAGCAGGCACCCGGGGACGCGGTGATGGTCCGCGACCAGGAGTTCATCTATTGCCCCTGGCATCAATGGGGATTCGAGTTGGCGACCGGCACCACCGCCGTCAAGCCCGAGTGGAGCATCCGCACCTACCCCGTCCGGGTCGTCGGCAACGACGTCCTGGTACAGGCCTGACCGCAGGAGAAAGACACCATGGCGTCCTCGGCACTGCAACCCGGCGAGCACACCGTCGAGATCAACGGCGGCAACGTCGTCTACGAGATCTTGGGCACGCAGGGTGACTTCATCGTTCTGACGCCGGGCGGCCGGTTCAGCAAGGACATCCCCGGGCTGCGGCCACTGGCGGAGAAACTCGTCGAGGGCGGCTACCGGGTGGTGCTCTGGGACCGGCCCAACTGCGGCAAGTCCGATGTGCAGTTCTACGGCGTCAGCGAATCGCATATGCGCGCCGAGACGCTGAAGGAATTGATCACCGAACTCGGCATCGGTCCGTGCATCATCGCCGGCGGTTCCGGCGGCGCCCGGGATTCGATGCTGACCGTCATGCTCTATCCGGAACTGGCCACCAAACTGGTGGTCTGGAACATCGTCGGAGGGGTCTACGGCTCGTTCGTGCTGGGGTCCTACTACATCGTGCCCAGCATTCTTGCGGTGCGCGGGGCCGGTATGAAAGCCGTTGCCGCGGTAGATGAGTGGAAAGAGCGGATCGCGGAGAACCCGGCCAACCGGGATCGCATCCTCGACCAGGATCCCGACGCCTTCCTCAAGCAGATGCTGCGCTGGCTCAACGCGTTCGTGCCCAAGCCGGGGCAGACCATTCCCGGTGTCGAGGACGAGATGTTCGACAACATCACCGTTCCCACGCTGATCATTCGCGGCGGCGAGAACGATCTCGACCATCCCAAGCGCACCTCGCTGGAGGTGCACTGCCTCATCAAGGGATCGACGCTGATCGATCCGCCGTGGCCCGAGGACGCCTGGGAGCGTGCCGGCGAAGAGCGGGCGTCGGGCAAGGTCAAGCGATTCAACATGTTCGACACCTGGGTGCAGGCGGCGCCGCCGATCCTGGACTTCCTCAAGAGGTGACCGCGATGACGGGAACGCCGCCGTGCACCGGCTTACACGGTGCGGATGTGCACCTCGCAGTTGGTGGACGCCTCCAGTGCGGTGTGGACGCGGCTCTCCGGGATCCGGGCCAGATCGGCCTTGCGCAGCGTGACGTTCAGGGTGTCCCAGCCGGGGCCTCCCGGACCGCTGGGCACCCGTTCGATCTCGCCGGTCAGCCCGAAACCCGCGAGCACACCGTGGGCGTCGTCGTCGGTGCCGTGGCTGATGAAGGTCAGCACACCGGCGACCGGGTCGGTACCGAACACCGTGGCGCACAGCTCGATCGCGGTGGCCTGCAGCGCCTCGCCGTCGTCCCCGGTCATCAGCAGTTCGATCTCGCGGCGACTCGGCGGCAGGCCGGCCAGATCGTTCGCGATGAGTTCGGCACCGATGTCGCCGGCCATGCCGGCCAGCGTGGAAACGCCGGTGCGCAGCTGCTCGGCCGACAGTTCGCCGGCCGTGTCGACTTTGACCCGTACCACCGCGGTTCGCATACGACAGAGCCTAACCGCGCCGAGTGCAGGAGATCCGCATGAGTACTTCGACCGACCCCGATACCGGATTGGCGGTGACGGTCTGGCCGGGGCTGACTCCCCGGCTGTTGCGCACCGAACCGGGACCGGAGGACCTCGAGCAGTACCGCGACGCCGGAGGTTACCGGGCGTCGGATGACCCAGCCGCTCTGCTCGACGCCGTCGACCGGGCCGGCCTGGTCGGACGCGGTGGGGCCGCCTTCCCGCTGGCGACCAAGCTGCGCACCGTGCGCGCCGCGCATCTGGCCGGCCGCGACACCGTCCTGGTCGCCAACGGCGAAGAGGGCGAACCGGCCTCGATCAAGGATCGTTGGCTGCTGCGCAACCGTCCGCACCTGGTGCTGGACGGCCTGCGGCTGGCCGCCCGCGTCATCGGCGCGGCGCACGCGCACGTCTACGTCTCGGATGCGGCCGCGGCCGCAGCGGTACAGCACGCACTGCACGAACCCGGAACGGCCCTGGACGGTGTGACGGTCAGCGTGTTCAAGGTGACCCCCGGCTACGTGGCCGGTGAGGAGACCGCCGCGGTGCGCGCGATCAACGGCGGCCCGGCCAAACCCACCGACAAACCGCCGCGGCCGTTCGAAAGCGGTGTCGGCGGGCTACCGACCATGATCAGCAATGTCGAGACACTGGCCAATCTGCCCTACATCCACGCCCACGGCGCGGACCGATACCGCAGTGTCGGCACCGATTCGTCGCCCGGGACCTTCCTGGCCACGGTCAACGCGGCCGGCATGCCGACCGGGCTCTACGAGCTTCCGTTCGGCGTCGGACTCGCCGATCTGCTCACCGCCCACGGTGTTTCACCGGAGCGGGTGCGCGGAGTGCTGATGGGCGGCTACTTCGCCGGCCTGTTCAACCCCGACGTGCTCGTGCTGAGCTTGGACCACGAGACGCTGCGCGACGCCGGCACCGGATTGGGCTGCGGTGCACTGTCGGTGCTGATCGACGAATGCCCGGTGGCGGTGGCGGCATCGGTGCTGTCCTACTTCGACCGGGAGAACGCCGGGCAGTGCGGCTCGTGCTTCAACGGCACCGCCGCCATGGCCGCAGCCACCGGAGCCCTGCGGGACGGCATCGCCACCGCCGAGGACCTCGCCCGGCTGCAACGCTGGTCGGTCGTGCTTCGCGGGCGCGGGGCGTGCGGCACCCTGGACGGCGCCACCAACGTCGCCGGCAGCATCGTGGCGCAGTTCCCCGATGAAGTCACCCGTCACCTCGACAACGCCTGTCCCGACTGCGCCACGGCCGCTTACACCGCGCAGCGGCCCTTCGAAGTGGAATCGATCGCATGACCGAGAACAACAAGCCCCCTACGCTGCGAGTCAAGCTCGACCGGACGCTGTGCGACGGGTTCGGGGTCTGCGCCAAGCACGCCCCCGAGTACTTCTCGCTGGACGACTGGGGCTACGCGAACCTCGAGGGCGACGGCAACATCCCCGAAGAAGACCAGCCCGCCGTGCTGCGCGCACTGATGGACTGCCCCGCGCACGCCATCATGACCATCGGGGAACGCCGGCCCGATGACGCGCCCCCGCCGGCCACCGATGAGCCCGACCCGACGAACCCGAATACCGATGCCAGCGAAGCAGAATGGGGTTTCACACGGTGACTGCAGAAGCACCCAAGCGGCAACTGCTGCCGCAGATCACCGAAGAGAACGAATTCTTCTGGACCGCCGGTGCCGACGGCGTACTGCGACTGCAGGAATGCCGCGACTGCGCGTCGCTGATCCACCCCCCGCAGCCGGTCTGCCGGTACTGCCGCAGTCAGAACATGGGCGTGCGGGAGCTGTCCGGCCGGGCCACACTGGCCGGATTCACCGTCAACCATCGGTTCAGCGTGCCCGGCATGCCCGCCCCCTATGTGGTGGCGCAGGCGGCGATCGACGAGGACCCGCGAATCCGGCTGACCACCAACATCATCGACTGCGATCCCGAGCAGCTCGAGCTCGGCCGGCGACTCGAGGTGGTGTTCGAGCAGCATGAGGACGTCTGGCTGCCGCTGTTCCGGCCGGCCGGGGACGCCGCCGAGGTCGGGCCGCTGCCCGACGACGAGATCGCGCCGCAGGACTTCGCCCGGCACGTCCGCCCGATGGCCACCGGCCACAAGTTCGAGGACGCCGTCGCGATCAGCGGTATCGGGATGTCCGACCTGGGCCGCCGGCTGATGAAACCTGCGCTGTCACTGACGGTTCAGGCGTGCAAACAGGCCATCGAGGACGCCGGGCTGAGCCTGGACGACATCGACGGACTGTCCACCTATCCGGGGCCGGGCATGCTCGGCCCGTTCACCGAGGGCGGTGTGACGGCGCTGGAGTCGGCACTGGGCATCCGGCCGACCTGGCACAACGGCGGCATGGAGACCTTCGGCCCGGGCGGCTCGGTGATCGCCGCCATGCTGGCGGTCGCCGGCGGCCTGGCGCGCCACGTGCTGTGTTTCCGCACCCTGTGGGAGGCCACCCACGGGGAACTGATGAAGCAGGGCAAGATCCGTCCCCAGGGCGGGCGGACCGCCAGCTGGCAGATGCCGTTCGGCGCCACCTCGGCCGCCCATACCCTGGCCCAGAACGCCCAGCGTCACTTCCATCGCTACGGCACCACGCGGGAGACGCTGGGCTGGATCGCGTTGAACCAGCGAGCCAACGCCCAGGTGAATCCGACGGCGATCTACCGCGACCCGATGAGCATGGACGACTACCTTTCGGCCCGGCCGATCACCACGCCGTTCGGTCTCTATGACTGCGACGTCCCGTGCGACGGCGCGGTCGCGGTGATCGTCTCGGCCGTCGATGCGGCCCGCGACCTTGCCAAGCCGCCGATCCGGGTGGAGGCGGTCGGCACCCAGATCATCGAGCGGATCGACTGGGACCAGAGCACACTGACCCACGAGCCGCAGGTGCTCGGCCAATCCGCGCATCTGTGGTCGCGGACCTCGCTGCGGCCGGCCGACGTCGACGTCGCCGAACTCTACGACGGGTTCACCTTCAACTGCCTGTCCTGGATCGAGGCCCTGGGCTTCTGCGAGATCGGTGAGGCCAAGAGCTTCCTCGACGGCGGCGCCAACATCGCGCGCGACGGTGTGCTCCCGCTGAACACCCACGGCGGTCAGCTCTCCCACGGGCGCACCCACGGCATGGGTCTGATCCACGAGGCCGTCACCCAGTTGCGCGGCGACGCCGGTGAACGCCAGGTCGCCGGCGCCCGGGTGGCGGTGGCCAGCAGTGGCGGGTTGACCCCGAGCGGGGTCATGCTGCTACGGACCGACTCGTGAGGGCCGGCCGATGACCCATCCGGTGCGGCCGCGGATGGTCAGTGCCGACGGAGTCCCGATGTCGGCGCTGGTCGCCGAGGTTCCCGATCCGCGGGCCGTGGTCGTGGCATTGCACGGCGGCGGCACCACCTCGTTGTATTTCGACTGCCCGGGCCGGCCCGAACTGTCGCTGCTGCAGATCGGCGCGGAACTGGGCTACACCGTGATCGCGCTGGACCGGCCGGGCTACGGCAGCTCGGCACTGTACCCGGAGGCGATGGCCGAACCCGCCCAGCGCGTGCAACTGGCATACCGTGCCGTGGACCGGATCCTCGGCGAACGGCCGCGCGGAGCGGGGCTGTTCGTGCTGGGTCACTCCAACGGTTGCGAACTGGCGGTACGGATGGCCGCCGACGATCGGGGCACCGAACTGCTCGGGCTCGAGCTGGCCGGCACCGGGCTGCGCTATCGGGGGGCCGCGCGCGACGCCCTGAGTTCGGCCGGGCCCGGCGAGCGACCCACCGGGCTGCGGGAACTGCTCTGGGAGCCGGCCTCGCTGTACCCGGATGCGGTGCTGCGCGGGATCACCAATTCGTCCTCGGGTGCGCCCTATGAAGCCGACATGGTCGCCGACTGGCCCCGTCGCGATTTTCCGGAGCTGGCCGGCCGCATCCGGATTCCGGTGCGCTTCACCTTCGCCGAGCACGAGAAGGTCTGGGAATCCGATCCGGCGGCGCAGCGGGCCATCCGGGACATCTTCACCGCCGCACCGAGTTTCACCGGCAACGACCAGCCCGATGCCGGCCACAACATCAGTCTCGGTTTCAGTGCACCGGACTACCACCGGTCGGTGCTGTCATTCGTCAACGATTGCGCGGCGACCGCCGTCGGCGCGCCGGATTCGGAGGTCCGCTAGATGCGCGTCGGTTTCATCGGATTGGGCAGTCAGGGCGCGCCGATGGCGCGACGCATCGTCGAGGGCGGGTACGCCACGACGCTGTGGGCACGACGGGACGGCACGCTGGAACCGTTCGCCGACACCGAGGCGCGGACCGCGGACTCCCCCGCGGCCTTGGCCGCCGAGAGCGACCTGGTCTGTCTGTGCGTGGTGGGTGACGCCGACGTCGAAGAGGTGATCTCCGGGGACAACGGGGTGCTGGCCGGTCTGTCGCCCGGCGGGATCATCGCGATTCACAGCACCGTGCACCCCGACACCTGCCGCCGGTTGGCGCAACACTGTGCAGACAAGGGCGTTTCGGTCATCGACGCCCCGGTCAGCGGCGGCGGCCCGGCCGCGGCCGCCGGCACGTTGCTGGTCATGGTCGGTGGTGACGCCGACGTCGTGGACCGCTGCCGACCGGTCTTCGAGACCTACGCTGACCCGGTGGTGCATCTGGGCGACCTGGGCTCGGGCCAGGTGACCAAACTGCTCAACAACCTGTTGTTCACCGCCAACCTGGGAACCGCCGCAACCGCGCTGGCACTCGGCGAACAGTTGGGGGTGGCCACCGACCGGCTTGCCGAGGTGGTGTCGCGGGGCAGCGCGAACAGCTTCGCGCTGAACAGCATCCGTGGCTCCGGCGGGACCCTGGACCGGTTGGCCGGTATGGCGGGTGCACTGTTGCAGAAGGATGTCCGGTTGGTGGCCGACCTGGCGCAGCGGGCCGAGGCCGATCCCGGCGCGGTGCTCGATGCCGCCGATGCGACGCTGGCACTGATGGATCACCCGCGGTAACACCGTTCTGCCGGAACCCCTTCCGACAATCTGCCGTTTGTCTTACAGTAGTGGTTATAGTCCATCGCCCCGCGTCGGATTCGCCAACGCCCGGCGCCCCGAGGAGGTTCGATGACCCAGGCGAAACTCGTTTTCGACCCGTTCTCCGAGGAGTACTACGACAATCCGTTCGAGATCTATCGGCGGATGCGCGAGGAAGCGCCGTTGTACTACAACGCCGAGGAGGACTTCTACGCACTGACCCGGCATGAGGACGTCTCGGCCGCACTCAAGGACTTCGAGACCTACTCCTCGGCCCGCGGTTGCGACCTCGCGATGGTGCGTTCCGGCGAGGCCCCGCAGAAGATGATCATCTTCATGGACCCGCCCGAACACCGGCACATGCGCAGTCTGCTCAACAAGGCCTTCACCCCCCGCGCGATGCAGGCCCAGCGCGAAACGATCGTCGAACAGGTGCAGCGGTTCCTGGGCGCCGTCGACCCGGACGGCTTCGACGTGGTGCAGGACTTCTCCGGGCCGTTCCCGGTGGAGGTCATCACCCGGATGGCGGGAGTCCCCGACGAATACCGCCAGCAGGTCCGGCACTGGATCGACACCTCACTGCACCGCGAACCGGGGCAGATCGAGACCAGCGAAGCCGGTATGCAGGCCAATCTCGAGACCGCGATGTATTACTACGGCTTGATCCAGGAGCGGCGCGCCGACCCGCAGGACGACATGATCAGTCGGCTGATCGCCGCCGAGATGCCCGGTGAGGACGGCCAGATGCGGCGCCTCGACGACATCGAGATCACCGGATTCGCCTCACTGCTGGGGGCCGCCGGCGCCGAGACGGTCACCAAACTGATCGGCAACGCCATGGTGATCTTCGCCCGCCAGCCCGAGCAATGGCAGAAGCTGCTCGACGACCGCAGCAAGGTGCCCGCCGCGGTGGAAGAGCTGCTCCGCTACGAGGGACCGGTGCAGTACAACGTGCGCTACACGCTCAAAGAGGCCCATGTCGCCGGCGGCACCATCCCCGCGGGCAAGCCGGTATTCCTGATCGCTGCGGCCGCCAACCGGGATCCGGAAGCGTTCACCAACGCCGACACCTTCGATATCGACCGAGACCACACCCAGTCCCAGCACCTGGGCCTGGGCTACGGCATCCACAGTTGCCTGGGTGCGGCGCTGGCCCGGATGGAGAGCACCATCGCCCTAGAGCATCTGCTGGACTTCATGCCCCGCTACGAGGTCGACTGGTCCGGCCTGCGGCGAGTCCACATGCAGAACGTCTCCGGGTGGCAGAACGTTCCGGTCCGAGTGCTGCGATAGGGGTATCGGTGTCCAAACGACAGGTGGTCGTCGACTACGGATTGTGTGAAGCCAATGCGATCTGCATGGGCATCAACGCGGAGGTCTTCCACGTCGACGACGACGACAACCTCTACATCCTCAAACCGGACATCACCGCCGAGACCGAACGCGATGTCGCCGAAGCGATTCGGCGCTGTCCCCGGCAGGCGCTGTCGATCGCCGAGGTCGACGACTAGACGGGCGGGCCTAGCGGCCCGGGAACCCCGACAGGATGACCGCGTTGCAGTCGGCGGCGGCCTGCCGCAGTTTCGCGGCCTGCTGGTAGGCCTCGGAGTGATACCACGCGCGGGCGGCATCCACCGATTCGAACTCCAGCACCACGGTCTGGTTTCCGTGCCACTCGCCCTCGATCACCTCGTTTTTGGTGTCGACGGCCAGGATGGTGGCACCGGCCATGGTCGGGCCCGCGGCCTTGCCGTAGGCGATCATGCCGTCGGGGTCCTTGATCGCTTCGGTGAGGATGACGTATCCCTTGGGCGCGTTGGCCATTGACTCTCCTTAAGTGGATGGTTTGTCGGTGACGTCGTCGATGGCCCGTTCGGGGCACTGTTTGATGGCGTCGCGAACGGCGTCTTCGAACTGCGGCGGCACCTCGTCGACGGCGACCTCGGAATACCCGTCGTCGTTGATCGCGAACACCTCGGGGCAGATCGTGGTGCAGATACCGTGCCCGGCACAGCGGTCCGGGTCGACCCACGCCTTCATCGCACACCCGCCTCGACCGGGGTGAACTCCAGGTGCAGGTCGATCAGGCCACGCAGGATGTAGGTCGGGATGTAGCTGTAGCGCCGCGCGCCGGGCGGACCGTGCCGCTCCTCGGAGAGCCGGATATCGGTGGTGCGTTCCAGCAGGCGTTCGAGCGCGATCCGGGTCTCGGCCCGTGCCAGCGGCGCACCGGGACAACTGTGGATACCGCGCCCGAAGGTGATGTGCTGGCGGGCGTTCGACCGCGCGAGGTCGAACGTCTCGGGATCGGTGAAACGGCGCGGGTCCCGGTTGGCGCCCGCGCTGAGCACCATCAACGTCGTGCCGGCCGGGACGTGCACCCCGCCGATCTCGGTGTCGACCTTCGCCAACCGGAAGTCGCCCTTGACCGGGTTCTCGAAGCGCAGCACCTCCTCGATGAAGTTCGGGATCAGACTGCGGTCGTCGCGCAGTCGCTGCTGGACCTCGGGCCGGTCAGCCAGAATCATCAGCGCCGAACCCAGCAGCCGCACCGTGGTCTCCTGGCCGGCCGAGTAGACGTTGGCGGCCACCTTGGCCACGTCGAGCGGGTCCGGGACGGATCCGTCCGGGAAGGTGGCTTCGGCCATGCCGGTCAGCACGTCGTCGCGCGGCGCCTTGCGCCGGTCGGTGACGTAGTCGGCGAAGGTGGCGTAGAGGAACTCCAGCGGGCTGTGCGCCAACGACTTCGCCTCGGTGTTGCCGATACCGCCGCCGACGTTGTGGTGCATGTTCTTGACGAAGTCGTCGCGGTCCTCGTCCGGAACGCCCAACAGGTCGGCGATCACCAGCAGCGTGAACGGCGCCGCGAAGCCGCCGATGAACTCACCGGCGCCGGGCGCCAGGAAGTCGTCGAGCACCTGGTCGGCGAGCGCCCACATGGCGTCCTCGTTCTCCTTGAGGCGCTTCGGGGTGAGCAGGCGCATCAGCAACGCCCGGTGGTTGGTGTGCGTGGGCGGGTCCAGCGTCGGCAGCTGGTCGCTGAACGGCAGGTCGTCGCGGTGCTTGTCGATCAGCTCCGCGACGGTGGCACCGCCCAGGTCGCCGTCGAGCGGCACCGGGAAGCCGGGGAACGGGCCGGTGACCGCGATGCACGAGGAGAACACGTCGGCGTTGCCGGCCACCGCGCACGCCTCATCCCAACCGGTCACCATCATCACGTTGTGGTGCGGTTCCCGGGTGACCGGCGACCGGTCCCGCAGCGCCCGCAGATACGGGTACGGGTCTGCGACCACGGACTGGTCGGTGAAGAAGTCGATCGTGTCTGGATCCATCGGGCCGTTCCGCTCCCTCTCACATCCGAGAATGCCATTCTCGCAACCGGTCAACAGACTTTCACATGCCGCGGGCGTCCGTCAACGTCGCGTCGGTCCGGCGACGTCGACGAAGACCCGGCTCAGCTGTTGGACCGCGCGGCGTCCATCAACGCGTTCGCCTGACGCTCGCCCTGCTGGTGGTGACTGAGCGCCCGGATCGAGACGTCGTGCCCCTCGGCGGCCTTACGCAGCGCGCCGACGGTGGCCCGCTCCCGGGGCAGATGGGCGAACGGGTCGTAGGAGTACCAGCGCATGGCGTTCTGGTGCGTCATCTTGTCGATCTCGTCGTCGGTGGCGTTGTTGGCGCTGAGCACCGCCCACAACTCCTCGGGCGCGTCCGGCCACATGGAGTCGCTGTGCGGGTAGTCGGCCTCCCACGCGATGTTGTCGATGCCGATGTCGTGGCGCAGTTTCACCCCGATCGGGTCGGAGATGAAGCAGGTCAGGAAGTGCTCCCGGAAGACCTCGGAGGGCAGCTTGCCCCCGAAGTCCTGGCCGGTCCAGACCGAATGCATGTCATAGGTGCGGTCGGCTCGCTCCAGGAAGTACGGGATCCATCCGGTGCCGCCCTCGGAAAGGCCGATCTTGAGGTCCGGGTACTGCTTGATCGGCCGGGACCAGAGCAGATCCGCCGCGGCCTGGACGATGTTCATCGGCTGCAGGGTGATCATCACGTCCATCGGCGCGTCCGGCGCGGTGATGGCCAGCTTGCCCGACGACCCGATGTGCACGTTGAGCACCGTGTCGGTATCGCACAGCGCCTGCCACAACGGATTCCAGTACTCGTCGTGAAAGCTCGGGTAGCCCATCGCGGCCGGATTCTCGGTGAACGTCAGGGCGTGCACACCCTTCTTGGACACCCGGCGCACCTCCTCGGCGCACTTCTGCGCGTCCCAGATCACCGGGAGTGCCATCGGGATGAAGCGGCCCGGATAGGCCCCGCACCACTCCTCGATGTGCCAGTCGTTGTAGGCCTGCACCAGCGCGACCGAGAAGTCCGGGTCGTCGGTGGCGAACAACCTGCCGGCGAAGCCGGGGAACGACGGGAAGCAGATCGACCCGAGAATGCCGCCGGCGTCCATGTCCTTGATCCGCTCATGCACGTTGTAACAACCCGGCCGGATCTCGTCGAGTCCCTGCGGCTCCAGCCCGTACTCCTCCTTGGGCCGGCCGGCCACCGCGTTGAGCGCGACGTTGGGGATCACCACGTCGCGGAACTGCCAGGAGTCGGAGCCGTCGGGGTTGTGCACCAGACGCGGCGCGTCGTCGAGGTACTTGCTCGGCAGGTGATTGGCGAACATGTCCGGCGGCTCCACCGTGTGGTCGTCGACGCTGACCAGAATCATGTCGTCCTTGTGCACGGTCATCCTCCGTTCCGGGCTCGGCGCGCGGCCGACCCAATGACGTCTCCAGTGAAAACTATCTTCCCGTTTTCGGAGAATCAACCTTCACGCGAGACCGGCCCGCCGCATCGCCCGCGACGCCGCCGACCGCGCGGACCACCTCCGACAGGAGTCGTTCTACCTGCGCAAACACCGAGGTGTTGACCAATCGGGCCAAACGTGGAAATCTGTTGGTCAAATATGAGAATGTGATTCTCGCTAACGAGGAGTGGTCCATGCGCCTGACTGAACTGCCGGAGTCCTACTGGGAGGACCCCGACGTACAGCGCGCCCTGGCCGCGATGCTGCCCGAGGAACGCCGCAATCCCCAGGGCGCGGGCAACGCGCTGGCCATGCTGGTGCACCACCCGAAACTGACCCGGGTCTTCCTGCGTTTCAACGTCCATCTGCTGTACGGCTCGACACTGCCGGCCGATCTGCGTGAGCTGGCCATCCTGCGCACCGCGTACCGACGCGGCTGCGACTACGAGTGGGTCCACCACGTCACGATGGGAAAAGAAGCCGGTCTCACCGACCACGACATCACCGAGCTGCAGCACAGCGTCGGCCGCAACGAGATCTACCAGGCCGTGCTGAACGCCGCCGACGAGCTCGAAGAGAAGTCCCGCCTCTCCGCCGACACCGAGGCGGTGCTGGCCAAGTATCTGGACGAGAAGCAGCTGATGGACCTGGTCTTCACGATCGGCTGCTATTCCATGTTGGCCATGGCCTTCAACACCTTTGGCGTTGAACTTGACGAAAAATCCGAATCAGAGAGGTAGAACCGTGTCCCATTTCCCGAAACCGGCTGCTGGCAGCTGGACGCAGGCCTATCCCGAACTGGGCACCGAGCCAGTCGATTACAGCGACTCCTACGACCCCGCATTCTTCGAGGCCGAACAAGAGGCCGTCTTCAAGCGGATGTGGATCAACGTCGGTCGTGTGGAGCGCCTTCCCAAGACCGGCAGTTACTTCACCCGGGAACTGCCGTCGGTGTGCAAGGGCACCTCGATCATCGTGGTCAAGACCAAGGACGGGTCGGTCAAGGCCTACCACAACGTCTGCCGCCACCGCGGAAACAAGCTGGTGTGGAACGACTTCCCCAACGAGGAGACGTCCGGCGTCTGCCGCCAGTTCACCTGCAAATACCACGCCTGGCGCTACAGCCTCGACGGTGACCTGACCTTCATCCAGCAGGAGGAGGAGTTCTTCGACGTCGACAAGAAGGACTACGGACTGGCGACCGTGCGCTGCGAGGTCTGGGAAGGCTTCATCTTCGTCAACTTCGACGACAACGCACAACCGCTCGCCGACTACCTCGGCCCGCTGGCCAAGGGCATCGAGGGCTACCCGTTCGGCGAGATGACCGAAACCTATTCCTACCGCGCCGAAGTCGGTAGCAACTGGAAGCTGTTCATCGACGCGTTCATCGAGTTCTACCACGCGCCGATCCTGCACCAGGGCCAGTACACCAAGGAAGAAGCCGCCAAGATCCAGAAGTTCGGCTATGAGGCGCTGCACTACGAACTGGCCGGCCCGCACAGCCTGCAGTCGACGTGGGGCGGACAGGCGCCGCCGCCGGACATGTCCATGGTCAAGCCGTTGGACCAGGTACTGCGCAGCGGGCTGTTCGGACCGTGGGACAAGCCCGAACTCATCGCCAACCTCAAGGAACTGCCGCCGGGCATCAACGTCAAGCGCGCACCGCAGTGGGGCATCGACTCGTTCCTGTTCTACCCCAACTTCATGATTCTGATCTGGGAACCGGGCTGGTACCTGACCTACCAGTACTGGCCGACCGCCGTCGACAAGCACACCTTCGAAGCGAACCTGTACTTCGTCCCGCCGAAGAACGCGCGCGAACGCCTGGCCCAGGAACTGGCGGCCGTGACGTTCAAGGAATACGCACTGCAGGACGCCAACACCCTGGAAGCCACCCAGACCATGATCACCACCCAGGCGGTCAAGGACTTCCTGCTGTGCGACCAGGAAGTCCTGATTCGCCATCTGCACAAAGTGAACCGCGACATCGTGAAGGAGCACCAGAATGCCGCTACCGTCTGAATTCGCCGCCTTGGAGCCCTATCTGGGCTGGGACCTTGCGAATGAGCCCGACCGCTACGCCAAGCGACTGGCCTCGTCGATGGCCGAGATGCAGGAGTTCTACGACGTCGCCTTCCCGATGCTCGACGACATCGTGGCCTACTGCGACAAGTTCCCCCTGGACGACCTGCCCGATGACGCAAAGACCCTCATGCACCTGATGCAGTCGCTGGTCATGGTGTCGTTCCCGATCGAGGCCTGGAAGCAGGCCCGCGTCCCGGACAGCGGCGCGGCCTGGGTGGAGCTGCTCCGCGAGCCGGTGATCTAGGGGTGCTGACCCTCAAGGCGGCCGGCCTGCTCGACGTCGACGCCGGAGAGATCGTCCGGCCCGGTGTGGTGCACATCGACGGCGACCGGATCGTCGGCGTCGGGGGCGCGGTGCCGGACGGCGCCGAGGTCATCGACCTCGGCGACTCGAT
The DNA here is from genome assembly GCF_963378075.1 of Mycolicibacter sp. MU0083. NCBI lineage: Bacteria > Bacillati > Actinomycetota > Actinomycetes > Mycobacteriales > Mycobacteriaceae > Mycobacterium > Mycobacterium kokjensenii. Next base: position 3,449,224 of record NZ_OY726394.1, read on the forward strand.
CCTGCTGCCGGGCCTGATGGACATGGAGGTCAACCTGCTGATGGGCGGCCGGGGTGAAAACCCCGGCCTGTCCCAGGTTCAGGACGACCCGCCGACCCGGGTGCTGCGCGCGGTCGGCAACGCCCGGCGCACCCTGCGCGCCGGGTTCACCACCGTGCGCAACCTGGGCCTGTTCGTCAAGACCGGCGGCTACCTGCTCGACGTGGCGCTGGGCAGGGCGATCGACGCCGGGATGATCGAGGGCCCCCGGGTGGTACCGGCCGGCCACGCGATCACCCCGACCGGCGGTCACCTCGACCCGACCATGTTCGCGGCCTTCATGCCGGGCGTGCTGGAGCTGACCATCGAGGAGGGCATCGCCAACGGCGTCGATGAGATCCGCAAGGCGGTCCGCTACCAGATCAAGCACGGCGCCCAGCTGATCAAGGTGTGCTGCTCGGGCGGGGTCATGTCGTTGACCGGAGAGGCCGGCGCGCAACACTATTCGGATGAAGAGTTGCGCGTCATCGTCGACGAGGCGCACCGGCGCGGCCTGCGGGTGGCCGCCCACACCCACGGCGCCGAAGCCGTCAAGCACGCGGTGGCCTGCGGCATCGACTGCATCGAGCACGGCTTCCTGATGGACGACGAGGCCATCGCGATGCTCGTCGAGCACGACCGGTTCCTGGTCAGCACCCGGCGGCTGGCCGAGGCGATGGACGTCTCCAAGGCGCCGGCGGTCCTGCAGGCCAAGGCCGCCGAGATGTTCCCCAAGGCTCGCACCTCGATCAAGGCGGCCTACGAGGCCGGGGTGAAGATCGCCGTCGGCACCGACGCGCCGGCGATTCCGCACGGCCGCAACGCCGACGAACTCGTCACCCTGGTGGAGTGGGGCCTGCCCCCGGCCGCGGTGCTGCGGGCGGCGACGGTGACCGCAGCCGAACTCATCAACTCGAGCGACCGCGGCCGGCTGGCCGAGGGCCTGCTCGCCGATGTCATCGCGGTTCCCGGTGATCCGCTGGCCGACATCACCGTGACCCGAAACGTGAACTTCGTCATGAAAGGCGGCAAGGTATATGTCAACAAGAATTGACGACCTGGTCGACATCCAGCAGACCCTGGCCCGCTACGCGGTGACCATCACGCAGGGCGACATCGACGGTCTGGTGTCGGTGTTCACCCCGGACGGCACCTACAGCGCGTTCGGCGAAACCTATTCGCTGGACCGGTTTCCGGTGCTCGTCGAGGCCGCACCCAAGGGCCTGTTCATGACCGGCACCCCGGTGATCGAGTTGGACGGCGACACCGCGACCGGCACCCAGCCGCTGTGTTTCATCGACCACGCCAGCCACGACATGCGGATCGGTTACTACAACGACACCTACGTGCGCACGGCTGAGGGTTGGCGGCTGCGCACCCGCAAGATGACGTTCATCCGACGCAGCGGCGTGCACGACGCCGGCCGGCCGCACGCCATCGGCCGGCCGTCCGCCAAATGACGGCGCCGGCCGGCTCCGGGGTCGGGTCCGCGACCCCGGAGATCGATGTCGCCCGGTTCCAAGCGGATCTGCGTGCCTGGCTCGACGAGAACGACCTGAGCCCCGGTCCCGACACCTCGCTGCAAGGGCACCTGAAGCAGTTCGCCCGAGTCTCGGCCGCCCTCTACGAGGCGGACTGGATGCGCTACGGGTGGCCGGTCGAGGCCGGCGGGTTGGGCGGTCCGGCCATGCTGCGGGCGGTCGTCGGCGAGGAGGTCGTCGGCCGCCGACTGGCCGAGCCGGGCCCGTACTCGATGCTGGAAGTTCTGGCGCCGACGATGATCGACTACGCGCCACCGGAATTGGCCGCCGAGATGCTCCCGAAGCTGCTCAGCGGCGAGGAACAGTGGTGCCAGGGCTTCTCCGAGCCGGGCTCCGGAAGCGATCTGGCGTCGCTGAGCACCCGTGCCACCCCGCGCGGGGACCAGTGGGTGATCAACGGCCAGAAGGTCTGGACCAGCTTCGCCCAGTTCTCGCACCGCTGCATCCTGCTGACCCGCACCGGTGACGCGGACACCCCCAACCACCGGGCGATCACCGCGTTCTTCGTCGACACCGACACCCCCGGGATCGATATCCGACCGCTGCGCACCATGCACGGGGTCGACGAATTCTGCGAGGTCTACTTCGACGACGTCGTCGTCGACGGCTCGCGGATGCTCGGCAAGCCCGGCGACGGGTGGCAGCTGGCGATGGATCTGCTGCCCTACGAGCGGTCCACCTGCTTCTGGCAGCGCATCGCCTACCTGTATTCGCGCTTCGATGCGCTGATCGCCGAGGTCAAGCGGCAGGGCGCGGCGGTGGACGGCGAACTGGGTGCGGTCTACCTCGCATTGCACACACTGCGCTGCCGCTCGCGGGCCACCCAGCACCGATTGGCCGACGGCCAACGACTGGGCCCGGAGACCTCCATCGACAAGGTGCTGCTGGCCGGCGCCGAACAGTTGCTCTACGACACCGCACGCGACCTGTTGCCGGGTCTGATCGAACTGGACGAAAGTGAATGGCGCCCCGAGTACCTGTACTCCCGCGCCGCAACCATCTACGGCGGCACCGCGGAGATCCAGCGCAACATCATCGCCCGCCGGTTGCTCGACCTCGGGAAGGAATGACCGTGACCGCCGACATGGATGCCGCCTCGATCGCCCTGTTGGAAGACACCCTGCGCAAGACCATGGCGTCGTCCTCCGGCGCCGAACTGGAGCAGGCGCTGGCCGAACTCGGGTGGGCGGAAATGCTTTCCGAGGATCCAGACCTGGCCATCCCGCTGGTGTTCCGGCTGCTCGGCGAGACCGGGACGCATGCCTCGATTCTCAACGACGTGCTGTTGGAGACCATCGGCGGCCTGCCCGGTGGCACTCCCCCGATGCCGTACGCCGGTGGCAGGTGGGTGATCTGGGAACGCGATGCGATCGAGGGCAATCCGGTCCTGGGCGGGCTTCCACTGCGCGAGGTGCCCGAAGGGCAACTGTTGCGCGTCAGCGAGGCCCAGCGGGCGGTGGGGTGGTGGCTGGTGGGCTCGGCGCGGGCGATGCTGGCCCTGGCCCGCCAACACGCCCTGGACCGGGTGCAGTTCGGTAAGCCCGTCGCCTCCTTCCAGGCCATCCGGCATCGGCTCGCCGAGACCCTGGCAGCCATCGAGGGCGCCGAGGCCACGTTGTCGGTGCCCAGCGCCGGTAGCCCCGACCTGACCGCCATGTTGGCCAAGGCCGCCGCAGGCAAGGCCGCGATGACCGCCGCCAAACATTGCCAGCAGGTGCTCGGCGGCGTCGGTTTCACCGCGGAACACGATCTGCACCGCCACATCAAGCGGGTGATGGTGCTCGACGGATTGCTCGGCAACGCAAGAGAATTGACCCGCCGGGTCGGCGGTGGCCTGCGCGCTCGCGGCTCCGCGCCGCGCCTGGTCCAGCTCTAGCGATTTCGGCGCGGTTGTGCCCGCCCAGCGGGCACAACCGCGCCGAAATTGCTACCGCGGCAACCCGAGCACGCGCTGCGCGATGATGTTGCGCTGGATCTCGGAGGTGCCGCCGGCGATGGTCCCCGAAAAGCTGCGCAGGTAGCGGTCGAATCGGCTGCCGCTGGCGTAGTCCTCGTTGAGCGGCATGTAGGCCCCCGAGCTGCCCGGGTGGGTCAGTCCGTCGACGCCGGCCGCGTCCAGCGAGTGCTCCGCGGCGCTCTGCACGGCTTCCGATCCCAGCAGTTTGAGCACCGACAGTGCGGGTACGTCCTGCTCGCCGCGGGCGGCCTGCGCCAACGCCACCGAGCCGAGCAGCTGCAGCGCCTGGTTGTCCATCAGCAACGTGGCGAAGCGGTCACGCTCCAGGGCGCCGGACGGCCGGGAGTCCAGGATCAGGTCGCGCAGTCGGTCGGCGAAGCTCATCCACAGCAGGGTGCGTTCGTGCCCGAGCGAGCCGTTGGCCACTCCCCAGCCGCCGTTGAGCGGGCCGACGAGGTTCTCGGCGGGCACCCGGACGTCGGTGAAGAAGACCTCGTTGAAGTCGACGTCGTCGTGGGCGCAGGCCGATGCAAAGGGCCGCCGCACAACGCCTTCGGTGTCGGTGGGGATGAGCAGCACGCTGATGCCCTTGTGTTTGGGCGCGTCCGGGTCGGTGCGCACGAACGTCAGCAGCACGTCCGCATCGTGGGCTCCCGAGGTCCAGACCTTCTGGCCGTTGACCACGAAATGGTCGTCCTGCAATACCGCCCGGGTCTGCAGGCCGGCCAGGTCCGATCCGGCTCCGGGCTCACTCATGCCCAGCGATGCGGTGATCTCGGCCCGCAGAATCGGCACCGCCCAACGGTGTTTCTGTTCCTCGGTACCGAACGACAGCAGCGACGCGGCGATGATGCCCACGCCCTGCGGGTTGAAGCTGGGGTAGATCCGCCGGCGGGACAGTTCCTCGGAGTGCACGTACTGCTGCAGGATGGTGGCGTTGCGGCCGCCGAACTCGGGCGGGTTGGCCGGCAGCAGCCAGCCGTTGTCGAACAGCAGTCGCTGCCAGCGGCGGGCCCACTCCGGCACGTCCGAACACGAATGCGACCGCTCCAGTGCCTCGGCGTCGCTGGGCAGATGCTCGTCGAGGAACGCCGCGAACTCGGCCCGGAAGTTCTCGACTTCGGGATCAAAGGTCAATTGCACTGGCGAACTCCTCGACTCGGGCGCCCCCGGTGGTCCCGGTTTTCAGCGGCGCCGATCTTGCTCGTCTGCTTCCCTAGACGCAGCGATGAGAATATCATTCTCGAATGGAGAAGTTACGATCTCTGAATCGTCGCCCCCGCGCCGGTGCGGCGCACCGCGCACGCGTTACCGGCCGGTACAGTTACCCCATGCATCGGTGCCCTCAGCGTCCGGAACGCCGGTGACCAATCCGAGCGAGGAACCCGCCTGGAAGCAGCGCGCGGTCGAACGCTCGATCAAGACGGCGAAGATCCGCGCGGCACAACGCGTCCAGCGTTTCCTTGATGCCGCGCAGTCGATCATCATCGAAAAGGGCAGCACCGACTTCACCGTCCAGGAGGTCGTGGACCGCTCGCGGCAGTCGCTGCGCAGCTTCTACCTGCAGTTCGACGGCAAGCACGAGCTCCTGCTGGCGCTCTTCGAAGACGCGTTGAGCCGCGCCGCGGATCAGATCCGCGCCGCCACGGCCAACCACTCCGATCCGCTGGAACGCCTCAAAGTCGCCGTCGAGTTGCTGTTCGAGTCATCACGGCCGGACCCGGCCGCCAAGCGGCCGCTGTTCACCGACTTCGCCCCCACCCTGCTGCTCACCCACCCGGTCGAGGTCAGGGTCGCGCACACCCCGCTGCTGGAACTGCTCGCCGAGCTGACCGAGCAGGCCGCCGAGGCCGGCCGGCTGCGTACCGGAACGAACCCGCGGCGGGTGGCGGCGATGGTCATGCAGACCGTGATGTTCAACGCCCAATCCAGTCCGGCCTCGGCAGATCCCGCGGTCAACCCGCTGACGTCCGAGGAAGTCTGGGACTTCTGCGCCCACGGCTTCTCCGGGTAGCCCGACCGGACCCGGCGCACCGTCAACCCTGGACATCGACCGGGGAACCACATACCCTCGTGCAAACGTAATTACCACATTGCGAGAAGGGGATTTTCCATGTCGGCGAAGACACCCACCGCCCCCTACCGGGTCGTCCAGTGGACGACCGGCAACGTCGGCAAGAGTTCGGTGCGGGCGATCGCCGGCAACCCGAACTTCGAATTGGTCGGTCTGTTCGCCTGGTCCGACGACAAGGTCGGCAAGGACGCCGGCGAGCTGGCCGGCATCGACCCGCTCGGGGTAGCCGCGAGCAACGACAAAGCGGCACTGCTGGCGCTGAAGCCGGACTGCGTGATCTACAACCCGATGTGGATCGACGTCGACGAACTGGCGGAGATCCTCTCCGCGGGGGTCAACGTCGTGACGTCGGCGTCGTTCATCACCGGCCACAACCTCGGCGATGACCGCGCCCGGCTCGAAGACGCCTGCCGCAAAGGCGGATCCACCCTGTTCGGCTCCGGGGTGAGCCCGGGCTTCGCCGAACTGCTGGCGATCGTGGCCGCGACGGCCTGCGACCGGGTCGACAAGGTCACCATCACCGAGACCGCCGACACCACCCTCTACGACTCCCCCGACACCGAACGACCGGTGGGCTTCGGGGTCGCCATCGACGATCCCGACCTGCAGCCGATGGCCGCCAAGGGCACCGCGGTCTTCGCCGAGGCGGTCCGCCTGGTGGCCGACGCGATGGGCGTCGAACTCGACGAGATCGTCTGTGTGTCCGAATACGCCCAGACCACCGCGGATCTGCCGATGGCCTCGTGGACCATCCCGGCCGGCCATGTGGCGGGCGTCTTCGCCAGTTGGCAGGGCATCGTCGGCGGCGAGACCATCATCGACATCAACGTGCGGTGGCGGAAGGGCCAGACCCTGGAACCGGATTGGGATCTCGGCGGCGACGGCTGGAAGATCACCATCGACGGCCGTCCGACGGTCAACATGCAGGTCGGTTTCACCCCGCCGCCGGATCTGATCGCCTCGGCGAAGTCGCTCGACGACTTCTTCGAACTCGGCCACATCATGACCGCGATGCCGCCGATCAACGCGATTCCGGCCGTGGTCTCCGCCGAACCCGGGATCGCCACCTACAACGACCTGCCGCTGCACCTGCCGCGGTTCCCCGCTCAGAACAGGTAGATCACCAGCACGGCCGTCCACAGCACGGCCAGCCACGCATCGGTGGTGCGCCGCAGCCAGAGCGGGGCGGCGCGCACCTCCATGAAGTTGCGGATGATCAACCGGGCCTTGACGGCCGACAGTGCGATCACCGTGACGGTGATGGGGATGCTGGGTTCGACGTGCCCGCCGCTGTGGCCCGGCGCCAGCCACCAGGCCAGCACGGTGATCGCCACCAGGACCAGCCAACTCGCGGTGAGCAGCGGGTCCGGCACGAACCGGGAATTCTGCTGTGCGGTCATGGAACTCTCACCTCATCACGTAGAGCAGCGCGAAGATAACGACCCAGAGCAGATCCACCATGTGCCAGTAGGTCGCACCCTGCTCGACCATGGAGACCCGGGCGCGGCGCGGGTTGCGCAGCTCCCGGATCACGATGCCCAGGATCAGCAGGCCCAGGCCCACGTGGAACAGATGCACGCCGGTAAGCACGTAGTAGAAGCTGAAGAACTCGCTGGAATTGGTGTATCCCGCCCGTATCTCGGTGGCCCACTCGTAGATCTTGAGCACCACGAACAGCACCCCGCAGCCCGCCCCGGACCGCACCAGGGCGATCGCGGTGGCGCGGTCGCCGGACCGGGTGGCCTGCACGCTTTGGGCGACCAACCAGGAACTGGTGATCAGCACGATGGTGTTGACCACGCCGACGGTGATGTTGAGGTGCTGCTGGTCGGCCAGGAACTGCTCGGGTGCGCGGGTCCTAAACACCAGGTAGGCGATGAAGTAGCCGCCGAAGATGAACAGGTCGCCGAGCACCATGAACCACATGTGCCCGTCGCCGGGCAGATGCGTGCGGCGTGGGTCGGTCAGCCGATCAGTCATGAACCGGACCTCCGGGTGTCTCACGATTGCCGGTCACCCACATGATCGGGAAGACCACCACGATCCACGCGGAGAAGATCACGACCGCGATGAAGAACGAGATGATGCCGTTCCAGGCGAAGGCTCCCGATTGGAAGAGCCACATCTGGGTGGCGATCACCTCGGTGACGATCTGCCAGACGGTGATGTAGGCGAACCATTTCGGGAAGATGTTGTTCTTGTCGTAGAAGATGGCCAGCGCCAGGCAGAAGTAGGCGGCGGTGAAACAGCCCAGCGAGCCGTTGTAGGTCAGTATCCCGAGGTCGTAGAAGAACCGCACCAACTCCGGATCACGGTCGGCGCGGAACACCGTGAGCAAAAAGCACAGCATCATCAACTGGAAGCCCGGGACCGCCCCGACCGCCATCGATCCGATGTAGCCGTAGGCGAGCAGCGACCCGGAGCTCATCCGTTTCATGTGATATCCGATGAGGCCGTTGGAGATCGCCGCTCCGCCGGCGATGATCAGCAGCAGCACGAAGCCGATCTGCAGAGTCGGTGCGTGCTGCTGGCACCAGGCCTGCATCTCGGGTATGCCGACGTCCGGGCGCGGCGGCGGGGTCACCCGCCCCAGCAGGCAGACGCCGAGCCCCATCAGCACGTAGAACGCCACCGAGATCCAGAACACCAGCCGCACGTCGGGCCGGCCGCCTCCCGGCGGCGCTTCCTCGGCCTCGGCGCCGTAGAGCAGCGTCGCCATGCTCACCGCGCCGACTCCTCGATCAGGCCTTCGGCGACGCCCTGCCGGTAGAGCGCATCGCGGAGCGCAAAGAACATCGCGAAGACGAAGATCGCGAAGGCCCCGTTGCGAACCCAGAACGAGATGAACCCGTCCCAGGCCAGCGGCCCGGTGGTGAACACGGTCGCGGCCACCGAGGGCAGCATCGCCAGCGCCGTGGCCACCGACAGATGCGCCACCCAGCGCGGGAACACCGGATCGGGGCCGCGATCGAAGTAGACCGCGCAGGCCAGCATCGCGAACTGCCCCACGATCATCCCGACGGGGGCGATGAACGACAGCCAGGCCATGTCGTTGAGCGCCTGGATCACTTCCGGGCTGCGGCTCGGACGGAAGGCCGCCACCCCGAAGTAGATGTTCGACAGCGCGAAAAGCGTTGCACCGCTGACCATGCACGCCAGATAGGCGTAGGCGAACACGTGGCTCTGGCCGGTCATCCGCTTCATCTGCGCGACGACCAACAGCAGGAACGGCACGATCATGATCCCGCACAGGTTGAATCCGACCATGCTCAACCGGATCCAGGATCGGTGCTCGTCGTAGAACTGCGCCACCTGATCCGCCGACATGGTCGGCGACATCGGCGGGAAGAAACCCGGGAAGGCCAGGAACATCGCCAGCAGCACCGCACCGATCGCCGGACCGGACCACAACAACACCAGTTGTGCCCGGAACGCGGTGGCCTGCGACGAATCCTCGACCTCGGCGAGCAACTGCATGACGCCTCCCCCTCACTCGGCCCCAGCACTGGGTAGCCGTTCGGCTAGGTAGAAAGTAGCCGAGCGGCTAGCCGCCGGTCAATGCCTCTAGTGCGAGTCGGCGGGCGGTTCGATGAAACGCTTGGTGAGCCGGCGCAGCTGCGCGCGCAGGGTGTCGTCGTCGATACCGGTCACCAGCGGGTGCATCACGCCGACCGCCAGTGCGCCCGACAGCATCGCCGCCGACACGATCGCGTCGTCGCCGGCGTCGCCGACGAGCACGCCGTAGAGTCGCGCGATGAACTGCTGGAACGGCTGATGCGAGGCGAGCAACCGGACGACCACCGGGTCGAACTGCAGGGTGCTCGCGGCGCCGCGTCGACGCACCGCCATGTCGATGACGGCGTCGAGCAGCAATTCCCTGGCCCGCGGCAGACTCTGCTCGACCTCGGCGGCCTCCAGCGCCTCTTCCAGGGAGCCCAGTTCCCGCTCGGTGAGCGCGACCACGATCTCTTCTTTGGTCTTGAACTGGTGGTAGACCGCGGCTTTGGTCACTCCGATCGCGTCGGCGATCATCTGCAGCGACGTCCCTCCGACGCCGTTCTCGCCGATCAGGTGCAGCGCGGCGTCGAGGACCCGGGTCTGCGCCGGGGTGCGGACGACGTAGCGGAACCGGTCAACAGCCGGAGTGGCAGCCATGCGACGAGGGTAGCCAGTCGGCTAGTCGGATAACAGTCGCTCCGCCGCCGAGTACGGATCCGAAGCCCCGTCGACCACCAGTTCGGCGAGTTCGTCCAGCGCCGGATGGACCCGCAGTCGCGTCTGCGCCAGCGACAGGATCTGTGCGCGCGCCCGTGCCCGCCGGCGCTCCCGGCTGTCGGAGCGGTGGTGCGCCTCGATGGTGTCCACCAACTCCTCGAGCCCGTCTCCCCGCGCCGCGACCAGCGTGAGGATCGGGGCGCCGGTGTGGTGCAATTCGATGCGCAGGTCACGCACGGTCTGCTGGGCACCTTCGCGGTCGGCCTTGTTGACCACCACGATGTCGCCGACTTCCAGCAGTCCGGCCTTGGCGGCCTGGACGGCGTCACCGGCGCCGGGATTGAGCACCACGATGGTCGGGTCGGCGATCGCGGCGATCTCGATCTCGGACTGGCCGACCCCGACCGTCTCCAGCAGCAGCACGTCGAAACCCAGTGCGGCCAGCAACTGAATGGCCGCCGGCACCGCTTCGGCCAATCCGCCCAGGTGGCCGCGGGCCGCCACCGATCGGATCAACACCGCCGGGTCGTTGATGTGGGCGGCCATCCGGATGCGGTCGCCCAGCAGGGCGCCGCCGCTGTACGGCGAGGACGGGTCGACGGCGAGCACCCCGACCCGCAGCCCCCGCTGCCGGTAGGCCCCCACCAGCGCGGCGATCGTGGTCGACTTACCGGCCCCCGGCGGGCCGGTCACGCCGATCACCCGGGTGACCGCCGGCCCGATCGCGGCCAGCACCTCGGTCCGCCGACCGCTCTCGACCATGCTGAGCAACCGGCCCGTGGCCCGCACGGAGCCGTCCCGTGCCGACGCAAGCAACTCGACGATCGTCATCGCCGGTGTCAGTCCTTCTTCGCGGTGAGCCGATCGATGATCGCGTTGAAGTCGTCGGTCTGAAACGACTGGTCCTCGGCCATGTTCGCGAAGTCCAGGGTGGCCAGCACCGCGCGCTCCAGGTGGATGTTGAGCAGTCGCTTGGTGCTCTCCACGGCTTGGCGGGGCAGTTCGATGATGCGCTTGGCACACGCGATCGCCTCGGCCACCGGGTCTTCGACCACGTGGTTGGCCAGACCCAGCTCGACGGCCCGCGCCGCCGGGATCCGCGCTCCGGTCAGGGCGTACTCCTTGGCCTGCAGCAGACTCATCTGCAACGGCCAGGTCAACGGGCCGCCGTCGGCGGCGACCAGGCCGACCTGCACGTGCGGATCGGCCAGATAGGCGCCCTCGGCCATATAGACGATGTCGCTGAGTGCCACCAGGCTGCAGCCCAGGCCGACGGCCGGTCCGTTCACCGCGGCGATGACCGGGGTGCGCAGCCGCGCCATGCCCAGCACGATCTCGCGGCCGTGCGCAATCGTCTTGGCGCGCAACTTCTCGTCACGCCGGATCTCGTCGAGGTAGTTGAAGTCACCCCCGGCGGAGAACGCCCGACCGCTGCCGGTCAGTACCGCCGCGCGGGCGTCGTGGTCCTCGTCGAGCTGCGTCCAGAGCTTCGCCAAGCCGCAGTGCAACGCGTCGTTGACGGCGTTGAGCGCGTCGGGGCGATTCAGCGTGATGATCCGCAGCGGGCCCTCGGCGCGCACGTCGATTTCATCGGGCATGTCGTACATGTCAGGCTCCTTCAATAGTCGCGACCCGCTTCGCCCGGACTCCGTCCGCGCTCGCGATCACGGGGTCAGTCCCAAAATCCGGCCGGCAATGATGTTCTTCTGAATCTGCGACGTCCCGCCCATCACGCTCTGGGCTCGACTGTAGAGGTAGGCGCTGAGCAGGTCGGGATCGTCGACGCCGCCGACGGCCAGCGCCGCGTGGCCGACCGACTGCTCCACCCAGGTCATCAGCAACTTGTCCATCGAACCCTCCGGCCCGTGCGACACACCGTCGAGCTGCTCGGAGAGCCGGCGTCGCACGTGCAGCCGCAACATCTCGGTCTCCACTGCGGCCCAGGCCAATTCGTCGGGAACCTCGCCGTCGATCCGCTTGGCCATCTGGCGTACCAGCTTGCCGTAGCGCGCCGAGTAGCCCAGCGTCGACGGTTCCCGCTCGTGACCGACGACCGTCATCGCCAGCTTCCAGCCCTCCCCCGGTTCACCGACCATCTGGTCGGCCGGAACCCGGGCACCGTCGAAGAGCACCTGACCGAATTCGGTGGTGACGCCGTTGATCATCTGCAGCGGCCGCTGCTCGATTCCGTCCTGGTGCATGGAGACGATGAACCCCGAGATGCCGCGGTGCCGGGGCGCGTCCTTGTCGGTGCGGGCCAACAGCAGACACCAATCGGCCACGTCGGAGTAACTGGTCCAGATCTTGTGCCCGTGGATGACGTACTCGTCGCCCTCCCGGGTCGCGGTGGTGGTCAGCGACGCCAGGTCCGAGCCGGCCCCCGGCTCCGAGAAGCCCTGACACCAACGCTGGGTGCCGTCGATCATGCCCGGCAGAAACCGTTGCTGCAGTTCTTTGTTCGCATGCCGGCCCAGCCCGACCACCAGGTAGCCGAGGCTCGGCCGCGGCGGGGCTCCGGCGGCCGCCAGCTCCTCGTCGACGATGACGTCGTAGACCGGTGCCAATTCCTGGCCGCCGTACTCCCGCGGCCAGGACACTCCGAAGAATCCGCCCGCGTACAGCGCCTGGTGCCATTCCCCTTGGCGCGCCCAGTATTCGTCGCTGCCGGCGACCGGGAAGGTGCCGGCCCGCTCGGTCAGCCAGGCGCGGAGCCGACCGCGGAAGTCGGCTTCGGCGGGTGAGTCACGAAAGTCCATCTGCGATCTCCCTCATGGTCACCGGCCACAGGCCGGTCGATGTCAGTGCGCGGCGCAGGTAGACGTGTGCGGCGCACTCCCAGGTGTTGCCGATTCCGCCGTGCACCTGGATGGCGGTCTCGCAGACCGTCCGAGTGGCGCGGGCGGAGTAGATCTTGGCGATCCGCGCGGCACGCACCGCATCGGCGGCGGGCGCCTCGTCGACGGACCAGGCGGCGTGCCGCAGCACGCTCACCGAACCCTCGATCAGCGCCAGGCCCTCGGCGAGCAGGTGCGCGATGGCCTGGTAGGAGCCGATCGGCTTGCCGTACTGCTCGCGGATCTTGGCGTAGTCGCACGCCAGCGCATGTGCCCCGCGGGCGGCGCCGACCAGATCGGCGCAGGTCGCCACCAACGCCAGGGCCTGCCAGCGCAGTGCCTCTTCGGCGCCCAGCTCCCCGGCCTGCTCCGGTGAGCCGGCGAGGTCGGCGACGGCGCGGGTCAGATCGGCTCCGGTGCGCGCCGCACCGACCGGGGCGGTCAGCACCGCGTGCTCGCGCACCGCGACCGCCCGGGCGGCGCCGCGGGCGTCGATGGCGGTGTCACCGATCGCGACCGTGGCCGGCCCATCACCGAGCGCCACATGACGGCTCAGGTCGTCGGCGAGCACCGGACCCAGGAACGGCACGTCGACAAGACCGCGGCCGAACTCCTCGGCGACGATCGCCACCTCCACCCCGGACGCGCCGTCGGAGCGCAGCGAGCGCCACCCCGTCTGCTCCACGGCCCGTTCCAGCCGGGCCACCCGGCCGGCGTCGTCGAGTTCGGCGACCGAACCCGGGCCCAGGTCGTCGGCGAGCTTGGCTGCGGCATCCCGCAGTTGTCGCTGCTCAGCATTCAGCCGGACATCCATAGGCGCTCCTTCAGTAATCGACGCAACAGCTTTCCGGACGGCAACCGGGGGATCTCGGGTACGACCACCACCCGGCGCAGACGTTTGTAGGACGCGAGGCGGTCGGCGACCAGTGCGCACAACTCGGCCTCGCCGACCGGCCCGCGCAGCGCGACGGCGGCGATCACGGCCTCGCCGTCGGCGGCATCGGGCACCCCGAACACGCCGCAGTCGGCGACCGCGGGATGGGAGTGCAGCACCGCCTCGATCTCGGCGGGGGCGACCTGAAAGCCGCGTACCTTGATCATCTCTTTGCAGCGGTCGGTGATCCGCAGCCAGCCGTCGGTATCGAGGTAGCCGATGTCGCCGGTGTGAAACCAGCCGTCCCGCATGACTTCCGCGGTGGCATCCGCCGGGAGGTAACCGGCCATCAGCGAATCGGAGCGGGCCAGGATCTGCCCGGGCTCCCCGACCGCAAGCGGCTGCCCGGTTTCGATGTCGACGATCTGCACCCGCACCCCGGGCACCGGCCGGCCGACGGTGTCCAGGCGCGGCGCGTCGGGCGGACTGCAGGCGATCACCGGCAGCTCACTGGTTCCATAGGCCGGCACGAAGGGCACGCCGGTGCGCGCGGTGACCGTCTCGGCCACCGAGGCCGTCACCGGGGTGGCACCCCACATGATGTAGCGCAGCGAGGACAGGTCGAACGATTCGAGGTCGGGGTGCCCGGCGATGGCCAGCGCGATCGGGGCCACCGCCATCTCGACGGTGATCTTGTCGGCGGCAATGGTTTTCAGCATGACGTCGATATCGAAACGGCGGTGCAGCCGCACCCGCGCGCCGACGTGCAGTGCGGTCAGGATGTTGAGCAGCCCGAGGATGTGCGACGGCGGGGTGGCGACCTGGATCCGGTCGTCGGCGGTCAGTCCCAGCGCGTCACGCCAGTGGTCCACCGCCGCGGCCAGCGAGGCGTGGGTGTGCCGGACCGCCTTGGGCAGCCCGGTGGTACCGGAGCTGAACACCAGCAGCGCGTCGGACTCCGGGTCGGGCGGCTCCCCCACCCGGACCCCGGCGGGAACCGGGGCATCGAGTTGTCGCATCGCCATCAGTTCGGCCAGCACCGGGTGGTCGCCGAGGCCGTACCGGGCCTCGGCGAGCGCCAGGGCGTGGGCGACCTCGTCGCGTTTCCAGGCCGGGCTGATCAGGGCGACGACCGCGCCGAGTCGCCAGACGGCATGCACGGCGATGACGAACTCCGGGCGATTGGACGACATCAGTGCCACCCGGTCCCCGGCACGCACGCCGTCGGCCGCCAGAGCCGCCGCCAGGTCGCCGGAGCGCGCGTCGAGCTCGGACAGGGACAGCTGCCGCTCCTCGAATACAAGCACTGCTGTGGACGCCCCTGACAACATTTGAGAAGATCCTATCGGTTTGAGAGAATAGTATTCTCTCAAGCGAAGAACGCAAACCGGAAGGGGTGGTCATGGCGGTCACTCATGTTTTCCAGCGGGCGACCGTGACCCGCATCGTCAAGGAGACCGCGGACGCCTACACGTTCGTCCTGTCGCCGCACGAAACCCCGTTCGGATACCGGGCCGGTCAGTACGCGACGTTCCAGGTGCACGTCGACGGCGAAGACCTCTACCGGTCCTACTCGATGTCGAGCGCCCCGGAGACCGACGACGAACTGATGACCACCGTCAAGCGGGTGCCCGGCGGCAAGGTCTCCAACTGGCTGCTGGACAACGTCGCCGAGGGCGACGAACTGGTGATGACCCGGGCGGCGGGCATCTTCTGCCTGCAGGAGTCGACCGCGCCGCTGCTGGCGTTCTCGGGTGGCAGCGGGATCACGCCGATCCTGTCGCTGGCCAAGAGCGCCCTGGCCACCACCGACCGCAATGTGCGACTGCTGTGCGCCGACCGCGACGCCGCCGCGGCGATCTTCGAGGACACGCTGGCCGAACTCGCCGCCCGCTACCCGGGCCGACTGTCGGTACAACGCCGCCGCGACACCGAGGACGGACTGCTGGATGCGGCCGCGGTGAGCGCGTTCGTCGGCCCCGACACCGATGCGGACTGCTACGTCTGCGGACCCACCGGGTTCATGGACGTGGTGCGCAGCGCCTGGGCCGGACCGGGCCGGCTGTTCATCGAGGACTTCGACACCGCGACCACACCGGCCGCCGATGCCGCCGGGGACGCCGCGACCGACACAGAGGTGTCCGGGACGGTCACGATCTGCATGGGGCGCAAGAAGGAGACGGTGCCGCGGGTGGCCCGCGAGACGCTGCTGGAGAGCGCCCGCCGGGCCGGGCTGACGCCGCCGTTCTCCTGCGAGGCCGGCAACTGCGGCACCTGCATCGCGCAGATCACCGAGGGCACCGCGACCATGCTCAACAACACCGTGCTCGACGACGACGAGGTCGCCGACGGCCTCATCCTGACCTGTCAGGGCATCCCGCAGGGCGGCTCGATCACCATCGAGTACGAATAGGGCGGCACCGCCGGCCGTCAGCCGGCGGCCCCGTAACCCAGCGCGCTCTTGGTCTCCAGGTACTCGTGGAAGCCGGCGTCGCTCCATTCGCGGCCGTTGCCGCTGCGCTTGTAGCCGCCGAACGGGGCGTTCATGTCGAAGGCGTGGTTGATCGCCACCCACCCGGCGCGGATCCGGCGGGCGATCCCGCGCGCGACGTCGAGGTCGGAGCCCGAGACGTAACCGGCCAGCCCGTAGTCGGTGTCGTTGGCGATCTCGACCGCTTCATCCAGGTTGTCGTAGCCGAGGATGCACAGCACCGGGCCGAAGATCTCCTCGCGGGCGATCGTCATGTCGTTGGTGACGTTGGCGAACACCGTGGGCCGCACGAAGTATCCGGCGTCCAGCCCGTCGGGGCGGCCCGCACCGCCGGCCGCCACCGTGGCGCCCTCGGCGATGCCCTTCTCGATCAGGCCCTGCACCTTGGTGAACTGCGCGCCGGATGCCACCGGGCCGATGGCCTTGTCGTCGGCGGGGTCGCCCACCTTCACCTGCGAGGCGACGGCGTTCGCGATCGCGATCGCCTCGTCCATCCGCGAGTTGGGCACCAGCATCCGCGACGGGGCGTTACAGCTCTGCCCGGAGTTGACCATCATGGTCGATACCCCGGCGGTGACGCTGTCGGCGAAGGCGTCGTCGTCCAGCACGATGTTGGCGCTCTTGCCGCCCAGTTCCTGGGTCACCCGCTTGACGGTCGGTGCGGCGTTCTCGGCGACCGCGACGCCGGCGCGGGTGGAGCCGGTGAACGACACCATGTCGACGTCCGGGTGGGTCGACAGCGCCACCCCCACGCCCGGCCCGTCACCGTTGACCATGTTGTAGACGCCGGCCGGAACGCCTGCGGCGTCCATGATCTCGGTGAAGATGTAGGCGGAGAACGGCGCGACCTCCGACGGCTTGAGCACCATGGTGCATCCGGTGGCCAACGCCGGGTAGACCTTCACCGCGATCTGGTTCAGCGGCCAGTTCCACGGCGTGATCAGCCCGCAGACACCGATCGGCTCGCGCACCACCAGGGTGTCACCGCGCTGCTCCTCGAACGCGAAGTTCTTCAGCCCCTCGATGGCGGTGAGCATGTGACCGATCCCGAGCTGCACCTGGGCGCCGGCGGCCAGGGCCGGCGGGGCGCCGATCTCTTCGCTGACCGCGTCGGCCAGATCCCCGGCGCGCCGCTGGTATTCGGCCAGGATCGCCTGCAGCAGGTCCAGGCGCTCGGCCCGGCTGCTCTGCGACCAGGTGGCGAACGCCGCGCGGGCGGCGGCCACCGCGGCGTCGACGTCGGCGGCCGACCCGAGTGCGATCTTGCCGGCGACCTGCTCGGTGGCCGGGTTCTCCACATCGAGGGTCTTGAGCTCGACGGGGTCCACCCACTTGCCGTCGATGTAGAACCGGGTGTATTCGCGCATCACAACGCTCCTTGGAACTAGAGGGACTCGGGGGTGGGGTCTTGCTGGGCCATGCCGAAGCTGTACCGGATGTGCGCGGCGTGCCCGTCGGGCACCACCGGGAACTCCACCGGTGCGCCGATGTCGCGGATCTGCGCGATCCGGGCGTCGACGTCCTCGATCGTCCACGCCGGTTGGTACACGCCGGGACTTTCGACGAGCGCGGCCCGCGCCACCCGCCCGGCCAGGGCGATCAGTGCTTCACCGGTGACCGAACAGGATTCGTGCGCGAGCCAGCCGACCACGGGCGCGACCAGTTCGGGCTCCATCGGGGGGTAGGCCGAGGTGTCGATGCCTTCGGCCATCCGGGTCACCGCGGCCGGCACCACCACGTTGCAGCGGACACCGAAGTCCGCGCCCTCCAGCGCGGCGACGTTGCTCAGCCCGACCACGCCCGCCTTCGCGGCGGCATAGTTGGCCACCTCGGCGTTGCCGTAGAGCCCGCCGATCGACGATGTCAGCACTATCCGACCGTAGCCTGCGTCACACATGAGCGCGAAGGCCGGCCGCACCACGTGGAACGCGCCCCGCAGGTGCACGTCGAGGACGGCATCGAAATCCGCCGGGCTCATCTCGCGCAACGGGGCACGGCGGACGTTGCCGGCGTTGTGGATCAGCGCGTCGAGGCGCCCGTAATGCTCCAGCGCGGCGTCGATGATGGCCTGTCCACCCTCGGGAGTTGCGACCGAGGCGGTGCAGGCCACCGCCGTGCCGCCGGCGTCCCGGATCTCCGCGGCGACCTGTTCGGCCGGTTCCTGGTGTCCCCCGTCCCCGGTGAGGTCGGCACCGGTGTCGTTGACCACCACCGCGGCGCCGCGCCGCGCCAGCAGTTGCGCATAGGCGCGCCCGAGTCCCCGTCCGGCGCCGGTCACCACGGCGACCCGGCCGTCGAAGTTCAGCTGCTGCGCTGCGCTCAAGCGAACGGCTCCTCACCGGCGAGCTTGGTGCGGCGCAACATCCGACCCGAGTCGGGGGCGTACGGCAAGGCCCGGTGCATGGTCCCGGTGTTGTCCCACATCACCAGATCCCCGACCGACCACCGGTGCCGATAGACGAACTGCGGCTGGGTAGCCCAATCCCGCAGCCGCACCAGGGTTTTGACGCTCTCGAGGTGGTCCATCCCGACGATCTCACCGGCGGTGCAGCCCAGGATCAGTGATTTGCGCCCCGAGCGGTGCGTCCAGACCACCGGCAGTTCGCACTGCCCGATGGCCATCATCTGCCGCAGCAGCGCGTACTCGGGTTCGGGGTCGTAGTACAGCAACGAATTCCATGCCGAGTGCACGGCGCGCAACGACGCGATCTGCTGCTTGTCGTCATCGGAGAGATCGTCGTAGGCCGCATAGGTGTTGCAGAACTCGGTGTCACCGCCACCGCCGGCCGGCAGCACCCGACTCGACAGCAGCGACGCGAGAATCGGCACCTCGTTCATGGTGCCGTCGAGGTGCCAGTAGAACGACCCTTTGAGGTAGTCGGCCTGCTTGTTGACGGTGGTGTCGAGCGTGACGTCGTAGACGGCCTCGCCGTCGCGTTCCGGCGCGAGGGTCCCGAGCGTCTCGGTGAACGCGACCTGTTCTTCGTCGGTCAGCCCGATCTTCGGGAACACCAGCACACCGCGCTGCTCCAACAGTTCCCGGAGGGCCGCGGCATGCGCACCGGACAGCAGCGCGGCCTTGTCGGCCAGCACCTCGGTGCCGATCCGCTCGGTGAGGTCTCGCGTCGCGAGGGTCGCGGCGGTCTTCGATGTCACTGTAGTTCCATGCCTTTCAGATCGCCGGCGTCGCGCCACTGCCGCAGCAGGTCGTCGAAGGCGTAGAAGCCCGGCGAGTACACCTCGCCCAGGAAGGAGCGGCTGGCGTCGCCGAATCCACGGCCCTCGTTGTTGTAATAGCCCGGCGTGCAGGACAAGTCGAACGCCGAGTTGTCGAATGCCAACTCCCGGATGGTGCTCACCCAGGCGTCCTGCCCCTGCTGGCTGGGCTCGACGACCGTGGCCCCCCGGTCGAGGGCCTCGGCGATGATGTAGGCGATGTGTTCGGCCTGCTGCTCGAACATCGCGGTGGTGTTGGCCGACACGCCGCCCTGGATGAAGCCGGTGTGGAACTGGTTGGGGAACCCCCGGCTGGTCATCCCGTGCAGGGTCTTGTAGCCGTCGCGCCAGTGGTCGAACAGCGAGACCCCGTCGCGGCCCTCGATGACGTCGATGGCGTACCGCCGGCTGAGCTCGGTGGAGATCTCGAAACCACTGGCGAAGATGACGCAGTCGACCTCGTACTCGACGCCGCCGGCGACAACGCCCTTGGCGGTGAGCCGTTCGATGCCCTTGGATTCGGCCACGTCCACCAGCGTGACGTTGGGCCGATTGAACGCGGGCAGGTAGGTGTCGCTGGAGGTCGGGCGCTTGCACATGAACCGGTAGTAGGGCTTGAGGGCCTCGGCGGTCTGCGGGTCGTCGACGATGTCGTCGATGCGGCGGCGCAGCCGCTCCATGATCTTGTAGTCCTCCTCCTCCCGCATCGCCATGATCTCCTCGACGCCGAGCGCCGTCGGGTCGGGGCTGGCCCCGATGCGAGCGGTCAGGTTGCGGCCCAGTTCGGTCCAGAAGTCGCAGACCATGTCCGGGGCGTCGAAGACCACGCCTTCGAACGGCGACCAGCGATGAAAGTTGCGCTTGCGTTCGGCCTGCCACCCCGGTTGCAGCGACGCCGCCCACTGCGGGTCGGTGGGCGCGTTGCCGCGGAAGTCCACCGAGGACGGAGTGCGCTGGAACACGTAGAGCTGCTTGGCATCCCGCCCCAGGTGCGGGACCAGCTGGACACCCGTCGCACCGGTGCCCACCAGGGCCACCCGCTTGTCGGCCAGCTTGTGCAGGCCGCCGTCGGCGTCGCCGCCGGTGTAGTCGTAGTCCCAGCGCGCGGAGTGGAAGACATGCCCACCGGCGTTCTGGAAGTCCTTGATGCCGGCGATGCCGGGCAGCTTGGGCCGGTTGTAGGAGCCCTGTGCCATCACCACGAAGCGCGCCCGCAGATCGTCGCCCCGATTTGTGGTCAGCCGCCAGCGGCTGATCCCGTCGTCCCAGCGCACGGTACGCACCTGGGTCGAGAAGATCGCCCCGTCGTAGAGGCCGAAGTGCTTCCCGATGTTCTGACAGTGCGCGAAGATCTCGGCACCGTCGGCGAACTTCTTGGACGGGATGAAGTCGAGCTCCTCGAGCAACGGGACGTAGCAGTACGCATCGTTGTCGCATTGGATTCCGGGGAATCGGTTCCAATACCAGACACCGCCGAAGTCCCCGCCCATCTCGATGATCCGCACGTCGCCCACGCCGGCCTTCTTCAGGTAGGCGCCGGCGAGCAGTCCGGCGATACCGCCGCCGAGGACCACCACCTCGATATCGGCATCGATGGGCTCACGCGGGGTGACCTCGGTGTGCGGATCGACCTCGGCGAACTCCACGAAGTCGTCCTTGAGTTCCAGGTACTGCCCGGAACCGTCGGAGCGAACGCGTTTGGCGCGCTCCGCGGCGTACTTCGCACGCAGCGCTTCGATGTCGAAGTCGTCGGGGGTCTGGGTCGGCGAGCAGTCCGTCATCGATCGTTTCCTGTCGGGATCTCCTGGGGCGCACCGGTACCCATGTACTTCGACAACTGGTGGTGCAGGTTGACGATGGCGCGCTCGCGGTACGGGTTGGGCTTGGCTCCGGGATAGCCCAGCGATTTCATTCCCTGCTGCACCGCGGCCATGTTGGAGAAGTCCTGCGGCAGCACCGAGCGCCAGCCCGGGTCGCCGACCGGCGTGTACTCCCATTCCGTCTGCGGCTCTTCACCTTTGGGGAACAGTTCGAACACCGAGACCTCGAAGATGCATTTGTCCGGGTTGTAGCTGGGATGCGGCCGCGCGCTGTAGCACAGCGCACTGGTGAGCCCTTGGCCGATCTGGAAGTTCGGGAAGAGCTGCCACGCGGTGCCGGCCTCGCCGAGCACGTCGGCGGGAATCGTCGGCCAGATCACGCCGCGGGCTTCGTCGTCGCGACGCGCCGAGGCCAGCCAGTGCTCCAGGACCTTGTCGGCCGGGGTGCCCTCGGGGAGTTCATCGACCAGGCGCTTGGCGGCGTTGACCAGGGTCTGCGTGGTGGTGGCGTTGGTCTCCTCCATGGTGTAGACCTGCATCTCCGCGGTGGAGACCCGCGGATCGGCGCCACTGCCCAACCGGATCTTGGACTTGGTGGCCTCCAGGTCATCCGGCGCGTCGTAGCCGAGGTTGCTGTGCTTGCCCTGCACCTTGGCCCAGCCCTTGAATTCGCCGAACCTGTTGAATTCCGGGTGGGTGGTGTAGACGTGGTAGGTCTCGTTGAAGGCCTCCAGGGCGACCTTCCAGTTGCAGTCGAACTCCAACCAGCGGCGCCACTTGTAGCGCATGTTCTCCAACCCGAAGGCGTCCAGGATCTTCGCCGCCGGGAACAGGTAGTCGGCCAGCGGTTCGGCGTCCGGGTCCATGTTGATCCACAGCCAGCCGCCCCAGGTGTCGACGCGCACCGACCCCAGATGGGTGTTCTCGCTGGTCAGCGTGCCCTGCCAGTCGTCCTGCTCCCGGATGTGGGTGCAGGCGCCGTCGAGGCCGTAGGTCCAACCGTGGAAGCCGCAGACGAACGACTTGCGGGTGCGCGCGCAGGCGTTCTTCGCCCCGGCGGGGGTGTCGACCAGTCGTCGCCCGCGGTGCATGCACACGTTGTGGTGGGCGTGAAACTCCTCGGGTCCGCTGCGGACCACGATGATCGAGTCGTCGAGGATGTCGTAGGTGAGGTAGGAGCCTACTTCCGGCAGATCCTCGACGCGGCCCACCTGTTGCCAGACCTTGCGCCACAACCGGTCTCGTTCGGCACGGGCGTAGCTCTCCGACGTGTAGGCCTCGATACCGATGGTCACCGGGTCGGCGAGTTCTTCACTCATCAGAAGCTCCTAATCGCAGCACGGAAGGTGTCGTCCTTGAGGAACAGGGAGGTGTTGTCGCCGTCGAGGTGACTCCACTTGAGGTTGAGCCCGCCGTCGACCAGCAGGGTCTGGCCGGTGATGTAGCCGGCCAGGTCCGAGAGCAGAAAGAGGATCGGACCGGCCTGTTCCTCGGGCCGTCCGCGGCGCCCCATCGCGATCGCCCGCAGGTCACGCTCGGGATCCTCGTCGGTGTAGGTCGCCGAGGCGGCGGTGTTGGTGACACCGGGTGCCACCGCATTGACCCGGATCCCGGCGGCCGCCAACTCGACCGCCATGGTGCGGGTCATCGCGACGATCGCGGCCTTGGCGGTGCCGTAGGCGATGTGGAACGGAGCGGTGTTCATCCCGCTGATCGACGAGATCGACACGATCGAACCGGGCGACCCGGCGGCCACGAGTTCGGCGGCGATCGCACTGCTCATGAAGAACGCGGTCTCCAGGTTCTGGGTGAAGATCTTCCGCCAGTCCGCGCGCGTCACCCGGGTGGACGGCATCCAGGTCGACGGTTCGGCGCCGCCGGCGACGTTGACCAGTCCGTAGAGCCGTCCGTCGGCGCGCCGGGCGGCGTCGAGCACCGTGGCGACACCCTCGTCGGTGGCGGAATCGGCCGCCACCGGCACCACCGGCAGGCCCCGGTCGGCCAGCGGCGCGATGTGTTCGTCGAGGTTGTCCCGCGAGCGGCTGACCGCGATCACCGTGGCACCGGCCTCGGCGGCCATCGCGGTGACCGTGGTGCCGATACCGCCGCCGCCGGCCCCCGACACCACCACGATCCGGCCGTCGAGCGCGGAGCCGCTCAACGGGCTGGGCTGACTGGAAGGAGTGGAGTGATCCGCCATGACCCGCTTTCACCTGGCATCGACCGCGATCCGCACCGCCGGCCGCAGCCGGATTCACGGATTTGTTCGGACAACATATGTCATTCTTCGATCTGAAGAATACTATTCCGCAGCGGCAAGCGGGGAGTCAAGGGCCGAAAGTGCCGACCCGTCGGGCTTATTGTCTGGACCAACGCGGCCGGGTGCACCGCCGCTCCGGCGTCCCGCAGCCGGCGGCGCGTCCCCGCCGGGGCCAACGGTCGGCGATTGGAGATCGGCGTTGCAGGTGAGCTACTTTGACCACTCCCGTTGTCAGCGAAACCCCTAGGAGATGAGAGTGCCGTCCGGTCAAGGCCGAGGCCGCTGGTCCGGGGTTCCCCTGAAGGAGCGGCCGGCGCTGCGTCGCAGCGAGTTCATCGCCGCCGGCGTACAGCTGCTCGGCGACGAAGGCGGGCCCACCCTGACCATCCGTTCGGTGTGCCGCGAGGCCAAGCTGACCGAACGCTACTTCTACGAGAGCTTCACCGACCGCGACGAATTCGTCCGCGCCGTCTACGACGACGTGTGCACCCGCACGATGGAAGCGCTGATGACCACGCGCACGCCGCGCGAGGCCGTGGAGTGTTTCGTCGCCCTGATGGTCGACGACCCGGTGCGCGGCAGGGTGCTGCTGCTGGCACCGGAGAGCGAACCGGTCCTGACCCATTCCGGGGCGAGATGGATGCCCACCTTCATCACGATGGTGCAGCGCACCCTGACCCAGTTCGGCGATGCGGCGGTCCAGCAGATGGTCGCGACCGGGCTGATCGGCGCGCTGACCGCGCTGTTCACCACCTACCTGGCCGGTCACCTGCAGGTCAGTCGCGCCCAGTTCATCGATTTCTGTGTCGACATGCTGCTCAGCACGCAGGCGCAACGTGAGGACGACGCCGACCGGCGCTGAAACACGCCCCGGAAAAACTTGATGCTACCGACGGACACAGATATATTGCCTGCAACTAGTCGACACAGATATCTGGGGAGCGGGCATGGCACGGGAATGGACCGACCTAGAGGTACTGCACGAGCTCGAGCCGGTCGTCGAGAACGCGGTCAACCGGCACTTCTCGATGGCCAAGGACTGGAACCCGCACGACTACGTGCCGTGGTCGGAGGGCAAGAACTACTACGCGCTCGGCGGGCAGGACTGGCACCCCGAGCAGTCGAAGCTGTCCGAGGTCGCCCGGACCGCGATGATCCAGAACCTGCTGACCGAGGACAACCTGCCGTCGTACCACCGCGAGATCGCGATGAACTTCACCATGGACGCCCCCTGGGGCACCTGGGTCAACCGGTGGACCGCCGAGGAGAACCGGCACGGGATCGCCCTGCGCGACTACCTGGTCGTCACGCGTAACTGCGACCCGATCGAGCTGGAGACACTGCGGATGGAGACCGTCAACCGCGGCTTCAGCCCGGGCCAGAACCACCAGGTCCAAGACGACCTGTTCGCCGAGAGCATCTTCGACTCGGTGATCTATGTCAGCTTCCAGGAGCTGGCCACCCGCATCTCGCACCGCAACACCGGCCGGGCCTGCAACGACCCGGTCGCCGACCAGCTGCTGGCCCGGATCTCGCACGACGAGAACCTGCACATGATCTTCTACCGGGACGTGGCCGCCGTCGGCTTCGACATCGCACCCGATAAGGCGATGGCCTCGCTCTACCGGGTGCTGGCCAACTTCCAGATGCCCGGGTTCGTGGTCCCGGAGTTCCGCCGCAAGGCGGTGATCATCGCGGTCGGCGGTGTCTACGACCCGATGATCCACCGCGACGACGTGGTGATGCCGGTGCTGAAGAAGTGGGGCATCCTCGAGCGCGAGTTCAGCGGCGAGGCCGCCCACTACCAGGAGAAGATCGGCCAGATCGTCGCCGAACTGGACGAGACCTGCGTGAAGTTCGAAACGGCCAAGCAGCGCCGGCTCGAGCGGGAGGCCAAGATGGCCGAGAAGCGTGCCGCCAAGAAGGTGCTGGAGCCATCGGCACCGTAGTCGACGGCGTAGGCAACGGCGGCGACCTGCGTCGCCCGGCTGCGCCGCGCTCGCAGTCGCCGCGCGACCTGGCGGCGCGACCGGCGCTGCGCATCGGATCGATCGAGCTGGCCAGCCCCGTGGTGCTGGCCCCGATGGCCGGTGTCACCAACGTCGCATTCCGCACGCTCTGCCGCGAGCTGGAAGTGTCCCGCGCCGGAACGGTCAGCGGGCTGTACGTGTGCGAGATGGTGACCGCGCGGGCCCTGGTCGAACGCCATCCCGCGACGTTGCACATGACCACGTTCGGACCGGACGAGTCACCGCGATCGCTGCAGCTCTACACCGTCGACCCCGACACCACCTACGCCGCGGCGAAGATGATCGCCGACGAGGGGCTCGCCGACCACATCGACATGAACTTCGGCTGCCCGGTGCCGAAGGTGACCCGGCTCGGCGGGGGTTCGGCCCTGCCCTACAAGCGGCGCCTGTTCGGCAACATCGTCGCCGCCGCGGTGCGCGGCACCGCGGGCACCGATATTCCGGTGACGGTCAAGTTCCGTATCGGGATCGACGACGCCCACCACACCCACCTGGATGCGGGCCGTATCGCCGAGGCCGAGGGCGCCGCCGCGGTGGCGCTGCACGCGCGGACCGCGGCACAGCGCTACTCCGGGACCGCGGACTGGGAGCAGATCGCGGCGCTCAAGGCCGAAGTCCGCTCCATTCCGGTGCTGGGCAACGGGGACATCTTCGAAGCCGGCGACGCGCTGGCGATGATGGCGTCCACCGGCTGCGACGGCGTGGTCGTCGGCCGGGGCTGCCTGGGACGCCCGTGGCTGTTCGGCGAGTTGTCGGCGGCGTTCGCCGGCCGCCCCACCCCCACCCCGCCCACGTTGGGCGAGGTCGCCGACATCATCCGCCGCCACGGCGAGCTGCTGGCCGCCCATTTCGGCGAGGACAAGGGTATGCGGGAGATCCGCAAACACGTCGCCTGGTACCTGCACGGCTTCCCCGCCGGATCCGAGCTGCGGCGCACCCTGTCGATGGTGACCACACTGGCCGAACTGGACGGGCTGCTGAGGCAGCTGGACGGATCGATCCCCTTCCCGGACGCCGCCACCGGCCCCCGCGGGCGCCAGGGATCGGCGGCCAAGGTCACGCTGCCCGAGGGGTGGCTGGACGACCCCGACGACTGCGCGGTTCCGGCCGGAGCGGACATTATGCATTCGGGTGGCTGAAATGAGACTCACTCGACATCGCGTGTCTGGAAAGTTCTCACTAGAATAAGTAGCTTGTTGCCCCGGGCAGAGATCCTCTCTGCGGGGGTGGATGCGAGTACGGAGACCAATGCCGATCATCCGTACTGCACCGGCGTGCGATCGACGCGCGCGGGTATGACGACTCGGAGGCCCTTGAGGACATGAGTGACGGCGACAGCGCCACTCCTGGCCACGGGGCGCCCGACGGCGGCGACGACGGTGACCACCAGCTCATGACGCTGGCACCGCCGGAGCGACCCGCTCCCTGGGAACGCTGGCAGAACTCCGCCCCCGAACCCCCCGCTGCGCCGCGGCGCAGCGGCTCACGGCGCCGCAACGGCGGCAACGGTTCGGTGAGCGTCGCCGACCTGATCGCCCGGGTCAACGCCGACGCTCCGCCGTCGGGTGGGCGCCGTCGACGCCGGGCCGCCGGCCTGCCCCCGCAGACCTTGGAAGCGCCCGCGCCCCTCGTCGTACCCGAACCCGAACCCGAGTCCGACCGTCTCCCGGTCCCCGATATCGCCGAGGCCCCGGCCCCGGCACCGTCGCCCGATATCGCCGAGGTGGCCTACCCGTCGGAACTGCCCGACCTGGACCGCATCCACGGCACGACGCTCGACACCGCCCCGGACACCGACTGGGATGCGGCGGCCGCGACCGTCGAGCTTCCCGACGTGGAGCACGAGATCCCGCCGGTGCGGATCGATCCGCACCGCCGTACCGCCACCGAGCAGAGCGAGCCGCCCCGGGCCGCACCGCACCGCCGGGCGAAGCTCGCGGGTCGGGCGGTCGCGGCGATGCTGGCGATCTTCACCCTGGTGCTCACCGGTTCGGCCTGGCAGTGGAGCAGCACGAAGAACCGCAGTCTCAACCATGTCAGTGCGCTGGACCCGGGCTCGCACGACATCCTCGACGCGGCCGGCCAATACGGCGACGAAAACTTCCTGATCGTCGGTGCCGACACCCGCGCCGGCGCCAACAGCGACATCGGGGCGGGCAGTGTCGAGGACGCCGAAGGTGCGCGTTCGGACACGATCATGCTGGTCAACATCCCGGCGAACCGCAAACGGGTGGTGGTGGTGTCGTTCCCGCGGGACCTGGCGATCACCCCGATCGAATGTGACGTCTGGAACGCCGCGACCGGTGTGTACGGCCCGATCTACGACGAGGAGACCGGCACCTACAGCGACGAGACCGTCTACACCGAGACCAAACTGAACTCCACCTACGCCTACGGCGGGCCTAAATGCCTGGTCAAGGAGATCCAGAAGCTGTCGGGGCTGGCGATCAACCGATTCATGGCCGTCGACTTCGTCGGCTTCGGCAAGATGGTCGACGCGCTGGGCGGTGTCGAGGTCTGCACCCCCAGCCCGCTCTACGACCTCGAACTGGGCAGTGTCCTGGAGAATCCCGGCCGGCAGCGGGTCAACGGCGCGACCGCGTTGAACTATGTGCGCGCGCGCAACGTCACCACCGAGGACAACGGGGACTACGGCCGCATCAAACGCCAACAGTTGTTCCTGTCGTCGCTGCTGCGCTCGCTGATCTCCACCAACACGTTCTTCTCTCCGACCAAGCTCAACAACGTGGTCAACATGTTCATCGGCGACAGCTCGGTGGACAACATCACCACCAAAGACCTGGTGAACCTCGGCCAGTCCCTGCAGAAGGTCTCCGCCGGACACATCACCTTCGTCACCGTGCCGACCAGTGAGACCGACGAGAACGGCGACGAGGTTCCGCGGATGGACGACATGCGGGCACTGTTCGACGCGATCATCAACGACGACCCGCTGCCCGGCGAGAACGACCACAACGCCACATCCGTGCCGACCACCACTACCGGCCCCACCACGGCGTCGAGTTCGCAACCGGCTGCACCGAGCAGCACCGCCAAACCGCCCAGCGAGCGGGTACGCGCGGTCACGACCTCGCCGGGCACCGTCACCGTGCGGGTATCCAACGCCACCGAGCAGACCGGCCTGGCCGGGGCCACCTCCACGGAGCTGCAGCAGTGGGGGTTCAACGTCGACAACGCCGACGACTACCCCGGCATCGTCAAGACCACCAAGGTGCTGTTCTCGCCCGGCAACGAGCAGGCGGCGGCCACGGTCTCCTCGGCGCTGTCGGGGGCGCCGATCGAGCGGGTCAGCGGGCTGGGCAGCATCGTGCGGGTGGTGCTGGGCTCGGACTTCCGCGCGGTGAGCAAACCGGCCGCCGGCGGCTCGACGATCAACGTCATCCTCAACCGCGGTGCCAACGTCGAGCCCACCGAACTGCCCGACGACCTCACCGTCACCAACGCCGCCGACACCACCTGCGAGTAGCCCCGCGGTGCTGCCCACCACGCCGAGCGCGATCCGGGGCTAATCTTGAAACCATGCGAACCGCGTACCACGAGCAGCTCTCGGAGCTGGCCGAAGAACTCGGCACCATGTGCGGCCTGGCCGGTGCAGCCATGGAACGCGCCACCCAAGCGCTGCTGCAGGCGGATCTGATGCTGGCCGAACAGGTGATCAGCGATCACGAGAAGATCGCCGCGATGAGCACCCACGCCGAAGAGGCCGCCTTCGTGCTGTTGGCGTTGCAGGCCCCGGTCGCCGGCGACCTGCGGGCCATCGTCAGCTCCATCCAGATGGTCTCCGACATCGACCGCATGGGCGCACTGGCGCTGCACGTCGCCAAGATCACCCGGCGACGCCATCCGCAACACGCACTTCCCGAAGAGGTCAACGGATATTTCGCCGAGATGGGTCGGCTCGCCGTCGAGCTGGGCAACAGCGCCCGCGAGGTGCTGCTGTCCCGGGATCCGGAACAAGCCGCCCGGATCCGCGAGGAAGACGACGCGATGGACGACCTGCACCGGCACCTGTTCTCGGTGATGATGGACAAGGAGTGGCCGCACGGCGTGGCCGCGGCCGTGGACGTCACCCTGCTGGGCCGGTTCTACGAGCGTTTCGCCGACCACGCCGTCGAGGTCGCCCGCCGGGTGATCTTCCAGGCCACCGGCAAGTTCCCCGAAGACACCGCGGAGTAGCTCCCCTAGAGCTGCTTGAGTGCCTTGAGGATCCGCTGCTCGCTGACCGGGCGCGGAGTACCGAGCTGCTGAGCCCACAGACTCACCCGTAGTTCCTGGATCTGGCGGGCGATGTCGCGCACGTCCTCGTCCCGGTGACGTGCCGTCGGCAGCGTCGCCAGCAGGTCGTCATAGGCGTCCTGCACCGCCTGTACCCGAGCCATCCGGTCCCGATCGGCCGCCAGCGCGCGCGGCAACTGCTCCAGCCGGCGACGGGCGGCGGTCAGGTAGCGGGTCAGATCGCCCAGTCGGGCACGCCCGGTCGCGGTGACGAACCCGGGAGCCAGCAGTACGTCCAATTGGCCGCGGACATCGGCCAGCGACTCGGCCTGGGCAGCCGGCGGCTGCCCCGGCAGCGCCAACTCGATATCCCGGGCCACGGCCAACACCTGCGCCACCCGGTTCACCACGTCGGCGGTGGTCGCCACCAGTGCGGCGGCCACCCGGTTCCGCAGTGCGACGTACTCGTCGCGGGTCCACACCGGCGACGGGCACAGCGCGTCGGTGGCGGCGTCGGCGCAGTCGTCGATCAGGTCGGTCAGCGAGCCGTCGGGATTCGCCTTGAGCATCAGCCGGGTCTGCGAACTGAGCTGCCGCTCCACGGCTTTGACCGGTGTGGCGATCTCGCAGCGCAGCAGTCTGCGGATGCCGGGCCGCAGCGCCGACCGCTGTTGGGCCGCGGTCGAGAACACCCGCAGCTCCGCGGTGTCCCCGGCGTCGACGAAAGCCGGGAAGCCGCGGACCTCGCGGCCCGCCACCAGCCGCTGCACCCCGGTGGGGAGCGTCTCGAGGT
The DNA here is from genome assembly GCF_963378075.1 of Mycolicibacter sp. MU0083. Classification (NCBI taxonomy): domain Bacteria; kingdom Bacillati; phylum Actinomycetota; class Actinomycetes; order Mycobacteriales; family Mycobacteriaceae; genus Mycobacterium; species Mycobacterium kokjensenii. The sequence continues at coordinate 3,479,583 of NZ_OY726394.1, forward strand.
CGTCGGGCCAGGCCCGCAGGCCGGTGCGTTCCAGCTCGGCCCCGACCGTCTCGGCCACCGCGTCGCGGGCCGGATCGGCCAGCCGCTCCTGCAGCACGGCGAGGTCCTTGCCCCTACCCACCTCGGTACCGTCGGCGGCCTCGACGGCGAACGTGACCCGCAGGTGTGCCGGGAGTTTGGACAGGTCGAAGGCGTCCAGCGGCACCGCCACGCCGGTGCGGCGACGCAGTTCCGCGGACAGCGCCCCCAGCAGGGGTTCGCCGCGGGCGGCGTCGATCGCCGACAGCACGGCGCGGGCGGTGTCGGGTGCCGGTACGAAGTTGCGCCGCAGGTCCTTCGGCAGTGACCGGATCAGCGCGGTGATCAGTTCTTCGCGCAGCGCCGGCACCTGCCAGGCGAATTCGTCACCGCCGAGGCGGGCCAACACGTCGATCGGGACGTGGACGGTGACCCCGTCATCGGCGGCGCCCGGCTCGAAGCGGTACGTCAGCGGGAGCGTCATGTCCGCGGTCGCCCAACTGTCCGGCCGGTCGGCTCCGACCGTTTCGTCGGTGCGCAGCAGTTCGTCGCGGGTGAAGGTCAGCAGGCCCGGGGTGGCCTGGCGCTGCTTGCGCCACCAGCCGTCGAAGTGCCGCGCCGAGACCACGTCGGCCGGTATCCGGGCGTCGTAGAGGTCGTAGACGGTGTCGTCGTCGACGATCAGATCGCGGCGCCGCACCCGGTCCTCCAATGCCTGCAACCGGGTGCGCAACTCCGCGTTGTCGGCCAGGAACCGGTGCTTGCCGGTCCAGTCGCCCTCCACCAGGGCGTGCCTGATGAACAGTTCCCGGGCCACCGCCGGTTCCACCCGGGCGTAGCCGACCCGGCGGCGCGCCACCAACGGCAGCCCGTAGAGCGTGGCCCTTTCGAAGGCCATCACCTCACCGCGCTTGGCGTCCCAGTGCGGCTCGCTGTAGCTGCGCTGCACCAGGTCGCCGGCGACCCGTTCGACCATCTCGGGTTCGATGCGCGCCGCCGTGCGCCCGAACAGCCGACTGGTCTCCACGAGTTCGGCCACCATCGTCCAGCGCGGCGGCCGTTTGGCCAGCACCGATCCGGGTGCCAGCACGAATTTCGAATTCCGCGCCCCGGCGAACTCGCGGCCGTCGTCGCGGCGCATCCCGACGTGCGACAACAGTCCGGCCAACAGGGCGGCATGGATCGCCGCGGGCTTCGCCGGATCGTCGGCCGGTCCCCTGGTGTCGCGGATACCGATATCCCCGGCGATGCTGCGCAGCTGTCCGACCAGGTCCTGCCATTCCCGGATCCGCAGGTAGTGCAGGAACTCGTCCCGGCACATCCGTCGAAACGCGCTGCCGCTCAAGGCTTTACGTTGCCCTGATAGATACGACCACAGGTTGAGGTAGGCGATGAAGTCCGATGCGTCGTCGGCGAATCGCGCATGTTTGGCCCGGGCGGCCTCCTCCCGCTCCAGCGGCCGCTCCCGGGGATCGGGGATGGTCAGGGCGGCGGCCAGCACCAGTACCTCACGCACGCACCCCTCGGCCTCGGCGGCGACGATCATCCGACCCAGGCGCGGATCCACCGGCAGCCGGGCCAGCCGGCGTCCGACGGCGGTGATCGCACCCTGCGGAGTGAAGGCGCCGAGTTCGACCAGTAACTGCACCCCGTCGCGGATGCTGCGCGAATCCGGTGGGTCGAGGAAACCGAAATCCTCCATCGCACCCAGCCGAAGCGATGCCATCCGCAGCAACACCGCGGCCAGATTGGTGCGCAGCACCTCGGGATCGGTGTAGCGCGGGCGGGCCTCGAAGTCGGCCTCGCTGTAGAGCCGGATGCATACCCCCGGTGCGGTGCGGCCGCACCGACCGCTGCGCTGGGCGGCGGAGGCCTGCGAGATGGGTTCGATCGGCAGCCGCTGCACCTTCAGCCGGCGGCTGTACCGGGAGATCCGGGCATTGCCGGGGTCGATGACATAGCGGATACCCGGCACGGTCAGCGACGTCTCGGCCACATTGGTGGCCAGCACGACCCGGCGGCCGGCCCGGGACGGGGCGAAGACCTTCTGCTGTTCGGCGGTGGACAGCCGCGCGTACAGCGGCAGGATCTCGGTATTGGTCAGCCCGCCGAGCGCCTCCGCGGTATCACGGATCTCCCGCTCGCCGGAGAGGAACACCAGGATGTCGCCGGGCGGCTCGGCGGAGAGTTCCTGCACCGCGTCGACGATCGCCTCGATCTCGTCGCGGGTCTCGGTGCGGATGATCTCGTGGTCGGGATCATCCGGGTCGTCCCCGGCATCCGAGGCGACCGGCACCTCCAGGGGCCGGTAACGGATCTCCACCGGATAGCTGCGACCGGACACCTCGACGATCGGGGCGCCGCCGGTGCCCGCGAAGTGCGCCGCGAACCGCTCGGGTTCGATCGTCGCGGAGGTGATGATCACCTTCAGGTCGGGGCGCCGCGGCAGCAGCTCGCGCAGGTAGCCGAGCAGGAAGTCGATGTTGAGGCTGCGCTCGTGGGCCTCGTCGATGATCAGGGTGTCGTAACGCAGCAGGCGGCGGTCGCGTTCGAGCTCGGCCAACAGGATTCCGTCGGTCATCAGCTTGATCAGCGTGCGATCGGAGACCCGGTCGGTGAATCGGACCGCGTAGCCGACGACGTCACCGAGCGGGCTGCCCAATTCGTCGGCGATGCGCTGGGCGACGGTGCGGGCGGCCAGCCGCCGCGGCTGGGTGTGGCCGATGGTGCCGCGGATCCCGCGGCCGAGCTCCAGACAGATCTTGGGGAGCTGGGTGGTCTTTCCCGAGCCGGTCTCGCCGGCCACCACCACCACCTGGTGTGCCTTGATCGCCGCGGCGATCTCGTCGCGGCGGGCGCTGACGGGCAGATCGGGGTAGCCGACGGCCGGAACCGCGGCGGCCCGCGCGGCGGTCAGGGCCTGACCGGCCGCGATCTGCTCGGCGATGTCGCGCAGCTTCGCGTCCTGCCCGTTGCGGACATTCTTCAGCCGTCCGCCCAGTCGGGCCGCATCGCGAAAGGTCAGCTCGTCGAGGAGTTTGCGCAACTGCGCGACGGACGGTTCGACCACTTCGCGAAGGATACGGGGCCGATCGACTAAGTTGTCATCTGGTATTTAGCGAATCCACGTTGACGCCGCCAGAGTTCCACTGTTAGATACTACTGTTCACCGTTTTGGGGTATGTGGTGATCCGGTCCGCACGTGATCGTTGCCGATTCGCGGCCGGTTTCTCCTGGTGATACCGCGTCCGCGGCCGTCACCGTGATGAGCTTGCGAAAGGGGCCGATGTGAAACTGCATGGAATTGGTACGGCGCTGGGCATCGTGGCGACCGGAGCGCTGGTGTTGTCCGGATGTGGCAGCGACCAGAACTCGAGCACCGCGGAGAAGACGTCGGCGGGCACCGCGGCCGCCGGCGCCGCCTGCGGTGGCGCGGACACCCTGAAGGCCAGCGGTTCGACCGCCCAGCAGAACGCGATGGCCCGGTTCGTCAACGCGTTCATCAAGGAGTGCGCGGACCAGAACGTCAACTACACGGCCAACGGATCCGGCGCCGGCATCCGTGAGTTCGTGGGCGGCCAGACCGACTTCGCCGGTTCCGACGTGCCGCTGAGCACCGACGAGTACGCCCAGGCGCAGCAGCGCTGCGAATCGCCGGCCTGGAACCTTCCGGTGGTGTTCGGCCCGATCGCGATCACCTACAACCTCGAGGGCGTCGACAACCTCGTCCTCGACGGCCCGACCGCCGCGAAGATCTTCAACGGAACCATCACCAGCTGGGATGACGAGGCGATCAAGGCGCTCAACCCGTCGGCCACGCTGCCCGGGGAGCCGATCCGCGTGGTGTTCCGCAGCGACGAGTCCGGGACCACCGACAACTTCCAGAAGTACCTCGATGCGGCGTCCGACGGGGCGTGGGGCAAGGGCGCCGGCAAGGCGTTCAACGGCGGCGTCGGCGAAGGCGCCAAGGGCAATGACGGCACCGCCGGCGCCATCGCGACCACCGAGGGGGCGATCACCTACAACGAGTGGTCGTTCGCCCAGGCCCAGAACCTGGCCACCGCCCAGATCGTCACCTCCGCGGGCCCCGAGCCGGTCGCGATCAGCACCGAATCGGTGGGCAAGACCATCTCCGGTGCCGTCATCAAGGGCGAAGGCAACGACCTGGTGCTCGACACCATGTCGTTCTACAAGCCGACCGCGGCGGGTTCGTACCCGATCGTGCTCGCCACCTACGAAGTGGTGTGCTCGAAGTACCCCGACGCCGAAGTCGGCACCGCGGTGCGGATGTTCCTGAAGTCCACGATCGGCGCGGGCCAGAACGGTCTGGCCGACAACGGCTACGTGCCGATCCCCGAGGCATTCAAGGCGCGCCTGACGACCGCCGTCGACGCCATCTCGTGACCGACGCACAACCATCGAACTCACTCATCGGTAACGGCTCCCCGCGCGGGGAGCGACTGTTCCGGGCCGCGGCGGTGGCGGCAGGATCGACGGTGGTGTTCGCGATCGCACTGATCGCGATCTTCCTGCTGGTCCGTGCCGTCCCGTCGTTGCTCGCCAACGAGGCGAACTTCTTCACCAGCCCGCAGTTCCGCACCACCGACCCCAAGCACCTGTCGTTCGGCATCCGGGACCTGCTGATGGTCACGGTGCTCAGTTCGCTGTTCGCGTTGGCGCTGGCGGTGCCGATCTCGGTCGGCATCGCGGTTTTCCTCACCCATTACGCGCCGCAGCGGCTGACCCGGCCGTTCGCAGTGGTGATCGACCTACTGGCCGCGGTGCCGTCGATCGTCTTCGGCCTGTGGGGAATCTTCGTCCTGGCGCCGATGCTGGTGCCGTTGATGCGGTTCCTGCGCAGCCACCTGGGCGACTGGCTGTTCCTGTTCGCCAAGGGCAACGTGTCGCTGGCCGGCGGCGGCACCATCTTCACCGCGGGAATCGTGCTGGCGGTGATGATCATTCCGATCATCACGTCGGTCTCCCGGGAAGTGTTCCGGCAGACGCCCTTCGCCCACATCGAGGCCGCCCAGGCATTGGGTGCCACCCGCTGGGAGGTGGTGCGGATGGCCGTGCTGCCCTACGGCCGCAGCGGCGTGATCGCCGCGGCGATGCTGGGCCTGGGGCGGGCGCTGGGTGAGACGGTCGCGATGCTGATCATCCTGCGGGCGGCGGCCCGGCCCGGGAACTGGTCGCTGTTCGACGGCGGCTACACGTTCGCGTCCAAGATCGCTTCGGCGGCGGCCGAGTTCAGCGCCCCGCTGCCGACCGGCGCCTACATCGCGGCCGGGTTCGCCCTGTTCGTACTCACGTTCGTCGTCAATGCCGCCGCACGCGCGGTGGCCGGTGGCAAGGTCAACGGATGACAACCAACCAGCTCGACACGCCGATCAAGCGGTCGGTGCCGCACCACCTCAGCCTGCGGCGGCGGGTGACCGACAAGGTCGCCACGGCGGCGTTCTACAGTTCGTTCGCGGTGGCGGCGGTGCCGTTGATCTGGCTGCTCTGGGTGGTGGTGGCCCGCGGGTGGCATGCGATCGCCAACCTGAGCTGGTGGACGCATTCACAGCGCGGCGTGCTGCCGGAGGAATTCGCCGGTGGGGTCTACCACGCGCTGTACGGCACGCTGGTGCAGACCGGGGTGGCCGCCGCCATGGCGGTCCCGCTGGGCCTGATGACGGCGATCTATCTGATCGAATACGGCGGCGGCCGGTGGGCGAGGTTGACCACCTTCATGGTCGACGTGCTCGCCGGGGTGCCCTCGATCGTGGCGTCGCTGTTCGTGTTCAGCCTGTGGATCGCCACCCTGAAATTCGAGCAGAGTGCGTTCGCGGTGTCACTGGCGCTGGCCCTGTTGATGTTGCCGATCGTGGTGCGCTCCACCGAAGAGATGCTCCGCCTGGTCCCCGACGAACTGCGGGAGGCCAGCTACGCGCTCGGGATACCGCGGTGGAAGACGATCCTGCGCGTCGTCGTTCCCACCGCGCTGTCGGGCATCCTGTCGGGAATCTTCCTGGCCGTCGCCCGGATCATCGGCGAGACCGCTCCGGTCCTGGTGCTGGTGGGCTACAGCCGATCGATCAACTACGACATCCTGCACGAGAACATGGCGTCGCTGCCGCTGTTGATCTACTCGGAGTTGTCGAACCCGCAGGCCGCCGGCGTCGCCCGCGTCTGGGGTGCGGCGCTGACGCTGATCATCCTGGTCGCGGTCAGCTCGATCGTGGCGGCGATCGCAACCAGGATCACCGCGGTCAAACACCGCTGAGCCGAGCGGGAACCGACCGGCTAGGCGCCGGCCAGTTTCACCACCCGGTTGTTGCCCCGGTCGGCGACATAGACGGCGCCGTCCGGACCGACCGCGATCTGCAGCGGCGTGTTCAGGCCGCTGAACGGCAGCTTCGTCTCGTGGCCGCCGCCGGCGCCCATCTTCACCACGGTGTGGCTGTCGTGGTTGGCGACGTAGACGTTGCCGTCCCGGTCGAGGGCCAAGCCCCACGGGGCGGACAGGTCCGAGAAGGGAAGGTCGGTCTGGGTCTGGGATCCGGCGGCGAGCTTGACCACCCGGTCGTTGTCGGTATCGCTGACGTAGATGTTGCCGGCGGAATCGATCACCACATCGTCGGGATGCCGCAACCCGGTGAAGGGCAGCACCTCCTGGGCGTCGGACCCGGCCGGCAGCTTGAGCACCCGGCCGTTACCCCGGTCGGTGACGTAGACGCTGCCTTCGGCGTCCACCGCCAGCCCTTCGGGATAGTTCAGCCCGGTGAACGGCAACTCGACCTGGTCGGTGGCGTCCTTCTCCAGCTTCAACACCCGATTGTTGAAGTCGGTGACGTACACCGTGCCGGCGCGATCGACGGTGACACCCTGCGGTTCGTACAGCCCGGTGAAGGGCAGCAGCACCGGCGTGGTCGAACCCGCCTCCAGCTTCACCACCCGGCCGTACATGCTCTGGTTGGTGGCGTAGATGGTTCCGTCACCGTCTACGGCCACCCCGCCCGGGGAGAAGCGGAAGTTCAGTCCGTCGAAGGCCACCACGCTCTGCCCGTTCGACGATGCCGCGGACGCGGTCGCCGACGTCGAGGAATCCGAGCGGTGCGTGGCCGCGTAACCGACCACCCCACCCACGACGATCAGCAAGGCCGCCGCGGCCGCGGCCGGCACCATCCACCGGCGCTCCCCCCGCTGCTTTGGCTCGGCGGGCGCCGCCGGCACGGGCGCAGAGAACGCGTGCGCCTGCGGGCGCGCGGGCTGTTCGGGCCACCCGGCGGCGGCGGGCCGCAGCTGGGTCTGATCTTGCTGGTGGCCGTAGGCGTTCGGTGGGTAGCCGTGCTGGGCCCCGGTGGCCGACGGCTGCCAGTGCCCGGCACCGGTAGCGCCCCCACCACCGTTGGTGGCGGTACCGACCGGGCCGGAGATCCGGGTGGCCGCATCGCCGTGCTGCAGGATCATCGCGGCCTGATGCTGCTCGGCGGTGGTCAGCGCATCGTGGGCGGCACGGGCCAGGTCACCGGCGCTGCTGTAGCGCTCCCGCGGATTCTTGGCCATCCCGCGGGCGATCACCTGGTCCAACGCGATCGGCACCACGCCCGGACGTAGCTGGCTCGGCCGCGGGGCGGGCTCCATCAGATGTGCGGCGATCAATCGCTCCACGGTCTCGGTCGGGTACGGCCGCATACCGCAGAGGCATTCGCTCAACACACAGGCCAGCGAGTAGATGTCGGCCCGGTAGTCGACGTCTCCCCCACCGAACCGCTCCGGTGCCATGTAGTTGTAGGTGCCCAGCGCCATCCCGGTCTGGGTCAGCTCCGGATCGGCCGCGGCGCGGGCGATGCCGAAGTCGACCAGGTAGGCGAAGTCGTCCCGGGTGAGCAGGATGTTCTCCGGCTTGATGTCGCGGTGGGTGATCCCGCTGGCGTGCGCGGCGTCCAGCGCGGAGGCCACCTGTTCGATCACCGCCACCGCGCGCGCCGGCGCCAGCGGCCCGGAGCGCTTCAATTCGACGCTCAGGTCCCGCCCGTCGATCATCCGCATCTCGACGTACATCTGCCCGTCGATCTCGCCGTAGTCGTGGATGGGCACCACGTGCGGTTCGGTGAGCCGGCCGGCCGCGTCGGCCTCGCGCTGCATGCGGGCCCGGAACGAGGGGTTGCCCGACAGTGCCGGAGTGATCAGCTTCAGCGCCACCGACCGGCGTTTGCGGGTGTCCTCGGCCTCGTAGACCTCGCCCATGCCGCCGCGTCCCAGCAGGCGAACCAATCGGTAGGGCCCGAATTCGGTGCCCACCCGCGAAGCCGAGTCATTGTTATTCACGACGCTCCATTCACCCAGAACAAATTGGCATGAGCCGATCTGCTGTTGCGTAAACAGCAGATTAACTGAAGGTTACCAGCAAAAAACGGGCGGCGCAGAACGTAATCCATCAGGTGATCGCGTCGATCGCGGTCTTCAATTTCTCGGTAAATGAGGGCGGCAACGGAATGTAGCCGAACTGGTCGAGATCGTGCTGTCCGTCGGTAATCGCCACATTCATGAACGCCTTGACCGCCTGCGCCGTCGTCGCGTTGGGATATTTGGAGCAGACGATCTCGTAGGTCACCAACACGATCGGATAGGCGCCGGGGGTGGTCGGCTTGTAGAACGACGCGGTGTCCACCACCAGGTCGTTACCGCTACCGCTGAACTTGGCTCCCTCGATGGTCTTGTCCACCGATTCCACGGAGATGGCCACCGGCTCGGGGCCGGCCGAGGTGACGATCCGGGCCATGCTGAGGTTGCGACCCACCGCGTAGGACCACTCGTTGTAGGTGATCGCCCCGTCGGTGGTCCGCAACAGCCAGGAAGTACCGTCGTTGCCGGCCGCGCCGGTGCCGGTGCCGCCGTTGAAGACCTTGCCCGAACCGTGACCCCAGGCACCGTCGGAGGCGACGTCCAGATACTTCTGGAAGTTGTCGGTGGTCCCGGACTTGTCGCTGCGGTACACCACCTGAATGGGTTGGGCCGGCAATTGCACGTGCGGGTTGAGCGCCTGCAGCGCGGGGTCGTCCCAACTGGTGATGGTGCCGTTGAAGATCTTGGCCAGCGCGGGCCCGTCCAGGTTGAGCTCGCTCAGGCCGGCGATGTTGTAGGTCACCGCGATCGGGCCGAAGACCGTCGGCAGGTGCCAGGGCGTCGAACCGCACCGCGCCGCGACCCGCTGCGGCTCTCCGGTGGACGCATCCAGCGGCGAGTCCGAGCCGGCGATATTCGTCTGCCCGCTGGCGAATTCGGCGATCCCGGTACCGGATCCGTTGGCCCGGTAGTCGATGGTGTAGTCCGGACAGGCCCGGATGTAGGCGTAGGCGAACTGCTCGATCGCGTGCGACTGCGCCGTCGAACCGCTCGCGGTCAGCTTCTGCTTGCCGCCGCACTCCACCGACCCGGAACCCGACGCCTTCGACGAGTCACCACCACCGCAGGCGACGACCGTCAGCAGTACACCTGCCAGCAGGCACGACGCGACACCGAATCGCTTTATCTTCACTACGCTCCTATGGGGTCAGCACGCTAACTCCACACGGTAGCCGAATATGGCAATTCGTCAACCAAAGCGGCCGGAAATATAGTCCTCGGTCTCCTTGCGGCTGGGGTTGGAAAAGATCTTTTCGGTGCCGTCGATCTCGACCAGGCGGCCGGGTTTGCCGACGGCTTCCAGGTTGAAGAACGCGGTCTGGTCGCTGACCCGAGCCGCCTGCTGCATGTTGTGGGTGACGATGACGATCGTGTAGTCCTGCTTGAGCTTGGCGATCAGCTCCTCGATGGCCATCGTCGAGATCGGGTCCAACGCCGAACACGGCTCATCCATCAGCAGCACGTCGGGTTGTACGGCGATGGCGCGCGCGATACACAACCGCTGCTGCTGCCCCCCGGACAGGCCGCCGCCGGGACGGTCCAGTCGGTCCTTGACCTCGTTCCACAGGTTGGCGCCGCGCAGGGAGTGCTCGACGGTCTCGTCGAGCAACTTGCGATTGCGCACACCCTGCAGTTTCAGCCCGGCGACCACGTTGTCGCGGATCGACATGGTGGGGAAGGGATTGGGGCGCTGGAACACCATGCCGATGGCTTTGCGCACCCCCACCGGGTCGATGGAGGACTGGTAGATGTCCTCACCGTCGAGCAACACCGAGCCCTCGACCCGCGCACCGGGGATGACTTCATGCATCCGGTTGAGCGTGCGCAACACCGTCGACTTGCCACAGCCCGACGGCCCGATGAACGCCGTGACACTGCGCGGTGGCACCGACAGGGACACGTCGGCGACCGCATGAAACGCCCCGTAGTAGATGTTGACGTCGTTCAGGTCCAACCTTTTGGCCACTAGCAGCCTTCCTCACTCGACTCAACCTGCATCGACTCAACCCGTCCCGTTGCGGCGTGAATTTTCGCCAGACTAGACGACTAAACCTTCTTAGGCGCAAATAGCCGTGCGCCCAGCCTAGCCACAATATTAAGTATGGCGATCAACAGGATCAGCGTCAGTGCCGCACCCCACAGCCGATCGGTGGGTACCGGGATGGTGCCCGCGCCCGCGGATGTCTGGTCATACATCATTCCCGGCAACGACCCCATAAAGCCGTGGAACATATCGAAATTCATCGCCTGCGAATAGCCGACCAGGATCAGCAGCGGGGCGGTTTCCCCCATCACCCGGGCCAACGCCAACAGAATCCCGGTGATGATGCCGGGCAACGCGGTCGGGATCACGATGCTGGTGACGGTCCGCCACTTCGGCGCGCTGAGCGCATAGCTGGCTTCGCGCAGATCCATCGGAACGATCCGGAGCATCTCTTCGGTGGCGCGCACGATCACCGGCACCATCAACAGCACCAACGACAACGACACCGCCAGGCCCGAGCGGTGGAATCCCAGGGTCGCCACCCACAGCGCGTAGACGAACAACGCCGCCACGATCGACGGCACCCCGGTCAGGATGTCGACAGTGAAGGCCGTCAGCCTGCCCAGTCGGGTACCGCCGCCGTACTCCACGAGGTAGATCGCCACGAGGACCCCGACGGGCACCGAGATGGCCGCACACGTCAGTCCCTGCAGCAGCGTCCCGACGATCGCGTGGTAGGCACCGCCGCCGGCCGTGAACGCGGTCATACCGGCCTGCGAGTGGGTCCACCAGACGCGGGAGCCGACCACACCCAGCCCGAAGTCGATCACCGTGTAGAGCACCCACGCCAGCGGCACCAACGCCAGCACCATCGCCGCGGTCATCAGCACCGTGGCGATCGCATCGACGATGCGTCGGCGCAGCCCGACCCGCACGAACGAGCGCGGTTTCAGCGGCCGGTCCAACAGGTCGGTCATGACGGCCCCTTCCGGCCGATGGCGACCCGCGCCAGCGCGTTGACGATCAGCGTCAGCACGAATAGCACCAGACCGCCGGCGATGTAAGCACCCGCCTTGTACTGGTCGTTGAACTCCGACGCCGTCGCGGCGATCTTGGTCGCGAACGTGGAACCGCCGTCGAACAGCGACCAGTTGAACGCCTTCTGGGTGGACCGCAGGATGATCAGCAATGCGACCGTCTCGCCGAGCGCCCGCCCCAATCCGAGCATCGCGGCACTGATGTAGCCGGACCGGCCGAACGGCAGCATCACCATCGTGACCACTTCCCAACGCGTCGCACCCAGCGCCAGCGCGGCCTCGACCTGACCGCGCGGAGTCTGGGCGAACACGTCGCGACTGACCGCGGTGATGATCGGCAGGATCATCACCGCCAGCACGATCCCGCCGGTGAAGATGGTGCCGCCCCCGGCGACCGACGCGTTGCCGGTCGCGAACAGAAAGAATCCGCCGAGGTGGTCGTTGAGCCACACCGCGGTGCCGCGCAGCTGCGGCCCCAACACGTACAACCCCCATGCGCCGTAGATGATCGAGGGCACCGCGGCCAACAGTTCGACCAGGTATCCCAGCGGCCCGGCCAACCGGCGCGGCGCGTATTCGGTCAGGTAGACCGCGACCCCCAGGGCCACCGGCATGGCCAGCAGCAGTGCGAACACCGACACGAACACCGTCACCTGCAGCAGTTCGGCGATACCGAAATGCATGGCGGAGGTATCGGTGGTGACCCAGGCGCCACCGAAGGTGAAAAAGTTCTCCCGGTTGCGCTGCAATGCCGGTATCGCCCGGAACAGCAGGAAGGCTCCGACGGCGGCTATCAAAACGATGATCGACACCCCGGAGGCTTCGGCCACCAGGCGAAACGCCCGGTCCCGGAAGCGGTTTCCGCCGATGCATTCCCGGTCCGGAAGCACCGGGGGCGGCGTCATGGACGAGGCAACGATGCTCGACACCCCCTCGTCGATTGCGGCATCACCGTTACTGGATGGCGTCGATGGCGGTGCTCAGCCGCCGCTTCAGCTTCTCCGGCAACCGCACGTACCCCGCGCCCGACAATTCGTCCTGGCCTCCGCCCGACGCCGTCCGCAGGAACGACTTCACCGCGGCCGACGTATCCGGCTCGTAGCCCTTGGAGCAGACGATCTCGTAGGTCACCAGCACCAGCGGGTAGGCGGCCGGCTGCTTGGTGCCGTAGAGCGACCTCAGATCCAACCGCAGGTCGTTGCTGTCGTCCGACTCGAAGTCGGCCGATTGGATCGCGACACCGGCGGCTTCGTCGGTCGCGGCGACCACGCCGGCACCCGAGTCGATCATCGCCGACCGGAGATCCGCCTGGACGGCGAAGCCCTGCTCGACGTAGCCGATGGCACCCGGGGTGCTCTGCACCGCCTGCACCACGCCCGCCGACTTCTGCGCTCCCTCACCGGCATTGCCCTGGAATTCACTGCCCGCACCGAAGGTCCAGGCCTCCGGTGCCGCGGCGCTGAGGTATTTCTGGAAGTTGTCGGTGGTACCCGAGGAATCCGACCGGAAGATCGGCGTGATGGCGATCGGCGGCAGCTCCGTCCCCGGATTGAGGGCGATCAGCGCGGGGTCGTCCCAGTGGGTGATGGTTCCGCTGAAGATCCGGGCCAGCACGTCGCCGTTGAGCACCAGGTGCTCCACCCCGTCGAGGTGATAGGGCAGGCTGATCGCGCCGAACACCAGCGGCAGGTGCCAGGCCGGATTCTGGCCGCACCGGTCGGCCGCTTCGACGGCCTGCGTGTCGCTCAGCGGAGAGTCCGATCCGGCGAAGTCGACGTGCCCGGCGATGAACTGTTCTCTGCCCGCCCCCGATCCGGTGGGGTTGTAGGAGAGATTGTTGCCCGCGCACTGCTTGGCCCACACCCGGTTGAACACCGCGATCGCGTTCTGCTGAGCCGTCGATCCCTCTGCGGTCAGGCTGCGCTTCCCCTCGCACCGAGCGGAGTCCGCCGCGTCCGCGGTGTAGCCGGTCGCGATGTTGTCGTCGCTACCGCAACCGCTCAGCCCCAGACCCGTCGTGGCGGCCGCAAACAGCGCAAGACCCGCCGTCGTGCGTCTCATCGCTCCTCGCCCTTCTCGCTCTGCGTTGGAAAATCCTTCCGGGGAACGTATGCGCCACTCATGGATGGCAACCGCATGGCAGATGAACGATCGGTGAACAGATGTCGTGAGCGGTCAGCCGCGGGCGGATGTCGCGTAGGCGGTGTCGACGCTGTACACGGTGAAGCCCAACCGCTCGTAGGTCCGCAACGCCGCGGTGTTGTCGGCTTCGACGTAGAGCAACACGGTGGGATCGTCGACGTCGGCGAGCCGGTCCGCCAGATAGACCAGGCCGATCTCGGTGAGCACGCCCCCCAGGCCGCGGCCCTGCGCGGCCGGGTCGACCCCGACCACGTAGACCTCACCGGCTTGCTCGGCCCCCGGTTTGCCGCGGTGGATCTTGGTCCAGTGGAACCCGAGCAGCGTGGACCCCTCGAACGCCAGGAACAGCCCCTCGGGATCGAACCAGGGCTCGGCCCGCCGCTCGGCCAGGTCGGCGACCGTCCAGCCGCCCTGCTCGGGATGCCAGGAGAAGGCGGCGTTGTTGACCCGCAACAGTTCGGCGTCGTCGGCGGGGCCGGCATAGGTGCGCACCGACACCCCGGGCGGAGCCGCCGTCGAGCCTGGCTGAACCGCCGGCTCCGGCACGCCGTGCAGCGACCGTCGCATCTGGAGCAGCTCACGCACGGTGTCCAGGCCCAGCGCCGCGGCGGTCGCCCGGGCCGCGGGCAAGGTGCCGTGGGCCCAGAACCGGGTGCCCCCGTCGGTTCTGTCCAACGCGGCGCGGGCCAGTGCCGTCCCGATCCCGCGCCGTCGGGCCTGCGGCGCCACCACCAGTTCGGCCATCGGCGGAGCGTCGTCGGAGCCACCGGGCAGGTTGAGGTAGCCAAGTACCGCGGCCCCGTCCCGGGCGAGCAGATGTTCGGTGCGGGACGCGGCCAGCTCCCGGAGCACCTGCTCACCGACCGGGGCGACACCGTCGTGGGTACCGGCGACCGCGATCAGCTCACGGACCTGCCGTTGCTCGTCGTCGGTGAGCGCGGCTCGCCACTGCGGGGCGGTCACTGGTTCGCCAGCGACTCGGGCGCGCCACCGTCGGCCCCGTCGAGATCGTCGAGCGCGTCGTCCCCGGCGCTGTCGTCGGCGGCGCCCGCCGGGTGGCCTCGGGCCGGCCGGACCGCCTTGTAGCCGACGTTGCGGACGGTGCCGATCAGTGACTCGTACTCCGGCCCGAGCTTGGCGCGCAGCCGCCGGACGTGGACGTCGACGGTGCGTGTGCCCCCGAAGAAGTCGTATCCCCACACCTCTTGCAGCAGCTGCGCCCGGGTGAACACCCGCCCGACATGCTGGGTCAGGTACTTGAGCAGCTCGAATTCCTTGTAGGTCAGGTCCAGCGGCCGACCACGCAGCCGTGCGGTGTAGGTACCCTCGTCGATGACGAGTTCGCCCAGCTTGGTCTGGCCGGAAGCCTGATCGGCGGCCGGCGCGCCAAGCCGCCCGACCAGCAAGCGCAGCCGGGCATCGATCTCGGCCGGACCGGTGCCCGGTAGCAGGATCTCGTCGATGCCCCACTCCGAGTTGACGGCGACCAGACCGCCCTCGGTCACCACGGCCACCACCGGAACCGACCCCGCAGCACCGCTGAGCAGGCGGCACAGGCCCCGTGCACCGGCCAGGTCGGTGCGCGCGTCGACCAGCACCACCTCGGCCGTACCGGCCTCGAGCAGCGCAGAGACCTCCGGCGCCGCCGTCCGCACGGTGTGTGCCAACAACGACAGCGACGGCAGCACTCCGTCGGAGTGCGGGTCGGCGGTCAACAGCAGTAGTTCCAAAGAGGCCCTCCAGCGTCCCAGGTGCTCTAACGATAACGTGCGACCTGCCAGAATGACCGGGTGCGCAGGGTGCTTATCGGTATGTCGGCCGCGGTGGCGGCTCTGGTCGTCGTCGCGGTCGGAGCCGATTTCGGTACCGCGGTCTACGCCGAATACCAGCTTTCGCGGGCGGTGCGCCAGGCCAACGACCTGACCGTGGATCCGTTCGTGGCGATCCTGGACTTCCCGTATCTGACCCAGTTGCGACGCGACCACTACGACGAGGTGGAGATCAAGGCCCCCGCGGTCGAGCGCCCGCTGATCGGCAAAGCGATGCTGGAAGCCACCATGCACTCGGTCGACCTGTCCGAGGCGACGTGGCGATTCCGGCCGGATGCGCCGATCCCGGTGGCCAAGCTGGAGAGCCGAATCATCATCGGCTCAGTGCATCTGGGCCGCTACCTCGGTATCCGGGACCTGATGATCGAGGCGCCGCCGGCCGAGTCCGACGACAGCACCGGTGGCACCACCGAGTCGGGGATCTCCAGCGAGCAGGGGCTGGTATTCACCGGGACGCCAGCGGGTTTCGGGAAGCGGGTCAGCGTGTCGGTGGACCTGTCGATCGGCGGACCGGACCGGACCACCCTGATCATCACCCCGACCGGCATACTCACCGGGCCCGACACCGCCGACCAGAAGGTTCCCGACGAGCAGCGGGCGTTGGTGCTCAACGCCTTCCGCGGCAGCCTGCCGCAACAACGGTTGCCGTTCGGGTTGACCCCGACCGCCCAGGGCGCCCGCGGCTCCGACGTGATCATCGAGGGCATCGCCGAGGACATGACGGTCACGCTGCCCGGTTTCCGGCGATGACGGGCGTCGTCGCGGCCGTCGCCGCCCTGGCGATCGCCGCGGCACTCGGATGGTTGCTCAACCGGCGGTCCGGGGCCCTGCGCAGCGTCGCCGACCCCGGCCCCGCCGGCGATCCGACCGGGGACGCCGCTTCCCTCGGACTGGACGCCGGGCGGCCCGCCCTGGTGCATTTCTCCGCGCCGTGGTGCGGACCGTGCGCGGCGCTGCGCCGGGTGGTCGAGCAGGTCTGCGACGACCTCGGCGTCGCGCACCGGGAGATCGACATCGACGCCGATCCCGACGCCGCCCGCAGATTCTCGGTGCTGTCGCTGCCGACCACGGTGATCTTCGACGGCGACGGCCGGCAGCGGTACCGGGCTCCCGGCGTCCCGACCGCCGCGGACCTGCGATCCGCGCTGGAACCTCTGTTGGCCTGACGACCTGGTCATTGGGTACTCTGTACCTCGTGTTCGCCCGCCTCGAGCTCGTGCTCACCAAGCGCCGCACAGTCGACCTGTGCCGCACCGCGGGCTTCTGCTGTTGTCGTTGTCGCTGAAGCGCGACGTTTTCGCGTCGCTTCGGAGCGCCCGGTAATCCGTGGCATGTCTCCACCAGCCATTCGCCACGACAGCACCAGGGAGCATTCCATGCAAAAGACCGACACCACACAGGTGGACGTCCGCGGCCCCCGTTTCGTCGCCTGGGTCACCACCGTGGTCCTGGTGGCCGTCCTGCTGATCGCCGGCGTCAGCCCGCACGGCGCCGCCGCACTGTTGGCGGCTCAGGCGGTGGTGTTCGCCGTCGGCGCGGCGCTGGGTCCGCGCCGCCACCCGTACGGGGTGGTGTTCGCCCGCCTGGTGGCACCGCGACTGGGACCGGTCACCGAGCGGGAACCGGTTGCGCCCCTGCGCTTCGCCCAACTCGTCGGCCTGCTGTTCGCGGTGATCGGGCTGGCCGGTCTCCTCGGCGCCGAACCGCTCGGATCGATCGCGACCGCGGCGGCGCTGGTGGCGGCGTTCCTCAATGCCGCCTTCGGTATCTGCCTGGGCTGCCTGCTGTACCCGCTTGCGCTGCGCCTGCACCCGGTATCGGCACCGTCGAACTGACCGCCCGGAAGAACGGAAAGGATCCCCGCCATGGCACGCTCTGACGTCCTGGTCTCCACCGACTGGGCCGAGAGCCATCTCGACGCGCCGCACACCGTCTTCGTCGAGGTCGACGAGGACACCAGCATCTACAACACCAGTCACATCCCGGGTGCCATCCGGTTGGACTGGCGCAAAGACCTGCAGGACCCGGTGCGACGTGACGTGATCGATGCCGAGACCTTCTCCGCACTGCTCTCCGAACGCGGCATCGCCAACGACGACACCGTGATCCTCTACGGCGGCAACAACAACTGGTTCGCCGCGTTCGCCTACTGGTATTTCAAGCTGTACGGGCACGAGTCGGTGAAGCTGCTCGACGGCGGCCGCAAGAAGTGGGAGCTCGACGGGCGCCCGCTGTCGGCCGAACCGGTCGAGCGTGCCGCCACGTCCTACACCGCCAAGCCGATGGACGAGTCCCTGCGGGCCCGGCGCGACGAGGTGGTCGCCGCGATCAACGTCACCAACCTCGTCGACGTGCGCTCCCCCGAGGAGTTCTCCGGCAGACTCCTGGCACCGGCGCACCTGCCGCAGGAGCAGAGCCAGCAGCGTGGGCACGTACCCGGTGCGATCAACGTGCCGTGGAGCCGGGCCGCCAACGAAGACGGCACCTTCAAATCCGATGAGGAGCTGGCCAAGCTGTACGCCGACGCCGGACTGGATGGTCAGCGGGAGACCATCGCCTACTGCCGGATCGGTGAGCGCTCGTCGCACACCTGGTTCGTGCTGCGTGAACTGCTCGGGCATCGCAATGTCAAGAACTACGACGGTAGTTGGATGGAATACGGCTCCCTGGTGGGCGCCCCTATCGAATTGGGAAGCTGATATGTGCTCTGGACCGAAACAAGGACTGGTCTTGCCGGCCAATGTCGACCTGGAGAAGGAAACGGTGATCACCGGTCGCGTGGTCGACAGCGACGGGCAGACGGTCGGCGGGGCCTTCGTCCGGCTGCTGGACTCCTCGGACGAGTTCACCGCCGAAGTCGTCGCCTCGGCCACCGGCGACTTCCGGTTCTTCGCGGCGCCCGGGGCGTGGCGGGTGCGGGCACTGTCCTCGGCCGGCAACGGCGACGCCGTGGTGACGCCGTCGGGTGCGGGCCTGCACGAAGTCGACATCAAAGTCGCCTGAGCACGCAGCACCTACCCGACGGCGGCGTCGTATCGCCGGGCACCCGGATCAGCCGGCCCTGCGAACGCCGCTAGAATCTTCCCCGTGGTTCTGTTCTTCGAGTTGATGCTGGTGGCGGCTACTGGCCTGATCACCTGGTTTGCGCTGTACACGCTGTATCGGCTGATCACCGACGAGATGTGAGCGGCTCCGACGCCGATGCGCCGGGCGGCGATGAGCGCTCGGTCGAGCGGGGTTCCGGCGACCGCGCGGTAGCTGCCGCCGCGGAGCGCGCCGCGGAGACCTCCGCCCGCAACATTCCCGTCTTCCCCCAGTCCGCGGACCTGCCGTTGCCCCCGGACACCGCCAACCTGCGCGAGGGTGCGGATCTGCACGGCGCCCTGCTGGCCCTGCTGCCGTTGGTCGGGGTGTGGCGTGGTGAAGGTGTGGGCCACGGTACCGACGGCGACTACCGGTTCGGCCAGCAGATCGTGGTCTCGCACGACGGCGGCGACTACCTCAACTGGGAAGCGCGGTCCTGGCGGATCTCCGATGACGAATCCGTCCAGCCGGCCCTGCGCGAGACCGGCTACTGGCGGTTCGTCGACGATCCGGCGGACCCCGAGGAATCCCAGGCCATCGAACTGTTGCTGGCGCACTCCGCCGGGTATGTGGAGTTGTTCTACGGGCGCCCGCACGGCCCGGCCTCCTGGGAGCTGGTCACCGATGCTTTGGCCCGCAGCAGGTCGGGGGTGCTGGTCGGCGGGGCCAAGCGTCTTTACGGGGTCGTCGAGGGCGGCGACCTGGCCTACGTCGAGGAGCGGGTGAACGCCGACGGCGAACTGGTGCCGCACCTGTCGGCCCGGCTGTCCCGCTTCATCGGCTGACCCCCGGGGTTGACTCTGCGCTGAGGGCGCACCCTTCTCGCGCTTTCCCGGTGTCAGCGCCCGATCGCGGCCTCGACCAATCCCGCGAATTCCCGCTCGGGGACCCGCGACTGCAGCGTCCGGCCGTCCAGGGTGTGCACCCGGGCCGCCAGGGTGATGCTGGAGACCAGCCAGATATCGTGCGCGGCAACCAGATCCGCCGTCCGCAGCGGGACGTATTCGCAGGTGTAGCCGGCCGGCCGGGCCACCTCGAACAGCGCCTCGGCGGTGGTGCCGCGCAGGATCGGGTGAGACAGCGGCGGGGTGACCAGCCGCCCGGGTTCGGCCAGCACCACGGTGGAACGCGGCCCCTCCAGCACGTAACCGTCCGAGCTGATGAAGATGACGTCGTCGGCGCCCTGCTTGGCGGCGTGCCGCAACGCCGCCATGTTCACCGCGTAGGACAGCGTCTTGGCGCCCGCCAGCAGCCACGGCATCGCCAGTGCCTGCGTCGACAACCCCCGGTCGAGGGTCACCGCCGACACGCCCTCGTGGCGGGCCGCGGCGATACGCTCCGGCAGCGGGCTCAGCATCACGTATGCGGTGGGAGCCGAACCGCCCTCCCGGCCCCGGCTGTAGATCAGTCGCAGCGCGCCCTCCCCTGTACCGGCCCAGCGCCGCACCGCGACGTCCACGGCGTCGCGCCACTCGCCCAGGTCCGGGGCGGGCAGGTCCATCAGGTCGGCGGAGCGGCTCAGCCGCTGCAGATGTTCCTCCAACAGGCAGACGCCGCCGTCGCGCACCAGCAGGGTCTCGAATACGCCGTCGCCGCGCAGCGCCGCCAGGTCGTCGGCGTACAGCAGTGCCGAGTCCGCCGCGACCGGTCCGCCTCCCACGGTGACGATCGTCACGGCGGAGTCTGCCAATTCGGGCTCGGCTGTCATGGACCGTGAGCGTAGCGGCTCCGTAGAGTTGGGGAATGTCCGCCGTCCCCGCGCCCGATCCCGGCCCCGACGCCGGAGCCGTCTGGCACTACGGCGATCCGTTCGGCGAGCAACGCTGTGCCGCAACGTCCGCCGTCGTCGTGGACCGATCCCACCGGGCGGTGCTCGCCCTCGGCGGTCCGGAACGCCAGACGTGGCTGCACAGCCTGTGCACCCAGCACGTCGCGGATCTGCCCGACGGCGCCGGGACCGAGAATCTGACGCTGGACGCCAAGGGGCACATCCAGAATCACTGGGTACAGACCGAGCTGTCCGGGCAGACCTGGCTGGACACCGAACCCGGGCGGGGCACGCCGCTGATCGAACACCTCCGCAGGATGGTGTTCTGGGCCGACGTCACCGTCGAGCCGGCCGACCTCGCGGTGCTGACTCTGTTGGGGCCCGACCGCGACGCGCCGGCCGTCCTCGCCGCGCTCGGGTTGACCGAGCCGCTCGCCACCCGTGCGCTGCCCCTCCCGAACAGCGCGGGCTTCGTGCGCCCGGATCCCGGGCTCGATGCGGTCGACGTGCTGGTGCCGCGCGCCGACAAGGCCGAGTGGCTGCACCGGCTGACCGCCGCCGGGGTGCGCCCCGCCGGCGTGTGGGCCTACGAGGCCACCCGGGTGGCGGCGCACCGGCCACGGCTGGGCGTGGACACCGACGATCGCAGCATTCCGCACGAACTGAACTGGATCGGCGGGCCCGCCGTCGGCGCGGTGCATCTGGACAAGGGGTGTTACAGCGGCCAGGAGACCGTCGCGCGGGTGCACAACCTGGGCAAGCCGCCGCGGATGCTGGTGCTGCTGCAACTGGACGGATCGGTGGACCGGCCCGCGACCGGGGATCCGGTGACGTCGGGTGGGCGCGCGGTGGGCCGGCTGGGCACCGTGGTGGATCATTTCGAGCTCGGCCCCATCGCACTGGCGCTGCTCAAACGGGGACTACCCGCCGACACGCCGCTGCTGACCGGCGCCGACTCCGAGGTGAGTGCGGTGATCGACCCGGACTCGATGCCGGCACCGGATGCGCCCGGGGCCGGGCGTCTCGCCGTGGACCGGCTACGCGGCCGCCTTTGATAGTGATCACACCGGTGTAGGCCGGTCGGCAGTTCGCCGCGCGACACGGTAAGCTGTCCGCAGGACAATACACACATTCAGATCGGAGCCGCCTGCACGTTGGGCCGCTCCGTTATTGCGCGAGGGGGTCCCCCCATGGGCCGCGGCCGGGCTAAGGCAAAACAGACCAAGGTTGCACGGGAGCTCAAGTACAGCTCACCGACCACCGACTTCACCCAGCTTCAACGGGAGCTGGCCGGGTCTGACGTCAAAGACTCCGACGGTGACGACTCGTGGAACGGCGACGACGACTGGCGTCGCTGATCCACGAGCGGCGTGCCGTCGGACCGGTCCTGACCTGACCGGACACGTCGGCCCCAGGCGGATTCCGCGGCTCTGGCCCCTCGAAGACCTCGGTCCTCGACGGCCTAGAACCGCGGGTGCAACCCGACCAGCCTGGCGCCCTCCCCCGACTCGGCGTCCTTACCCGGCTTGGTGACCGTACCGAGCGGCCAGCAGTCCACGTGCCGCGCGGTCAGAATCGCCAGCGCGCGATCGGTGTCCTCCGGCGCGACGACGGCGACCATCCCCACCCCCAGGTTGAAGGTCTTCTCCATCTCTTCGCGGCTCACCCGGCCGCGCTGCGCGATCATCGCGAACACCGGCGCCGGCGTCCAGGTGCCGCGGTCCACCTCGGCGATCAGCCCGTCCGGGATGACGCGCGCCAGGTTGCCGGCCAAACCACCACCGGTCACATGGCAGAAGGTCCGCACCTGGGTCTCGGCGGCCAGCGCCAGGCAGTCCTTGGCGTAGATGCGGGTGGGCTCGAGCAGTTCCTCGCCCAGGGTGCGACCGAACTCCTCGACATGGCCGGCCAGATTCATCCGGTCGATGTCCAGCAGCACCGCGCGGGCCAGCGAGTAACCGTTGGAGTGCAGGCCCGAGGCTCCCATCGCGATCAGCACGTCGCCGGGGCGGACCCGATCGGGGCCCAGCACGTTGTCGGCCTCCACCACGCCCACACCGGTCGCGGAGATGTCGTAGTGGTCGGGTGCCATCAGGCCGGGGTGCTCGGCGGTCTCTCCGCCCAGCAACGCGCAGCCGGCCTGCACGCAGCCCTCCGCGATGCCGGAGACGATCGCGGCGACCCGTTCGGGCACGGTGCGGCCGACGGCGATGTAGTCCTGCAGGAACAGCGGCTCGGCACCGCATACCACCAGGTCGTCGACGACCATCGCCACCAGGTCGATACCGACGGTGTCGTGCTTGTCCAGCGCCTGGGCTATCGCCAGCTTGGTGCCGACACCGTCGGTGGAGGACGCCAACAGCGGCTCCCGGTAGTCGTTGCGCAGGGCGAACAGGCCGGCGAAGCCGCCGAGGCCGCCGCGCACCTCCGGCCGGGTAGCCTTGGCTGCCAACGGTTTGAACAACTCGACGGCGCGGTCGCCGGCCTCGATGTCCACCCCGGCCGATGCGTAGGTGACACCCTGGGGACTTGATTCTGCTGAGCTCATCGCGCTAAAGGCTACCGGTCGTCGACCGCGCGCGGTATCGCGCTCGGTGGTTGCGGCCTCAGATCCGGTTGTGCCGGACCTGGTTGAACGGCACACCGCGGTCTGCGGCGTATTCCCGCGGCAGGCCCAGCACGCGTTCGGCGATCACGTTGCGGGCCATCTCGTCGCTGCCGCCGCCGAGCCCCACGGTCTGCCGTGACAGGTACCGGCGGCCCACCCGCAGCAGGTTCGCCTCGTCGTCCACCACGCCGAGCGGGCCCGCGACCTGCACTGCGGTGTCCACTTCCAGGTAGGTCACGTCGGAATGGAACAGCCGGATGATCGAGCCCGCGGTAGGTGGCAGTTCGCCGCTGCGCATGCCGCGCCCGACATGGTCGACGAGTTTGTCGCGCACCATCCTCCGGGCCAGGACCCGGCCGATCGCGTCGCGGGTCAGCGGGTCCTCGGCGGTGCCGGCGTCGCGGGCCAGCGTGAGGAAGTCACCGGCGGCCATCTCGGTGCGCTCGGGCCCGCGGCCGCTGGCGAACTCCGAGCCCTGCCCCACCGCACGGCGCTCGTGATAGAGCAGTCGGGAGGCGACGTCCCAGCCCTTGTTCACCTCGCCGACGACGGTGTCGGGACCGAGCCGCAGGCCGTCGAAGAACTCTTCGCAGAACTCGTTGGAGCCGTCGACCTGTTCGATGCGGCGCAGGGTGACGCCCGGCGAGTCGATCGGCACCAGGAACATCGTCAGCCCGTCGTGCTTGGGCACCGTCGGGTCGGTGCGGGCCAGCAGCAGCCCGTAGTCGGCGGCGAAGGCGCTGGTGCTCCAGGTCTTGGCGCCGCGGACCACCCAGTCGTCGCCGTCGCGGTCGGCCCGGGTGATCAGCCCGGCCAGGTCGGATCCGCCGCTGGGCTCCGAGAGCAGCTGTACCAGCACCTCGTCACCGCGCAGTGCGGCATGGATGTGCCGGCGCTTCTGCTCCTCGGTGCCGGTGTCCAGCAGCGTCGCGCAGCAGATCGTGAACGTCGGGACGTTGAGGATCAGCGGCATCTCGTAGCCGACGGACTCGGCGTCGAAGGCCTTCTGGTAGCCGATGTCCAGGCCCAGGCCGCCGTACTCGCGGGGGAAGCAGATGCCGGCGAAGCCGCCGTCGTACAGCAGCCGCTGCAGTTCCCGGGCCCGCTGCCAGGCGCCGTCGTCGTCGCGCCCGTTGCGCGGGGGATGCTGCGGATCCAGGCGGGGCATGTGCGCGGCCAGCCACTCGCGTGCGGACGCGGCGAAGGCCTCGACGGTGGGCTCGGTCATGCGGCGGGCTCCGTGTCGGTCGCGGCCTCGAAGATGGCCTGGTGATGATCGGCGGGGGTGCCGAGCAGATTCCGGTACAGCGTGGCGCGGCGCAGATACAGGTGCAGGTCGTGTTCCCAGGTGACACCGATGCCGCCGTGCAACTGCACGCACTCCTGGATCAGCCGGCCGGCGTGTTCGCCCAGATAGGACTTGGCGGCGCCGGTCCACATCGCGGCGTCGGCGTCGCGTGCGGCCACCTTGTCCACCGCGCCGGCGGTGATCGCGCGGCAGGCGTGCAGCCACGTCGTCATGTCCGCCAGCCGGTGTTTGATGGCCTGATACGACGCCAGCGGCCGGCCGAAGCTGTACCGGTCACGGGCCCAGTCCAGGGTCATGGTCGTCACGGCGTCGAGGATTCCGGCGGTTTCGGCGCAGACCAGTGCGATGCCGACCTGGGTCTGGCGGTCGATGAGCGCCGCGGTCTGTGCGGCGCCGCCGACGGTCGCCGATTCCGGGATCTCGGCGTCGGTGAACTCGATGCGTGCGTAGCGCTTCAGCAGGTCGATGCCGGCCTGCGGGGTCACCGTCACGCCGGGGGTGTCGGTGCGGACCAGGAACTGGCGCAGCGTGCCGTCGTCGGTGACCGCACCGACCAGCACCAGCTCCGCCCGGTCGGCGGCCTCCACCCGGTCCTTGGTGCCGTTGAGCCGGTAGCCGCCGGCGGTTCGGGTGGCGGTCATACCCGGCCGCTGCGGCCGGAAACCCCGGCCGGGTTCGTCCGGCGCCCAGGTCGCCACCGTCTCCCCCGCGATCAGCGCGGCGATGGTCGGCGCATGGGTGTCGGCGTTGTCGGCGTCGACGAGACCGGCCAGCACCGTGCTGACCGGATACAGCGGCCCGGGCGCCACGGTGCGCCCGATCTCGGTCGCGATCGCGGCCAGGTCGCGCAGGCCGCAACCGGAGACACTGCCGCCGCCGAGTTCCTCGGGCACCAGCAGCCCGGCCCAACCCAGGTCGGCGGCCTGCCGCCACCAGGCCGGGTCGTAGGACTCGCCCCGGGCGTGCAGGTCGCGGTGATCGCGCAGCGACGCGGTCTTGTCCAGGAATGCCCGCGCGGTGGCGACGAACAGGTCGGTCTCCGTTGACACGTCGGTCACGTGTTCTCCTCCTCAACCCCAAAGGCGTTGACCGCCATGGCCAATAGGCAGTAGCCGCCGATGGTGAACACCAGGTCCATGCGTTGGTCATCGGTGAAGTGACAGCCCAGATCTTGCCAAACCGCCGCCGAGACGGTGCGGGTGTCGACCAGTTCGTCGGCGGCACGCGCCACCGCGGCGTCGGCCGCGGTGGCCGGGGTGCCGCCGCGGATCGCGTCGATCTCGCTATCGGTGAGGCCGGCCCGGCGCGCGATCGGAAGGTGATGTGCCCACAGGTACTCGCAGTCCGCCCGCAGCACCGCGCGCAAAAGCGCGATCTCCCGGATTCGCGGCGACAGCGTGGAACCGTTGAGCAGGTAGGCGTTGAACGGCAGGTAGGCACCGGTCAGTGCGGGGTGCCGGACCATGGTCGCCAGCACGTTCCCGGCGTCGCGCGGGTTGGCGCGCTCCGGCGGCAGCAGCGATCCCAGGGCGGCACGCACCGTGGCATCCCACTCCGGTGCGGGCAGTGGTTGCAGACGTGGTGTCACCGGATGGGCTCGTCACCGAGCACGGTGGTCCGCAGCATCTCCCGGGGCGAGTCGGGGTCGTAGGGGGCCGCTCGATGCAACACGCCGCGGTTGTCCCAGATGACGGTGTCGCCGACCGCCCAGTCGTGCCGGTAGACACGGTCGGCGACGGTGGCGCGCCGCAACAGTTCGTCCAGCAGTGCCCGGCCCTCGTCGAGGTCCATCCCGACGACGTAATCGGCGGAGGCACCCAATACCAGCGACTTACGGCCGTCGCGGTGCGTCCAGACCAGCGGGTGCTCGTGGGTGGGGCGGGCCCGCCAGCGGGCCAGTTCCTCCGGAGCCGGATCTGGGGTGACGCGGCGTTGGGAGGCCTCCAGTGAATGCACGACCCGCAGCGCCCCGTACCGCTGCTGCTCGTCGTCGGTGAGCAGATCGTAGGCGGCATACGAGCTGGCGAACTCGGTCTCGCCGCCGCGGTCGGCGACCTGGACCGCCGAGAGCACGGTGGCCTTCTGCGGATACTCCTCACCGGAGGGGGTGCAGCCGTCGATGTGCCAGTCGAAGGTGGCCCGCAGGTAGCTCGCCGAGGAGTTCTTGGCCCGGTTGAGCGTGACCGGGTAGATGCCGGAGACCTCGTGGTGGCCGTCGGCGGAGTAGTCGACACTGCCCAGCTTCCCGCAGAACGCCACTTGGGCTCGGGGATCGATGCCCAGGCCGCGGAAGACCAGCACGCCGTTGTCCTCCAACGCCTGCAGCACCGCGGCGCCCAGTCCGTCGTCGGTGGCCAACCGCTCCGGATCGACGCCGAGCACTTCGGCGCCCACCGACGACGTCAGCTTATTGATGGTGAGCAGACTCATCTGCTGCGTCCTTTCTGGCAGGGGATTTCACGATCGGGGTGGTCAGGGGACGGGCCAGCCGGTGCGGATCATCACGGCGTCGGCGGCGTCCACGGGTGCCGGCTGGTGCATGACCTCGACCGCCATCGCCACCATCACCAGTGAATAGATCAGGTGCAGCAGATTCAGCGCGTCCTCGGGGATGTCGTCCAGCGGGTACTTGTCGCAGTAGTCGATCGCCTCCTCCAGTCGCGGGAAGAAGGCGTCGTAGAACCGCCGCAGCTCCGGGGTGGTGCTGGTGATGCGCTGGTTGAACCGTTCGGTTTCGGTTGCCAGGCACCATGTCTGCGCGAACGGCTCCAGCTCGGCGAACGCGCTGGGCAGCCGCGGGGCGCTCACTGCGCAACTCCCGCATCGGAGCACTCGCGCCGGTAGTCGTCCACCCAGTCGCCCACCACCTTGTGCAGATGACGCACCAGGATCTCCTGGTCGTTGAGCGGGAAGTCGTCGACGATGCCGTACTCCAGTGCCGCCTGGGTCCCGCCGAGCATGCCGGCGTCCTGCAGCGCGAACTCCTTGAGCACCACCGCCGCCACCTCGTGTTCGATGCGTTCGCGCACGGTGCGGGCCGGGTGGAAGTAGGTGTGGGCTTCGAACCGGTGGGTGTTGTGCGAGGTGGGCCAGTACCGGTAGAGCAGGTACCAGCCGCCGTAGATGAGGATCTCGGTGTTGGGGAATATCTGGAAGTTGCTGATCCCCCACGGCTCGATACCACCGGGGTTGACCCCGGCCGGGATCTCGCCGATGTCGGGGGTCTGCCAGGGACCGACCAGCCCGCTGCGGGTGGCCCGCTCGATCGGGTACATGTATTCCGGGGGCAGCAGCCAACGCCGTCGGCCCGCGGTGGACACCAGGCGGTGCGGGCCGTCGAGTTGGAAATGCCCGCAGGTGAATCCGGCTCCGGGGACCCGCACTTCGGCGGGCACCTGCTGGGAGTGCAGCGCCGGAACGTGGTAGTACTCCTGGAACGCGTCGGCGAAGATCTTCCAGTTGCTGTTGTTGTGGGCCACCCAGTCGTAGCGTTCGGTCAGTTTCGCGAACGGGTAGTCGTCGAGGCCGGTGATCATCGGGCCGAGGAAGTCCCGCAGGCTCTGGCGCGGCTCGGCGTCGAGGTTGACGAAGATGAAGCCGTTCCAGATGTCGCAGTGCAACCCGCGCAGATCGCTACCGGCGTCATCGACGCGGTAGGCCCGCCGGCAGCGCTTGCAGGTGAGGGCGTCGGCCTGCCCGGCGGTCTCGCGGTCGGGAAAGTCGTGCCAGACCAGTTTGGTGGCGCAGCCCGGGCAGGCGTTGCCGAATGCCTCGATCCCGCAGTCGGTGTGGATCAGCAGGATCGAGGTCTGCACCACTTCGAGTTCTTTGGTGGCGTAGCAGCCGCGTTCGGGCAGTTCTTCGATGCGGCCGATGTTGAGCCAGGCACGCCTGAACACCGCTTCGCGTTCGATCTCGTAGAACTCCGGTGAGGTGGAATCGGTGAAGGAGATCGGCCCGGTGCCCAATTCCGGGTAGTGCTCGGTCCACGAGCCCTCCGGGGTGCGACCTGATCGCGCTGAAAGTTGTTCGGTCACAACACTGCTCCTCCGTTGACGCCGAGCACTTGGCCGGTGATGAAGCCGGCCTCCTCCGAGCACAGGAAGCCGGCCGCCGCCGCGATGTCCGCGCCGGTGCCGAGCCGGCCCAGCGGGATGTTGGCGGCGATCTGTTCGTTGGGCGGCAGATATCCGGCGGCCTGCCCCTGATGCTGCATCGGGGTCTCGATGCCCGATGGCGGGATGTTGTTGACGGTGATGCCGTGCGCGGCGTATTCACGCGCCAGCGACTTGGTCAGGGTGATCACCGCACCTTTGGATGCCGCGTAATGCGCGGCGAACGGTGATCCGCGCTGGGCGCTGGACGAGGAGATCATCACGATGCGCCCCCATCCGGCGGCGATCATGTCGGGCAGCGCGGCCTGGCAGCTGTGAAAGGTTCCGGTGAGGTTGACCTCGACGATCCGCGCCCAGTTCTCGGCGGTGATGTCGAGGAAGGCGCAGTAGTCGAACAGTCCCGCGCTGGTGACCAGTGCGGCCACCGGTCCGAGTTCGGCGCGGACGGCCGCGAAGGCCGCATCGACGGCGGTGCGGTCGGTGACGTCGGCTTCGACGCCCAGCGCGGTGATGCCCCGCCCCTGCAGATCGGCGGCAACCCGTTGCGCGGCTTGGGCGTTGACGTCGAGGACGGCCACGCGGTAGCCGCGCCGGCCCAGTTCGTGACAGGTCGACTCCCCCATGCCCGAGCCACCACCGGTGACGACGGCTACCCGCTCTGCGGTCATCGCATTCCTTCCGGACGACTTCATCGAGATGTTATCAAGTACTTGTCATTGTTCTCAAGGGGCGGCGTCGAACCGAATCCGAGCCCGGTCAGCTCTCGACGTGATCGGCGAACAGGGCGTGCCCGGTGCCCTGCTCGACGACGCGGGCCAGCAGGCTCCGCAGGGTCTCCTGCTCGTCGGCGGTCAGCACGCCGAACACCTGGTCGTGGGCGGCAATGGCCTCGGTGACCACCGCGCCGGTGACCTCACGACCCTCTTCGGTCAGGTAGGCCCGCAGGATGCGGCCGTGATGGGGATCCTGCTTGCGCTCCACCAGGCCGCGGCGCTCGAGCGCATTGAGCGCCAGTTGCACACCCTGCGGGGTGATCAGCAACCGACGGGCCAACTCGGCACCCGAGAGCCCCGGCTCGCCGGCGAGCTGACGCAGCAGACCGATCTGCGCGGTGCTGACGCGATAGTCGCTGATCGCCTCGTTCACCTTCGTCAGTGAGTGGTAGAAGGCCTGCTTGAGCAGCCACAGGATGTTGCGGGTGGGATCCATGACCTGACTTCCCTGTCAACTGCGCTTGTAGACCCGACCGTCTTTCATGACGAATCGCACGTCACCGGTGGCGCTGATGTCCCGGGTCGGATCGCCCGGTACGGCGATGATATCGGCGCAGTACCCCGGCGCCAGCCTGCCCAACTCGTGGCCGGCCTCGATCAGGTCGGCACTGACCACGGTGGCCGCGCGCAGCGCCTGCAACGGGGTCATGCCGCGCTCGACCAGCGCGCACAGTTCCTTGAAGTTCTGGCCGTGCGGAATCGCCGGCGCGTCGGTGCCGCAGGCGATGCGGACCCCGGCGGCGATCGCCCGGGGCAGCATGTCCTTGGCGCGCGGGAACACCTCGGCGGCTTTCCTGCGCAACTCCGGGGCGATCCGGTCGACGGCCAATGCATCGGTCAGGTAGGTGGTCGAGACCAGGAAGGTGCCGTGCTCGACCATCATCGCCAGGGTTTCGTCGGTGGCCAGGAATCCGTGCTCGATGCAGTCGATGCCCGCCCGGATGCACGCGCGGATCGCGGTGTCGCCGATCGCATGCGCGGCCACCCGTACCCCGGCCCGATGCGCCTCGTCGGCGATCGCGGCCAGTTCGGCGTCGGAGTACTGCTGTGCGCCCGGGGCGGTGCTGTGCGACATCACCCCGCCGGATGCCGACACCTTGATCAGCTTGGCGCCGTGCCGGATCTGGTAGCGCACACAGGCACTCACGTCCGCCACGCCGTTGGCGATGCCCTCGGCCACCGACAGCGGCATGATGCCCGGCGCGAGCCGCTGGAAGACCGTCGGGTCCAGGTGCCCGCCGTAGGGGGTGACGGCGTGGCCGGCCGGATAGATCCGCGGTCCGACGTGCCAGCCCTGGTCGATCGCGCGCTGCAACGCCACGTCGAGCAGATAGCCGCCGGTCTTGACCATCAGCCCGAGGTTGCGCACCGTGGTGAATCCGGCTTCCAGTGTGGTCCGGGCGTTGACCGCGGCCCGCAGGGTGCGGTAGGCCGGATCGTCCTGCACACCGTGCAGCGGGGTGGGCAGTCCTTCCGGGCTGCCCGGCCCGCCGATGAGCAGGTTGAGTTCCATATCCATCAGGCCGGGCAGCAACGTGACGTCGCCGAGGTCGATGACCTGGGCCGAATCCGCTACCGGCGCTTCGGGATCCACGGAGACTATCCGGCCGTCCTCGATCACCACGACCGCCGGTGTGCGCACCACTCCGGCGTCGATGTCGAGCCAGCGGGCCGCCCGCAACACCGAGACGCCGGTCACGGGTAGGGCTCCGAGACGCAGTCGATGACCGCGGCGCCCGAATCGGGAACCCGCGGCTGCTTCCAGGATTCGGCCGGGAAGGCCACCGTGATCATGGAGTACAGCAGGTGCATCAGGTTCAGCACGTCCTCGGGCAGATCGTCGAGGCTGAACTTGTCGCAGTAGGCCAGCGCCTCTTCGGCCCGGGCGGTGACGGCGTCGTAGAAGGCCTGCATCTCGGCCATGGAGCTGTTCAGCCGCTTGGCGTAGCGCTCCGGCTCCGAGCCCAGGCACCAGTCGTTGAACGGCTCGAGGTCGGCGAATTCCTTGGGCAGCATGGCGTTCACCGTGCGGCCGCCCCGGCTTGAGTGCGCTCGTATTCGTCGATCCATGCCGCGGTCTCTTTGTGGAAGTGCCGGATCAGCACCTCTTGGTCGTTGAGCAGGAACTTCTCCACCGCCCCGGTGCCGAGCATGGTGTGGGTGGCCTCCAGGGTGCTGGCGTCCTGCAGGCCGTATTCCTTGAAGGACACCGCCGCGAGTTCCTGGGCGACGCGCTCGCGGGGCGTCCGCGGCTCCGGGAAATACAGCGTGCCCTCGAACACGTGCGAGTCGTGCCCGGTGGGCCAGTAGTGGTAGGTCAGATACCAGCCCTGGCCCCAGAACAGGATGGTGAAGTTGGGGAAGATCTGGAACGAATCCAGGCCCCACGGATCGCATTTCGCGGGGTTGAGCCCCTCGGGCATCGGCCCGATGTCCGGTGGATCCCAGGGCCCGAACAGTCCGCTCTGCAGGATCTCCTCGATGGGTTTGCGCATCTCCGACGGCATCTCCCAGGCCCGTACCCCCGAGGTGCTCACTAGTCGGTGCGGTCCCTCGATCTGATAGTGCGGCGCCTCGAAACCGGCCTGTTCGGCCGCCACCCGAAACGCGGTGGGCGTCTGGTTCCCGTGCAGCACCGGCGCGTGGTAGAACTCCTGGAACGCGTCCAGGAACAGCTTCCAGTTGGAGTTGACCGACGATCGGTACTGCCACCGGGATGTCATCTGCCCGAACGGATATCCCTCCAGCGCGGTGACCATGGGCCCGAGGAATTCGCGTAGCGACTGCTCCGGGGTGGCGGCGAAGTTGACGAAGATGAATCCTTCCCAGACCTCGCAGTGCACCTCGACCAGGCCGTAGCGGCTCTTGTCGAGGTCGAAGAACTCCTCCTCCTGCTGGACGTAGGTCAACGCGCCGTCCAGGTCGTAGCGCCAGGCGTGGTATTTGCAGGTGAACTGCCGACAGTTCCCGCTGGTCTCCTCCAGTGGCATGTCGTCCCACACCAGCTTGTTGCCGCGGTGCCGGCAGACGTTGTGGTAGGCCTTGACCTCGTCGGATCCGTTGCGCACCAGGATGATCGAGGTGTTGACGACCTTGAGTTCCCGGGTGAAGTAGCTGCCCTTGCGGGGAATCTGTTCCACCCGGCCGACATTGAGCCAGGCACGCCGGAAGATCGCCGCGCGCTCCTTTTCGTAGACCTCCGGACTGACCGAATCGGTGTAGGAGACCGGTTCGGTGCCGAGTTCGGGATAGTGCTGGGTCCAACTGCCCTCAGCCGGCTTGGGGAAACGCGCCACGGCCACTCCTGTCCTCACGTCGGGTCACGAGTCGAGATGGCGCCGACGCTATCGACACACCGCTTCAGTGTCAAGTAGTTGATACTTAGCCGACGCGGCGAGCCGGTGCCGCGGATCGGAAGGCCGGATCCGGCTAGGACTGACTCAGCGCCGCGTCCTGGTCGCTCTCGGCCTTGCGGGCGGTGTTGCTCAGCATCTGTTCGACGACGTTCTTGCCCAGCGCACTGTCCTCGGGCAGCTCGATCGGGTACACCCCGTCGAAACAGGCGCAGCACAGCCGCGACCGGGGCTGCTCGGTGGCCGCGATCATGTCGTCCTGGCCGACATAGCCCAGGCTGTCGGCGCCGATGGTGCGCCGCACCGCTTCGACCATCCCGGCTTCGTCCTCGACGGCATTGGCGATCAGCTCCGCCGGCGAGGCGAAGTCGATGCCGTAGAAGCAGGGCCACTTCACCGGCGGGGATGCGATGCGCACGTGCACCTCGACGGCGCCGGCCTCCCGCAGCATGCGCACCAGGGCGCGCTGGGTGTTGCCGCGCACGATCGAGTCGTCGACGACGATGAGCCGCTTGCCGCGGATGATCTCCCGCAGCGGGTTGAGCTTGAGCCGGATCCCGAGCTGGCGAATGGTCTGCGACGGCTGGATGAACGTGCGTCCGACGTAGGCGTTCTTGGTCAGCCCCTGCCCGTAGTCGATGCCGGACTCCTGCGCGTAGCCCACCGCCGCGGGAATCCCGGACTCGGGAACCCCGATGACCAGATCGGCGTCGACGGCGTGCTCGCGGGCCAGCCGGCGTCCGATCTCCACCCGGGTGGCGTGTACCGAGCGGCCGCCGATGGTGGAATCGGGCCGGGCCAGGTAGACGTACTCGAAGACGCAGCCCTTGGGTCCGGGGTTGGCGAACCGGGTGGAACGCACTCCGTCGGCGTCGATCGCCAGCAGCTCGCCGGGCTCGATGTCGCGGACGAACGACGCGCCGACGATGTCCAGCGCCGCGGTCTCCGAAGCCACCACCCAGCCGCGGTCGAGCCGGCCCAGCGACAGCGGCCGCACCCCCCAGGGGTCGCGGGCCGCGTACAGGGTGTTCTCGTCCATGAAGGTCAGGCAGAACGCGCCGCGTGCCGTCGGCAGCAACTCCAGGGCGGCCTGCTCCAGCGAGCTGTCCGCCGAGCCGTGCGCCAGCAGGGCACCCAGAATGTCGGAATCGGTGGTCGCCACGCCCGGGCGGCGGGTGTCGATCAGGCCCAGTTCACGGGCCCGGCCGGCCAACTCCGCGGTGTTCACCAGGTTGCCGTTGTGCCCCAGCGCCACCCCGGTGCCCGCAGCGGTGTTGCGGAAGACCGGTTGGGCGTTCTCCCAGGTGGTGTCGCCGGTCGTGGAGTACCGGCAGTGCCCGACCGCCACGTGGCCCGCCATGGATGCCAGGGTCTGTTCGTCGAACACCTGGCTGACCAGACCGAGGTCCTTGAAGACCAGCACCTGCGAGCCGTCGCCGACTGCGATACCGGCGGCCTCCTGGCCACGGTGTTGCAGCGCATACAGGCCGTAATAAGTGAGCTTCGCTACTTCTTCGCCTGGAGCCCATACACCGAAGACACCGCATTCTTCACGGGGTGCATTCTCAAGGTCTACTACCTGCTGGTCCGGCACGTTTCAGCTGCTCCCGGGGGACGGCGCGAGTGACGGTGATCAGTCTACGGTCAACACGCGTCAAGTTTCACCAACGGCAGCCAATCGGCGATCTCCACCGCCCTGGTGCCGGACAGTCGCAGGGTGCCGGCGGCGGTCGCCCGGTCGGCGTCGAGCAGTCCGGCGGCCAGCCGCAGCCAACTGCGCGGGTCGGTCTCCACGACGTTGGGCGGGGTGCCACGGGTGTGGCGCGGTCCGGCGATGCACTGCACCGCGACGAACGGCGGCACCCGTACCTCGACGCTGGCGCCCGGAGCCAGCTCGGCCAGGGTGCGGGCGGTCAACCGGACCGCTGCGGCCACCTCGGCACGGTCCGGGGCGGGTGCGGTGTCGTCGCGCAGCCAGTCCGCGACGGCCAGGACGGCCGCACGGGTCTGCGCCGGATCGGGCTTCGGGCGCGCGGGGGCCACGGCTCAGTCCAGCGGGTGGGCGGTGAACCACTCCAGCAGCAGCTCGGCCAGCCGATCCGGTTCCAGATCGGGGATCCAGTGCGGAACCCCCGGCAGCACCTCGAAGCGGTAGTCCGCGTCGACGTAGCGGCCGGTGTTGTTCGCGGCCTTGGGGCCCAGCGCGATGTCGTCGTCGCTCCACACATACATCGCCGGAACCGTGGTGCGCCGGGTCGCGATCCGCGGCTTGGACAACGGCAGCCCGCGGTACCAGTTCAGCGCCCCGGTCAGCGCGCCCGGCTCGGTCACCGCCCGCGCGTCCCGCTCGGCCTCGGCGGCGGGCAGTCCGCTGCGCTGCAGGGCGATCGCGGTCCAGCGACCGCTGCCGCGACCGAGCAGCCACTCCGGCAGCCGGGGCAGTTGGATGAAGCCCATGTACCACGACAGCAGGCCCTGACGGCTGGTCAGCAACGACTTGAGGAACGCCGCGGGGTGCGGCACCGACACCGGGGACACCGAGGCCAGCCGTTGCGGCATCGCGCCCGCCACCGCCCACGCCACCACCGCGCCCCAGTCGTGTCCCACCAGGTGCACGCGTTGCGCGCCGGAGGCGTCGATCAACGCACCGATGTCGGCGACGAGTTCACTCAGCCGATAGTCGCGGCGGCGGGGTGGCCGCGCACCCGGTGAATAGCCGCGTTGATCGGGCGCCAGGCATCGGTAACCGGCGGCGGTGAGCCGGTCGATGACGCCGTTCCAGCTGTCCCCGCGCTGCGGGAAGCCGTGCAGCAGGATCACCACGGGTCCGTCGGGCGGCCCGGCGTCGCGGACATCGAAGACCAGACCGTCACGACTGAAACGCTGCATGGGGGAAGCATCCCCCACGCCCGGTCCGCCACGGCGCCGACCCCGCCTCGCGGCCCCCCGCGCCGCCGGCTACCGCCGCTGCAGGGCCGCCCGGATCCGTTCGGTGTCCGACGGGGTCCAGTCCGGCGGCGGCAGCACCGCCACCAGCCCGTCCAGGATGGTGCCGGAGTAGTTGTGGCCGTGCCCGGCCGGCATCTGCTCGCCCTGGAACAGGTCGGCGGTGACCTGGCAGAACGTCACCACCGGGTACCAGCGCATGGAGGCGGTGCGGTCGGCACCGGGCGCCTCGGTCAGCCAGTCCGGCCGGGCGAACAGCAGATCCGGCGACCACCAGACCACCGGGTCGGAGGCGTGCTGCAGGAACAGCACCCGGGTGCCCTCCCACTCCCGCGCGGCGATCTCGGCGATCTCGGCGGGGTCGGTGCCCTGGGCGAACCGGACGGTGCGGCCGTCGTCGTAGCGCGGCAGCACCGCCGGACTGCCCGGGTCGCGCCGCACCAGCAGGGCATGCCAGAGCGGGCTGGCGTGCGGCGGCCCCACCCACAGCACCGCTTCGAAGCCCATCGCCGCGACGTCGGGCAGGTATCCGAACGCGGCCTGGCCCGCCATCGATCCCAGGCTTTCGCCGTAGAGCATCAGCTTGGGCCGGTGCGCCGCGGGCAGGGTTCGCCAGCGGTCGGCGATGGTCTGCACCAGCAACCGGCCGGAGTCCATCGACTTGCGCTGGTCGGCCAGAAAGGAGATCCAGCTCGGCAGATAGGAGTACTGCACGCCGACGATCGCGGTGTCCCCGTTGTAGAGCATCTCCACGGCGTCCGCGGCCGCCGGGTCGATCCACCCGGTCCCGGTGGTGGGCACCACGACCAGCACCCGGCGCTCGAAGGCACGGGTGCGGTCCAA
Organism: Mycolicibacter sp. MU0083; assembly: GCF_963378075.1. Taxonomy (NCBI): domain Bacteria; kingdom Bacillati; phylum Actinomycetota; class Actinomycetes; order Mycobacteriales; family Mycobacteriaceae; genus Mycobacterium; species Mycobacterium kokjensenii. The sequence continues at coordinate 3,515,786 of NZ_OY726394.1, forward strand.
CTCGTCGAGCAACAGTTGCATCCGGGCGCGGTCGTCGTCGGCGCTGTGCAGGCCGGCGTAGATCCGGATGGGTTCACGGGCGGGCCGGCCGTTGATGCGGGTGAGTTCGGCCGCGCCCGCTCCCCCGGCCACGAAGCTGCGGCCCTGACTGCCGAGGGTCTCCCACCGCGCCGGTGAGCCCGGGCTGCCGGACCGCTCGGGCTGCTGCGGCCGGCTCACCCCTGCGACGGTGCCGCGGTCCTCGGGCTGGAAGACCGCATTGGCGCCGGCGAAAAATCCGCGGATCAGCACGCCGTTGATCATGGTGATCAGGACCGCGACGACGATCGACGTGCCGATGAACAGGGCGACCTCGCTGTGCAGATGCCACCGCCGGATCAGCAGCCGCGCCACGAGTCGGCTGGCATCGATGAGCACCCGCGCCGCCGCGATCAGCGCGCCACAGACCCCGATCGCGACGCCCAGGGTGCGCAGGTAGCCCAACGTGCCGGGTCCTTGCATGCCCAGCAGGTCGGAGACCTGCCGCTGCCAGCCGGCCGCCGGGATCAGCATCAGCACGCAGCAGGCCGGGGCCGCGATGACCACCGTCGCCTTGAGGGCGAGCAGCACCCGCCGCGGCGGCGGCCACCAACTCGCGCCGCGCAGCACGAACCGATGCACCGCCGCACCGATCAGGACCCCCAGGGCGTAGCCGACCGCGGCGTTGATGCCGCCGATCACCCCCTGGAACAGCCAGTCCCGCGGCAGCAGCGACGGCGTCAGCGACAGGCAGAAGAACAGCGCCCCGAAGGCCAGCCCGACGAACTCGAGCCGCAGCAGGCGCCAAGCCCACACCAGCAACGGATGCCCGGCCGGCGCCTGCATGACGCCGGGCTACCCGAACAGTCCCGGCAGCACCGCTTCGGACGTGCTGCGCAGTTCCGCCAGCGACACGCTGAACTGTCCCTGGACCTCGACCTCCTGGGAGGCCTGGTCCACCACGCCGACGCGGACGGCCGGCAACCCGCGGGCCTCGCACATCGAGCGGAACCGGCTCTCCTCGGTGCGCGGCACCGCGACCAGTACCCGGCCCGCCGACTCCGAGAACAGGAACACGAACGGGTCGGCGTCTTCGGGCAGCAGGATGCGGCAACCGGTTTCACCGGCGATCGACGATTCGACCACGGCCTGGATCAGGCCGCCCTCGCTCAGGTCGTGGGCCGCCGAGACCAGTCCGTCGCGCGATGCCGCGCTCAGCACCTCGGCGAGCAACTGCTCACGCGGCAGGTCGACCGCGGGCGGCAGCCCGCCCAGATGGTCGCCGGTCACCTGCGCCCAGATGGAGCCGTCGAACTCGTCGCGGGTGTCGCCGAGCAGCATCAGCGTCTCGCCCGGTTCGTCGCCGAACGCGGTGGGGATGCGCCGGGCGACGTCGTCGATGACGCCGAGCACCCCGACCACCGGGGTGGGGTGGATCGGGGTGGCACCGGTCTGGTTGTAGAAGCTCACGTTGCCGCCGGTGACCGGGATGCCCAGTTCCGCACAGCCGTCGGCCAGGCCGCGCACCGCCTCGGCGAACTGCCACATCACCCCGGGGTCTTCCGGGGACCCGAAGTTCAGGCAGTTGGTGACGGCGACCGGGGTGGCACCGGTGACCGCGACGTTGCGGTACGCCTCGGCCAGCGCCAGTTGCGCTCCGGTGTAGGGGTCGAGCTTGGTGTAGCGGCCCGAGGCGTCGGTGGAGACGGCGATGCCCCGACCGGAGGCCTCGTCGATACGCAGCATGCCGCCGTCGGCGTGTTCGGCCAGCACCGTGTTGCCGCGCACGTAGCGGTCGTACTGCTCGGTGATGAAAGCCCGGCTGCACAGGTGCGGGCTGGACAGCAGCGCCAGCAGCGTCGCACGCAGTTCGTCGCCGGTGACCGGCCGCGGCAACTTGGTGGAGCGGTCGGCGTTGAGTGCGTCCTGGGTGTCGGGGCGTGCCACCGGGCGCTGGTAGATCGGGCCCTCGTGTGCCACCGTGCGCGGCGGCACGTCGACGACGGTCTGCCCGTACCAGGTGATCTGCAGCCGGTCGCCGTCGGTGACCTCACCGATGACGGTGGCCAGCACGTCCCACTTGGCGCAGACCGCCATGAAGGCGTCCACGTTCTCCGGGGCCACCACGGCGCACATGCGTTCCTGGGACTCGCTGGAGAGCACCTCGGCGGGGTTCATGTTCGCCGCGCGCAGCGGCACCTGCTCCAGCCGGATCGCCATACCGCCGTCACCGGCGGACGCCAACTCGGAGGTGGCGCAGGACAATCCGGCACCGCCGAGGTCCTGGATACCGACCACCAGCTTGGCGGCGTAGAGCTCGAGGCAGCACTCGATGAGCACCTTCTCGGTGAAGGGGTCACCGACCTGCACCGACGGGAGCTTCTTGCGGCCCGCACCGGATTCGTCTCCGCCGAAGGTGTCGCTGGCCAGCACCGACACCCCGCCGATGCCGTCCAGGCCGGTGCGCGCCCCGAACAGGATGATCTTGTTGCCGGCACCGGAGGCGAACGCCAGGTGCAGGTCTTCCTTCTTCAGCACCCCGACACACAGCGCGTTCACCAACGGGTTGCCGGCGTAGCAGGGGTCGAAGACCGTCTCGCCGCCGATGTTGGGCAGCCCGAGGGAGTTGCCGTAGCCGCCGATGCCTCGCACCACTCCGTCGAGCACCCGGCGGGTGTCGGGAGCGTCGGCGGCGCCGAAGCGCAACTGGTCCATCACCGCGACCGGTCGGGCACCCATCGCCATGATGTCGCGCACGATGCCGCCCACTCCGGTGGCCGCACCCTGGTAGGGCTCGACGTAGGAGGGATGGTTGTGCGACTCCACCTTGAAGGTGACCGCCCAGCCGTCGCCGATGTCGACCACGCCGGCGTTCTCCCCGATACCGGCCAGCATCGATGCACGCATCTCGTCGGTGGTGGTCTCGCCGAAGTAGCGCAGGTGCACCTTGGAGGACTTGTAGGAGCAGTGCTCGCTCCACATCACCGAGTACATCGCCAGTTCGGCGTCGGTGGGGCGCCGACCGAGGATGTCGCGGATGCGCTGATACTCGTCGTCTTTGAGGCCCAGCTCAGCGAACGGCTGCGGATGGTCGGGGGTCGACGCGGCGTGCTCGACGGTATCGATGTGTTCAGGGGTCCCGGACGTCACGGCCATGAGTCTAATTGGGCTGGTACGTCGGGCTGACTCAGACTGAAATCGAACTCCGGGAAGTGGGCACCGGTGGCGCGCGGACGGACGGTCCGAGCGCTCAGGGCGCCAGGAACGCCGCGAGCGCCGCAGCGTAGCCGGCCACATCGCGTGCGCCCATCAACTCGCGCGCCGAATGCATCGCCAGTTGCGGAGCACCCACGTCGACGGTGGGGATCCCGGTGCGGGCCGCGCTCATCGGCCCGATGGTCGAACCGCAGGGCAGGTCGGCACGGTGCTCGTAGCGCTGCAAGGCCACCCCGGCCTGATCGCACGCCAGCGCGAACGTGGCGGCGGTACGGCCGTCGGTGGCGTAACGCAGGTTGGGCTGCACCTTGAGGACCGGGCCGGCGTTGATCGCGATCGGGTGGCCCGGCTCGTGCCGCTCCGGGTAGTTGGGGTGGGTGGCGTGCGCCATGTCCGCCGACGCCAGTGTGGAGGCGGACAGCCGGCGCAGCAGATCCTCCCGGTCCCCGCCGGCGGCCAGCGTGATGCGCTCCAAGACGGTCGGCAGGAGGTCCGACTGGGCACCGTGATCCGACGTCGACCCGACCTCCTCGTGGTCGAACAGCACCAGCACCGGCAGGTAACCGCCGGGTTCCGCGGCCAGCAGCGCCTCCAGCCCCGCATAACAACTGGCCTGATTGTCCAGCCGCGGCGCGCTGACGAACTCCTGGCCGACGCCGGTCACCCGCGACGGCGCCAGGTCATGGGTCATCAGGTCGAAGCCCAGCACGTCGGCGGATCGCACCCCGGCCCGTCGCGCGACGTAGTCGAGGAAATCCGGGGACCGGCCATCGCCCCACACCGCGTTGAGGTGGCGCTGCGGATCCACCTTGACCGCGGCGCGGTCCTCGGCGAGATGGATGGCCAACTGCGGCACCCGCAGGATCGGCTCGTCGATGCGGATCAGGTGATGCGTGCCGTCGCGCAGCGACAGCCGACCACTGAGCCCCAGATCGCGGTCCAGCCAGGAATTCAGCCAGGCTCCCCCGTAGGGCGCCAGTGCCACCGTCTGCCAGCCGGCGACCTGCCGTGCAGGACGCTGCTTGACCCGCAGATTCGGGCTGTCGGTGTGCGCGCCGACGATCCGGAACGGCACGTGACCGACGGACTCCGGGCTGTGCTCCGGAGCAATCCAGGCCACCAGGGATCCGGACCGCACCAGGAAGTACCGGCCGGCGGCCGACGGCCAGCGATCGCTCTCGGCCAGTTCCGTGTAGCCCGCCGCCCGCAGTCGCTCCGCCACTGTGACGCAGACGTGAAACGGCGACGGTGAAGCGTTGATGAACTCGCACAATCCGGTTGCGGTGGCCGCCATGAGGTCAAGTCTTTCGCATCCCGACCCCGGCGGGGGCGTTAGGGTCGATACCGTGCCGTCCGTTCAGCCTGTGACCGCGCCCTTGACCTGCGCCGCGATTTTCCTGGTCGTCACCATCGATGAAGGCGGTGAATCGGCGGTCCACGACGCGCTGCCGGACCTGCCCGGGTTGGCGACCGCGCTCGCCTTCCGCGATGCGACCAAGCAGCTGTCGCTGGTGTGCTCGATCGGCTCGGACGCCTGGGATCGGTTGTTCGCCGGCCCGCGGCCCGCGCAACTGCATTCGTTCGTCGAGCTGACCGGCCCGCGGCATCACGCACCGAGCACGCCCGGCGACCTGTTGTTCCACATCCGCGCCGAGACCCTCGACGTCTGCTACGAGTTGGCCCGGCGCATTCTGCGGGTGCTCGGCGACGCGGTCACCGTGGTCGACGAGGTGCACGGCTTCCGGTTCTTCGACAACCGCGACCTGCTCGGCTTCGTCGACGGCACCGAGAACCCGGTCGGCGGCGAGGCGCTCGGGGCCACCGCGATCGGCGACGAGGATCCCGCGTTCGCCGGCGGTAGCTACGTGCACATCCAGAAGTACATCCACGACCTGAGCGGTTGGGAGTCACTGCCGGTCGGTGAGCAGGAGCGGGTGATCGGGCGCACCAAGGCCGACGACATCGAGTTCGATGACGCCACCAAGCCGGCGAACTCGCACATCGCGCTGAACGTGATCACCGACGACGACGGCAACGAACTCGACATCGTCCGGGCGAACATGCCGTTCGGGACGGCCGGCGGAGGCGATGCCGGAACCTATTTCATCGGCTACTCGCGTAACCCGGCGATCACCGAGCAGATGCTGCGCAACATGTTCCTCGGCGACCCGCCCGGCAACACCGACCGCATCCTGGAGTTCTCCACCGCGGTCACCGGCGGGATGTTCTTCACCCCGGCCGCCGACTTCTTCGACGCTCCGCCGCCACTCCCGGGCGGCGCGTCCCCTCCCCCTGTTGAGCCCGTCGAGCCCACCGGCGGCCGCTCACTGAACATCGGCAGCTTGAAAGGAATCCCGCAATGAACAACCTGTACCGCGATCTGGCCCCGGTGACCGAGGCGGCCTGGGCCGACATCGAGCAGGAGGCCGCCCGCACCTTCAAGCGCCACATCGCCGGCCGGCGGGTCGTCGATGTGAGCGATCCGGCCGGACCGACCGCCGCGGCGGTGGGCACCGGACGGCTGACCGGTGTGAGTGCTCCCGCCGCCGGCGTCGAGGCACACCTGCGCGACGCCAAGCCCCTGGTCCGGCTGCGGGTGCCGTTCACCCTGTCGCGTTCGGAGATCGACGACGTGGAACGCGGCGCGCAGGACGCCGACTGGGACCCGGTGAAAGAGGCCGCCAAGAAGCTGGCGTTCGCCGAGGACCGGCTGATCTTCGAGGGCTACCCCGCGGCGTCGGTGCAGGGCATCCGCAGTGCGAGCAGCAATGCCGCCCTGACCCTGCCGGACGACCCCCGCGACATCCCCGACGTCATCGCCCAGGCGCTGTCCGCGCTGCGGCTGGCCGGGGTCGACGGCCCCTACTCGGTGCTGCTGTCGGCGGAGACCTACACCAAGGTCAGTGAGACGTCGGATCACGGCTACCCGATCCGCGAGCACCTGAACCGGTTGGTCGACGGCGACATCATCTGGGCGCCGGCGATCGACGGGGCTTTTGTGCTGGCCACCCGCGGTGGAGATTTCGATCTGCGGCTGGGTACCGATGTGGCGATCGGCTACTCCGCGCATGACGCCGACAGCGTGCAGCTCTACCTGGAGGAGACGCTGACCTTCCTGTGCTACACCGCCGAGGCGGCCGTCGCGCTGAGCTGTTAGCTCGTCGCGCCGGCGGCGAGCACCGCGTCCAGCGCCGAGTAGAACAACCCCAGCCCGTCATCGCTGGGCCCGGTCAGGGCCTCGATGGCGTGTTCGGGGTGCGGCATCAGCCCGACCACCCGGCCGTTGGCCGAACTCACCCCGGCGATGTCGCGCAGTGAACCGTTGATGTTGTCCACGTAGCGGAACACCACCCGGCCCTCGCCCTCGAGTTCGTCGAGCACGGTCTCGGAGGCCACGTAGCGGCCCTCACCGGACTTCAACGGCACCAGCAGGTCGGCGTCGGCGTCGAACCGCGACGTCCAGGCCGTGTCCGTGGAGGCCACCCGCAGCCAGACATCGCGGCAGACGAAGTGCAGGCCGGCGTTGCGGGTCAGCGCGCCGGGCAGCAGGCCCGCCTCGCACAGCACCTGGAACCCGTTGCAGATGCCCAGCACCGGCATGCCCGCGCCGGCCGCCCTGATCACCTCACCCATCACCGGGGCGAACCGGGCGATCGCGCCGCAGCGCAGATAGTCGCCGTAGGAGAACCCGCCCGGAACCACCACGGCGTCGACGCCCTTGAGGTCGGCGTCGGCGTGCCAGAGGCTGACCGGTTCGGCGCCGACGAAGCGGACCGCACGGGCGGCGTCGACGTCGTCGAGGGTGCCGGGGAAGGTGATGACGCCGATCCGGGCGCTCACGAGGTCTCCCGGCTGACGGTGAAGTCTTCGATCACGGTGTTGGCCAGCAGCGACTCGGCGATCTCGGCGAGCGCGGCGTCGTCGACGGAGTCGTCGACCTCGAGCTCGAAACGCTTGCCCTGCCGCACATCCGACACTCCGGTGTGCCCAAGCCGGGAAAGCGCTCCGACGATCGCCTGACCCTGCGGGTCGAGGATCTCGGCTTTGGGCATCACGTGCACAACCACCCGGGCCACGCGCGCTCCCTACTGTCGACGGGGAATCGGTCGGCTCAACAATACCGATGCCCGGCCGGCCGGTTGGGGGCGCACAATCTCTAGGTATGCAACTGACCCACTTCGGCCATTCCTGCCTGCTCGCCGACTTCGGCGATACCACGGTGTTGTTCGACCCCGGCACCTTCTCGCACGGGTTCGAGGGCATCACCGGACTGTCGGCCATCCTGGTCACCCACCAGCACCCCGATCACGCCGACACCACGCGGCTACCGGCGCTGATCGACGCCAATCCGGGGGCCGCGCTCTACGCCGACCCGCAGACCGCCGCCCAGCTGGGCCCGCCCTGGCGTGCGGTGCACGTCGGGGACGCCTTCGACGTCGGTGCGCTGCGGGTGCGCGGGGTGGGCGGGCAGCACGCGGTGATCCACCCGGAGCTGCCGATGATCGACAACATCTCCTACCTGGTCGGCGATGACGCGCATCCGGCCCGGTTGATGCATCCCGGCGACGCGCTGTTCGTGCCCGGCGAACCGGTGGACGTGCTGGCCACCCCGGCGGCGGCACCGTGGATGAAGATCTCCGAGGCGGTCGACTACCTGCGGGCGGTGGCGCCGCGTGCTGCGGTGCCGATCCACCAGGGCATCATCGCCACCGAGGCCCGCGGGATCTACCACAGCCGGCTGGCCGAGATGGGCCGCGCCGACTTTCAGGTGCTGCCCGCCGAGAGCGCGGTCCGGTTCTGACTCAGGCGCTCAACCCCGGGGCCGGTTCCCGGGTCGCATCGATCCGCGGCACCGGCCAGCGGTAGAGCTCCGGCAGGCAGCCGTAGCCCAGTGCGGTGTCCACCGCGTTCAGCATGGCCGCGGCCACCCCCGGTTTGGCCAGTTGGCCGGTACCGACCGACAGCCGCACCACGCCGCCGCGATGCGCGATCCGGTCACTGGTCGCCACCACCATCCGGCACCACCAGGGGGCGGTGAGAAAGCCTGATCCGACACCGATCACCCGGGCGCGCACGGTCTGCCCCGATACCAGGTCGGTGACGCCGTGCAGCCCGGCCAGTAGCCGAAATCCGTTGCGCGGCAGCGCCCGGACCGTGCCCGGCGAGACGTTCCAGCCCGGTGCGGCGAACAGCCGGGTGCGCAGGCCCAGGTGCTCCATGACACGGTCGGCGCCGAGCAGACGCAGGTTCGCCTCGTGGGCGGGCAGTGCGGCGAATTCACCGCGCCGCTTCTTCGTCGCCGCCTCGTCGAAGCCGTGCAGCACGATCGCCGCTCCGGCGGCACGCCGCGCCGCCAGCCAGTCCACGGTGCCCGGATCCCGGTCGAGTCGGTAGTCCGCGCCGAGTCGAGGCGCCACCAACAGGGATACCGGGACATCGCGGGCGTCGAGTTGCGCGCAGAACTCCTCGGCATCGTCGCGGGTGCGCGCCCTGATCCCCGAGAGGGAGACGATCAACTGTCCGGTCACCGCACCAGTGTGGCCGGTTCAGGTGTCGCGCCGGTGACGTCGAAGCAGACGGCGGCCGGCGTTATGGGGTCGCCCGCCGACGGCTGTGGTCGGCCGGGTCGGTGGTGTCGGCTGCGATCGACTTCAACCGGGCCAGGTCGCGCGGATGCAGCCCCGGCGTCTTCTCCAGCGATTCCAGCAACAGACCGGTCTGTTCGCGCAGGGCAGACAGGTGTTCGGGGCGGCCCGCCTCCTTCACATGGGCGATCAGCATCCGCAGCACCCGCAGGATGGTCGCCGCCACCAACGGTTGCCCGGGCGCGGCCTGGCGGAGCTGGTCGAAACCGTGTGCGATGTATTCCTTGGGGTCGAGATCCCAGGGCCGCAACAGGACTCGTCCGTCCGGACCGGCGACGGCCCGCGGTCGCGGCGGCACCGTCAGCACCCGGCGCAGCAGGCTGCCGACCCGAAGGGTCGCCTCCACCGCGGTCGTCGGGTCGTTGATCGCCGCACTGAGCGCGCGCAGCCCGATGTCGACCAGCTGGCGGAACGCGAAATCGATGTCCTCCTGCATGGTGCGGCTGTCGCTGACCACCACCGCGCGGGCCAGCTTGTGGCGCACCCGATCCGGGTTGGCCGGCTCCGGCCAGATCGTGACCAGCGGCTGCCCCAGGTGGATGTAGGCGCCGACCCGGGTGTCCAGCCGGATCGTGGTGCCGGCCGGGATCGCGGCCAGCAGTCGCTCGGCGTGGACCTGGCTGACCCAACCGTTGCCGGGCGAGGTCAGCCGCAGCGCATCCGCCGGCATCTCCATGTCGGCGTCGTGGGCGGGCTGCTCGTGGGCGGCGGCGGCCGCCACGGCGTCGATCACCATCGAGCCTTCGGCCGCGATCTCCCGAACCACCTGGCCGACTTCCAGTCGATGCGCGAGGTGATCGACGTGCGCGATGATCGTGATCACGGTGGCGATGGTCAACACGATCGCCACCGTGACCGTCAACGGCGGCGCGGGCTCCGGCGATGATCCGAGGTCGGGCAGGCTCAACACGCAGTACACGAATGTCGCGACCAGCAAGCCGATCACGACCTGGCTGAGCCGGTCCCGGATGAACCAGCGCATCACCCGCGGGGACAGCTGTGAGCTCGCCAGCTGCAGACTCACGATGGTCAGCGAGAAGATCACACCCGCGGTGGTGATGGTCGCGCCGGCGATCGTCGACAGCATGGTGGTGGCCACCCCGCTGTCCATCTTGAGCAGGAAGCGCGGCGCCGGACCGATGTTGCGATCCGCAATGCGGGTGGCGATCGCCAGCAGCATGCCGCCGAGCACGATCAGCAGTGGCAGCGCGAACAGGCTCTCCCGGAACCGGTAGGCCAGCGCCGCTGATCGCACACTGGGAAAGCGTTCCGATCGGGGCAGCATCAGCCTGGCAACACGGCCTCGATGGCGGCGATCACCTCGGGAGCATCCGGCACCGTGGTGGGCCGGAATCGGTTGACCACCACCGCTCCCGGGGCCAGCAGGAACTTCTCGAAGTTCCACTGCACATCACCCGCGGCGCCCTCGGCGTCGGCGGTCTTGGTCAGTTCGGCATACAGCGGGTGCCGGTCGTCGCCGTTGACGTCGGTCTTGGCCAGCAGCGGGAACGTCACCCCGTAGGTGGTGGAGCAGAACGTCTGAATCTCCTCGGCGGTACCGGGTTCCTGACCCATGAACTGATTGCAGGGCACCCCGAGCACGGTCAGGCCGCGGTCGCCGTAGTCCCGGGCGAGCTTTTCCAGCGCGCCGTATTGCGGGGTGAGTCCGCATTTGGAGGCGACGTTGACGACCAGGACTGCGCGGTCGGCGTAGTCGGCCAGCGAGGTGGGCCGACCGTCAAGGGTGGTCAGAGGGATATCGACGAGGCTCATGGCCGCGACGTTACCCGCAACCGACCGCCTCCAGCAGCCAGGCGTAGGAGAACGCGATCTCCTTCCAGCGTTCGTACCGCCCGGAGATGCCGCCGTGGCCGGCGTTCATCTCGGTTTTGAGCAGCACCGGGTTGTCGTCGGTCTTGGTGCGCCGCAGTTCGGCGACCCATTTCGCGGGTTCGACGTAGTACACCCGGGTGTCGTGCAGCGAGGTCATCGCCAGGACCGGCGGGTAGTCCCGGCGCGCGATGTTCTCATACGGCGAGTAGGACTTCATGTAGAAGTAGACGTCCTTGTCGCCCAACGGGTTTCCCCACTCGTCCCACTCGGTGACCGTCAACGGCAGCGTCGGATCCAAGATGGTGGTCAGCGGATCGACGAAGGGGACCTGCGCCACCACCCCGGCGAACAGGTCCGGCGCCAGGTTGGTCACCGCGCCCATCAGCAGGCCGCCCGCGCTGCCGCCCATCGCCGCGAGTCGGCCGGGCCGGCAGACCCCCGCATCGATCAGGTGACGCCCGACCGCGACGAAGTCGGTGAAGCTGTTCTTCTTCTCCAGTAGCTTGCCGTGCTCGTACCATGCGCGGCCCATCTCACCGCCGCCGCGGACGTGTGCCACGGCGAACACCATGCCCCGGTCCAGCAACGACAGCCGTGCGATGGAGAACTGCGGGTCTTCGCACATCTCGTAGGCGCCGTAGCCGTACAGCAGTGTGGGAGCGGGCAGTTCGACTCCCGCCCGGTGCACGATCGACACCGGGATTCTGGTGCCGTCCTCGGCGTAGGCCCAGTCCCGGTATTCCACGTAGTCGGCGCTGCGGTAGTCACCCAGGACGGGCTGCTCGCGCAGCAGGGTGCGCTCGCCGGTCGCGAGGTCGATGTCGTAGACCCGGACCGGGGTGATGAACGATGTTGCGCCCACCCGTAGTTTCGGCGCATCCCAGTTCGGGTTGGCCGCCAGCCCGCACGACGTCAGTTCGGTGTCGAAGGTGATGTCGCACGGCGTCCCGTAGGTGCCCTCGGCATCGAAAGGCCACAGCTGGATACGGGGCAGTCCTTCGGCGCGGTAGCCGATGACCAGGTGGTGGGCGAACGCATCCACTTCGTCCAGGCGCACGTCGTCGCGGCCGGCGATCAGGGTCTGTTGCGCGGTCGGGTCGGCCGCATTCTCCACGGGCACCTGCACCAGGGTGAAATTCACCGCGCCGTCGTTGTGCAGCATCAGGAACAGGTCCTGGCCGCCGACGATCGCGTGTTCCACGGAGTACTCGACGCCTTCGCGTCGGGGCAGCACCACGGTGAACTCCGCGTGCGGGTCCGCGGCGTCGGCGTAGCGCACCTCGGAGGTGATCGCGGATCCGGAGGCGATCAGCACGTAGGCATCGCTACGGGTCCGCCCGACCGAGAGCCAGAACCGTTCGTCGGCCTCGTGGTAGACCTGCGCGGCGGGCTCGGCGGCACCGATCCGGTAGCGCCACACCGTGTCCGGCCGCCAGGCGTCGTCGACGGTCACGTAGTAGACGGTGCGGTTGTCGGTCGCCCAGGTCACGCCGGCGCCGATCCCGGCGATCTCGTCGCCGAGCAGCTCTCCGGTGGTCAGATCCTTGAACCGCAGGGTGTATCGCTCGTCCCCGACGACGTCGACGGAGTAGGCCAGGATGTTGCCGTCGGGGCTGACACCGGCCGCGCCGAGCGCGAAGAAGTCATGGCCTTCGGCCTCGGCGTTCTGGTCCAACAGCACCTGCTCGCCGGGGATCTCGGTGGTCTCGTCGAGCTGCGGCGGGGTCCAGTCGTCCGGGCCGCCAGCCGGGCAGCGGCATTGGACGCCGTACTGCTTTCCCTCGAAGGTACGCGCGTAGTACCACCAGTCACCGCGCCGCGACGGAACCGATAGATCGGTCTCCTTGGTGCGGGCCTTGATCTCGTCGAAGATGCTCTGCCGCAACGGCTCCAGGTGCGCGGTAGCGGCGTCGGTGTAGGCGTTCTCGGCTTCCAGGTACGCGATCACCTCGGGATCGGATTTGTCGCGCAGCCACTCGTAGGAGTCGACGAAGACGTCCCCGTGGTGGGTGCGGGTCGACTCGACCCGCTTCGCCACCGGCGGTTCGGGTAGCGAAGTCATGCGCCCGGCCCGACCCAGTCGCCGAAGGACAGTCCCGAAATACGTTCGTAGGCTTCGATATAGCGGGCACGGGTCGCGGCGACGATCTCATCGGGCAGCGGCGGGGGCGGCTGGTCTCCGTTGCGATCCCAACCGGATTCCGGGCCGGTGAGCCAGTTGCGGACGAACTGCTTGTCGAAGCTGGCCTGCACCACCCCGGCCCGGTAGTCGTCGGCGGGCCAGTACCGCGACGAGTCGGGGGTGAACACCTCGTCGGCGAGCACCAGGTTGCCATGCTCGTCGACACCGAATTCGAACTTGGTGTCGGCGATGATGATGCCCTTGGTCAGGGCGTGGTCGGCCGCCTGCACATAGGTCTGCAGGGTGCGGTCGCGCAGTTGCCCGGCCCGCACCGGGCCCACCAGGTCGATCACCTGCTCGAACGAGATGTTCTCGTCGTGCTCACCGATCTCGGCCTTGGTGGCCGGCGTGAACAGCGGGTTGAGGAATTTGCTGGCCTCCACCAGCCCGGCGGGCAGCGCGATGCCGCAGACCGCACCGCTGCGCTGGTAGTCGAGCAGACCGGAGCCGGTCAGGTAGCCGCGGGCCACGCATTCCACCGGCATCATCTCGAGCCTGCGGACCACCAGGGCGCGACCCAGCACCTCGTCGGGGATGCGGGGGTCATCCGGCGGGCCGGCCAGGTGGTTGGGAACGTCGACGAGGTCGAAGAAGAAGACGCTCATCGCGGTGAGGATGCGGCCCTTGTCGGGAATCTCGCTGTCCAGGATGTAGTCGAAGGCCGAGATCCGGTCGGTCGCGACGAACAGCAGATGCTGGTCGTCGATCCGGTAGAGTTCGCGGACCTTACCGCTGGCCAGGTGTTGGTATTCGGAGAGCGCGGGACGCGGCATCCGGCCAGCTTAATCGGTGGACCCGGGCCGGCGAAGCCGGGCGCACCGCGATACACACTGTGCTGGGATCGACTCCATGACATCACGGTTGCTGCCCTACGCCACCTCCCCCGGTCGCCTGCTGGCCCAACTGTTCAGCGACGTCGTCGTCGCGACCTGGACCTTCCTGTGGGTGCTGGTCGCGTTGGCGGTGCACGGCGCGGTGACCACGATCGCCGGTGTGGGCAGACAGTTCGAGCGCGGCGCCAACGGCGTCGCGGAGAGCCTCGCGTCGGCCGGCCAGAGCGCGGACCGCATTCCGCTGGTGGGCGATGCGGTGAGCAAACCGCTGACCGCGGCCGGGCAGGCAGCGGTCGAGATCGCCGGTGCGGGGCACGACCTGAACACCACCGCCGGATGGCTGGCCTACCTGCTGGCGGTCGCGGTCGCGGCGCCGCCGATCCTGGCGGTGGCGATGCCGTGGCTGGCGTTGCGACTGCGGTTCTTCCTGCGCAAGCGCGCGGTACTGGCACTGGCCGCCACCCCGGCGGGCACTCAACTGCTGGCGCTGCGCGCGCTGACCAACCGGCCGCTGGGCAGACTGACCGCGGTCTCGCCCGACCCGGTCGGGGCGTGGCGCCACGGCGATCAGGCGGTGATCGGCGGCCTGGCCACCTTGGAGTTGCATGCGGCCGGCCTGGCCCGGCGATTTCGGCGCGGTAATGCCCGCTGAGCGAGACTAACCGCGCCGAAATCGCAAGGGAACCGGGGACGGCCCCGGCTACGTCCGACTTGCATGGACAGCTTCCTGCGGTGTCAGGACGGTGTGATCACCCGCGAGCAGGCATTGGCGTGCGGCCTCTCCCGCTCTGCCATCGGCCGTCGACTCGAATCCGGGCATTGGCGGCGCTGCGGTCCCGGTGTGTACTTTGCCGACGATCGGCCGTTCACCACCGCCGCACGCATTCGCGCCGGGGTGTGGAGCTACGGGCCCGATGCGGTCGCCAGTGGCCTGGCGGCAGCGTGGTGGCACCAACTGATCTCCGCCCCACCGGATTTAGTCGAGGTCACCGTGCCCCGTAATTCCCACGGTCGAGCTCATCGAGGTACCCGGGTAAGGCGCCGGGACCTCTCACCCGCGGATGTCGTCGAACGCCGGGGACTGCAGATCACCGGACTCGCCCTGACAACGGTTGAAGCCGCTGCCCGTCGTGGTGGGGGACCCAAAGTGATGGACACCGCGCTGCAGCGCCATACCGAGTTGCCGTACCTGTGGCGCGCCCACCTGCGTAACGCGGGCCGATACGGTTCCCCGTCGGCCCGCCGGATGCTGTGGGCAGCGGAGAGCGGCGCACTGTCGCAGGCCGAACGAATGCTGGTCCGCCTGTTGCGCGATGCCGGGATCACGGGATGGGTGGCGAACTATCGATTAGGCCGCTACAAGGTGGACGTCGCCTTTCCCGACATCAGGGTCGGTATCGAAGTCGACGGGTGGGCGCATCACAGTAGCCCGGACCAATTCGAGGGTGACCGGGTACGGCAGAACCAGATCGTGTTGCGGGGTTGGACGGTGCTCCGGTTCACCTGGCTGGACCTTGTCACTACCCCGGACCGGGTAATTGCCGAGATTCGTTATGCGATTTCGGCGCGGTAATGCCCGCTGAGCGAGACTAACCGCGCCGAAATCGCAACTACGGCGTTAGCTCCACCATCAGGTGCCGCATCCCGGTGTGCCGGTTGCTGCGCGCCCACTCCACCGGCGCCACCACCGTCGCCCCGCCGAACCGGGCCAGCAGCTCTTCGTAGACCACCCGCAGTTCCAACCGGGCCAGGTGCGCACCCAGGCAGAAGTGCGCACCATGCCCGAATCCGATGTGCGGGTTGGGTTTGCGGGTGATGTCGAACCGATCGGCGCGCTCGAAGACCGCCGGGTCACGGTTGGCCGAGCCCTCCCAGACCAACACCTTCTGGCCGGCTTCGATCCGCTGGCCGCCCAGCACGGCGTGCCGGGTGGCGGTGCGCCGCTTCGAGGGGGCCGGCGAACTCCAGCGGATGATCTCCTCGATGGCGGTGGGCAACAGCCCGGGATCGGCGCGCAGCAACCGGTACTGGTCGGGATGGCCGGCCAGCGCCAGCAGCCCGCCGGCGATGGCGTTTCGGGTCGTCTCGGCGCCCGCACTGAACAGCAACTGGAAGAACAGGTAGACCTCGAGGTCGGACAGTTCGGGATCGGTCGAGTTGGCGACCACCGAGAGCATGTCGTCGCACGGCCGCGCGCGTTTGGCGGCGATCAACTCCCGCCCGAAGGTGTAGACCCGGTTGCCCGCGTCCTCGATGGACATCCGCTGCACCACCGCCGAACGCGACCCGCGGAAGTCGAAGCTGGGTTCGATCGCCTCGAACAGCCAGTGCCGGTCGGATTCGGGAACACCGAGCAGGATGCAGATCATCTGCATCGGCACCTCGGCGGCCACGTCGACCAGGAAGTCGAAGGCGACGCCGGGTTCGACGTCGTCGAGCAGCGCTCGCGCCCGGCGACGCAGGTCTTCCTCGACCCGGCGGATCATCCGCGGGGTGAGCCCGGAGCTGACCAGTTTGCGGACCTGGGCGTGCCGCGGGTCGTCCATCATGTTCAGCAGCTGACCCGCGATCGGCAGGTCTTGCAGCACGGTGCCGCCGAACGGCCGCTCCCCGCCGGTCACCGACGAATAGGTCTGCGCGTCGCGGAGCACTTCGAGGGTTTCGGCGTGGGTGGCCACCGACCAGAAGCCCTCGCCGTCCGGGGTGTGCACGGTGGGTTCGTGCCAGAACACCGGGGCGACCCGGCGGTGCAGCGCGAACAGTTCGTGCGGGAATCCGTCGGCGAAGTTGTCCAGATCGGTGAAGTCGATCCCCGCGAGTTCCCGGACTCCCATGACGGCTACAGGATCGCGCCGGGACTGTAGCCGGCGGCCGACGGGTACCGGTCGACGAGTTCGGTGACCTGTGCGGCCACCCGGTCGACCTGGTCGGCGGCCGCGCCGGTGAACGCCTGGCGGTCGCCGAGCGCCGCATCCAGTGCGGCCCGGTCCAGCGGCAGCCGTTCATCGGCGGCCAACCGGTCCAGCAGGTCCGGTTCGGCGCCCCGTTCGCGCATCGCCAGCGCGACGGCCACCGCGTGTTCTTTGATCACTTCGTGAGCGGCCTCGCGCCCCACCCCGGCCCGCACCGCCGCGATCAGCACCTTGGTGGTGGCCAGGAACGGTAGATAGCGGTCCAGTTCGCGGGTGATCACCGCCGGGTAGGCGCCGAACTCGTCGAGGACGGTCAAGAAGGTCTCGGTCTGCCCGTCGAGGGCGAAGAACGCATCGGGCAGCGCGACCCGACGCACCACCGAGCAGAACACGTCGCCTTCGTTCCACTGCGCGCCGGCCAGTTCGGCGGCCATCGACGCGTAACCGCGTAGCACCACCTGCAGGCCGTTGACCCGCTCACAGCTGCGGGTGTTCATCTTGTGCGGCATCGCCGACGAGCCCACCTGACCGGGCGCGAAACCCTCGGTGACCAGTTCGTGGCCGGCCATCAGGCGGATGGTCTGCGCCAGCGACGACGGTCCGGCGCCCAGTTGTACCAGTGCCGAGACGACGTCGTGGTCCAGCGAACGGGGGTAGACCTGCCCGACGCTGGTCAGCACCGCGGAGAAGCCGAGGAACTCGGCGACCCGACGCTCCAGTTCGGCGAGCTTGGCGGTGTCGCCGTCGAACAGGTCCAGCATGTCCTGGGCGGTGCCCATCGGGCCCTTGATGCCGCGCAACGGGTAGCGGTCGATCAGTTCACGTACCCGGGTCAGCGCGACCAGGGTCTCCTCGGCGGCCGAGGCGAACCGCTTCCCCAGGGTGGTGGCCTGCGCGGCGACGTTGTGGCTGCGTCCGGCCATCACCAGGTCGCGGTAGGCGACCGCGTGACGGACCAGGCGGGCGGCCACCGCGACACCGTGGTCGTGCACCAGTTGCAGGGACTGGCGGATCTGCAGCTGCTCGACGTTCTCGGTCAGGTCCCGGCTGGTCATGCCCTTGTGGATGTGCTCGTGGCCGGCGAGTGCGTTGAACTCCTCGATGCGGGCCTTCACGTCGTGGCGGGTGATGCGCTCGCGAGCCGCGATCGAGGCCAGGTCGACGTTGTCAAGGACGGCTTCGTAGTCGGCGACGGCCTGCTCGGGCACCGGTACGCCCAGCTCGGACTGGGCACGCAGCACCGCCAGCCACAGTCGGCGTTCGGCGACGATCTTGGACTGCGGCGACCAGATGTCGGTCAGCGCGGTGCTCGCGTAGCGGGTGGCCAGAACGTTGGGGATGCTCACGAGCAGTTAGCTTACGGTCGTCTCCCCGGCTCCGATCACCGCAAGGGGGCCGCGCCCCACCGCCAGCGAGATCGCCGCATCGATGAGGTATTCGGCGACGACCTGCGCGGCATGCCAGGACGGCAGTTGTTCGCAGATGAAGGCGGGGTTGGTCCGGGTGGCGCGGCGCATCATGTGGTGGCAGCCCGGCGCGAACTGCACGCGGTGGACGGTCACATCGTCGGCGTGACCGACGAGCGGATAGGGGTTCTGGGTGTAGCGGATGCACGCACCGGTGCGGTCGATTCCGTAACCGGCCCGGGCCTGCTCCCCGCGATCGACGGTGAGCGGCCAGAAGTGCGGTGCGATGTCGAAGGACCGCACGATCTCCCGCCTGGGTCCGACCGGCACGTGGCGGGTGAACGAACGAATCCGGCAGCGGGTGGCGATGTCGTAGGGGCGCACCCGGTTGTCGAGCATGAGCCCGAGGAACACCTCGGTCGCTATCCGAACCGCCGGTGGCCGGTCGTCGTGAACCCGGGGTCGGTGCAGGGAGTTCTCCTGATGTCCGAAGATCAGCCGCCTCCCCTGCTTTCCATCGCCTTCCGGCAAACATCCGACAGAACCATAGTCTTTCACAGACTGCCAGTCGGTAATTACGATCTGCCCGATGGCCAATGACAAGTCGACTCGGCGGAGCATGTATGCCGAGCTCACCCGGACCGCGGTGCTCGACGCGTCCCGGTCGTTGTTCGTGGCCAAGGGATACGACGCAACCTCGGTCGACGAAATCGCGCACGAATCGCAAACCAGCAAGGGCGCGGTCTACCACCACTTCCGGAACAAGCAGGAGATCTTCGCCGAAGTGTTCCGGGCCAGTCAGGCCGAGATCATGCAGGCCGTGCTCCCACGGGCACTGGAGTCCTCACCCGCCGATGCCGGCCCGTGGCAGCAGGCGTTGATGGCGGTGAGCGCGGTACTGCACTGCTACGTCGACAACCACGACGCACGGGTACTGCTACGCGAGTCAGCGAGTGCCCTGGGCTGGGACCGCAAACAGACCGTCGACGAGGAGATGGCGCTACCGCTGCTACGTGCGGTGCTCGACGAACTGATCGAAACCGGCGAACTCAAGCCGGTGCCGGTGGGCGTCACCGCCGAACTGCTCTACGCCCTGCTGAGCAAGACCGGCCCCATGATCGCCGCCGCCGAGGATCCCGCCCGCGCGGTCAGCGAGATCGAACCGGTGCTGTTCGCCCTGCTGGGCGGCCTGCATCGCGAACCGACGGACGCGGCGGGCCGGAGCAAACGACTCAACTTCGCTCGGCCCCCGCAGGACTAGCAGCGCCTACAGCGCGTGCAGGATGTCCTCGACCCGGTCCTTGGCATCGCCGAACAGCATCGCGGAGTTCTGCCGGAAGAACAGCGGGTTCTGCACGCCGGCGTAACCGGACGCCATGGACCGCTTGAAGACGATCACGTTGTCGGCCTCCCACACGGTCAGCACCGGCATGCCCGCGATCGGGCTGGACGGGTCCTCGGCAGCGGCCGGGTTGACGGTGTCGTTGGCACCGATGACCAGGACGACGGAGGTGTCGCCGAAGTCGTCGTTGATCTCGTCCATCTCCAGCACGATGTCGTAGGGCACCTTGGCCTCGGCCAGCAGCACGTTCATATGACCGGGCAGTCGGCCGGCGACCGGGTGGATGCCGAAGCGCACGTTGACGCCGCGGTCGCGCAGCTTGCGGGTGAGCTCGGCGACCCCGTACTGAGCCTGCGCGACGGCCATACCGTAGCCGGGGGTGATGATCACCGAGTCGGCACCGGCCAGCAGTTCGGCCACGCCCTCGGCGGTGATCTCGCGGTGCTCGCCATAGTCCTTGTCGTCGGCCGGGCCGGCCTCGATGCCGAAGCCGCCGGCGATCACCGAGATGAACGACCGGTTCATCGCCTTGCACATGATGTAGGACAGGTAGGCACCCGAGGAGCCCACCAACGCGCCGGTGATGATCAGCAGGTCGTTGGAGAGCAGGAAGCCCGACGCCGCGGCGGCCCAACCGGAGTAGCTGTTGAGCATCGAGACCACGACGGGCATGTCGCCACCGCCGATCGAGGCCACCAGGTGCCAGCCCAGCAGCAGCGCCAGCACGGTCACCCCGACCAGCAGCCACAGCTGGACCTGGACGTCATCGGTGACGATGAACCACACGGTCAGCGCCGCGAACAGCACCAGCGCGCCGACATTGAGGAAGTTCTTGCCGGGCAGCATCAGCGGGTTGGACTTCATCCGCGCCGACAGCTTGAGGTTGGCCACGATGGAACCGGTGAAGGTGACCGCGCCGATGAACACTCCGATGAACACCTCGGCGGAGTGGATGCCCAGCATGTGGTCGCCGACCAGCTTGACGGCCTCGGCCCCGTTCGGGTCGGCTTCGACGTGCAGGTAGCCGTTCCAGCCGACCAGCACCGC
Source organism: Mycolicibacter sp. MU0083 (assembly GCF_963378075.1). Lineage (NCBI taxonomy): Bacteria > Bacillati > Actinomycetota > Actinomycetes > Mycobacteriales > Mycobacteriaceae > Mycobacterium > Mycobacterium kokjensenii. The sequence goes on from NZ_OY726394.1 coordinate 3,536,220, forward strand.
GGCCAGACCGACGAAGGAGTGCAGCAGCGCGATCAGCTCGGGCATGCCGGTCATCTCGACGACGCGGGCCCGCCACAGTCCGATCGCCGCGCCGATGGCCATGGCGCCGACCAGTAGGCCCAGCCCCAGCGGCTCGATCTCCTTGTTGACGGCCAGCACGACGGTCGCGATCAGCGCCACCGCCATACCGGCCATACCGAAGGCGTTACCGGCCTTGGACGTCTCATGCTTGGAGAGTCCGGCCAGGGCCAGGATGAACAGCAGGGCCGCGACGACGTACGCCGCGTTCGCGATGTTCACGATGGTTTCTGCATTGAACATGGAAATTTCCGTTCCAGAGTTGTCCGGGGCGCTCAGCTGCGCGAGAACATGGCCAGCATGCGGCGGGTCACCGCGAAGCCACCGAAGACGTTGATGCTGGCGAGCAGGATCGCGACCGCGGCCAGGGCGGTGATCGCCGTGTCACCGTGCCCGATCTGCAGCAGCGCGCCGACCACGATGATTCCGGAGATCGCGTTGGTCACGCTCATCAGCGGGGTGTGCAGGGCGTGGTGCACGTGCCCGATCACGTAGTAACCGATCACGATCGCCAGTGCGAACACCGTCAGGTGCACCTGCAGGGCTGCGGGCGAGGCCGCGATCAGGGCGAACAGCAGCGCAGCGGCCGAGAAGGTCAGGCCCAGGCGGCGCCCGGTCGACATCGGCTCCTTGGGTGCCGCGGTGGCCACCGGGGCCTCGACGGCTTTGGCCGGCGCGGCCGAGACCTGCACGGGCGGCGGCGGCCAGGTCGATTCGCCGTCGCGCACCACGGTCATCGACCGCTGCACCACGTCGTCGAAGTCGAGTACCAGCTGGCCGTCCTTGCCGGGCGTCAGCAGCTTCATCAGGTTCACCAGGTTGGTGCCGTAGAGCTGCGAGGCCTGTGCGGGCAGGCGGCCGGCCAGGTCGGTGTAGCCGATGATCGTCACCCCGTTGGCGGTGACGATCGCCTGGTCGGCGACGGTGCCCTCGACGTTGCCGCCGTTGGCCGCGGCCATGTCGACGATCACACTGCCCGGCTTCATCGACGCCACCATCTCGGCGGTGATGATCTTGGGCGCGGGCTTACCCGGGATGAGTGCGGTGGTGACGATGATGTCGACGTCGGTGCACTGGTCGGTGTAGAGCTGCGCCTCGCGGGCCTTGTAGTCGTCGCCCATCTCCTTGGCGTAGCCGGTGGCCGACACCTCGGCTTCGGGGTCTTCGATCGACAGGTACTCCCCGCCCAGCGAGCGGACCTGGTCGGCGACCTCCGGCCGCGGGTCGGTGGCCCGCACGATGGCACCCAGGCTGCCGGCGGCGCCGATCGCGGCCAGTCCGGCGACGCCGGCACCCACCACCAGCACCTTGGCCGGCGGCACCTTGCCCGCCGCGGTCACCTGGCCGGTGAAGAACCGGCCGAAGGCGTGCGCGGCCTCGACCACGGCCCGGTAGCCGGCGATGTTGGCCATCGAGCTCAGCACGTCCAGGGACTGGGCGCGCGAGATCCGGGGCACCGCATCCATGGCCAGCGCCGTGATGGGCCGCTTGGACAGGTCTTCGACCAGTTCGGGGCGGAGTGCCGGCGAGAGCAGGCTGACCAGCGTGGCGCCCGGCTTCAACCCGTCGAGTTGCTCGGCGGACGGCGCGTTGACGCCGAACACGATGTCGGCCTTGCGGGCATCGCCGATGGTGGCGCCGGCCTCGATGAATGCCGCATCGGAGAACGACGAGGCCTCGCCCGCGCCGGAATCCACGACCACGTCGTAGCCGAGTTTGGTCAGTGCAGCGACCGTCGTCGGCGTTGCCGACACACGCGTCTCACCGGGCTGCGCCTCGGATAGGACACCGATATTCATGACGTAGCTCTCCACATTCGCATCTCTTCGCCGTCGTCGCGGCGATTTGCAGACGTCTTCTTCCCCTTGTTACCCGCCAGTAGCTTAGGGGCCGACAAAAAGGGATCGAGGCAGCATACCGTGCGAGCGTCTCAGGCCGACACCGCACGTTGGTCCAACGGCGCGAGCATGTCGATGACGTCGATCACCGCTGCTCGCGCCACCACCCGCGGAGACTGGCGGTCATCGACCAACGCGGCCATCACCGAACCGTCGACCATGCAGACCAGCGCGTACGCCATCTCGACCCGGGCGATCCGCCCGGAACGCTCGACCGCTTCGGCGACGACGTCGGCCCGCTGGTGCAGGATGCGGCGCTGGATCTCACGCAGCGCGGGCTGCCGGGCGCAGACGATGTACCGCTCGTAGCGGGAGATGAGTTCTTCGGCGATCCGCGGGTCGGCGTCCTCGCCCACCAGCAGCTCTACCAGGATGTCGGCGGTGGTGTCGGCGCTGCGACGGCGCCGGGACAGGCTGGTGATGCGGGCGCGCAACTGGGCGACTTCGAGCATCCCGATGTGTTCCACGGCATGGGTGATCAGGTCTTCGAGGGTGTCGAAGTAATAGGTGGTCGATGCCAGCGGCAGACCGGCCCGCTGCGCGACGGCGCGGTGCCGCACCGCCTCGAAGCCGCCTTCGCGCAGCAGATCGGCGGCGGCGCTGATCAGCGCATACCGCCGACGCTCACCCTTGGGCGTCACCGCTGTCATCACATCTGGAGATGCTGCCAGCCGCGGTAGCTCCGCATCATGGGTTTCGGCCTTTTCGGACAAACCGCGGCCCGCTGGCATGATTGCCGCCATGCCGGAGGTGAGTCGACGAACGGTGCTGCGGCTGGGGGCTGTGGTGGGTGCCGCGGGGGCGTTGGGCTGCACCGCGCCGCTGGGTTCCCGGCGGGCTCAGGCCGCCCCGCCGCAGCCGACCATGGTCACCGGTTCGTTCACCTCGGCCGCCCGAGGCGGGATCGACACCGACTGGGCGATCGCCCGGCCACCAGGCCAGACCGGTGCCCTGCGGCCGCTGATCGCACTGCACGGCAAGGGCAGCGACGCCGCGACCGTGATGGCGGGCGGGGTGGAACAGGGCCTGGCCGAGGCCGTCGATGCGGGACTTCCCCCGTTCGCGGTGGTGGCCGTCGACGGTGGCGGCAGTTATTGGCACCGGCGCGCGTCGGGTGAGGACTCGGGCGCGATGGTGACCGACGAGTTGCTGCCGTTGCTGGCCGAGCAGGGCCTGGACACTTCCCGGGTGGGCTTCATCGGCTGGTCGATGGGTGGTTACGGCGCGCTGCTGCTGGGTGGCCGGCTCGGCCCGCGCCGGACCGCTGCGATCTGCGCGGTGAGTCCCGCGCTGTGGCTCTCCCCCGGGGCGACGGCACCGGGTGCGTTCGACGGCGCCGCGGACTTCGCCGCCAACTCGGTGTTCGGGATGCCCGCGCTCGGCTCCATACCGATCCGGGTGGACTGCGGTACGGACGACCCGTTCGCGTCGGCGACCCGCGCCTTCATCGACCAACTGCCCAACCCGCCGGCCGGCGGCTTCTCCCCGGGCGGGCACGACGGGTCGTATTGGAGCTCTCAGCTGCCGGCCGAGTTGACGTGGCTGGCCCCGCTGCTGACCGCGTAGCCACCTTCGGGATTTCCGCAGACGTGGCCGTCCGCTTCCGCGCAGGCGACTGAAACCATTGTCCGCCAATGAATTTCCGGTCATGACATCGGTCTGTCCGGACCGGAAACGCAGCAACCCCCACCCGGCGTCGCCGGGCGGGGGTTGCCGTGGTCACGTCACTGGCAGAGCTTGCCCAGCGTGCTGATGTGCGAGTCCAGGTCGCGGCCGAGTTGCTCGCGTTCCGAGTTCGGCTGCCCGACAAGGTAGCTGAGGTTCAGGCGCTCGAGTGCGCCGGCCATCTTCTGGGCGGCGTCGGTCACTTCTTCCGGCGCGGCCGGCTCGGCTTCCACGCGGCCCCGCAGGTAAGCCGCACCCGCGGTCAGGGACAGCCGTGCATTGGCGGCCACCGCAAGCTGCGCGACCGGGTTTTCCGGGTCCGGGTTCTTCATGTGCATGTTGTTGGCCACTGCCTGACGGGCCATCACCACGGCACTGCAGACGTCCTTCTTGGCGTCCTCGACCTGCTGACCGCTGAACTTCGCACTGCTTGCGCCACCCGAGGACGGGTGCCACAGGCCGGCCACGGCCGCACCGCCGATGAGCCCCGCGACCAGTCCGACCACCGCCGCGATCAGCAGCGGGCCGCGACTCGACGGTGCCGGCGCCGGAGGCGGCGGCGGAGCCGGTCGCCGCTTCGGCTTGTCAGCACTTTTCGCAGGAAGCTCCTGCGTCTGCTCTTCGGTGGAATCCGGCTGCGTCTCGTCTGACATGCCCACCACAATAGCGGTAACCCCGTCCGGTCAGATCTGGATCTTCCCTTCGGCGGCGGCGGCTCCGATGTCGGTGCGGAAGTGACTGCCCGGCAATCGAATTGCATCGACGATGCGGTAGGCGTCGGCGCGTGCGGCGCTCAGGTCGCTTCCGGTGCCCACCACCGACAACACCCGCCCGCCGGCGGACACCACGGCTCCGTCGTCGCGTCGCGCGGTTCCGGCGTGCAAGACCCCGTCCGCCTCGGCACCGGTGATCACATCGCCGACGCGGGGCCTGCCCGGATAGTTCTCGGCGGCCACCACCACCGTCACCGCCGCGCCGTCGCGCCAGCGCAACGCACCGAATTCACTCAGCCCGCCGGTGGCCGCGGCGTGCAGCAACTGACCGAGCGGCGACTCCAGCAGTGCCAGCACCGCCTGGGTCTCCGGGTCGCCGAACCGGCAGTTGAATTCGACCACCGCGGGTCCGGTCGATGTCATCGCCAGTCCCGCATAGAGCAGCCCGGTGAACCGGCTACCCCGGCGGACGAGTTCGGCGGCGACGGGCTCGACGACGTCGGCGACGATGTCGGCCACGGCCTGCCGGGACAGCCAGGGCAACGGCGCGTACGCACCCATGCCACCGGTGTTGGGGCCGCTGTCTCCGTCACCGACCCGCTTGAAGTCCTGTGCCGGTAGCAGCGGCACCACCGTGGATCCGTCGACGACACAGAACAGTGACAGCTCGGGGCCGTCGAGGAACGATTCCAGCAGCACCGGATGTCCGGAGTCGAGCAGGCCGGCGGCGTGGGCGCGGGCCGCCGCCCGATCCGGGGTCACCACCACGCCCTTGCCGGCGGCCAAACCGTCGTCTTTGACCACCCATGCCGCCTCGCCCGCATCCGGACCGAACCGGTTCAACGCCGCGTCCAGGTCGGCCGGGCTGTCGACGATCTCCGAGCGGGCGGTGCGCACCCCCGCGGCGGCCATCACGTCTTTGGCGAATGCCTTGGAGCCCTCGATGCGTGCGGCGTCCTGTGAGGGTCCGAAACAGGCGATACCCGCGTCGCGGACCGCGTCGGCGACGCCGAGCACCAGCGGCACCTCCGGCCCGATCACCACCAGATCGGCTTCCACCTCGCGGGCCAGTGCGGTGACCGCCGGGGCAGAGGTGATGTCGATGTCGCGTTGCTCGGCGACGGCCGCGGTGCCGGCATTGCCGGGTGCGATCACCAGGTGATCGACTTTGGGGTCGGCGCGAAGGGCTAAGAGCAGCGCATGCTCCCGGGCACCGGAACCGATCACCAGGACGCGCATGGGCGCCACTCCTCTCTGAGTTCGCCTCGCATGCTCGTCGGCGGGGCGCGAGACAAAGGATATATAAGGAGAGAACCCCGCACGCGCCTGCGCGTGCGGGGTTCTCGACTGACTGTCGGGCCGGAGTCACCGGCGGCCTCCCGCGCCGCCGGTGCCGCCGCGGCCGCCGGTCTGCCCGGTGTTGGACGAGCCGTTGGTTCCGGTGCCGCCGCTCTTCCCGCCGATCACCGCGCCGCCGTTGCCGCCGGCACCACCCTTGCCACCGAGGTTGCCGCTGTTGGCCCCTCCCGGGTTGGGGCTGGCGGTGCCGCCGTTACCGCCGTCGCCGCCGGTGCCGCCGCCCAGGCCGCCACCGCCGCCGTTGCCGCCGCGACCGCCGGCACCGGCGGTGCCACCGGTGCCCTGCGTGGTGCCGGCCCCACCGTTGGGCTGTCCGCTGGTCGACGAGTGGCCGACCTGGATGTTCGGCTGGTTGAGTCCACCACCGTTTCCGCCGTCGCCACCGTTGCCGCCGTACCCGTCGATGCCGCCGGAGCCACCGGCACCACCGGCACCGCCGTTACCGCCCTTGATGCCGTTGATCGGACCGGAGAGGTTCCCGCCGTTGGTGTTGGTGCTGTAGTTCGGCCGACCCCAGACGATCGTGCCGCCGTCACCGCCGTCACCGCCGTCACCGCCGTCACCGCCGCGGCCGTCGCCGCCGTTGGCCACCGAGGTGGCCGCACCGCCGACGCCGCCGTTACCGCCGTTACCGCCGTTGAGTCCGGCCCCGGTGTTGCCGGCACCGCCGTCACCGCCGTCGCCGCCTTCGCCGGCGTGGTAGCCGGTGCCACCGTTGCCACCGTTGCCGCCGTTGCCGGCGCTCGGATAGTCCTTGTGGTTGGTCGGGTCGATGAAGATCGGGCCGACGCCGTTGTCGCTGGCATCCGTCGGGCTCATCCCCCGGCCACCGACACCGCCGGCACCACCGTCACCGCCGTCTCCGAGGCGGCCGTTGACGCCGCCACCGCTGGTGGTTCCGCCGGCGGCGCCGTTACCGCCGTTACCGCCGCTACCGCCGTTACCGGCCGGGCCGATGTGGATGGAGCCGGTGTTGCGTTCGATGGAGTTGCCGGACTTCTGCAACTGGTGGTCGAACATGCCGCCCTTGCCGCCGGTTCCGCCGGCGCCGCCCGCACCACCGTTGCCACCGTTGCCGGCATCGCCGTTGGTGGCGTTGCCGCCGATACCGCCGTTGCCGCCGGTGCCGCCGACGCCGCCGTTTCCTGCGGCCCCGGGAAGCTCGGAGTTGTTGGGGCCGGGGGTGCCGGTGTGCTCACCGGCCGAGCCCAGACCGCCGGCACCGCCGGTGCCGCCGTCGCCGCCGTGACCGCCGTTGCCCATGATCGAGCCGCCTTGGCCGCCCTTGCCACCGACACCGCCGTGGCCACCGTGGCCACCGGTGTTGAGGTTGGTGGCCGCGGCACCGTCTGCGCCACTGCCGCCGGTACCGCCGATACCGCCGTTGCCGTGGTCGCCGCCGTTGCCACCGTTGCCGCCGGCCCCGCCGTTGGCGCCGGTCTGGCCGCTGTTGGTCGGCGGGGCGGGCGGCGTGTAGCCGGTGCCACCGGTGCCGCCGTTGCCGACGATGTAGTCCGGGGTGCTGCCCGTCGTGCCGGCCTTGCCGGAGCCGTTCGAGCCGGTGCCGGCGGTTCCTGCCGCCCCGCCGTGTCCGACATTGCCGCCGTTGCCGCCGTTGCCGCCGGTGGTGTGGGTGGCGATGCCGGTGGCGCCGTTGCCGCCGTTGCCCGGGTCGGCACCGTTGCCGCCGTTGCCGGCGTCACCGCCGGTGCCTTGGGTTCCGGCGCTACCGGTTGCGTTGTTCAGCGTTCCCGCCGCACCGCCGTCACCGCCGTTGCCGCCCTTGCCGCCGTCGCCGCCGTGGCCCCCGTGGCCGCCGTTGCCGGAACCGTTGTTGGCGAAAGTTCCGGTAGCGCCGTTGTTTCCGAGGCCGCCGACGCCGCCGTCGGCCCCGTTGCCACCGTTGCCGCCGGATCCGGCGCTGCCGGCTTCGGTGCCGCTGGCGCCGCCGGCACCGCCCTTACCGCCCGATCCGCCGGTTCCCCCGGTGCCGCCGGCCGCCCCGGGGGCCACGCCGTTGATGCCGCGGGCGCCGGTGCTTCCGTCGCCGCCGTCACCGCCGTTGCCGCCGTTGCCGTGGTCACCACCGTTGCCGCCGAGACCACCGTTGCCGCCGTTGGCGCCGGCGATCGCCTGGGCGTCGGTGGCGGCGTCGTAGCCGTTGCCGCCGTTGCCGCCGTTGCCGACGACGCCGGTGATCTCGGTACCGGCCGTGCCGTCCCGGCCGGCGCTGCCGGTCCCGGTCGCTCCGCCGGTGCCGGCTTCGCCGCGGTTGCCTGCTGCCCCGGCGGTACCGACGTTGCCACCGTTGCCGCCGTTACCGCCGGCAGGGTGGGCGGCGTCGCCGTCCTTGCCGTCGCCACCGTCGCCGGGGGTGCCGGCGTTGCCACCGTCGCCGCCGTCGCCGCCGTCGCCGTTGGCTCCCGCGGTGCCGCCGGGCACGGTGGAGGCGCCGCCGTTGCCACCGGTGCCACCGGCGCCGCCCTGGCCGCCGTTGCCGCCGTTGCCGGCATGACCGCCGTTGGTGCCTGCTGCGGCGTCGGCATCGGTGGCTGCGTCGTAGCCGTCGTGGCCGGTGCCGCCGTTGCCGCCTTGTCCGCCGTTGCCGCCTTGGCCACCGGTGCCTCCGACGACACCGGTGCCGCCGTTACCGCCGGCGCCACCGACTCCGCCGTTGCTTCCGCTTTGGCCATCGGCACCGGCGGTCGCACCGTTCAAGCCCTGGTAGCCGGCACCACCGTCACCGCCGTCGCCACCGTTGCCGCCGTCGCCCTGGGTGCCGTCGAGTCCGCTCGCACTGCCGTCGGCGTTCAGTCCGCCCTTGCCCGCTGCACCGGCATTGCCGCCGTTGCCACCGTCGGTACCGGCGGTGCCGTCGACTCCCGGGGCGGTGCCCTGGGTTCCGTCGGTGCCGTCAGCACCGTCGCCGCCGTTACCGCCCTTGCCACCGGTACCGGCTTCGCCATCGGCCCCGTCGGCCGCCTGACCACCGCGGCCGCTACCACCGGCACCGCCGACACCGGCATTGCCACCGGCGCCACCGGCTTGGCCGGCTTCACCATGGATGGAGGTGTTGCCGTCGCTCAAACCATCACGGCCATCGCGGCCGTCGGTGCCATCAGCACCGTCCCCGGCGTCACCACCGACACCACCGAAGCCCTGCCGACCATCGGTTCCCGCGACACCATCAGCGGCCCGGACCCCGTCTCCGGAGAGTCCACCGCGACCAACTGTTCCGGCCTCGCCACCGGCGCCACCGTCGCCGCCGGCACCGCCACTGCCGCCGTTGCCGCCGGCCAAGCCGTCACCGATCTGCTCGAAACCATTACCGCCCTGGCCGCCGGCACCCCCGTCACCGCCATCGCCACCATCACCGGCAGCACCACCGATGCCACCGGCGCCGGAGTTGCCATTACGGGCACCCGCACCTGCAGCACCACCGTTGCCGCCCGCGCCACCATTGCCACCGCGGTCACCAGCCGTGCCGTCTTCACCGACGCCACCGTTGCCACCGTTGATCGACGACGCGGTGCCTTCAGCGCCATCGGCACCGACACCACCCTGGAGTCCCGCAGCACCCGACAGACCGGCGCCGCCTGCACCACCGGCACCACCGTTGCCGCCATCACCCTGCAGGCCACGCGCCTGGCCGTCAGCGGTCAGACCACCGAGGCCACCCGAACCACCGGCGCCACCGTTGCCGCCGGCAGTGCCATCGATTGCACCCGCAACACCGTTGGCGCCATCAGCACCCCGACCACCGGCACCACCGTTACCGCCGGAACCCGCGAGACCGTCGGCACCATCAGCCGCTTGACCACCGCGGCCACTGCCACCAACACCACCGACACCGGCATTGCCACCGGCGCCACCGGCTTGGCCGGCTTCACCGTGGATGGAGGTGTTGCCATCGGTCAAACCATTACGGCCGTCGGCACCGTCGGTGCCATCAGCACCGTCACCAGCAGCACCACCAACACCACCAACACCTTGAACGCCGTCAGTTCCCGCGGCACCGTCGGCAGCCCGGACCCCGTCACCGGAAAGCCCCCCACGACCCACGGTCCCGGCCGCACCACCGGCGCCACCGTCGCCGCCGGCACCACCACTGCCGCCGTTACCCCCGGCCAGGCCGTCACCGGTCTGCTCGAAACCATGACCGCCCTGGCCGCCGGCACCACCATCGCCGCCGTCACCGCCGTCACCCGCAGCACCACCGACGCCACCAAGACCGGCGACACCGTCGCGGGCACCCGCGCCAGCAGCACCACCGTTGCCACCCGCACCACCATCGCCACCGCGTTCACCATCGGTGCCGTCTTCACCGACGCCACCGTTGCCACCGTTGATCGACGACGCGGTGCCCTCAGCACCGTCGGCACCGACACCACCCTGGAGTCCCGCAGCACCCGACAGACCAGCGCCGCCGGCACCACCGGCACCACCGTTGCCGCCATCACCCTGTAGGCCACGCGCCTGGCCGTCGGCGGTCAGGCCACCGAGGCCACCCGACCCGCCGGCGCCACCGTTGCCACCGGCAGTGCCATCGATCGCACCCGCAACACCATCGACACCGGCCGCACCGGCGCCACCACTGCCGCCATTACCGCCGACACCGGCCTCACCGTCCGCACCATCGGCAGCCTGACCACCACGGCCCGAACCACCAACACCACCGACACCCGCATTGCCACCGGCGCCACCGGCCTGGCCGGCTTCACCGTGGATGGAGGTGTTGCCATCGGTCAAACCATTACGACCGTCGGCGCCGTCGGTGCCATCAGCACCGTCACCGGCATTACCGCCGACACCACCAAGACCCTGCCGGCCATCGGTGCCTGCATCACCATCAGCGGCCCGGACCCCGTCTCCGGAAAGCCCCCCACGGCCCACGGTCCCGGCCACGCCACCTGCGCCACCGTCGCCGCCGTCGCCACCACTGCCGCCGTTGCCACCGGCCAGACCGTCACCGGTCTGCTTGAAACCATTACCACCGCGGCCGCCGGCACCACCATCGCCGCCGTCGCCACCGTCACCGGCAGCACCACCGACGCCACCAAGACCGGCAACACCATCACGGGCGCCCGTGCCTGCGGCACCACCGTTACCACCGGCACCACCATCGCCACCGCGGTCGCCATCGGTGCCGTCGCCACCGACGCCACCATTGCCACCGTTGATCGACGACGCGGTGCCTTCAGCACCATCGGCACCAACACCACCCTGGAGCCCCGCAGCACCCGACAGGCCAGCACCGCCTGCACCACCGGCACCACCGTTGCCGCCATCACCCTGCGATGCCCGGTTCACACCATCGGCCGCTAGACCACCCAGACCACCAGCACCGCCGGCACCACCATTGCCACCGGCAGTGCCATCGATTGCACCCGCAACACCATCGACACCATCAGCACCCCGACCACCGGCACCACCGTTACCGCCCACACCGGCATCACCATCGGCACCATCAGCAGCCTGACCACCCCGACCGCTACCACCAACACCGCCGACACCGGCGTTACCGCCGGCGCCACCGGCCTGGCCGGCTTCGCCATCGACGGAGGTGTTGCCGTCGGTCAGACCATTACGGCCGTCGGCACCGTCGGTGCCATCGGCACCGTGCCCGGCGTTACCGCCGGCTCCGCCGAAGCCCTGCCGGCCATCGGTGCCCGCGACACCGTCGGCCGCCCGGGCCCCGTCACCGGAGAGACCGCCGCGGCCCACGGTTCCGGCAAGTCCACCGGCACCACCGTCACCGCCGGCACCACCACTGCCGCCGTTGCCGCCGTCGAGACCGGCGCCGGTCGGGGCGGTACCGTTGCCGCCGTTTCCGCCGGCACCACCGTTGCCGCCGTCGCCGCCGTTGCCGGCTGCACCACCGGCGCCACCGGCACCGGAGTTGCCGTCGCGGGCACCGGTGCCGGCAGCACCACCGTTACCACCTGCGCCACCGTTGCCACCGCGGCCGCCATCGGCACCGTCTTCGCCGGCAGCACCATTGCCGCCGTTGGGCGAGAGGGCCGTCCCGTTGCCACCGTTGGATCCGGCGCCACCGTTTGTCCCGGCGGCACCCGACAGGCCGGCGCCACCGGCTCCGCCGGCACCACCGTTGCCGCCATCACCCTGCAGGCCACGCGCCTGGCCGTCAGCGGTCAGACCACCCAGACCACCAGCACCGCCGGCACCACCATTGCCACCCGCAGTGCCGTCGATTGCTCCGATGACCCCGGCCAAGCCGGCAGCTCCGGCTCCGCCGTTGCCGCCGTCACCGCCGATACCCGCGAGGCCATCGGCACCGTCGGCCGCTTGACCACCGCGGCCGCTGCCACCGGCACCGCCGACACCGGCATTGCCACCGGCGCCACCGGCTTGGCCGGCTTCACCGTCAACCGAGGTGTTGCCATCGGTCAAGCCATCACGGCCATCGGCACCATCGGTGCCGTCGGCACCGTCCCCGGCGTTACCACCGACACCACCAACGCCTTGGGCGCCGTCGGTTCCCGCGGCACCGTCGGCAGCCCGGACCCCGTCACCGGAGAGTCCACCGCGGCCCACGGTTCCAGCCGCGCCACCGGCACCACCGTCGCCACCGGCACCACCACTGCCACCGTTGCCACCGGCCAGACCGTCACCGGTCTGCTCGAAACCATTACCGCCCTGGCCGCCGGCACCACCGTCGCCGCCATCGCCACCATCACCGGCAGCACCACCGACACCACCGAGGCCGGCAATACCGTCACGGGCACCCGCACCGGCGGCACCACCGTTACCGCCCGCACCACCATTGCCACCACGGTCACCGGCCGTGCCGTCGCCACCGCGGCCACCTGCCGTGCCATCGATCGACGACTCGGTTCCATCGACACCGTCGACCCCGGCACCACCGTTGGTCCCGGACCCGCCATCGAGACCGGCACCACCGGCTCCACCTGCACCACCGTTGCCGCCATCACCCTGTACACCACGCGCTTGGCCATCGGCGGTCAGGCCACCCAGACCACCAGCACCGCCGGCACCACCATTACCACCCGCAGTGCCATCGACCGCACCCGCAACACCATCGACACCAGCAGCGCCAGCACCACCCTGGCCACCGTTGCCGCCGGCACCGGCGTCACCATCGGCACCCGCACGAGCACCGGCACCACCCGCCGCGCCACCAGCAGCTGCCTGGCCACCGGCACCGCCGGCGCCGCCGTTACCGCCGTCGGCACCGACCACACCGCCATCGGCACCGGCGCCTCCGGCACCGCCGACGCCACCACTGCCGCCGCGACCACCATCGCCATCGACACCGGCAACGCCGACAGCCGAACCCCCGTAACCAGCCGCGCCCCCCTGGCCGCCTCGGCCACCATGCGCCCCGTCACCTCCGGCGCCACCCACGGCACCGTCGAGGCCCGCCCCGACCACGCCGGTCAGACCACCGCTCACACCCGCAGCACCGGCGCCACCACTACCGCCGGCACCGCCGACGCCACCGGCGCCACCCGCGCCGCCGATCCCGACGAACGACGACCCCGCACCACCGTTACCGCCGTTGCCGGCGTTGCCACCGGCCACACCATTGCCACCGGCGCCGCCGGCGACAGCGGCATCGGCACCGTTGAGTCCGGTCCAGCCGTCACCACCGCGGCCACCGTTACCGCCGTTACCCCAGGCACCCATCCCGAACGAGTCCTGCGCCTGGCCCGACGACCCACCGTTGCCGCCGTCTCCGCCGGCCAAGAACGCGGTACCCGCACCACCGGCACCACCGTCACCGCCGTTGCCCCAGTGCTCACCACCATGGCCACCGTTACCACCATCGGCACCCAGGCCACCTGCGCCACCGTCACCACCGTTGCCGATACCCCCGGCCAGACCACCATGACCGCCGGCGACACCCTCGATGGTCGAGTTCCAGCCGTTTCCACCGTCACCGAACCACAACCCACCGGTCTGACCATCCGGATTGAACTCCGTACCGTCGGCACCGTTGCAGATCAACCCACAGGCACCCTCGGTCCATGGCGCGAACAGATCGTTGATCATGCCGTTGACGCTCTGCCCCAGATCGGAGTTGATCCAGTCCTGCAACACGTCGTGCAACGGCAGGTAGAACGTCTCCTGCCACTGAATCGCCTGATCGGCGTCGAAAACCCGGTCCAACGCACCGGTGAACGTCCAGGCCGAGATATCGAGCGGATTGAACTCCGAGGCATTGTCGCTCGGTCCGACACCGAACCAATCCCAGAAGTCACCGGAGCCGAGCTCGTCGGCATGAGCCTCGGCCGGAGTCACCGCCGGCATCAGTCCAAAGGTTAGAAACGCGCCCACCGCGGTGGATGCTGCGAGCACTCCACGTCCCCGCGTCCGACCGTTGACCTTGCTGATGCGCTGACGAGCCACGTCCTACCCGCTCCCGAAATTTGACCTGCCCCCAAGCTGAGGATGCGGAAAGTTTCCGCAAAGACGGAAGCTACAGAGACTGAGTGGACACGCCAACTTAAAGTCGGATATAAGTGCGCGATGGGAGACGCCACGACGTTAACCGCGGGTTAAATCCGCTGGTTGCGCCTGATTATCCAATGATGTCCATCACAATGGACTAATTGAGTGACAATCACCATAGTCTTATTAATAACAAGCTGGGTTATCCCTTATGAAAGCCCGGCTACGCCGCCTTGTTTGAGACTCACAGTCCACAGTCCCGACCGGATAGCGCCATATCGGCAGCCGATGGCGATCGATGCGTCCACCGGGCAGGACGATCGTTGAATCCTTGTTGTCCCCGGTCAACACCGGTCAACGACAGGCAAAGACGAGCCCGGCGCCGATTCCCCGCCTGGCCGCGATCACGGACGAACGAATCCCTAGCACGCGCCCCGCTGCGCACACCCGGCTCTCAGCTTCACCGACAGCGCCGAGACGCGGCTCAGCTCTTCGTCACCATCGCATGCAACTCGTCGATGGACCAGGGCGCAGCGCTCTGGTGATCGCGGTACCCGAGCACCGCGGGAATCTGCCGATCGAAGCGGCCGACGAAACCCCCGGACGCCAGGAACACCGCGCCCGTCACCCCTGCCGCCAGGTCGCCGGCCAGGTACGCGTACAGCGCGGCGACGTACTCGGCGGGAGCCGGGTTCAGCGACGCGGCCATACTGACGTCGTCGAGCAGACCGCGGGCGTGCAGGTCGCGGATGTGCGCCTCGTAGTCGCTACCGGTGGACAATCGGGTCTTCGCACCGGGGCAGACGACGTTCGCGCGCACACCGTATTCGCTGAGTTCGGCGGCGATCGCGACGGTCAATGCGTTGATCGCCCCTTTCCCGGCGGGATAGCCGGTGCCCCCGTAGTCGCCGAGGAACGCCACCGAACCACTGTTGACGATCGACCCGCGGCGCTGCTCGACCATGATGGGGGCCGCCGCGCGGCAGGTCTGGAAAACGGTGCCCAGATGCGCGTCGATCAGATCGTGGAACTGCGCGGTGGACACCGTCAGAATCGACGATCCGGCCGGTTCGGCGACACCGGCGCAGTTGATCAGGACGTCGACACTGCCGTACTCCTCCCGGCAGGCCTGCATCAGCGCCACCGCGTTCGCCTCGATGTGAGCGGCACCGGCAAGCCCGATGGCCCGCCCACCCGAACCGGCAATGGCGCCGACCGCCTCGTCGACTGCGTCCGGGTCGCGGCCGTTGACCACCACCCCGGCGCCGTTGGCCGCCAACAGTTCGGCCACCGCCCTGCCGATACCTCGGCTGCCACCGACGACGACGGCGCCCCGGGCGGCCGGCAGCGCGTCAGTCATGCACTTTTTTACCGGCGTGCATCTGGACCGCGTCGTTGACGTTGGCCTTCTTGTCCTCGGCCGCACCCTTGGCGGCGGCCTTGCGGCGCCTGGCCACCACGGCGTCGACCGCGCCGTTGAGTGCCGAGCCCAGCGGGAATCCGAGATAGTGGGTCACGAAGAGCGCCATTTCCTTGAGCTCGGTCTCGGTGAGTTCGCCGTTGAGCAGCGCGGCATTGATCTGGATTTCGGCCAGGTCTCGATTGCCGACCGCGGTCACCGCGGTCAGCGTCATGATCCGTTTGTCGCGCATGGAAAGCCCCGGGCGGTTCCAGATGCTGCCGAACAGGTGATCGACGGTGAGGTCGAAGTATGGGTCGCCCTCGATGTTGGGCATCTCCCATCCGTAGACCTCATTCATCTTCTGCAAGCCTTTGCTACGCAGTTCGTCCATCGGTGGTCTCCTAGTCCTCGGAGTGCGGCACGCCCAAACCGGGTGCCAGTTCGGCCAGCGCGATCCTGGCCAGCGGTAGCTCGACGCCGGTGGCCTCTCCCAGCCCCAGCGCGAGGCCGAGGTCCTTCTCCCCCAGCCCGCGGGTGTGGGTGAAGGCGTCGTGCAGGAAGTGGTCCGGCGCCAGCGGCGCGGTGGAGTCCAGCAGCATGATCGCGCCGGGACCGCCGGTGAGCGCATCGGTGTGACGTACCACCCGGCCCAACGCCTGCAGGTCGAGACCGGCCGCCTCGGCCAGCTTCATCGCCTCGCCGGCAGCGGCGTAGGCGGTGAACGTCAACATGTTGCGCGCCAACTTCATCCGGGTTCCCGCGCCGGGTTCGCCGGCGTGGATCACCAGCGACGCCCAGCATTTGAACGCCGGCTTGATCTGCTCGTAGACCGCCCGATCGGCGCCGACCATGGTGGCCAGCTGGCCCTTGTCGGCGGCCCCGCCGCCACCGCTGACCGGCGCATCGACGACGTGGATGCCCTGCGGCCTGAGTTCGTCGGCCAGCTCCGCGGCGGTGGTGTCGGCGATCGTGGAGTGGATCGCGAACACGGTGCCCGGCTTGGCGGTGGTCACCAGTTCGGCGACCACCTGACGGACCTGGGCGTCCTCGAGCACCGTGATGCTGATGATGTCGGCGTGAGCGCCGACGTCGGCGACGCTGTCGGCGGACTTGGCCCCGGCCTCCACCAGGGGTGTCATCGCGTCGGTGCGCACGTCGAATACCGTGACGCCACCGGGCCAGTCGACCAAACGCTTGGCCATCGGCGCGCCCATGTTGCCGAGCCCGATGTAGCCGAGCCGCGGGGTTTCGGTCACGTCACTCATGAGCGGATGATCTGTCCGCCGTCGACGTTGAAGATCTGTCCGGTGATCCACGACGCCTGATCCGACAACAGGAACAGGCACATCGGCACCAGGTCCTCCGGCGTGCCCATCCGGGCCAGCGGCAGCTGCTGCACCATCTGCTTGACGATGGCCGCCGGGGTGGTGACCCGGTTGGCCTCGGTGTCGATCGGCCCGGGCGCGATCGCGTTGATGCGGATGTTGCGCCAGCCCAGCTCGCGGGAGAGCTGCTGGGTCAGGCCGTTGACGCCGACCTTGGCCAGCCCGTAGAAGTTGGAGTAAACCCATGCCGCGGTGGAGGATTGGTTGACGATCGCGCCGCCGCCCCGCTTGGCCATGTGCTCGTAGACCGCGCGGGTGCAGATCAGCGCACCGTCGAGGTTCACCCGCATGAAGTTCTCGTAGTAGTCCCACGGCACGGTCAGCAGGCCGTCGAGCTTCATCCCGCCGAAGATCGCGGCGTTGTTGACCAGGTAGTCGATCCCGCCGAACTCCGCGACGGCGGCATCGGCCATGGCCTGGGCCGACTCCATGTCCGAGACGTCGACGCGTACCGCGATCGCCTTTCCGCCGTCGGCGACGATCTGGTCGGCTACCGACTTGGCACCGTCGACGTTGATGTCGGCGACCACCACCGCTGCGCCGTCGGCGGCCAGCGCCTGGGCGTAGGCCTGCCCGATCCCGCCGCCGGAGCCGGTGACGATCGCCACCTTGTCATCGAATTGCCCCATCAGGTTCTTCTCCTCTAGTTCGCTGCTGTCGCAATGGCTTTGGTCTCCAGGTACTCCTCGAACCCGGCGATCCCCATCTCCCGGCCGTTGCCGGACTGCTTGTAGCCGCCGAACGGCACATCCGCGGAGTACCAGACCCCGCCGTTGACGTTGACGGTTCCGGCCCGCAGCCGTGCCGCTACGCCGGCCGCCCGTTCGGGGTCGGTACCGAAGACGGTGCCGGACAGCCCGTAGGGCGAATCGTTGGCGATCCGCACCGCGTCGTCGTCGCCGTCGTGCGGGATCACGGTCAGCACCGGCCCGAAGATCTCTTCGCGGGCCACCCGCGCGTCGTTGCCCAGCCCGGCGATCACGGTGGGCTCGATGAAGAAGCCCTTGGGCTGATCCGCCGGCCTGCCGCCGCCGCAGGCGAACCGGCCGCCCTCTTCGATCGCCAGGTCCAGGTAGCTCTGCACCCGGTCACGCTGGCGCGCCGAGATCACCGGGCCGCAAACGGTTCCGGGCTTGGACGGATCACCGGGTTTGATCGAGCCCATGGTGCCGGCCGCGATCGCGACCGCCTCGTCGTAGCGGGCCCGGGGTACCACCAGTCGGGTGGTGATCGCACAGCCCTGACCGGCGTGCAGGCAGACCGAGAATCCCGCCACCGAGCAGGCCGCGGCCAGATCGGCGTCGTCGAGCACCAGGAACGCGGACTTGCCGCCCAACTCCAGGAACACCCGTTTGATGGTGGCGGCGGCATCGGCCATCACGCTGCGGCCGGTGGCCGTCGACCCGGTGAACGAAACCATGTCCACCCGAGGGTCTTTCGAGAGCATGGCGCCCAGGGAGTGGTCGGTGGAGGTGACGATGTTGACCACGCCGGCCGGGATGTCGGTCTTCTCGGCGATCAGCTCCCCGAGCACCGCCGCCACCCACGGCGTGTCCGGCGCGGGCTTGAGCACGACGGTGTTTCCGGCGGCCAGCGCCGGACCCAGCTTGGCCAGGTTGATCTGGTGCGGGAAGTTCCACGGGGTGACGGCGCCGACGACGCCGACGGCTTCGCGGACCACGCTGCGCTTGGTCGGGATGCCCAGCGGCTTGGCCAGGCCGAGATCCTGGGTCCACTCGTAGCTTTCGGCGGTGTCCGCGGCAAAGCTCAGATCGGCGATCGGGCCTTCCAGCTGGGCACCGGCGGTCAACATCCGGGGCGCACCCACGTCGGCGATCGTCAGCTCGCGCAGTTCCTCGAGGTGCTCACCCATGGCGTCGCGCAGCTGCCGGATGCCGCGTACCCGCAATTCGGTGTTGGTCGACCAGTCGGTCTCGTCGAAGGCTCGCCGCGCCGCGCCGATCGCACGGTCCATGTCGGCGGTGTCGGCGTTCGCCGCCTCACCGAGCACCTCTTCGGTCGCCGGGTTGATGGTGGCGTAGGCGCCCGCACCGCCGGCGGTCAGCTTTCCGTCGATGAACAGTCGGCTCAGGCCGTCAGCCAGTAAGGCCATCAGTTACTCCCAGAGAAATCGGACACTTGTCTGTTATTACCCGGTCGAACCCTAGCCGCAGAATCGCCGACCCCGCAACCCTGTCGGCTTGAAACCCTTATTTCCCAGCGGACTTGCCTAACAATTCGACTGTCAGCTACGTTGGACACGTGTCCAGCGAATCGGTGGCAGCAGTCACATCGACCAACGTTGCCGCCACGCCGCGCAACCGGCGCCAAGAGGAGACCTTCCGCAAGGTGCTGCGCGCCGGCGTGGAGATGCTGCGGGAGACCTCGTATGCGGATCTGACCGTGCGTGCGGTCGCCGCCCGCGCCAAGGTCGCCCCGGCGACGGCCTACACCTACTTCTCCTCCAAGAACCATCTGATCGCCGAGGTGTACCTGGACCTGGTTCGCCAGGTCCCGTACTTCACCGACGTCAACGAGCCGATGCCGAGCCGGGTCAACCAGGCCCTGCGGCACCTTGCCGTGGTGGTCGCCGACGAGCCCGAAGTGGCGGCGGCCTGCACCGCGGCACTGCTCAGCGGCAACGGCGATCCCGCGGTGCGCACCGTTCGTGACCAGATCGGCGCGGAGATCCACCGGCGCATCGTCTCGGCGTTCGGCCCCGACGCGGACGCCAAAAAGGTTTCGGCCCTGGAGATGACGTTCTTCGGCGCCCTGGTCAATGCGGGCAGCGGCGCCTTCACCTACCACCAGATCACCGATCGGCTGGCCTATGTGGTCAGTCTGATCTTGGAGTCAGGAGCCCCACGATGAGCCTGCAGACCGCTCCCCCGGTCCTCAACCCGTACGACTACGACTTCCACGAGGACCCGTTCCCCTATTACCGGAAGCTGCGCGACGAGGCCCCGGTCTACCGCAACGACGAACTCGACTTCTGGGCGATCTCGCGTCACCAGGACGTGCTGCACGGGTTCCGCAACAGTGAAGCCTTGTCCAACCGCGACGGTGTCTCGCTGGACCCGGTCTCCCGCGGACCGCACGCCCAGCTGGTGATGTCGTTTCTGGCGATGGACGACCCGCAGCACCTGCGGCTGCGCACCCTGGTGTCCAAGGGCTTCACCCCGCGCCGGATCCGCGAACTCGAACCCCAGGTGGTTCGCCTCGCCCGTCAGCACCTGGATGCCGCGATCCAGCCCGGCGCCGACGGCACCTGCTCGTTCGACTTCATCAACGACTTCGCCGGCAAGCTGCCCATGGACGTCATCTCCGAGCTGATGGGCGTGCCGGAAGCCGACCGGGCGCGCATCCGGGAACTCGCCGACGGCGTGCTGCACCGCGAGGACGGCGTGACCGACGTGCCGCCGTCGGCGATCCAGGCCTCGATGGACCTGATGACCTACTACAACGAGATGATCGCCGACTTCAAGAAGAACCCGGCCGACAACCTGACCTCGGCGCTGCTGCAGACCGAGATCGACGGCGACCGGCTCGGCGACCAAGAGATCCTGGCGTTCCTGTTCCTGATGGTGATCGCCGGCAACGAGACCACCACCAAACTGCTGGGCAGCTCCGTGTACTGGGGGCACCGCAACCGCGACCAGCTCGCCTCGGTGTTCGCCGACCGCTCCCGGATCCCGCTGTGGGTGGAGGAGACACTGCGTTACGACACACCCAGCCAGATCCTGGCGCGCACCGTGGCGCAGGACTACACGTTGCACGGCGTCACCATTCCCGCCGACTCGGTGGTGCTGCTGGTGCCCGGATCCGGGAACCGCGACGAGCGGGTCTTCGACGACCCCGACGAGTTCCGGATCGGCCGCGACATCGGCTCCAAGCTGCTCAGTTTCGGCAGCGGCGCCCACTTCTGCCTCGGCGCACACCTGGCCCGGATGGAGGCCCGGGTGGCGCTCGAAGAACTGTTCAACCGCATCAGCGACTACCAGGTCGATGAAGCCAACGCCGTACGGGTGCACTCCTCCAACGTGCGCGGCTTCGCCGACCTCCCCATCACCGTCAAGGAGGCATAAATGGCACGTTTCGACCCACCCCCGGCCCGCCGGCCGGCCATCGTCACCGGGGCATCCTCGGGTATCGGCGCCGCCACCGCAGAAGAGTTGGCAAGCCGTGGATTCCCGGTGGCGCTGGGCGCCCGACGCACCGAGAAGCTGGCCGACCTGGTCGGCAAGATCCGCGACAACGGCGGCGAGGCGGTCGCCTTCCCGCTCGACGTCACCGACGCCGACTCGGTGAAATCCTTTGTGGCCTCGAGCATCGACGCACTCGGCGAGATCGAGCTGCTGGTTTCCGGTGCCGGTGACATGAACCCCGGCCGTATCCACGAGCTGTCCACCGAGGCGTTCAACGACCAGATCCAGGTCCACCTGATCGGCGCCAACCGGATGGCCACCGCGGTGCTGCCGGACATGGTCGCCCGCCGGCGCGGCGACGTGATCTTCGTCGGCTCCGACGTCGCACTGAACCAGCGCCCGCACATGGGCGCCTACGGTGCGGCCAAGGCCGCCCTGGTCGCCATGGTGCACAACCTGCGGATGGAGTTGGAGGGCACCGGCGTTCGCGCGTCGATCGTGCACCCCGGCCCGACCCTGACCGAGATGGGCTGGAAGCTCTCCGCCGAACAGGTGGGGCCCATGTTGGAGGACTGGGCCAAGTGGGGACAGGCCCGGCACAGCTACTTCCTGCGCCCGCAGGATCTGGCCCGCGCCATCGCATTCGTGGCCGAGACGCCGCGCGGTGCGCACGTCGTCGATATGGAGCTGCAGCCCGAAGCCCCGCTGCACGACACCGCTCCCGATCGCCAAAACCTGCAACTGGGTGAGGAAGGAATGCCGTCATGACGACCACCGTTGAGGTCCCCCGCGTCTCCGGGGGCGAGGCCGAGCACGGTCACCTCGAAGAGTTCCGCACCGACCCGATCGCGCTGATGCAGCGGGTGCGCGACGAATGCGGCGACGTCGGCTGGTTCGACCTGGCCGGCCGCAAGGTGATCCTGCTGACCGGCGCCGAGGCCAACGAGTTCTTCTTCCGCTCCTCCGACGAGGACCTCGACCAGGCCGCGGCCTACCCGTTCATGACGCCGATCTTCGGCAACGGCGTGGTCTTCGACGCCTCCCCGGAGCGGCGCGCCGAGATGCTGCACAACACCGCGCTCCGCGGCGAGCACATGAAGCGGCACGCCAGCACCATCGAGCACGAGGTGCGCCAGATGATCGGGAACTGGGGCGAGAGCGGTGAAATCGATCTACTGGAGTTCTTCGCCGAACTCACCATCTACACCTCGACCGCGTGTCTGGTGGGCAAGAAGTTCCGCGACGAATTGGACGGCCGGTTCGCCGCGGCCTACTACGACCTGGAGCGCGGCACCGATCCGCTGTGCTACGTCGACCCGTACCTGCCGATCGAGAGCTTCCGCCGCCGTGATGAGGCCCGGGTCAAGCTGGTCGAACTGGTGCAGGGCATCATGAACGGCCGACTGGCCAACCCGGAGACCGACAAGAAGCGCCGGGACATGATCGACGTCCTGGTGACGATCCCCGACGAGGACGGCAATCCGCGGTTCTCCGCCGACGAGATCACCGGGATGATCATCTCGCTGATGTTCGCCGGCCACCACACCAGTTCGGGAACGTCCGCGTGGACGCTGATCGAGATGCTCCGCAACCCCGAAGCCCACGCCGCGGTGATCGCCGAACTCGACGAACTGTACGCCGACGGCAGCGACGTGAGTTTCCGTGCGCTGCGGCAGATCCCGAACCTGGAGAACGTGCTCAAGGAGACCCTGCGGCTACACCCGCCGCTGATCATCCTGATGCGGGTGGCCAAGGGCGAGTACGAGGTCTGCGGCTATCCGATCCACGAAGGCGACATGGTGGCGGCCTCCCCGGCGGTCTCCAATCGCATCGCCGAGGACTTCCCGGACCCGGACGCCTTCGTCCCCGAGCGTTACAACGAGCCGCGCGAGGAGGACGTGATCCACCGCTGGACCTGGATTCCGTTCGGCGCCGGTCGGCACCGCTGCGTGGGTGCGGCGTTTGCCACCATGCAGATCAAAGCGATCTTCTCGGTTCTGTTGCGCGAGTATGAGTTCGAGATGTCTCAGCCGCCGGAGACCTACCGCAACGATCACTCCAAGATGGTGGTGCAGCTGGCGCGGCCGGCCAAGGTCCGCTACCGCCGTCGCGCCAAGTAGGGATGCCGATATGGGTAGCTACCGAGTGAAAGTGGACCTGGACCTGTGCCAGGGCCACGCCATGTGCGAACTGGAGGCACCCGACTACTTCCAGGTGCCCAAGCGCGGCAAGGTCGAGATCCTCGACTCCGAGCCGCCGGACTCCGACCGACGCCAGATCGAGTTGGCGGTGCGGTCCTGCCCTACCCGAGCCCTGTCCATCGAAGAGATAAAGGATTAACACCATGCCATCACTTCCCCGCGACCTCCTCGACGAATGGGTCGAGCGCTGGCTGCAGGTCAACCGCGACGCCGAGGCGGCAGGCGACTGGCGCCCGCTGGCCGACTTCTACGCCGACGACGCCACCTACGGCTGGAACATCGGCCCCAAGGAAGACGTCATGTGCGTCGGCATCGACGAGATCCGCGACATCGCACTGGGTCTGGAGATGGAGGGGTTGGAGAACTGGAAGTACCCGTACCAGAAGGTGCTGGTCGACGACAAGCAGGGCGAGATCGTCGGTTTCTGGAAGCAGGTCGCGATCGACGCGGACGGCGGCGAGTCGGAGATCTACGGCATCGGCGGCAGCTGGTTCCGGCTCAACGCCGACGCCAAGATCGAGTGGCAGCGTGACTTCTTCGACTTCGGTCACGTCTCCGCGCTCTACATGGACCTGATCAAGGCCGGCAAGCTCTCCGAGGGCATGCAGAAGCGCATCCAGCGCAGCATGGCCGGCGAGAAGCTCCCCGGCTATTTCCCGCTGGGCCAAGGCCCGGTTCCGCTCTGGTAACAGGTGATTCACCGCTAGGAGGATTCGTGGCCATCCGTGTCGCCCTGATCGGTACCGGCAACGCCGGGCGCATCGCCCTGCGCGGGCTGATCACCAATCCCGCCTACGACCTCATCGGGGTGTGGGTCTCGACGCCGGCCAAGGTGGGCAGAGAGGCCGGCGAGTTGGCCGGCCTGGATGTCCGCACCGGCGTCGTCGCGACCGACGACCTGGCGGCGATCATCGACGCCAAGCCCGATGCCGCGGTCTACTGCGCGATGGGTGACACCCGGCTACCGGATGCCCTCAAGGACGTCTGCCGCCTGCTGGCGGCCGGCATCAATGTCATCGGGACCGCCCCGGGGGTACTGCAATACCCCTGGGGCGTCATCCCGGACAAGTTCATCGCGCCCATCGAAGATGCGGCGCAGCAGGGGAAGTCGAGTGTCTACGTCAACGGCGTCGACCCCGGTTTCGTCACCGATCTGGTGCCGCTGGCGTTCGCGAGCACCTGCGAGAGCGTCGAGCAGATCCGCTGCCTGGAGATCGCCGACTACGCGACCTACGACGGCGCCGAGGTGATGTTCGACGTGATGGGCTTCGGTAACTCGCTCGACGAGGTGCCGATGCTGTTGCAGCCGGGCATCTTGAGCATCGCCTGGGGTGCGACCATCCGGGAGTTGGCCGCCGGGCTGGGCGTGACCCTGGATGCCGTCACCGACTCCTGCGAGCGCGAACCCGCCCCGGAGGCGTTCGACATCGCCGCCGGCCACATCCCCGAGGGCGGGGTGGCCGCATTGAAGTTCCAGATCAACGGCATCGTCGACGGCAAGCCGCTGATCGTGGTGGAGCACGTCACCCGACTGCGCAGCGATCTGCGGCCGGACTGGGCACAGCCCGCGCAGCCGGGCGGCTCCTACCGGGTGGAGATCACCGGCGAACCGTCGTACGCCGTCGACATCTGCCCGACCAGCCGGCACGGCGACCACAACTACGCCGCGATCGCCGCCGGTGTCGGCCGCGTCGTCAACGCCGTCCCCGCCGTGGTCGCCGCGCCACCCGGCATCGTCACCACGCTCGACCTGCCGCTGGTCACCGGCGGCATCCAGATCACCACCGCACCGAAAGGCTGAATGCGCATGGGCCGTGTAGCCGGAAAAGTAGCTCTGATCAGCGGGGGCGCCCGCGGCATGGGTGCCGCCGACGCCCGGATGCTCATCGCCGAGGGCGCCCAGGTGGTGATCGGCGACGTCCTCGACGAGGAAGGGTCGGCCCTGGCGGCCGAACTCGGCGACGCCGCCCTCTACGTGCATCTCGACGTCCGGGATCCCGATCAGTGGGCGGCCGCGGTCACCGCGGCGACCGAGCGGTTCGGCAAGCTGAACGTATTGGTCAACAACGCCGGCACCGTCGCGCTGGGGCAGCTGCGGAAGTTCGATCTGGACCAGTGGCACAACGTCATCGACGTCAATCTCAACGGCACCTTCCTGGGCATGCGCGCGTCGGTGGATTCGATGATCGCCGCCGGCGGCGGGTCCATCATCAACGTGTCCTCGATCGAGGGCCTGCGCGGTGCACCGATGGTGCATCCCTACGTGGCCTCGAAGTGGGCGGTGCGCGGACTGACCAAGTCCGCGGCGCTGGAGTTGGCGCGCCACAACATCCGGGTCAACTCCCTGCACCCCGGCTTCATCCGCACGCCGATGACCGAGCACCTGCCCGAGGACATGGTGACGATCCCGTTGGGCCGCCCCGGCGAATCCGAGGAGGTCGCCGCGTTCGTGGTCTTCCTGGCCAGCGACGAGTCTTCCTACGCCACCGGATCGGAGTTCGTCATGGACGGCGGTCTGGTCACCGACGTTCCGCACAAGACCGGTTGACACCCGGTCATACACACGACCATCATGTGTATGTCCGAACGGGGTGTGCGCCCCGGCAACAACCAAAGGTGTTCGCTTTGACCTCAACGCAATCAGCCTGTCCGTTCGGTTCCGGCTTCGACTTCACCGATCCCGACGTCCTCCTGAACGGCATGCCGGTCACCGAGTTCGCCGAGCTGCGCAAGACCGCACCGGTCTGGTGGAACGAGCAGCCCTCCCACAGCAACATCTTCGATGACGGCGGCTACTGGGTCATCAGCAAACATCAACACATCAAAGAGATCTCCCGCGACAACGACGTGTGGTCGACCAACGCCAAAGGCGCGGTCATGCGCCTGCCCGATGGCATCACCGGCGACCAGTTGGACCTGACCAAGGCGCTGCTGATCAACCACGACCCGCCCGAGCACACCCGGCTGCGCAAGCTGGTGTCGCGCCTGTTCACCCCGAAGTCGGTCGGCGCGCTGGAGGCCAAGCTGGCCGCCTCGGCCCGCGAGATCGTGGCGGCCGCCGCCGCGAAGGACAGCGGCAATTTCGTCGACGACATCGCGATGCAACTGCCGCTGCTGGCCATCGCCGATCTGATCGGGGTCCCCGAGGCCGATCGGGAGAAGCTGTTCCACTGGACGAACTCGATCATGAACACCGACGACCCGGATTTCGACGTCGATCCGACCATGGCCAACGCCGAGCTGATGGGCTACGCCTACACCATGGCCGAGCAGCGGCGGCAGTGCCCGGCCGACGACATCGTCACCCGCCTGGTGCAGGCCGACATGGACGGCGAATCGCTGGGCGAGACCGAGTTCGCGTTCTTCGTGATCCTGTTGGCGGTGGCGGGCAACGAGACCACGCGCAACGCGATCACGCACGGCATCAACGCATTCGCGGAGAACCCCGAGCAGTGGGAGCTGTACAAGAAGCAGCGGCCGGCCACCGCCGTCGACGAGATCGTCCGCTGGGCGACCCCGGTGCACTGCTTCCAGCGCACCGCCAAGGTGGACACCGAGGTCGGCGGCGTGGCGATCGCACAGGGCCAGCGGGTCGGCCTGTTCTACAGTTCGGCCAACTACGACGAAGACGTATTCGATCGGCCGTTCGAATTCGACATCCTGCGCGACCCCAACCCGCACCTGGCGTTCGGCGGCCAGGGCACCCACTACTGCATCGGTGCGAACCTCGCGCGCATGGAGATCCGGTTGATCTTCGACGAGATCGCTGGTCAGCTGCCGGATATCAGCAAGATCGCCGAGCCCCAGCGGCTGCGCTCCGGATGGATCAACGGCATCAAGGATCTGCAGGTCGCCTACCACGCGTAGGCCGACGGGTGGGACGCTTCCCGCCGCCGGTTAGCGGGTTATAGGGTGCGAAGCAGTGGACTGCCAGACGTCCCGAGATATTCAAAAGGAAAGCAGGTTTGCGGTGAAGACAAAGGGTGCGTTGCTCTGGGAGTTCAACAAGCCGTGGTCGGTCGAGGAGATCGAGATCGGTGAGCCTCAGAAGGACGAGGTGAAGATCCAGATGGAGGCGGCCGGCATGTGCCACTCCGACCACCACCTGATGACCGGCAGCATCCCGATGGCCGGCTTCCCCGTCCTGGGCGGACACGAGGGCGCGGGCATCGTCACCGAGGTCGGCCCCGGCGTCGAAGGCCTGGAGCCCGGCGACCACGTGGTGCTGTCCTTCATCCCGTCGTGTGGCACCTGTCCGACCTGTCAGTCCGGCCTGCGCAACCTGTGCGACCTGGGCGCCGGACTGCTCAACGGCGTGGCCGTCAGCGACGGCACCTTCCGCATCCACGCCCGCGGCCAGGGCGTCTACCCGATGACCCTGCTGGGCACGTTCTCGCCGTGGATGGTGGTGCACAAGTCCTCGGTGGTCAAGATCGACCCGTCGATTCCGTTCGAGGTGGCCTGCCTGGTGGGTTGCGGTGTCACCACCGGTTACGGCTCGGCCGTCCGCAGCGCGGACATCCGCCCCGGTGACGACGTCGCGGTCGTCGGCGTCGGCGGCGTCGGCATGTCGGCCCTGCAGGGTGCGGTCAACGCCGGTGCCCGCAACATCTTCGTCATCGACCCGGTGGAGTGGAAGCGCGACCAGGCCCTGAAGTTCGGCGCCACCCACGTCTACCCGGACATCTTCGCCGCGATGGGCGGAATGATGGAGGTCACCCACGGCCTGATGGCCCAGAAGGTGATCGTGACCGTCGGTGAGGTGCACGGCGCCGACATCGACAACTACATGATCCTGACCGCCAAGGGCGGCACCTGCGTGCTGACCGCCATGGGTTCCATGCTCGACAACCAGGTGACGCTGAACCTGGCGATGCTGACGCTGCTGCAGAAGAACCTGCAGGGCACCCTGTTCGGCGGCGGCAACCCGCAGTACGACATCCCGCAACTGCTGTCGATGTACGCGGCCGGCAAGCTGAACCTCGATGACATGGTGACCCGCCAGTACAAGCTGGAGCAGATCAACGAGGGCTACCAGGACATGGTGGACGGTAAGAACATCCGCGGCATCATCCGCTACACCGACGCGGACCGCTAAATCATCGGTTGACTCTGCGCTGAGGGCGACGAAGTGCGAGAAGCACCCGCCCTCAGCGCAGAGTCATCGCAGTACTAGGCCTTCCGGAACACCAGATTGGCCTTGAGCCTGGTCTTGTTGCCGACCATGCCCAGAAAGTTTCCCTCCACCGCGAACTGCTTGCGGGTGACGGTCGCCTCGGTGGTCAGCCGTACGCCGCCGTCGTCGAGCGGGGACACCTCGACCTTGAGCGGCAACGGCCCGGTGATGCCCTTGACGGTCAGGTGCGCGTCCAGTCGGGCGACATCACCGCTGCCCGGTTCGCCGCCGTTGACCACCACGGTGATATCGGGATAGTGCTCGGTGTTGAAGAAGTTCGACCGACGTAGGTCGTGATCGCGCGTGCCCAGGCCGGTGCTGATCGATGCCGCCTTGATATCGATTCGGCCCGACACCGTCTTGGCGTCCTTGATCTCGCCGGTGCCGCTGAATTCGGTGAACGATCCGCGGACCTTCAGCGCGCCCCACATGGTGCCGTTCTCGAATCGGATGCTCGAATCCCCGGTATCCAGGTTCCAGGTTCCGATAGCGTCGGGATTGCCGAGAAATGCTGCTACAGATGACATCTCATCTCCTCTACCTCAGGCGTTACAGGTCCGCACTACGGGTATCAGCTCAGCGTCGATGATACGCAGTTGCGCCGCGTGAATCCGGGTCTCGGCGCATATGCTGAAGCCCATGACCACCGTGTTCACCAAGATCATCAACCGGGAATTGCCGGGCCGATTCGTCTACGAGGACGACGACGTCGTCGCCTTCCTGACCATCGAACCGATGACCCAGGGGCACACCTTGGTGGTGCCCCGCGCCGAGATCGACCAGTGGCAGGACGTGGACGGCTCGGTGTTCGCCCGGGTGATGGCGGTCTCGCAACAGATCGGCAAGGCGGTCTGCCGGGCGTTCGACACCGAGCGCGCCGGGATGATCATCGCCGGCCTGGAGGTCCCGCACCTGCACGTTCACGTCTTCCCGACCCGCAGCCTGTCCGACTTCGGATTCGCCGGCGTGGACCGGAACCCATCGCCGGAGTCCCTCGACGAGGCGCAGGCCAAAATCAAGGCCGCCCTGGCCGAACTCGCCTGACGCTCAGAGGATTTCAGCAGGCACCTCCGCGGCGGGAATCTCCGCTCCGGAGTGCCGCGGCAGCATCACCCGGAACGTGCAGCCCTGCCCGGGGGTAGAGGTCGCCGTGACACGGCCGTGGTGCGCCCGGGTCAACGAGTCGACGATCGACAACCCCAGCCCGGTGCCGCCGCTGGCGCGCGCCCGCGACGAGTCGGTGCGGAAGAAGCGTTCGAAGACCCGCTCCAGGTCCTGGGCGTCCATCCCGGGCCCCTCGTCGATGACCTCCAGGACCGCGTCGGGCCCCTCGGTGCCGACCCGCACGGTGATCGCGGTTCCGTCGGGGGTGTGTTCCAGCGCGTTGGACACCAGGTTGCTCAACACCTGCCGCAGGCGGGCTTCGTCGCCGAGCACCTCCGGTGTGCCGGGCCCGTCGAAGACCTGCAATTCGATGGGCCGGTTCGGTGCGATGGCCCGGGCGTCGTGGACCGCGTCGGTGGCCAGCACCAGCAGATCGACCCAGCCCTGCTCCAGCGGACGCTGGGCGTCGGTGCGGGCCAGCAGCAGCAGATCCTCGACCAGCAATCCCATCCGGCCGGCTTCGCTTTCGATCCGCGACATCAGCAGTTCGACGTCCCGGGCCGCGCCCTGCCGGTACAGCTCCGCGAAGCCGCGGATCGTGGTCAGCGGGGTTCGCAGTTCGTGACTGGCATCGGTGATGAACCGGCGCATCCGTTCCTCCGAGATGCGCGCGCTGTCCGCCGAGGCCGCCGTGGCCGCCACGGCCTCCTGGATCTGGGCCAGCATGCCGTTGAGCGCCAGGGTCAGCCGACCGACCTCGGTGCGTGGATCGCGTTCGGGCACGCGACGATCCAATTGCCCCGCGGCGATCGCCGCAGCGGTCTGCTCGACTTCGGTCAACGGCCGCAGGCTGCGATTGACCACCACGTAGCCGGCCGCTCCCAGCACCACCAGGACCCCGACGCCGATCGCCATCCGCGACCACGCCAGGTAGCGCAGCGTGGCCCGCGGATCGGACAGATCCCGGGCCACGGTGATCAGCCGGCCGTTCTCGCCGTGTACCGACAGCGCCCGCCATTGCACGCCGGATCCGTCCACCGAGCCGATCGTGACCGGAACCGACCCCACGTCGTTGTCCGGCGGCAGCAGCGGCTCGGCGTTCTGGTCGTTGACGACCGTCCAGATGCTGCCGTCGGGGTCGACGTCGCGAACGTAGAAGCTGGTCGGCGGGCGGCCGGGATTGGGGTCTTCGCCTTCCCGGGAGGGCAGTCGGCCGCGTTGTTCCAGCGCCCAACCGTGCGCGGCGTCGATGAGCGTGGCATCGATCCGACTGATCAGCCGGTGCCGCAGGATCGTGGTCACGGCGTATCCCTGCGCCAACAGTCCGATGGCGACCATCGCCAAGGTCGCCGCGACCAGGCTGACCCGCAGCGGCAGGATGTCCCGAAGGGGCTTGACGGTCTCCATCTGTGCCGCCCTATACCGCGATTCCGGCCGTCATCGGCGGACGTCGTTCATCGTGGCTCCCGAAGCACGTAGCCGACCCCCCGCAGTGTGTGCAGCAGCCGCTTCTCCCCGGTGTCGATCTTGCGCCGCAGATAGGAGACATAGGACTCCACGACGTTGACGTCGCCGCCGAAGTCGTAACGCCAGACGTGGTCGAGGATCTTCGGCTTGCTCAACACGGTGCCGGCATTGATCACGAAGTACCGCAGCAGTGTGAACTCGGTCGGCGACAGCGACACGGGCTGACCGGCTTTCCACACCTCGTGGGTGTCCTCGTCGAGTTCGATGTCGGCGAAGGTCAGCCGGGAGTTGCGCGGTTCCTGGGCGCCCTTGCCGGCGCGGCGCAGGATCACCCGCAGTCGGGCGACCACCTCTTCCAGGCTGAACGGTTTGGTGACGTAGTCGTCGCCCCCGAGGGTCAGCCCGGTGATCTTGTCCTGCAGCGAATCACGGGCGGTCAGAAACAGCGCCGGGGCGTCGATGCCGTCGGCCCGCAGCCTCCGCAGCACGCCGAAGCCGTCCATCCCGGGCATCATCACGTCGAGGATCACCGCGTCGGGCCGAACCTCACGCGCACGGTCCAGCGCCGCCGGTCCGCTGGAGGCGGTGTGAACCTCGAAACCCTGGAATTTCAGGCTCACCGACAGCAGTTCGACGATGTTCGTCTCATCGTCGACGACGAGAACTCGGGCCTCCGGTGCGGCGTCCTGCGCAGCTGTTGCTCCCATAACGTCAATTCCCTCGCGGGCGGGTGAAAATGGCCTGGATATCGGCTGTGCGTTTGTTGTCAATCAATCTAGCCGATCGATGCTTCCACTCCCCCTTAGACTGACCTGGTGAGCCTGGTCAAGCAGTTGATCGCCGCGTCCACCACCCCGGCGCGGATCGGTCTGTCCGTCGCCGATGCGGGACTCAGCGTCGCCGGCGCGGCGCTCGGATTCGCCCGCCAAGCCCTCGGCGAGGCCGGGAAGCAGGACACGGCGGGTTCCATGGCCCACATGCTGGGCCTGGACGACGCCATCGCCCGAGCGAACCGGCTGGCCAAGCTGATGGACGACGACGCGCCGCTGGGACGTGCGCTGGCACCCGGCGGCCCGGTGGACCGACTGCTGGCGCCGGGCGGACTCGTAGACCAGTTGACCGGCCCGGGCGGCGTGCTCGACCGGCTCACCGCCGACGGCGGCGGGCTGCAGCGGGCCCTGCAACCCGGCGGCCTGGTGGATCAACTGACCGACGAGGACGGACTCATCGAGCGGTTGCTGGCCGAAGACGGGCTGGCGGACCGACTGCTGGCCGAAGGCGGCCTGATCGACACGCTCACCGCCCGCAACGGTCCACTCGAGCAGCTCGCCGGTGTCGCCGACACCCTGGGCCGGCTGGCCCCGGGCATGGAAGCCCTCGAGCCGGCGATCGAGACGCTGCAGGAGGCGGTGATCGCGCTGACGCTGGTGGTCAACCCGCTGAGCAACATCGCCGAGCGCATTCCGCTGCTGCCGCGCCGCAGCGGCCGGCGCAGCGGTTCCCGCACCGTGCGGTCCGCACGGGTGATCGACCAGGACCCGACAGATCCGCCGAGTTCAGCCCCTCAATAGGACCGGCCAGTCACAGTTGGGACATACGAGCCAGAGCCGTGATGGAGCCGCGTGAGAGACTCGAACTCTCGACATCCGCTTTACAAGAGCGACGCTCTACCAACTGAGCTAACGCGGCCGTGGTCGGCTCAATGAGCCACGGCGATTGTACGACGGGCCTGCCGGGGGCACGCCCGCCGGATCATCCCCGCCGCAGGAACCCCAGCACCACGTCCTCGAAGGCGTCCTTGGCCTCGATCATGGTCCAGTGCCCGCAGTTGGGGAAGACGTGCACCTCGGCGTCGGGGATGGTCCGCATCGGGATCAGCGCCATGTCCAGCGGGCTGACCCGGTCATCGCGCCCCCAGGTGACCAGGGTCGGCGTCTTGAGCCGGTGCATCATCGCCCACGGCAGCGGGCCCTTGGACGCCTGCATCATCTTGGTCATGGCGGTGAAGGCTTCCTTGCCGTACATCCGCCGAGCACTGGCCAGCGTCTCCGGGTCCGTCGCCAGCGCCCAGCGCTCCTCGATGAGTTCCTCGGTCACCACCGCCGGGTCGTAGACCATCGAGTGCAGCCACCGCACCAGCGCGTCGCGGCTGGGGTTGTCGACGAAGTCCTGCAGCAACCGGATGCCCTCGGCCGGCCCGGGGCTGAGCAGGTTGGTGCCGATCCCGCCGATGGTCACCAGCTTGCGGACCTTGTCGGGGTTGCCGATCGCGTAGCCGATGCCGACGCCGCCGCCCATCGAGTTGCCGACGATGCTGAACTGCTCCAGGCCCAGCGCCTCGACGAACGCGGGTACGGCGCCGAACGCGGTCACCATCGGGTGTCCACCGAAGTCGTCGCTGACCCCGAACCCGGGGAACTCCAACACCAGGCAACGGAAGTGCTCGGCGAACGCCGGCAGCACGCCCCGGTAGTTGCGCCACCCGGTCACCCCCGGCCCGGACCCGTGCAGCAACAGCAGCGTCGGGCCTTCACCGGCCTCGTGGTAGCGCAGTACGCCCTGCTCGGTGGTGATTTCGCGCAGCGTCTCGTCGTGGCTCAGCTCAGTCATAGTGCGCTCGACAGTAGTTGATCAGGAGGCGACGCCGGTCGATGCACCCGCTAGTCGGCGACCACGCCCCGCAGTCCGTCGGCGCCGAACGCGGGCTCGAGCATGGCCGAGAAGTCCGGCCCGCGCCGCACGCTCTGGCCGCCGTCGACGTTGATGACCTGACCGGTGATGAACTCGGCGGCGTCACTGAGCAGGAACAACGTCAGATCGGCGACGTCGTCGACCTCGCCGGCCCGCGGCAACGGGGTACAGATGCGGTAGTCCTCGCTCAGTTCCGGCGAGCTCAGGATCGGTGCGACGAGCTCGGTCCGGATGAGGCCGGGCCGGATCCCGTTGACCCGCACCCACGATGCACCCAGTTCGTCGGCGGCCAGCTTCATCAGGTGGTCCAGCGCGGACTTGCTCGGCCCGTAGGCGCCGAACCAGCGGTGGGTGTTGCTGGCCGCGATCGAGGAGATCCCCACGAACGACCCTCCCCCGCCGCGGACCAGTTCGCGCCCGGCGTGCTTGAGCAGGTACAGCGTGCCGTTGACGTTGAGGTCCACCGTGCGCCGCCAGGCCTCGGAATCGATCTGGGTGATCGGCCCGAAGGTCTCGGAGCCACCGGCGCAGTGCACCACCCCGTGCAGGCGCCCCTGCTTGCCCACCGCGGCCGCGACGCCGGCGACGACGCTGTCCTCGTCGGTGACATCGGTCGACAGGTAGCGGACGTTGTCGCCGAGTTCGGCTGCCGTCGCCGCGAGCCGCTCTTCGCTGCGTCCGACGATCAGCACGTCGGCGCCGGCGGCGGCCAGCCCGGCGGCGACCGCCTTGCCGATACCGCTGCCACCCCCGGTGACCAGGTAGCTACGGTCTGCGAACGAGATTCGGGCTGAAAGCGTCACCTGCACTCCTCTACTTGTGTCTGGTTACGGCTGGTCCCGGCGGGCCAGGTCGGTGGCTTTGGCGGTGCGCCAGTCCGGCACCTCCGGCGGCAGGGCGATGGGTGCCTTGCTGTCGTTGTGCGCGGACCAGTGCGCATGGCCCAGTTGGTGGATGTGGAAGCCGTGGCGCAGCGCCTCGGAGAAGCCCATCGCGTCGGAGGCGGCGTTCACCGAGTCCTTGATCAGCAGCGCCGCCATGGTCGGCAACTCGGCGATCCGCCGGGCGAACTCCAAGGTCTTGTCCGCCAGTTCGTCGGCCGGGAAGATCTTCGAGACCATGCCCAGCCGGTGGGCCTCGTCGGCGTCCAGCGAGTCCCCGGTGAGCAGCAGTTCCTTGGCCTTGCGGGGCCCGAACTCCCACGGGTGCGCGTAGTACTCGACGCCCGGCATGCCCAGTCGGACCCCGACCACGTCGGAGAATCGGGCGTTGTCGGCGGCCACGATCAGGTCGCACGCCCAGATCAGCATCAATCCGGCCGAGATGGCGTTGCCCTGCACCTGCGCGATGGTGATCTTGCGCAGGTCACGCCAGCGGCAGGTGTTGGAGAAGTAGTAGTGCCACTCCTGCAGGTACATCTTCTCCACGATCGGGTCGCGGGTGGCGCCGTTGCCGGTGAAGCTGGGGTGTTGGCCGGGTCCGGGCTGGCGTTCGGCCACCGCAGCCTCCGACCCCAGGTCGTGGCCGGCGGAGAAGTTCTTGCCGCGGGCGCCCAGGATCACCACCCGCACGGTGTCGTCGGCCTCGGCACGGTTGAACGCCTCGTCGAGTTCCACCAGCAGGGTGCGAGTCTGGGCGTTGTGGGTCTCCGGGCGGTTCAGCCAGATCCGGGCGATGCGTCCGTCATCGACGGTTTCGTAGTCAACCAACGTCACCGTGACAGGCTACGGCGAGCACGCCCGGATGCCCGAGGCAGGTGTGACACAGCGCGCACTTCGCTAGAGTCGTGTCATGCCTGCTAAAACCGAACACGCCGATATCGAGGACGTGGATCCGCTGGGCGACGGCACCGAGCACCAGGCCCGGCGCGTGGTAGCCGCTTACGCCGAGGACGCCGACGAATGCCGGGTGTTCCTGTCCATGCTGGGATTGCCCGCGACACCCGACAAGCCCGAGGCGTAGATGCCGGAGTCGGGAGCCCCGACCGCTTCTGCAGTAGGAGATTCCGATTTCGTCGTGGTGGCCAACCGGCTGCCGATCGACATCGAGATGCTGCCGGACGGGACGACGGCGTGGAAGCGCAGCCCCGGCGGTCTGGTCACCGCCCTGGAACCGTTGCTGCGTAAACGGCGTGGCGCCTGGGTGGGCTGGCCGGGCAGCCTGGAGGCCCCCGTGGGGCCGATCGACGTCGAGGACCTGCAACTGCATCCGGTCCCGTTGAGCACCACCGACATCGCGGAATACTACGAGGGGTTTTCCAACGCCACGCTGTGGCCGCTCTATCACGACGTGATCGTCAAGCCGATCTACGACCGGCAGTGGTGGGATCGCTACGTCGACGTCAACCGCCGCTTCGCCGAGGCCGCATCCCGGGCCGCCGCACCGGGTGCCACGGTCTGGGTGCAGGACTATCAGCTGCAACTGGTGCCCAAGATGCTGCGCACCCTGCGGCCCGATGTGACCATCGGCTTCTTCCTGCACATCCCGTTTCCACCGGTGGAACTGTTCATGCAGCTGCCGTGGCGCGCGGAGATCGTCGACGGCCTACTCGGTGCCGACCTGGTCGGTTTCCACCTGGCCGGGGGCGCCGAGAACTTCCTGTATCTGGCCCGCAACCTCGCCGGTGCCGCCACCTCCCGCGGCTCGGTCGGGGTGCGCAGCCGGTTCGGCGAGGTACGGCTGGCCGACCGCACGGTTCGGGTCGGCGCGTTTCCCATCTCGATCGACTCCGGCGAGCTGGACCGCACGGCCCGCGACCGGGCGATCCGTCGGCGCGCCAGGGAGATTCGCGCCGAACTGGGACATCCCCGCAAGATCCTGCTCGGCGTGGACCGATTGGACTACACCAAGGGCATCGACGTCCGGCTCAGGGCGTTCAACGAGTTGCTGGCCGAGGGCCGTGCCAATCGCGACGACACCGTGCTGGTGCAACTGGCGACCCCGAGCCGGGAACGGGTGGAGAGCTACCAGTTGCTGCGCGACGATATCGAGCGGCAGGTCGGCCACATCAACGGCGAGTACAGCGAGGTCGGGCATCCGGTGGTGCACTATCTGCACCGCCCGGTCCCCCGCGACGAGCTGATCGCGTTCTTCGTGGCCAGCGACGTCATGCTGGTGACCCCGTTGCGCGACGGGATGAACCTGGTCGCCAAGGAGTACGTGGCGTGCCGCAGTGACCTGGGCGGCGCCTTGGTCTTGAGCGAATTCACCGGCGCGGCAGCCGAATTACGGCAGGCCTATCTGGTGAATCCGCACGACCTGGAGTGCGTCAAGGACGTCATCGAGTCCGCGGTCAATCAGGCCCCGGAAGAAGGCCGTCGCCGGATGCGGGCACTGCGCCGCCAGGTGCTGGCCCATGACGTGGACCGCTGGGCGCGGTCCTTCCTCGGCGCGCTGGCCGCCTCCACAGACTGAGCCGGACGGCTCAGCTACACAGGTGGATCGGGTTGTCCTGGCAGTTCAGCGGGTAGTGGATGACCGGCACCGGCAGCGGTGAGACGAACGTCAACGTGAACGGCCGCTTCTCCAGCCCGGGCTGCAGACCGCACACCGCATTGTGCGAGTGGGTGTAGGTGCCGTTGAGCGAGGCGTCGAACTGGTACATCTCGTCGCTGGCGGCCACGGTGCCGTCGCTGCACCGGTGGCCGGCGATGATGGGCGTCTTGTACGTCCACTTCCCGTTCGACAACCGGTAGGCGCCGGCCTGCCCCGGGATACCGTTGCTCTCCACCTGCAGCTTGCAGCCGACCGCGAGTTTCAGCGGCACCCGGCCGTCACCGACCGTCGGCACGCACAGCGGGTAGATCTTCCAGGTCGCGGTGCTCTTGCCGTCGTTGTAGGTGAACACGCCCTCGACCGTGCCCTCCGGTGCCGAGTCGTCGTCGGCGACGGCGGGGCCGGCCACACCGGTAGCGGTCGTCATGGCCGCGGCGAGGGCGACCAGTCCACGAACGAATTTGCCCATGGCGCTCAATCCTTTCGGCTAGATCGGCACGATATTGCTGATCAACCACTTGCGGTCGATCTTGCGGAACTCGACCCGCAGCCGACTGCCCTCGTAGAACTTCTCTTTGGACTTGTCAGTGCTCAACCGATTGATGAACACCAGCACCGACCCGGAGGTCCGCCGCGACGGTAAGGCCGCGGCGCCGACGACGTCGACCTGGTTCACCAGCTGCCGTGCCCGGGCCTGCGGAATGATCTCGTTGAGTGCGCGGGCCTCGAACTCGCGGCGGTAGTCGCCGGTGAACATCGGCAGGGTCTCCATCAGGCTGGCTTCGACCGTCTTGTATTCGTAGCCGAGCACCTTGGGAATCTCTTCCCTGGCCAGCTGGACCAACTCGGTGCGGGCCACGTCCTCGCCGTGCGCCTCCACCCGGCTCCAGTACAGCGCACCGGCGGCGGCGCCGAGCCCCACGAACGCCAGCAACGCGACCACCACGGTGGCCAGACTCATCCACCGGGGGGTCATCGGCTGCCGTCCGGCCACTGTAGGTCGTAGGCGGTCATGTTGCCGGCGTCGTCTTGGTGCACGATCACCCGAAGAGCGTAGGGCTGCGACGGCTTGTTGACCCCGTCGGCGTCGGTCGCGGTGGCGCGCAGTGCCACCAGCACCTTGGCATTGGCCGCGACGTCGTCGACGCCTTCGATGGCCGCACCGTTGATCACGGCCTCCGAGCTGTGCTTGGTCTCGCGCAGCAGAGCTTTGAGGTTCTCGGCGTTGGCGGCCATCTGGTCACGCAGTGGACCACTGGTTCCCGCGACGAACAGGTCGACCTGACTGTTGATGGTGTCGGGGGTGTAGGTGTACATGTTCAGCACGGTCTGCACCGCGGTGTCGATGTATCGCTGGTCGCGTTGCTGCTCGGCCACGGCATGCCGGTGCTGGATGCCGAGCACGCCCACGATCCCGCCCAGCACGACGGCCGCGGCGAGCCCGACACCGGCGGCGACCTGAACGACCTTGCGGACGTTGGCCATCCGGCGCGGCGGCGGCCCGACCGGCCGCACCGCTCCCCCCGCCGGCTTGGTCGGCATGCTGATCTGCACGGTAGCCGTGGCGGCTTCGGCGGCATCGCCGGCCGGACCGGCAGCCCGCGAGGCCCGGCGGCGGCCCTTGGTTTCTTCCGGACCGGTCACGTCTGCCTCGGCGCGAGCATGAGGTCGGCCCAGTTCTCGGCGGGCAGCCACTTGTCCGAGCCGGAGACGAACACTCCGCTGTTGCCGGCCGGGTCCACGAACTTCCCGTTCCGGTCGTAGCTGCTGTAGGCGACTCCGCTGGCCTCGGCGGGCAGCGGACCCGGCGCGGGCCCGGGTGCCGGGCCGGGCGCGGGGTCACGCCCGTAGGCCGGCAGGCCGCCGTTGCCACCCGGGCTGGTCGGCATGTTCTGGTCCGGCGGCGCGTAGTACGGCCACGGCGCAGGCGGATTCGGGCCCAATTCGCTCGGCGGGTACGGCAGCGGGAACGGCGGGTTGGGCGCCGGGCCGGGACCCGCGATCGCACCCGGGGGCAACGACACCACCGGCGGGCCCGGGTCGTAGTCGGACTCCGGCGGGATGTAGGGGAACTTGTTCATCGGGTTGTACATCCGCGGGTCGGTGATCGGGGTGTCGTAGGGCACCGGCGGGCCACGCCAGGCGTTGCTGCCGATCGGGACGAAGCCCTGCGGGTCGCGGCAGAGCTGGATGGTCGGCGCACGCTTGCCCGGGTATTCCATGCAGGGGTAGTTGCGGGCACCGCGGACCGCGGTCGGATCGTTCTGCGCCGCCTTGCAGTACAGGTCCTTGGGCAGTTCGCGGACCGTCTCGTCGGCCGGGGTGCGCATCTCGGTAAACGGCAGGAAGCCGACCGTGCACGGCGGCGGGTCGTGCATGTCGACCTTGAAGTCGAGCTTCACGCCCTCTTCCATCGGCACCCCACCGGCGACGGTCATCAGGGCCGCGGCGAGGGCGGGGAACACCACCAGCGCCTGTTCGATCGATTTGCGGTAGATGACCCCGACCCGACCGAAGTTCGCGATGCTGGCCGCCAGCGTCGGGAAGGAGGCCCGGATCCCGTTGAACGTGGTGTTGGCTTCGTCGGTGACGCTGGGCAGCGCCTGCAGCACCTCGCGCAACTGCGGGTCGGCCTTGCCCACTTCGGTGGTGACCGCAGCCAGCGACTTGACCAGCGTCTTGATGTCGTCACCGCCGCGGATCTGCGCGTCCAGCAACGGCTCGGCCTGATCGAGCAGTGTCGCGGTGGCGTCGAAGTTGGCGTTGGCCTCGTCGATCAGCTGCCGCGACGAGGCGATCATCCGGGCCAGTTCCTGCCCCGAGCCGTTGAACCCTTCGAACGCGTTGCGCAGCAGGTCACGCAGCCGACTGTTGGCGACGCTGTTGACCAGCGATTGCGCCTGGTCGAGCATGCCGGCGATGTCCTGGCCGATCGCGGTCCGGTCCTGGCCGATTCGGGCACCGTTTGTCAGGGTTCCCACGGCCGGGTCGCCGGCCGGGGGCACCAGGTCGATGTACTGCTCGCCGATCGCGGACATGCTCTTGACGGTGGCGGTGACGTTGCCCGGGATCTTGGTGCTGCTGTTGAGCCGCATCTCGGCGTCCACACCGTGATCGGTCAGGTGGACGTCGCCAACCCGGCCGACGGTCACTCCGCGGTAGGTGACGTTGGCGCTCTTGTAGATACCGCCACCACCGATGAAGTCGGCGGTCACCTTGTAGGTGCCGATACCCATCCGGCTCGGCGCGTGCAGATAAAGGATCGAGATCGCACCGACGGCCAGCACGGTGACCACGGCGAAGATCCCGAGTTGGATTCGAACGAGGCGAGTCAGCATCGCAGATCATTCCTCATATCGGACGGCCGTGCCGGGCGGAATCTTGAACGGGTCGGCGGCCTGCCCGGACAGGTTCGCCATCTGGCCGATCAAGAAGTCGGGTGGATTGAGCACGTCGTGCATGTGCGGCATGTTCGGGTCGAAACCACCTGTGGTGAAAACCGTTTCACCGAATCGCCGCAGCGTCATGTCGAAGGTGACGTAGACGTTGAGGAAGTCGCCGCGAACCGCGTTGCGCAGGTACATCGACGGGAACGGGAACGTCGGGATGAACGGGAAGGCCGACACCAACTCGTTGGCGTTGTCGGCGAACGCCTTGACCACCGGGTACAGGTCCTTGATGTCGGCCGCGAAGTCTTCCTTGGTCTCGGACATGATCCGCGATCCGACGACGGCCAGCTTCTGCAGCGCACCGAATGCGTCGACGATGCTGCTGCGGTTGTCGTTGAGCACCTGCAAGGCGGCGGGCATGGTGTCCAGCGCACGCGCCAGGCTGGGGGCGCTGCGGGCCAGCGTCACACCGACGCGGTTGAGACCGTCGGCGGCGGCGATGATGTCGTTGGCCTGACGTTCCAGGGAACCGGTGAGTTCGGCCAATCGCGGCACTAGTTCGCCGAAGGTCCCGGCCCGGCCGGCAACCGCGGCATAGGTCTCCTCGGTGATGTCCTGCAGCGCACCGAGATTGCCCTGGTTGACCACGACGCCCAGCGAGGACAGCACTTCTTCGGTACTGGGGTAGCGGCCGGTGCGGCTCAGCGGGATCTCGTCGCCGGGTGCAAGCCTGCCCACCGCGGGCTGGTCGTGCGGGGCGGAGAGTTCGATGTGCTGGGAACCCAGCAGCGACGTCTGTGCGACCTTCGCGGTGGCGTTGGCCGGCAGCGTGACATTGCCGTCCAGCGACAGCTTGACCGCCGCGTAGAAGGTCCCGTCGGGCTGCTGGACGGCCCGGATTCCGGAGATACTGCCGACGGTGACGTCGTCGACCATCACCGGCGAGTTCTGCGGCAACGTCGTGACATCCGGCAACTGCACGGTGATGTCGTAGGAACCGCGACCGTGGCCCGCGGTGCCCGGCATGTTCAACGAGTTCAGTCCGCCGAACTGGCAGCCGGACAACACCAGCATCCCGGCTGCCAACGCCATGCCACGGCGACAGATCTGCATTCTCATCAACCGCCCCCCTGCGCTTCTGTCGACCAGGCCGGCCCCGGGCCCACCGGCGGTCCGGTCGGGCCGGGTGCGGTACCCAGCTGGCCCGGCGCGCGT
Source organism: Mycolicibacter sp. MU0083 (assembly GCF_963378075.1). Classification (NCBI taxonomy): domain Bacteria; kingdom Bacillati; phylum Actinomycetota; class Actinomycetes; order Mycobacteriales; family Mycobacteriaceae; genus Mycobacterium; species Mycobacterium kokjensenii. The sequence continues at coordinate 3,578,036 of NZ_OY726394.1, forward strand.
GGCGGCAACAGCAGTGCCGCAACGTCTTCGGTGCTCGGCGGGGTGACGCCGGGCGCCGGCATCCACTTCAGGTACGGCACCGGAGTCTGCGCCTTGGCCTCGGTCTCCGGGGTGTCGTAGATGATCTGCCCCTTGTAGGCGGTAATCGAGTTGATCGGGTGCAGCAGGAACGGAACGAAGTTCATCGACCAGCGGCGCATGACCGGGCCCATCCGCTCCTTGCAGATCTCGGCACGCTTGAAGTTGTCCGGCACCGAACCGATGTCGAAGACGCCGCCGCAGATGAACTGCACCGGGTTGGCGAAGTCGGGCAGCGACAGCAGACCGCTCAGGGTGCCCTGGGCGGGGTTGTAGATGTTGTAGAAGTTCACCAGGCCGTGCGGGGTGATGTGCAGGACCTGCTCGAAGTTCTCGCTCTGGTCGCTCAGCGTCTGGGCGAACTCCGACAGCTTGTTGACCTGGGCGATCAGCGCGTCGTTGTTGTTGTGCAGGAAGCCCCGCACATCGCGCAGCGCCTGGTTGAGGGTGCCCAGCGTGACGTCGAGGTCCACCGAGCTCTCGGCCAGCACCGCCGACACCGCCGCGACGTGATCGGTGAACTGGACGATCTGCTCGTTGCTGCCGGCGAGCGCCGAGACCAGCACCTGCAGGTTCTTGACGGTGCCGAACAGATCGGTGCGGGAATCGCCGAGCCGTCCGGTGGTCGCCGACAGCTCCCGCAGTGCGTTGCGGAACGAGTCGCCGTTGCCGTCGAAGGTGTCCGCGGCCTGGTTGACGACCGCGCTCAACGCGCCGTTGAGCTTGCCACCTTCGGGGGCCAGTTGCGCGCTGAGCTGGGTCAGTTCCTGTTTGACCTCATCCCATTCGACCGGCACCGCGGTGCGGTCCTCGCCCAGCACGGCGCCGTCGGCCAGCTTCTCGCCCTCGGTGTAGGCCGGCGCGAGCTGAATCACGCGGGCCGAGACGATGTTCGGCGCCATCATCACGGCGTGCACGTCGGCGGGCAGCGGGACGTCCTTGTTCACCGACATGGTGATCTTGACGTTCTCGGCCCGCGGTTCGATTGATTCGATGCGGCCCACCGGAACACCGACCACCCGGACGTCGTCGCCCGGATACAGGCCGACCGCCGACGCGAAGTAACCGGTGATCCGGTAGCTGCGCTGCGCCGGCAACACCACGTAGACGCCGGCGGCCAGCAGGACCGCCAGCACTCCGGCGAGGACGATGCGTGTCGATCGGCGCGTCATGGCGACTTCGGCTTAATGATCGTGCGCTCGGAGATCATCCCGCGCAGGTAGTCGGCCAGGCTGTCCGGGAGTTTGCCGGGCTGGAAATACATGTCGATCAAGACCTCGGACATGGTGGGTGGCGGCAGGCCGTACAGGTTGATCTGGAAGCCCGGGCCAGAGGCCACCACCTCACCGAGCGTGGTGGCATACCCGGGCAGTCGGTCCATCGCCCCGGAGATCCGGTCCTTGCGCTCGATCATGTTGTCGAGCACCAGGTTCAGTTTGTTCAGCGTCGGCCCGATTTCCTTCTCGTTGTCGGTCACGAAGCCGGAGAGCTGGACCGACACATCGTCGATACCGCTGATCAGCGCGCCGAGCGCCTGACGACGCTCATCGAGGGCCGCGAACAGCTGGTTACCGTCGAGCACCAAGCGGTTGACCTGGTCGGCCCGCTCGTTGAGCACATCGGAGACCGACTTGGCGTGGGTCAGCAACTGCCCCAACGCCTCATCGCGCCGATTGATGCTGCGCGACAACGCGGTCACCCCGTCCAGCGCGCCACGCAGCTGCGGCGTCGCCTCGCGCATCGAGTCGGTGAGCACCTGCAGGGCCTCTTCGAAGCGCGGCTTGTCCAGTTCACGGGCGTTGCCGCCGAGGTCCTGAAGCGCATTGTTGAGCGTGTAGGGGGCGCGGGTGCGCTCCAGCGGGATCACCGCGACCGAACCGGCACCGGCGGGCGTGACCGACACCGCCTTCTCGCCCAGCACGGTGTCGGTGCGGATAGCGGCCAGCGACTGATCGCCCACCCGGACCTTGCGGTCGATGGTGAAGTCGACTTTCGCGCTGGCGCCGGCCAGCGACACCGACTTCACCTTGCCCACCCGAATGCCCGAGACCGTCACGTCGTTGCCGGGGATGATGCCGCCGGCGTCGGCGAAGTACGCGTGATAGTTCTTGCCCTGGGGCCAGAACGGCAGGCTGGTGTAGCCGAAAGAGACAAGGACCAGGAACGCCACCAAGGCGATGCCCAGCAGACCCGTGCGAACCGGGTTTACGCCATCATCCTGCGACAGGAGAGCACCTCCCCTTGGTGGTGTCGGTCTGTCCGCCCATGGGCAGCGTGATGTCGCTGCCGGCGGGGCCGTTCATCTTCATCGCGACCGTGCAGTAGTTGATGTTGAAGAACGAACCGTAGGCGCCCAACGCGTTGAGCCGCAGGTAGTTCTCCTCCAGCGGGTCGATGACGTCGTTGAGCTCCTGCTTGCGCTTGTCCAGCACGGTGGCCAACGGCCGGGCGTTCTCGATCACGCCCTGCAGCGGTCGGCGGGTGCGGCGCAGCGTGTCGGCCAGGTCGTTCTCCACCGACGACAGTGGTCCGATCGCGCCGGCGATGGAGTCCTTGCCTTCTGCCAGGCCGGTGATCAACTGCTGCAACCGGTCGACGGTGGCGTCGAACTGTTCGCTCTTGTCGTCGACGGTAGCCAGCACGGTGTTGAGATTGGTGATCACGTCCCCGATCAACTGGTCCCGCGACGCCAATGTGGTGGTGAAGGAACTGGTGCTCGCCAGCATCTGCGACAACGCTCCGCCCTGGCCCTGCAGCAATTCGATCAGCGCACTGCTGATCTCGTTGATCTTGCCGCCGTCGAGGCCCTTGAGCACCGGGCGCATCCCGCCCAGCAAGGCGTCGAGGTCCAGCGCAGGCTGGGTGTGCTCCCGGTCGATGGTGCCGCCGGGCGGCAGCTTGCGCAGGTCACCGGGGCCGGACGCGATCTCCAGGTAGCGGTCGCCGACCAGGTTCTCGTACCGGATCACCGCACGGGTCGAGTCGTAGATCTGGTAGCGCTTGTCGACGTCGAACGTCACGCTGACGTTGTTGTCCGGGGTCAGCTCGACCCGCTTGACCGTGCCCACCGGGATCCCGGCGATCCGCACGTCTTCGCCGCCCTTGAGCCTCGAGGCGTTGGCGAAATCAGCGTGATAGGTGTGGTTGGAGGCGAACCGGAATTCGCCGAACACCACCACCAAACCGGCCGACACCAACAGCATCGCGAGGGTGAAGACGGTGACCTTGATCAATGTGCTGCGCGAGGTCATCAGAATTCATCCCGTTCCGCGAAGGCGCCGTTGAAGAGGAACTGCGCGGTGGAGGGGGCGTCGAACTGCACCTCGGTGTTCGGCTGGAACGGCACGTAGGCGCTGTCGGTCACCAGGAACGGCGACCGGAACCACGACCCGCCGTACTGCTTGCTCGGGATGTCCGGCAGACCGCGGCAGTTCGGTCCCCCGCTCGCGTTGGCCACCGGCAGGCTCTCCGGATAGGTATAGGCCGGTGCGCCTGGAATGAAGCTGGACTGCACGTACAGCGCCGGCTTGGTGCCGCCCAACGACGGACCGAACCGCTCCAGCGCCTGCTGAATTCCCTTGAGCAGGCAGCCGAATTCCGGCGAGTACTCGGCCAGCAGACTTCCCAGCGCACGGAACCGCTGGATGCCGGCGATGAAGTCGTCGGCCGCCGGCTCGAAGGTGTCGTAGCCGTTGTTGGCCAGCCCGGTGGTCGCCAGCAGCGCCTTGTTCAGGTTCTCCCGCTGGTCGACCAGCGTCTTGCTGACCGTGGGGGCGTTGTCGAAGATCGTGGCCAGGTCGGGGGCGGCGTCGCCGTAGATGTTGCCGACGACGGCGGTCTTGGCGAACGTCGACTGCAGCTGCGGCAGCTTCGGGTTGAACTTGCCCAGGTAGGTGTTCAGCCCGGAGAACAGCCCGCCCAGGTTGTCGCCGTTGCCGCGCAGGCCCTCGGCCAGGGCGCTGATCGACCCGTTGAGCTGAATCGGATCGACCTTGTCCAACAGGTCGGTCAGCTTCTCGAACAGGGTGTTGACTTCCAGCTGCACGTCGGCGGCCTGCACGTTGGCGCCGTTGCGCAGGGTGGCCCCGGACGGTACCGGCGGCGGGACGAACTCCACCGACTTGGCCCCGAAGATGGTGTTGCTGGCGATGTGCACGGCGGCGTTCGACGGGATCTGCCGCATCGCGTCGCTGTCGATGGCCAGCGACAGCTTGGCCTGGTCGCCGGAGTAGCTGATCGACTTGACCTTGCCGACCTGGATTCCGCGGTACTTGACCTTGGCGTCCTGCTCCATCACCAGGCCGGCGCGCGGCGAGGTGACGGTGACCTTGTCGGTGGAACTGAAGACCGATACATAGGACAGGTAGGTGAACACGGTGGCGGCAAGCAGGATCGCACCGAGAACTGCCGCAGCAATCCGTACCTGGGTACGCCTCGATCCCGTCTGCACGTGTAATCCCTTGCTATCCCGAGAGGTTGAAGTTGCCGGACCCGCCGTAGACGGCGAGTGAAACAAACAGAGTAATGACTACGACGACGACGAGCGAGGTCCGCACCGCCTGCCCGACCGCAATGCCCACGCCGACGGGTCCGCCGGCGGCGTTGAAGCCGTAGTTGGTGTGCACCAGCATCACCGCGACGGACATGATGATGGCCTGCAGGAACGACCAGAGCAGGTCGGTCGGGATCAAGAAGGTGTCGAAATAGTGGTCGTAGAGGCCCGGCGACTGCGAGTTGATGAACACCGTGGTGGAGCGGGCGGCGAAGAACGCCGCGAGCACCGACAGTGAATACAACGGGATGATCGCGATCAGGCCCGCCACCAGTCGGGTGGACACCAGATAGGACACCGCGTGTACCGCCATCGATTCCACCGCGTCGATCTCCTCGGCGACCCGCATCGCACCGAGTTGGGCGGTGGTGCCGGCGCCGATGGTGGCCGCCAGCGCGATCCCGGCGACCACCGGCGCAACGATCCGCACGTTGAGGAACGCCGACAGGAAGCCGGTCAGCGCTTCGATGCCGATGTTGCCCAGCGAGGAGAACCCCTGGACCGCGATGACCCCGCCGGAGGCCAGCGTCAAGAAGGTGGCCACCCCGACGGTGCCGCCGATGATCGCCAGTGCGCCGGTGCCCATGGTGATCTCGGCGATCAGCCGGATGGTCTCCTTGCGGTAGCGGGTCACCGCGTTGGGGACGTAACGGATGGACTCGGCGTAGAACAGTGCCTGCTCACCGAAGTTGTCGATGACCTTGGGGGCCCAGTGGAACATCCGCCGGAACTTCAACGTCGCGTCGTAACTCATTTGACCAACACCCGGACACTGATCGCGGTCATGACGACGTTGATGACGAACAGACAGATGAACGCGTAGACGACGGTCTCGTTGACCGCGTTGCCGACGCCCTGTGGGCCGCCCTTGGCGGTGAGCCCGCGGTAGCAGCCGATCAGGCCGGCCGCCGTACCGAAGAGCAGGGCCTTGATCTCGGCCATCACCAATTCACCCAGGCCGGTGAGCACGGTCAGGCCGTTGATGAAGGCCCCCGGGTTGACGCCCTGCAGGAAAACCGAGAACACGTAGCCGCCGATCAGGCCGATCGCACAGACCAGGCCGTTGAGCAGCAGCGCCACGAAGGTCGACGCCAGCGCCCGCGGCACCACCAGCCGTTGGATCGGGTCGATGCCGAGCACCCGCATCGCGTCGATCTCTTCGCGGATGGTTCGCGCACCCAGGTCGGCGCAGATGGCCGTCGCGCCGGCCCCGGCCACCACCAGCACGGTGACCACCGGCCCCAACTGGGTGATGGTGCCGAATGCGGTTCCGGCCCCGGAGAGGTCGGCCGCGCCGATCTCGCGCAGCAGGATGTTGAGGGTGAAGGCCACCAGCACGGTGAACGGGATCGCGACCAGGACCGTCGGCAACAGCGATACGCGGGCGATCATCCAGGTCTGGTCGAGGAATTCGCGGTACTGGAACGGCCGACGGAACATCGCCCGGAAGGTCTCCAGTGACATCTCGACGAAACCACCCACGGCCCGAGCCGGAACCGTGAGTTGTTCGATCAAGGCGCGTCCTTCTGTCGGCTCGGATATCGGCATATCGGTGGTCGCAAAACTGTATCCGGCAACCTCGTACGACCGGTGTCATTCGTGCGATTCAGACACCAACCAGCGTGAGCCGGATCATACTAACTAGAACACGTTCGCAGAGTCAAAGAACGTATTTTGGCAATATTCATCAGGCAAAAATGCTGGTCAAGTGCCATTGTGACCCAGGTCGCGCTGTAACGCGTTCTAACTCGCGTTATGGCGCCTATCGGGCTGGCCCGCCAGCTAGTCCATCAGTTCCGAGGCCGAGAACGTGCGGCCCGGGTCGCGTCCGGCGAAGTAGTTGGCCAACGTGTCCGACAGCCCGGCCGGGTCCCACGACTGCCCGTCGGCGCTGAACTTGCGCTCCACCGTCGGTGCGGCCATCAGGGACACGTCGGGGCCGTAGACCACGAACACCTGGCCGTTGACCGCGGCCGAGGCCGGCGATGCCAGGAACCGGACCAGGGTCACCACGTGCTCGGGCGAGAGCGGGTCGATCTCCCCCTCGGCGACCTTGGCCTCACCGAAGACGTCGGCGGTCATCGCGGTACGGGCCCGCGGGCAGATCGCATTGGCGGACACCCCGTAGCGGTTCAGCGCCCGACTGGCGGACAGCGTCAGCGCGGTGATGCCCGCCTTGGCCGCACCGTAGTTGGCCTGACCGACCGGGCCCATCAGGCCGGCCTCCGAAGAGGTGTTGATGATGCGGCCGTAGACGGTGCCGTCCTCGGCTTCCTTGGCCTTCTGCCGCCAGTAGGCGGCCGCGTTGCGGGTCAGCAGGAAGTGGCCGCGCAGATGCACCGCGATCACCGCGTCGAAGTCGTCGTCGGACATGTTGAACAACATCCGGTCGCGGGTGATCCCGGCGTTGTTGACGACGATGTTCAACCCGCCCAGTCCGTCGGCGGTGCTGACGAGCTCGTCGGCGGTGGAGCGCTGGCTGATGTCACCGGCCACCGCCACACCCTTGCCGCCGGCGGCGGCGATCTCGTCGATGACGTCCGAGGATTCCAACGCGGGCGCGATGTCGTTGACCACCACCGTCGCCCCGGAGCGGGCCAACCCGATCGCCTCGGCCCGGCCGAGACCGGCGGCCGCACCGGTCACCACGGCGACCTTGCCGGTCAGGTCGATCGAGTTGTCAGTCATCTACACCGCTCCTTGAATGAATGCCTCTAGTCGTTGCTCGTCGGAGACTAGTCGTCGACGCGACGCAGTGCGGCCCGCGGGCACTCCGCAATGGCCTGCTCGGCGTGGGCGACCCGGTCGGCGGGCACCGGAGCCATCTTGACCTCGGCCTGCTCGTCATCGTTCAGTTCGAACAGGTCGGGATCGATTCCGACGCAAATCGCATTGCCTTCGCAACGGTCCAGATCTACCTCAACACGCATGACATTCTCCTGTAAAAGCCCTGCGCCGACCGCACATTCGCGGCCGCCGTCGTCCACTAGTGCCACCATACGATGCAACAGCTCTCCCACACGACCCGCTAGGGCCGTTGGACCCCGGGACTAGAACGTGTTACAACGGGCTGTCGACCAGAATCTTATCGTGACACCGATCACCACCGAAGGACTCCCCCGATGCAGATCAGCTACACGCCCGCTCAAGAACAGCTGCGTAGCGAACTGAGGTCCTACTTCACCACGCTGATGACCCCGGAGCGGCGCGAGGCCCTCAGCTCGACACAGGGTGAGTACGGTACCGGCAACGTCTACCGCGAGACCGTCGCGCAGATGGGCAAGGACGGCTGGCTGACTCTGAGCTGGCCGACCGAGTACGGCGGCCAGGCACGGTCGCCGATGGAGCAGTTGATCTTCACCGACGAGGCCGCCATCGCCGGCGCCCCGGTGCCGTTCCTGACCATCAACAGCGTCGCCCCGACGATCATGGCGTTCGGCACCGAGGAGCAGAAGAAGTTCTTCCTGCCCAAGATCGCCGCCGGTGACCTGCACTTCGCCATCGGCTACTCCGAGCCGGGCGCCGGGACCGACCTGGCCTCGCTGCGCACCACCGCGGTGCGCGATGGCGACGACTACGTGATCAACGGCCAGAAGATGTGGACGTCGCTGATCGCCTACGCCGACTACGTGTGGCTGGCCGCCCGGACCAACCCGGAGGCCAAGAAGCACCGCGGCATCTCGATGCTGATCGTCCCGACCACGGCCGAGGGCTTCTCCTGGACTCCGGTGCACACCATGGCCGGCCCGGACACCAGCGCCACCTACTACCAGGACGTCCGGGTTCCGGTGACCAGCCTGGTCGGCGAGGAGCACCAGGGCTGGAAGTTGGTGACCAACCAGCTCAACCATGAGCGGGTAGCCCTGGTGTCGGCGCAGCCCATCTTCCTGGCCCTCGAAGAGGTCCGGGAGTGGGCGCAGAACACCAAGGACGCCCAGGGCAATCGGATCATCGATTCGCAGTGGGTGCAGCTCAACCTGGCCCGCGTCCTGGCCAAGGCCGAGGTGCTCAAGCTGATCAACTGGGAGCTGGCATCGGCTTCGGACGCGGCGCCGTCCCCGGCGGACGCGTCGGCGGCCAAGGTGTTCGGCACCGAGCTGGCCACCGAGGCCTACCGGTTGCTGATGGAGGTGCTCGGCACCGCGGCGACCGTGCGCCAGGACTCCCCCGGTGCGCTGCTGCGCGGCCGGGTGGAACGGATGCACCGGGCCTGCCTGATCCTGACGTTCGGCGGCGGCACCAACGAGGTGCAGCGCGACATCATCGGCATGGTGGCCCTCGGCCTGCCCCGGAACCGCTGACCTTTAACCCCAAGGATTTTGGAGGCATTGCACCCATGGACTTCACCACTACCGAAGCATCCGACGACCTCGCCGGCCTGGTGGGCACCATCGTCGACGCGGTCTGCACCCCGGAGCACCAGCGTGAGCTGGACGGCCTGGACGAACGGTTCGACACCGAGCTGTGGCGCAAGCTGATCGAGGCCGACGTCGTCTCGAGCGCGACGAGCGAGTCATTGGGCGGCGGCGGTTTCGGCGTGCTGGAGCAGGCGGCGATCCTGACCGCGCTGGGCCGGCAGCTGGCCGCGGTGCCCTACCTCGAGTCCGCGGTGCTCGGCGCGGGCACCCTGGCGCAGTTCGGCTCGGCCGAGCTGCAGCAGGCCTGGGGCGCACCGGCGGTGGCCGGGGAGAAGATCCTGACCGTCGCACTCGACGGCGAGATGGGCGAAGGCCCGGTCCGGGCGGCTGCCGCGGGTGATGGTTTCCGGCTCACCGGAACCCGCACCCAGGTCGCCTTCGCCTCGGCGGCGGACGCTTTCCTGGTGCCCGCGGAAACCGATTCCGGTACTGCGGTGTTCCTGGTGGCCGCAACCGACCCCGGCGTGACGGTCACGCCGCTGGCCACAACCGGTAAGGGCAGTGTCGGCTTGCTGGAACTGGCCGGCACCGAGGTGGCGGGCGATCGGCGCGTCGGCGGTGCGGAGGTGCTCGATCACCTGATCGCGGTGGCGGCCCTGGGTCACAGCGCCTACCAGTTGGGGGTGCTGGAGCGGGGCCTGGCGTTGACCGCCGAGTACGCCCGAGAGCGCGAGCAGTTCGACAAGCCGATCGGCAGCTTCCAGGCCGTCTCGCAGCGGCTGGCCGACGGCTATATCGACGTCAAGGGCCTGCGGCTCACCCTGACCCAGGCAGCCTGGCGGGTGAGCGAGGGTCTGCCGGCGACCACCCAGGTGGCGACCGCCGCGTTCTGGGCCGCGGAGGCCGGACACCGGGTGGCGCACAGCATCGTCCACATTCACGGCGGGGTCGGTATCGACATCGACCACCCGATCCACCGCTACTTCCTGGCCGCCAAGCAAACCGAGTTCGCGCTTGGCGGCGCTACCGGACAGCTGCTGACGATCGGCCGCGAACTGGCCGAAACGCCCGCCTAGTAGGGACGGAAGTTCTAGCGGTTCAGCGGTTCAGGGCCTCACCGAACGTCACGTTGAACCCGGGCAGGTCCGCCAGATTGATGGTGGCGTCGTAGGTGCGCTGGTAGCCGGTGTGGCTGAGCTTCCAGCCGTCCGCGGTGCGGCGGTAGGTGTCCTCGTAGAAGCCTGCGCCGATCAGCATCAGGTTGACGTCCGGCACGATCACCCGGTCCTGCAGGTACCAGATTCCGGTAGCGGTGTCCGGGCCGGTGAGGGTGATCTCGGGGTGGTTCACCCGGTGCTCGGTGATGATGTTGCCGGGCAACGAGTTCCGCATGAACTCCACCAGCGATTCGCGGTCGCCGAAGGTCTGCTTCTTGCCCATCGACTGGCCGTAGGCGGCGGTGACGTCGTCGGCCAGGGTGGCGGCGAAGTCATCCCAATGCTTGGTGTCCAGTGCGCGCATGTAGCGGTACTTGACCTGCTTGATGGCGTCGATGTCGGCGATTTTCTGCAGAGTTGCGGCGGTGTCTTCGGCGTTCAAGGCCTGTGTATCAGTCACCGCTCTATTGCAACACTAATCTGATCTCCATGTCAGCACCGGCCCAGATTGGCGAACAGCCCACCGTCACAGCACTGCTGGCCGCGTTGGCCGAAGTGGACGACCGCGGTCTCTTCTACGAGGACACCTTCGTCAGCTGGCGTGACCACATCGCCGCGGGCGCCCGTTTGGGGGCCGCGCTGCGCGCCCGTCTCGACCCGGACAAGCCCCCGCATGTCGGTGTGCTGCTGGGTAACACGCCGTTCTTCTCGACGATGCTGGTGGCGGCCGCGCTGACCGGGGTGGTGCCGGTCGGGTTGAACCCCACGCGTCGCGGCGCCGCCCTGGAACGCGACGTGACACATGCGGACTGCCAGTTCGTGCTGGCCGACAACACCGCCGATGCGACGGTCCCCGGCATGATCGACATCGAATCGGCCTCGTGGCGATCGGAATTGGCACGCTTCGACGGCACGACGGTGACGTTCCGCGACGCCGATCCCGACGAACTGTTCATGCTGATCTTCACCTCCGGCACCAGCGGGGATCCGAAGGCGGTGCGCTGCACTCAGTGGAAGGCCGCGTTCCCGGGGGTGCTGCTGTCGCAACGCTTCGGGCTGGGGACTGCGGACGTCTGCTACCTGTCGATGCCGTTGTTCCACTCCAACGCGGTGATGGCCGGCTGGTCGGTGGCGGTGGCCGCGGGTGCGTCGATCGCGTTGCGACGCAAGTTCTCCGCCTCCGGGTTCATTCCCGACGTACGCCGCTTCGGCGCCACCTACGCCAACTACGTGGGTAAGCCGCTGTCCTACGTGTTGGCGACGCCGGAACGACCCGACGATGCCGACAATCCGCTGCGCCTGCTGTACGGCAACGAGGGGGCTCCGCGGGATCTGGAGCGGTTCGCCGCCCGGTTCGACTGTCGGGTCATCGACGCGTTCGGCTCCACCGAGGGCGGGGTCTCGATCGCCCGCACCCCCGACACTCCGGCCGGGGCATTGGGGCCGCTGGTCGACGGCAACACGATCATCGACGTCGAGACCGGCGAGGAATGCCCGCCCGGGGTGGTGGGCGAATTGGTGAACGCCGGCGGGCGCGGGCAGTTCCGCGGCTACTACCGCGATCCGGAGGCCGAGGCGCAGCGGATGGCCGGCGACGTCTACCACTCCGGGGACCTGGCCTACCGCGACGAGGCGGGCTTCGCCTACTTCGCGGGCCGGCTCGGGGATTGGATGCGGGTGGACGGTGAGAACCTGGGCACCGCGCCGATCGAGCGGGTCCTGCTGCGCCACAATGCCGTCGCCCATGTGGCCGTCTATCCGATCCCCGACCCGGCGGTGGGCGATCAGGTGATGGCCGCGCTGGTGCTTGCCCATGGCGCGTCGTTCGACGCCGATGAGTTCGTGGCGTTCCTGTCCGAGCAGCCCGATCTGGGGCCCAAGCAGTGGCCGGCGTATGTGCGGGTGGCCGAGGAGTTGCCGCGCACCGAGACGTTCAAAGTGCTCAAGCGGGTGCTGTCGGCCGAGGGCCTCGAGTGCACGGATCCGGTGTACCGGATCACCCGTGATCTGGAACTCTAACCACTAAGCTGCACTGATGGCCGACTGTGCAGACCGTCGATCCCTAGGCGGCCCACCACCGCAGCTGTTCTGCGCAGCGAACCTGCGGTGGGTCGCGGTGGCCGAGCACATCGTCTTGCTCGATCTGACGGAGGGCGTCTATGACGTGATCGATGATGTCGGCGCCGCGATGTGGACCGCACTCCTGCAACCACCTGACGAACGTGACATCGCCGGCCTGGCCGAACAGTACGGAGCGCCAGCCGCCGCGGTGCACAGCGACTTCGTCGACTTCGCCGCGGCGCAATTGGCCGCGGGCCGTCTCAGCACGGAACGAGTACCCGAGACTGCGCCGCCGCTCGCCACGACGGTCCCGCGCCGTCGGCCCACGCTGTTGCGCGCGCTGCGGGAACGCGCCAGCGTCGAACGGGACCTGCGTAAGAGTTTCGCGATCGGCTACGCCGGGCGCACCGGCCAGGGCGCTGACGTCACACCACCGCGGCCGGATCCGGTGCGCGTGGCGAAGACATTCCGGACCGCCGAGGGCCTCTACCCAGCCCGCGACGCACCCTTGGACTGCTTGCCGCGTTCGCTGGCACTGACTCGGTTTCTCCGCACGGCCGGCTGGCCGGCCCAGCACGTGGTCGGGGTGGCGCTCTATCCCTTCGAAGCCCATGCCTGGGTCGAGTTGGAGGGCGCTCGGGTCAACGAGAGCGACGCATCCCTGCGGCGCTTCACCGTAATCCAGCGGGCCTGATGTACCAAGCCCAGCCCCCTGTGCACGGGTTCCTGGTGGCGCTGCCGGCCCAGGAGCCGGCGGCTGTACGGGGCTGGCCGCAGCCCGAGGCCGTCAGCGGGTCCGCGGTCTGGTTCCACGGCTACCTCGCGAACCCGGCGCTGCTGCGCCGCGAGTTGAACCTGCCCACGTCGGCGTCCGTCGGCCAGATCGTGGCGGCCGGGTGGCAGCGGTGGCACGAGGATGCAGCAGAACGCATTGTCGGCGAGTACGCAGCCGTGCTCGTCCGCGGCCCCGATGCGAAGCTGTTCGGGGATCGGATGGGCCTGCGTCCGCTGTACTGCGCGTCCGTGCCGAACGGAACCGTGGTGTCGACCGATCTCGCCGCCCTGGTTCGTGAAACCGGCGCCTGGCGTGAGCTCGACGAGGACTACCTGGCCGACCTGTTCAGCGCTGGCCTGCACCTGGGGCACCGCACGCCCTATCGCAACATCAGACGGCTGCAGGTCGGTGAGTTCGGGACCTGCCAAACGGGCCGGCTCCAGCTGCGACGTGGGTGGCAGCCGTCGACCGAACCGCTCATCGGGACATTCGAAGAGCATCGGGAGCGACTGCGCGACACAGTCGAACACGCTGTTGCCTGTGCCATGCCCACCGAAGACACACCGGCGGTCGAGTTGTCGGGCGGGCTCGACACTTCGACGGTCTTGGCGGTCGCCGCCGGTATCGCCCCGGTCCACGCGCTGAGTTTCGTTCACCCGGGCCACCCCGGCAGCGACGAGTCGTCGTGGATGCGCGCGGCCCTGGAAACAACACCGGCATCATGGCATCCGATCGACGCGTCCGCCCACGGAACCTTCACCGACGGCCCCGATCTGGGGGTTTTCCTCCCGGCACCGACGCGACGCATCCTCAACTGGGCTCCTAGCGCTGCCGAGGAATCCGTTGCACGACAACTGGGCGTGTCCACGGTCCTGACGGGCGAAGGCGGCGATGCGGTGTTCTTCGCAGGCCTGTTGCCCTGGTATCTGGCCGACCTGCTGCGTACCGGACGGCTACGGCACCTGCGACGCGAGTCGCTTCGGTGGAGCACTCAGGCTGAGCCGGGGCGCTCCGCTCCGTTCTGGATCCGCCGTGCCGCTGTCGACGGACTGCGCCGATGGCGCAGCGGGCGGACGCTCGCGTTAGAGGCACCCCGGCCGGTCACAACGGCGGCCCCCTGGCTGCACCGGGATTACGTCGAGCGTCACAGGCTGCAGAGCCGAGCGCAGTTCACCACCGGCATCCGGGTGCCGACGGTGCACGGCCAGGCGGTTCTGGAGAACATCGTGCGCGGTGCCGAGTTCGCCCGAAGCCGTCACCTGTCTCCGCCGACAGGGTTCGATCTTCGCCATCCGCTGCTGAACCCGGCCCTGGTCGACTTGGCCATGGCCACACCGTGTGAGGTCGCCGCGGATCCGCGGATCGATCGCGCGGTGCAGCGGTACGCCTTCGCCGGAGTGGTCAGCGATACCGTGCTTCGCCGGCGATCAAAGCCGCTCGCGGACGAGGCCATCCTGCAGGGATTCGAAAGCCATCCTCGGTGGCGCAGCTATCTCGGTGAGAATCCCCAGATCGTTGAGCGCGGCTATGTGGACGCCGCAGCGTGGGGCGACGCGCTGCATGGGGCGGGCCGGATCGGTGGAGTGACGCAGTTCTACAACGCGATCCAGATCGAGGTCTGGCTGCGGCACCTGCATCGCGTGGGCCGCCCCGAACTGCTGACCTGAAAGTTGTCCACTTGTCCGACAGCTTGTCGAATGCTGTAGACATCCTGTGCGGTTTTTGTAGACTCAGCTAGTACCTACGAACCAGCAGTTTGGAGACCAGGATGCGCGACTACTCTCCTCCCCAGGTTGTCCGTGTCGGTGATGTCCGGGCCACGACCCAAGGCAGCGGGAACTATCTCTCCGACAGCAGCACCGGTTACGGCTACATGGGATGGTATAACCGGAGTTCGGACACCCCCGACACGGTGGCACCACTGCCGCCGAAGTCGTAAGCGGCACTTAGGGTTCGGCCCGGTCGGCTTCGCACAGTTGCGAGTACAGACCGCCTAGCGCCAACAGTTCCTGGTGGGTGCCTTGCTCGACGGCCCGCCCGTGATGCAGCACGATGATCCGATCTGCGACAGCCTCGATGAAATCCATGTCGTGGCTGATGACCAGGCAGGTTCGATCGCCTGCATGGTTGCGGATCAACGCCGTTACCTTCGCCCGCTGATCGGAGTCCAGGTTTTCGGTCGGCTCATCGAGCAGCAGTACCCGTGGCCGACGCAGTAGGCAACGGGCGAGCGCAATCAGCCGCTTCTGTCCGCCGGAGGGCACCTGTACATCGATGATCGTGTCGTAGCCGTTGCGCATCTTCGCAGGATCGCTGATTGCAGCGTGCACGTTGGCCATCGCACAGGCCTCTTCGACCTCGCCGTCGGTGGCATCGTGCCTGCCCAACCGGACATTCTCCCGAATAGTGTCCTTCAGGAAGAACGGGAACTGCGCCAGCTTGCACACCTGTTCACGCAGCGAATGCAGTGTCACCGCACCGATATCGTTTCCGTCCACCAGGATCCGGCCGTGCTGTGGGTCCAGGAAGCGCAGCAGCAGGTTGAAGACGGTCGATTTGCCCGAACCGATCGGCCCGACCAGCGCCACGATCTCACCCGCGGCGACCGAGAACGACAGACCCTGCAAAATTTGCTGTTTAGGCGAATAGCGAAATGAAACGTCGTCGAACACGAGGTCACCCTTGACCGCCGGGAGCACGGCGGCGTCTGGGCGCTCCCGCACGGTCGCGCCGGTGTCGAGCAGCTCGTAGGTCGAGGCAACGTGCGGGAGTATCGACTTATACGTCGTGTAGGCCAACACCATCCGCTGCACCGCGGCGAACATGGTCGGAACATAGGCGATGAAGACGACCAGTCCGGCGAAGGTGAGGCCGAACCTAGCCCCGAACACGACGCCGGTGATCAGCACCAGGACGATGCTCAGTGCGATGAACACCTGAGCGCCGTTGGTAGCCGCCTGCATCCATATCCTCATCGCGGCCATATTCTTCGTCGCCGCCATGGAGGATGCGCGGAACAGTGCACTGCGCCGCCGTTGGGCGTTGAAGACCTGGATCTCGGAGATGCCGCTGGTGGTCTCCGCAAGCTCACTGCTCATGACGCGGTTTGCCACCATCGCCCGCTGCGTCACCGTCTGAAGTCGCTGACCGGCAAACCGGAGACCTGCCAGCGCGAGCGGGGCGAGGACCAGCGAAATGATCGTCATAGGCCAGGACAGCACCAACAGGTAGCTCAGCGCGATCAGCAACACCACCGCGTCGATCACCGGTGGGACAACACAATCGGTCAACAGGCGCTGAACGCATGGCGCCTCGAGTTGCACCCGCTGAATAAGCACTCCGGTGCGCGCGCCGACGAAGAAGTCCAGCGACAGCGACTGCATGTGATCGTGCACACGCTGCAGGATCGTGGCCAGCAGCCTGCGCTCGACGTGCGCCCCGATCCAGGCGTTGACGAAGCCCAGCGCCTGCGCCAGCACCAGCGATGCCGCCCAGATCGCCAGCAGCAGTGCGAACGTCAATGGTGTTGCCAGCCAACCGATCAGGCCGGACGTCTCGACGCTTTCGCGAGTCAACAGCGAACCCTGCTGCCCCCAGACATCAGCCAGATCGCCACCCACGCCTGCGGCCGCGACCGCCTGCATCAGCGGCCCGAACGCCGCATTCGACACGAACGGCAGGGCAGTCACGAAGAGCCCGAGCAGCACCGATAGCGCCACCGCCCCGCGGACCGTATGCAGCATGGCCAGACTGCGTCGGATGTACATCGATCTGCTCCTGGATCACCGGTGTCGTTCGCCGAAACCACGATGACAGAACCGCTGCCCGAGCACGCAGATTCGGTGCGATGATCTGATGACGCCCGCCCCAGTCGGCTGGCCCCGTATTCATCCGGCCCCTCGCAGCCGCGCTGCTCGCCGTGGCGACCGCATCAGCGGCGTCTTGCGCACACGAGCAGCGTGCCGCGACGGGCTGAAGTCGGCCAAGCATCGGAGGGCGGCCCGCAGGTGGATCACCTTGCGGGATCTGTTCGTTCATGAGCAAGACGGCCTCGACCGGCTTTCGGAACAGACCAGGCAGATCTGGCCAAGCGTGTACGGAGATGGCGAACCGATGGCGGATGAGCCCGACAGCCGCCCGATCGCCGAGAACTTCGCGAACTGGTTTCGCACCGCCGAGGGCCAGGAGCTGCACCTCGCCGACTACCAATTCGTACACGGCATGCCGGTGATCACGGTGCTGCGGGCATCGCTGACCGAGCTGCTGACGCCTGCCATGGCGGCACTTGCGCTGCACTGAAGGCGCTCAGAACAGCTCGTAGGACTCGCGCGAGATGATGAAACCGTGGTCGTCCCGGTTCTCACATCTGATGCCGGCGGTCTCACTGGTGCACAGGAAGGCGGTAGAACTGTCGCGTTCACCGTATTGGAGGGTCCGAGCGTCCGCGCCGAAAGTGCTGTCGCCGCCGCAGACGAATTCCGGTTTGCCGGTGACCTTGACCCTGATGCCCTGGCCGAATCCGGTCTGACTCGGACAATCCGCCGGCCGGGTCGGCGGCGACCAATCACGCTCCTCGATATCGCACCGGACCAAATCTGTAGCCATCACGCAGGCGATGTTGCCGCTCGGCGACACGAAGAAATGCGTTTCGGGCTGAGCGGTGACCGCGGGTGCGCCGCAGATCGTGGTAGAGATCAGACCCGCGGCTGCCGTCGCCAATATGCCAATCCGAAAGTTCATACCGAAAAGATAGACCAGAATGGAACGCAGCGGACATGTTCCCGTCTTACGAAATGACGTCCTTTCCCCATCTGATTTGGTCAGGCACCCACCGGGGAAGGCCACGTTCTGCGGTTAGCTGCCGGTGCGGTACCAGCGCTGTGAGTCCGAGCGCGCACTGGGGTTCACCGCAACCGCGGCGAAACAATCGTCGACCGGGGCGTCCAGGCAGAAGTCGCCGAGTCGACTGCTCAACTGGACGGTGCCGTCGTCCGCCACCCCGCGGCGCCCACCGCCGCACAATGCACGACACGGCCGATCACCTGCAACCGATACATGGCCCGCGCCTCAGAACAGATCGTAGGATTCGCGCGCGATGGTGAATCCGTGGCCGTCGCGGTTGTCGCAGCGGATGCCGGTGGTCTCGCTGGTGCAGCGGTAAGCGGTGGAACTCTCCCGCTCGCCGTAGTCGAGGATGCGCGCGTCACCACCGAACGTGGTGTCTCCCCCGCAGACGAACGTGGGTTTGCCCGTCGCCTCAAGGACAATCCCCTGCCCGTATCCGGTCTCGCTCGGGCAGTCGGCCGGACGTGGGGGCGGCGTCCAGTCACGCTCCTGGATGTCGCACCGAACCCAGTCCGCATCGGCCAAACAGGCGATGTTGCCACTCGGCGATTCGAAGAAGTGCATGTCCGGTTGCGCCCGGGCTCCCGGCGTACCGCTGATGGCTGCAGAGATCAGCGCCACTGCCGCCGTCGCCGTCGCCGCTGCACGAAAGGATCCGGTCATGCCGAAAAAGTAGACCATCTGCGACTATTCTGCACTGCTTCGGGATTTTTCATGCCGCAGCAGTCCTCGGTGGCGCTCCCTAAAAGGGCGGTTCGTCGGGCAATTCGGAAACCGTCAGCGGCGGCGGTTGCCAGTCCGGCGGCAACTCCTCCGGCTCGTACGGATCGTTGATCCAGCGGCAGTATGGGCTGGTACTGGGCCCGCCCTTGAGCAGGAACAGCTTGGCGCGCATTCCGTTTCGCCATCTTCGATCGGCGATCTCACCGCGCCGCGCTTCGTAGAGGTAGTTGTCGGCAACCCGTTTCGGATTATCACGCCGAATCCGAGAGACTTGGGCAGCCCGTTGGCGGGCGCGGCTCTGGCAGCGCTGCGGCAGCGGGCGCTGCTCGGTCACGCTCAATCCGTCTGCGAGTTCGGGGATCACCTCCAGACAACCGGGCTTCGTGGTGAACGTCGCCCCGGACGGACTGGTCCAGATGACCGTGCCGTCGGCCAACTGCCGATCGGCCCAGCCGCCAAAGGTCTTCATGCGGTGATGTCAGCAGACACGTCGAAGAACATTCATCGAAGGAGTCGCCACCATGCCCACCACATCCACCAACACGCGATCAGAGAACCTGTCGGACCCCAGTGCCACGCTGCCCGACATGACCACCACACACGACATTGCCGCCCCAGCCGACGCCACCAAAACCAACGACTGGGAACTCCACTACGACGACGACCAGAAAGTGCGCATCTTCGACGGCACCAACCACAGCACGGAGCTGGGAAGGTTTCTGCTCGCGGGCTACCAGCGCGCAGACGGGACCATCCGCGAACGCTGGATCGAAGCCGCTGTCTATGACCGCGGAGGCATGACAGCAGATGAGGCACGACAGGTAGCCGCGACCCTGCTCACCGCCGCCGACGAACTCGACGCACTCACCGAGGCGGTGAAGTGATGACTACCGCAACAGTGCCACCGTTGCCCGCGCACGCCACCACGACTGGCTTCGATGACGACGGCATTCGGCTCCTTAAAGCCGATCTTGGCTGCGGCGTCGTTCTCTGGGCACAACAATCCCAAGACGGCCAAGTCACCGACATCGCCGCAATGATCGACGCCCCGAACGATTGGGGCCACACCGCGGACCAACTCCGTGCCCTGATTCCCACATTGGAGCGCGCCGTCGACCTCGCCGAGAAGTGGGAGGGAAAATGACCGCTATCAGATCCACGATTGAGGAAAGTCAGCTCCGCGCTCGTATCGGACAGGCCGCGGCAGAATTACCCGGCGAATCCTGGTCGACTGACGAGTTGCGAGGCCTGGCCGACTTCCTTGAGGCGGTTGCCGCGAACAGGCGGCGGGAAGATCGGCACGGAAACGTGGTCTGGTTGGCCGACCGACGATGAGACCTGTCATTACTGCCGCCCTTATCGTCTTGGGCGTTGTGTCCACTGCACCGGCCCACGCGGACCCGGCCAGTAACGCGGTCTGCCGCTTACTGGCTGCCGGCAACACCCCGTCCGGGCTGGAGACCTCGGTGACGGTGCGGCAAGTGCTCGGCCCGGACGCCACCCGAGCCGATGCGCGGGTCTACATCCGCACCGTCGTCGCCAGCCAATGCCCGCAGTTCCTCTGGCGGTTCTAACCGCAGCACCAACGAGACCGGCCCCAGCGGACAAGCTGGGGCCGGTTCTCTTTATGGCAGTTCTAGTTGAAGATGCCATCTGGAGCATCACCTACACGGACCATGACGGCTGGCACTTCACGGTGATCGCCTTCTAGTCCGCACTCGTTGGTCAATACGTATTGGTGGTATGTGCCCTTGAGCGTGCCGTCCAGAAGCGGGGTGAACTCGGCCCAACTCTCCCAGCTATCAGCCCGATCCTCGCAGTCGACTTCCTCAAGGCGCCCACCGTGGGGACCGTCGCCGCCGGTTACCCATTGCGTACCGGTCCATCTGACAGTCGATTTCACCTTGAGTCCATTGTCATCGAGCAGTGGGTGGCGTCGCGTTTCCTTGTCCACTGCAACGTTGTCAGCCAAGCATTGGCCCTCATTGCAGATAGTCCTCCGGGCGGTGTAGTCGTCTACGTCTTCCATGCCAAAGGCTGCGAGGCTCATCACCTGGCCGTCTGCAGTGCGAACAATCCCCTGGGTGTAGCGGACTTCGTATCGGTAGATGCCGTTTTGATGCCAGAACGGGGCACTGGTTTCCTCGGGTATTTCCTGGTGGTGGTTGCTCATCAATGAGTACCCGCCAGCTATGCCAGCTCCGATGACTGTCACGCCCCCTATGACGGCCGCAGCGATGAGAGCTGTCGACGGCTTCTTGCTGGATTCGACAGCCTCTCCTTGCACTGCTATGCCAGCTACGGATGCTTCGCGGAGGGCTTTGGCTGCCGGGATCTTGACGAAGTATCCCGTTCCAAATGCGATGCACATGAGCCGATACCAGATACGTTCTGCCTTAGTCATGACAGCGACGCCACGCTCGGACAATGCCTTCTTGGTGGGGATTTTTGCGAGATAGCCTGCACCGAATGCGACGTTCATCAGCACGTACCAAACGCGCGCTGGCCCAGTGAGCTTCATGGAATATCCATGCTACCTACGAAAAGCCTTGATCGTGGCGTGTAACGGCCAACAAGTGAACGCTAGATCAGGATGAGGCGGCCGGCGGCCTACCGCGCCCTCTTAGGGGAATCCGGACGTGCAGTGTCGCGCTACGCCTGCACCAGATCAACTTGGCGCGCATCTCGCGCCCACGCTGGATGACCCAGCGCTGCCGAAATGGTGACGCCGTTAGGCTTCTTTTGAACATAGTCCAAGAGCATTCCGACTGTCGAGATAGCGCTGGGAGCTTCGTCTCCGACCATAGTGTCGTCAGCTTCACCTAACGCGCATGCTTCATCAATGACAGAGACAAAGCGCACTTTCCGGCCGTCTTTCACGAACACATTTGCGCATCCACCGGCCGATTGGATTCGTTCAGTCAATGCTGATATGCGCTCAATAGCGAGAGCAACAACAATCGGAGTACTTCCATCGTCGCCGGTAACTGGCAGGTCGAAGTCAACGAGCGAACCATGCCTAAGGCTGATATCTATCGTATGCCGGAATTCTTTGAGGTATCGGGAGCGAGTTGCATCGGCTTCTTCCAAAATCTGGTGCACTCGCTGGTGCGAAACCCCTAGAGTCACGGCAATGTCGCGAAGCGGTGCTCCAGCATTCCGTAACGCCGCAGCGGCTGCCTGCTGCGCTTCACGCGCTGCAATTTCAGCTTCGGCGACATTATTGCGCGCTTGATGCATGTTAGCGATCACTTCAGCTAGATCGTCGGGCAAGTGGACGATTACCGAAATATCTTCGATGGGACAATCGGTCATGACTTGCACCAGATCGGTCGCCATCGGTTCGATTTCACGCAGATGCGCCGCGTAAGTATGCCGATCAACCTCTGGGACGTAGATGGACCAGCCGGGGTCGGACTGAGTAACGATCGCATTGTATTCAGTCACTTCTTCCACCAGTCCTTTCCCAGTTTCGGTTCCGCCTCTTTGTAAATGTTCTGCGCATCCAGATCGGGGATCTCGTTGTGGCGAGCCACTGGCACCCGCAGCCCGTCAAGGATCAACAACGTGTGACGGCCGCCTTCGATTTCCCTGACATCCACATCAGCATCCTTGGCCCCCTGCCGGATCCTCTTGATGATGTCCCTGCGCTTCGTCACGAACGATAGTCTAGTTTCGCTAGACGGATCAAGGCAAGCGCAACTAGACAAAATACGACACTCGCGCCATCTCGTGGGGGCACCGATGTCATACGGTCGTGGTCCAGCATTCCAATGGCTTCCCCGGCACCCACTCCACATCACCGTGCCGCGCGCGTAGACGCCAGCACACGGTAGGCGGCACCGTCACCGTCACCTTCAGAGCGAAGCGGAGACCTCCGGTGATCTTCTTGACCCGGTGCTCTACATCGCCCCGCACGAACACCCCACTACCCAAGCTGGGCCGCATCGGCGGGTGGCCGGCAACGACCAGCTCCCCGCCCTCGTAGTCCGCCGGATCAGCTAGGTAGACGCAGCACGCGTAGACAGTCCGGGGTGTGGTGACGCCGTGGAAGATGGCCCCCTCGTATTCGTTGTCGCGGTGCTTCTTCTGCCGACTACCAGGCTCGTAGCGGATCAGCGTCAACTCGGAAATGCCCGTGGCGCCGGATCGGTAGTGCTGATTCTCGACCTCATCCACGACCGCAGACAGGGTGTCGATGATGCCGGTCAGGCCTGGGTCGTCCACACTTGGATGCGTGGTGCGGCAACCCGGCGAGGTTGAACGGGCAAGCCGAGCGCACTGTGCTGGGCTGAGGATGTTGTCGTAGACGAGCATGTCGGGACCGGGCATCGGCGGGTGGTGGATGTTGGGTGGTGCCGGTACAACTCGCATCGATTCCTCCCTTTGGTTACAGATACCGGATTGACTGCGGGACCGGGTGCAGGAACGCGCTCGGAGGAAAGCAACCCGTCATGGCACGCCCTTAACCCGTTCTCTCGGCAGGCACGACACCCGGCCCCGCAGCGCCTATTTCCCATCGGTTACGCAAATCCAGCCCGACCTGTAGCCCGTCCGCTGCGCCGCGGGTTCTCCACCGCCCCGTACAACGCCAGCGTGGCCGCCACCAGCGGATGTATCCGGCAGGACGAGTCCCGGCGATCCCAACCCCAACCACCAGCGTCACCGATGGGCCGTTTCTGCGCCCCCAACACCGCCTCGGTCAAGGACTCTTGCCCACGGTGGCTCAACGTGCCCGCCTTGAGCCGCGACTCGAACAGGCCGCAGCCCTTGGCCATGTCCCGCGCTGTGGATCTGGTGGCCTTGATCCGACGGGCCTTCAACTCCGGGATCAACTGCGCAGCCGGGGACAAGTCATCGATGACGATGGGTGTGCGCCGGCCAGCCGCCCCGGCAATGCATTCGACGGCAGCCGAGGTATCCGACCCGGCAAACAGCTCCTCGACGTGCACCGTTCCGTCCTCCCGGCTCCAACACCCCACCACCGAAATATCCAGCCGGTGCGACATGTCGACACCGAGGGCGGTCGGGGCCTCATCTATCCCTGCACCGACCAGCTCGAGCCACCCGGCCTCGGTGATGACCGCGGCCTGGCGCGCAGCCACCGGCGCCCACATCGACAACCGTTCCGCCTGAAACTGACCCGCCGGCAAGATCGCCCGGTCATCGGTGATGGCCTGCAACGGCACACGGCCCGCCGCCACCGCCGGATTCACCCGAACCCACATCTCCCGATCATCGATGTCGTGGCCCCACTCGGCGCACCACTCCCACCACGCCAGCCGCGGATTCAACCCATCGTGAGCAGTCGAGCGCATCGTCTCGAACGCCAAAGCGTCATGCGTCACGCCCGGTGCCGTCCCGAAATACAGGGATTGTGCTCGCGGCCTGGAGAACACCGTCGGGGCCAGGGCACCGACCTCAGGGGCCGGCAAGTCCTCAGCCTCATCAACGATCAGGCGATCCACCGAGAGACCACGGCCAGCAGATGCAGAACGGGTTGTGAACGCGATCCGAGCACCCGTATCCAGCTCGACGTACTCCGCACCGATCATCTGGCTGTGACGGCGTACCCGCCCCTCGAGGTCACTGTGGTTGTGGATGACCGACCACAAGCGGCGGAACGCATCGGAGCTGGTCTTGACGGCGTGGGCGGTGTGCAGGATGTTCTCGCCCAGCTCAAACAGGCCAAACAGCTCGACAGCAAGCAAAATCTGGCCTTTGCCGTTCTGGCGCGACACCACCAGACCAGCCTGGGACGCCGACCACGCCCCACCGGTCTCCCGCAACAGCTCACGGACGATGACCGCCTGCCAGTCATCCAAGGCAACGCCGTAAGCCGTGGCGAGATCGATGCAGTCCTGTCCGGTCGCCTCGTCACCATCCGGCACCCGGGTGAACGTGGGCGCAGTAGTGACAGCCGGGGCACTCATCAGGCACCCCGCTTCCGACGCCGCGCAGCGATCTCATCGAGCTTCGACGTACCGGCCGGCGGGGCCACCGCAGCCAACGCCGCCAGCGTCTGGCGGTACTCCCGACCGACCGCAGCGAGGTCACGCGCCGACGTTTCCGGGGAAGCGATCACGGCCTCAAGGCGGTCCCGAAGGGCCTCCAAACGGGCGATATCAGCGGTCGGGGCCTGAATATTTATTCGGCGGTCTCCGTGGGTCAATTTGGGTCTCCAGATTAATCCGTATGCCCTGAGTCGGAACGCGGGGGCGGGTTGAGGGCGGCCCCCACCCCCTTGAGGCGCTGAACTGCGGTTATGCGACCGGTTGGGGCGTGCTGGGGCTTTGACCTGCGGGTTTGCGGTCGGGGCGTGTATGCGGTGGGGTGGATATTCATTCGGCGGTTACCAGCGTCGTGTGGTTTCGAAGGTGCAGCCGGGTCGTGGGTTGTGGATGCCGTTGCAGCGTGTGCAGGGCATCCCGTCGGGGGCGCATCCGTGTCTGTTGGGTTGTCGGGGTGGGGGTGTGAGGGTGACCCCGAAGTGTGCGGCGGTGGCGATGGCCTTGGCGTCCACGGTGGTGCTTCGCTTGCGGTTGCAGGCACGATGTGCGGCTGCTGCGTTGAGGGGGTCATGCTCTGGCCCGCCCAGTGCGACCTGCCACAAGTGATCGAGCTGGAATGACGCGGGGTCCAGGTGGTGTGCGTCGTAGTCGATAGGTTGACCGCAGACGTGGCAGGGTGCGCCCTCGGCGCGGACTTGTGCGCGTAGGCGTTTGGCTCGGATGTCGTTGATCCGGCGGGGGGCTTTCATGCGGTGCTCCTCTCCGTTGGTGTGGGTGCGCGGACCGGTTGCCGGCTGACGAGGGCGACAACCGGTCCGCGACTTTCCGCCACAACCCGGCAGAGACATGGAATCTGCGGGTTGGCGTCACCAGTGGGCCGTACGGTTCCGGCTTCCTGGTGGTGTCTGTGGTGCATCGGAGGGGCTAGATGGTGCTGCCGACGGGGGCGTTGGGGGGCAGGTGCTTCATGGTGCGTGCGTTGGCTTGTGCGGGCGGGGTGGCCGCGAGCTTTTCGAGTTGTCGGGTGTCGCTGCGGCCTGAGGGGTATAGCTCCCTGGCGAGGTCGGGGGGCAGGTTGAGGGCGCCGACGGAGAAGATGACGGCGGTTGCGGTGTTCATGTTGCGGCCGGTCGGGATGCTCTGGAGTTCCTTGTGGGCGTCGGTTTTGCCGGTTGCGTTGGCGTAGGTGGCGACGATGCTCTTGGCGCCGAGTTCGTGCGCTCGGGCGGCGAGGGCGGTCGCCATCGAGGTGTCACCCATGTCGAGGGCGCGGTCGAGTGCGGGTCCGAGTTGGTCGGGGTCGTTGATCTGTGCGGCGCGGTCGCTGGCGTCGCGGTAGGCGATGATCGCTGACGGGTCGCTGGAGCCTAGGCCGAACAGCTTGCCGCGGAGTTGCCGTTCGGCGGCTTCGTTTCCGGTGACGAAGGTGTCGCGTAGTTCGACCGCTTTGGCGTTGGCGGCGGTGATGGCCGCCGCGATTTGGTGGGCCTTGCCGTCGGTGGAGAAGTTGGGGTTGCCGGCGATCTCGTCGCATTCCTGCTGGAGGTCGGCGCGCAGGTTTGCCATTTGCGTCCTGGCTTCGTTGAGTTCCATTGGGGTGCTCCGTTCAGGCGGTGAGTTTGTGGGTGTTCAGATGTGTTGTGTTGATGAGCCATCGGCCGCCGCAGTTGGTGGCGGGGAGTCGTCCGGTAGCGCACCATTTGCGGATTGCTCTGTCGGTGACTCCGAGCTTTGTTGCTGCCTCGGTGGTCGTGACCCATTGGTTTGATTCTTGCGAATCGTGTTGTGGTGTTGCTGGTTCTGTTCCGGTAGCGGAACGCGTACTGAGTGCTACGAGGTGCAGTGCGGCGAGGACTTCGTAGGCTTCGGGGTCGGTCATGCGAAGTGCGATACGGCGATCCGCTGTCATTCCGGCTTGCGTTTCTAGCCACCTGGCGATGCGTGGTGGCACGATGACCGAGCCGTTGGGGGTGATGTGTTGGGCGATGCGTTGCGACCAGTCCATTGCCCGACCTAAAACAAGTCGTTGCTGCCGAACAGGGTTCCGACTGCGGACCACATGGTTTGGAGTGTTCGGACTGCTTGGCCTAGTGGGTCTTCCATCTCGCCGCCGGTTCCGATGGTGATGTCGAACGTCTTTGGGGTCGACTCGTCGTAGTAGAGGCGTAGTTCGCTTACCTGGTCGGTGTAGAGCAGCCCGTCGATTTCGAACAGGCAGCGGGTGCCAAGATCGAAGTCGAAATAGACGCTGTAGGGGCGGCGATTCCAGATGGAGACTTTGAAGCTTTGGTAGGGGCGGGTTTTCCAGAATCCGCGCCGCATCGTTAGCGCCGACGAGATGGTGTAGGCGGTCCCGCCGCCCTCCTGGGTGAAGTATTCGAGGTACCCCATGTCTCCGGCTTGGATTTCCCGCATCGGATCGGTCTGCCGCATGAACGCCAGGAGCATGTTGTCGAACTGGCCTTGATATACCTCTTCGAGGCCGGAGCCCTGCGGAGCTGGGCCGACCATGCCGCCGCCCCCTGCTGCGCCGCCGTAGACGTGGGTGAGCTGGAGATACGACAGTCCGAACTTGATTCCGAAGGTCTGCAACTCGTTGACCCAGCCGGGACTCTTGCCGCCGACAATGATCGACTTCGCCTTCGACTTGAACGTCGCATGCTCCGACGACTTGATCGGTGATTGCGCGGTGGAGTCCCGGAACACAATGCTCGGGAGTTTCGGGGCGGTGCCGAGCAAGTCGCGAATGTACGGCTTGACGTTCTGGTTGGTGCGCGGATCGATGGCGTCGGCGTCGTTGAACTGGTAGAGGATTTCGGCGAGCAGGTCGTCTGCTGTGGTGGCGACCAGGTTCACGGCTCCATCGACTGCGGTGCCGGTCAACCCGACAACACCGGAGTTGTCTTCGACAGCGATGACGAGGCAGTTCCGGGATGGGCGTGCGGCTTCTTGCCCGATCAGTGCGGCCAGTTCCGGGTGGGGGCTGTCTTCGTCTTCGGTCAGCCAGGTGTAGACGCGGACGTTGCAGCCGGCGTCTTTCAGCATGCCTTCGCAGGTGTCGTGGGCTGGGGACCAGCGGGAGGCGATCACCGAAAACCGAGAGATGTCCGTGAGTGGATTCACGAACTGCGCCTGGATCGGCCATCCCAACGGGGACCAGAGTCGCCCATCCGACAGCGGCTTAATCCACGCAGCAGGATTCACAAAGTTGTCGATGATGCCGAGCGGGGGCCAGAAGATGCGGGCGAGGTTGATGAATGTGGTTGCGGCGACGATGGTGCGGGTGTTGCCGGGGAGCACCCATGCCTTGAGGGGCTGGATTTCGGGTGCGAACCACGGTGTGGCAGCGAAATACAGATGCTTCCAGTGCTCCCGGTTTTCGGCTACGTCGAGATGTAGTTCGTGCAAGCCTTTTTCGGTGCGGACCTGGCGGATTGCGGTGACTTTGCCGCCCCACCGCCACCGCCAGTTCCGCCTGTTGGGGTACGGGTCAATGGTGATGTTCAGGTCATCGTTGGCACGGACATCGGTGCGGAGGAATTTGTTGATCCAATCCGACCCGCGCAGGACGATGGAGCCGGTGCCGGTGTCATGGAGTGCCTGGCGTACATCGAGTGACTTCTCACCACCGATCACGCCAATGAACTTCATGTCTTTGTCCCATAACCGGATCAGCGGCTTGGCTTTCGATTCCTCATCGAGGACTTGCCGTTTGGCGAGGGCGTACCGGTATGCGCTGATCGGGGCGTTGATGGGGTCGGGGACTCCGTTTGCGCCGAGGGTGGGGAGTTTGATGGTCATTAGTGGTTCTCCTCGATTAGGACGAGCTCTGCTCCGTCGCGTTCGATGTCGGCGTAGTACGCCAGGACAGCGCCTAGGCCACTGCCCGATCCGTTTGCTTCGGCCTCGTTGATGCGTCGTGCGGCGGCGCGCCAGTATTCGGCGTCGTGTTCCGGGCCAGGGAGGATTTGATCCTCTGGGATGCCGGAAAGCAGGCTCAGGCCGGCGGTGTTGATGCGGAAGTCTTCGCCGACATACGCGCATCGGACGATGATGCGGTCGGGTTTCTCTGTGGTGGTGTCGTCAATCATGGGTGTCTCCTTTTCGACGGGTGACGAGGATGGCTTGGGCGCGGTCTGTTCGTGCACGATGGGTGCCGCGTGGCCGGCGGCACGGTTGATCTGGCGGCGCATGGCAGGTCGGGCAGTCGACTGCTAGGGCGATCTGAGCGTTCATGCGGCGCCTTCCGATCGCGTTGCGCGGTTGGTCCGGCCAACCGATTTCGGATGCAGCACGCCAGCGGTCACGCCGAGCGGGCGCTTGTCTGATGGCAGTGCGGTGTACCAGTCGTGGCAGGCTTCGGCGACTGGGCAGCGTGCGCAGATGCGGGCGGCGGCGTCGATCCCATCGGAGAGACCGGCCTCTGATGCGAAGAACACAGCGGGGTGATCTCGGCAGGCCGCACCGCGCAGCCTCGGTGTACCGGCCAATATTTCGCCCAGCACCGCGACCACAGGATCGACGGCGGGCAGGCTCCGAGCGACCGGCTCCCTTGGCGGTCGTGGCTGTTGCCGCCGGCCCCAGTCGCGCCTATAGCATTTGCGGCACATGCCTTTTGCTCGGTCGGGTTGTTCGCATCCGGTGGTTGAGCAGGTAGTAGCGGTCACTGGTCACCGCCGTCGACATCAGGGAGCGCACTGCCGTGGTTGCTGACCCGGTCCGCCCATGCTTTAGTGCGGGCTTCGGCGAGCATCACTCGGGCGTCGTAGTTGGAGCCGTGGTCTTCGAGGTCCCGAAGCATCTGCGGTACGACCAGGCTCGCAACGGTGTCCAAGGCTGCGGCGAACAACAGGAACGCTTGTCCGGGGTCGCCTCCGACCATGCTGAAATAGCGGGCCTTGACGTCGTCTACGAGGTCGGGGTCTTCGCCGGCGTCGAGGATGTCGAACGCCAGTCGTGCGCCGAACAGTTCCTTGGCAATGATGCTCGGGATGGCGAGGGTTGTCGCGGTGGGTTCCCCGCCTGCGGTGTGCGCCCGTACGGCCGTCACGTTGCCGTGCCATGGCTCCTCGATCAGCGCCCAGTCTCGAGCGGTCTCGGCGGCGGCGCGGGCTTCGGCCAGGCGGGCGGGCTGTTCGTCTCGGGCCTGTTCGATTCTGTCGAGGATTTGGCGTGCTTGCTCAACGTAGGTAGCCGATTCGGCTGCCAGGCTGTCGAGGTCGGTTGCGTTCGGTTCGATGGTGGTCATTGCTTATCTCCTGTCAGGTGGTGGGGATGGCGCATTCGGCGCAGCGGCCGGCGGCGATGGATTCGGGGCGGGTCAGTTCAACCCCGCACGGGCAAGGCCGTACTTCTGCTACATCTGCTACATGCGCGCCATCGGGGCTGGAATCTGGAGCGGATGGAGCGGATGGAGCGGATACGTCGGGGAGGTACCGCGACCAGGCGTCAGCGAACTGAGCCGAGGTGTACCCGCGTAATCCCCGTTCACCGGCATGGAGTTTCGAGCCGATCCCGTACTTGCCGAGGCGTTGCGACAACCCACGACTATCGAGCGGTTCCCCGCGCCGAATAGTCGGCCATGGTGACTCATCCATCTTGTTCAGCGCGGACAGCAGGTGCTCGGTGGTGAGCTGGTCAACTTGACTGTCGGAGAACGCTTGCCGGATGTCGCGTAGGAGAAGTACCCCGACGCTGGGTGCCCTCTCCTTGGATGCCGCTACAAGCGCGACAGCGGCTCCACGCGCCCGCTGCGGCCAATCGCCGCCAGCGAGGTCTGCCACAGCTAGCAGCGCTTCCCACACGTCGGCGTCACGGTCGGTCACCGATTCGGGGATGTGCGGCCAGAAATTTCCAGCCAGGGCTACCCGTACCGCGTCGGAGCCGGCCCACCCAGATAGTCGGTCTCCGAGAGCGAAAGCCTCGGGGTGGTTAACGCGAGGTCGCCACGGCTCCACATTTTCGCCGGGTGCTCGACGCCGCATTCGCACAACGACGCTACGCGTCATGATCGTGTCGGGCAGGTCATCGAGGCCAGCGAGCATGACCGCGCAGTAGGCGGGCAATTCCTCGGTCTCGACAACCTTGCCGCGCATCACGCACCGGCCAGCGGTAGCGCCCTTGCGATGCCCAGCATTGAGCATCCCGCGGATGTCCTCGTTGTCCTTGGCTTTCGGTCCGAACACCGTGTCGATCTCGTCGTACAAGATCGTTGGGCGCCCGCCCTCGTCGGATACCTTGCGGAACAGATAGGCCGGCGTGGTGTTGACCGCGTGCACGGGCCGCGGCACCAACGGCTCCGTGACTTCCAGTGCACGCGACTTCCCTGACCCCGGTTCGGGTGACAGAAAGGCCATCCGCGGCGTGGATTCCCAATAGTCCATCAACCAGGCGTGAGCGATCCACAAGACGTGCGCAATCAGTGCGTGGGGACTCGGGTACACCACGAACCGCGTAAGGAACGTCTCCACATCGTCAAACAGCCGTGCACCGTCATCGCGGCCAACACCGTTCGTATCCGCTACATCCGCTCCATGTGCTCCGGTGGCGTGCAAAATCTTCTCGGCTAGAAGATTTTCTTCGGAAGCGGCTGCGTACTTGCCGCTGGTGACCAGCTCCCGGCCGCGTTCGATGTCGTTAGGCATCGGCCACCTCCCCGCACCGAAGGCGCAGAGAGAGCTGGCGATCAGTTCCGCCACGCCGCCATAGCTCACGGCGAATCGCTATGGGCACCAGGGCAAGGCACCCAGCGTGATTGAGGTGCTCAACGGTCGCGTGCCAGCTCTCGGCCTGGTTGTCGGTGATCGGTACCGGCTCGTATTCGGCCGGCCAGGGGTCGCCGCCTGGCAGTCGTTGCGCCGCAGCACGGCGGAGTTTCAAGGGGTGCGTCATGGGGTCACCGCCTTTGCGCGGCGTCGACACTTAGGGCCAGTTCCGCTGAGCAGCGACTCCGGTGTCGAAAGCGGGTGCCCGCAGCATTGGCACGGCATCGACAAGCCGAATCCGACACTGGTCAACAATTCGATGGCTGCCCGCACCGCGGGGCCAGAAACGGTAGAATCGGGGTGCATTGGTGATGTGGTGGCAGCCGGTCTCAGGGGTGGGGCCGGCGCTTCCATTTCCGGCGGCCCCCCGGTCGACGCGGCGCTCACGCCGCACCGCTCTTACGAACCGGCTTAAGCAGTTCGGCGAGGCGCGTGCGCTGCTCATCTGTTAGCGGAGGGGCTTGCGACAACGTCCGTTCAACGAAGTCGTGAATCTTCGCTTCAGCCAGCTCTCGGCGGGCCTCGGTGATCTTCTCGGAATTGCCGCGATGGTGGCGGGTAGTAATTCCCAACCGATTGCGTGCGGCCAGTGCGCGTGACATTTCGTTCTCCGGGCAGCAGAACTTTGCCCGGCTTTGTGGCGGGGCCTGCCCGTGAGGTTCAGAAAGCGCTCACGACCGCTTGTGTCAAAGGCTACTAGCTACCTAGGCAGTAGCGAGATATCTAGGAAATCCTCGCGTGTCGCGGCCATCCACGCCCGAAAGTGCGGCTCGGTCAGCGGCTTGTTCCGGCCGCACCGTGGGCACTTCCACCGCCACAAACCATTTGCGTCCCTATGACTCTCGACATGCACAACCGTCTTGTTGGTGACCATAGTGCCGTCGATGTCACCGACTGGTAGGTGAGCTGATCCGACGCGACTGGATTCTTCCTGAATCTGTCCGTCATCGGTCAGCGTCAAGCGCGAGAGGGGAAGCCGACGATGCTGACCGCGGTCGCTGCAGCCCACCGTGAATTTCTGCTCAGTCATGCCACACCACCTTGATTCGCTCTGGATCGAACCTATTGGCACCCGCCCAGTGCCCCTTACCGACAGGCTGCACTTTCACGTCCATCAGTACGCCCATGACAACCCGGAACCGATCCGGCGACAGCCCCTTTACTGCATCAATTACTTCTTTTTTTCCCAATGGAATTCCGTCGAATACGCGAACGCGTGCAACGTCATTCATCCGGGCCTGTACCGCGTCCAGCTTGGCCTGCAATCGGTCTGTCGCTAACTTGGCCTGCCTGCCAGTCAGCAGCCCATCGGCGCGTTCCATTCCGATGGCGTCGATCTCGGCCAGTAATGTCGTCGCCTCAGTGCGCAATTGTTCCGCCTCGGCTGCGTCATGTTCCTGAGCGGTGAGAAGGTCGACGGCATCAGGCATCGCCAGCCGTCCCGCGACCAAGTCCATTACGAGCGGCTCCACGTAGCGTGCCCGCACCGAGCATCCGCGGCAGGTCTTGCAGACGTACACCGTGTCAGTCGCGTCTTTACCCCATAGACCAGACAGGTGATATCCAGGCCCACATTTGCCGCAACCCAACATCCCCGTAAGCAGGTACTTCCGTGCCGTCTTCGGTCCCGGCTGCCGCTCGGGTGCATCCATCAATGCCATTGCAGCCCAATATGTTTGTTCATCGACCAGCGGGGGCCACGAACCCTTGCCGACGATGCTGTCACGGTCGACCTTGCCGCGCTTGGCTTGGTAGGCGCGTAGGCCGGCATTGCGTGGATTGCGTAGGAACAATGACAGTTGCGGCGCTTTCCACGGCTTGCCGTTGATGGTGGTCGCACCGGCTTCCGTCCAGGTACGGCAGATGTCATTCAACGAGGCTCCGGCGAGGATGTCGCGGTACGCCTGGGCGACCAGTGGGGCCGTTGCGGGGTCCAGCTCGCGGCGGTCGCCACCAGCATCGAGGTAGCCGAACGCCTTGCGCCACTTCGGCCGGCCAGACTCGGCCATCTGCTGGAATGCACGTCTCTTGCGCTCGGCAGCATGCTCGACCTCGGCGGTTGCGACACTGCCCAGAATCGACGCGACCATGCGACCGGTTGGGGTCGATAGGTCGAGTTCGCCCGCGGTGACCATGCGGAACTCGATGCCTTTGGCTACGTCGAGCAGTCGAGTCAGGTCGGACAGTTTGCGGTACAGCCGGTCCGGGTGCCAGGCAATGACAGCGTCTACTGCCCCTGAGCCCATTGCTTCGAGCAGTTCCTCGAATCCGGGTCGCGGCTTGCCACTGGTGGCACTCCGGTCGTTGTCGGTGTATTCGGCGACTACGCGCCAGCCAAGCTGGTCCGCCAGCGCACGGCAGTCGTCGGACTGGCGTTGGATGCCCAGCGACTCGCCGGTGCGGTCGATTGAGATCCGGGTATAGACGGCTGTACGCATAAGTTGTAGTGTACTAATTGTGTCCGCTGATGGAAACGGCACAGGCACTTCAGGTTCGACGGGACCGTCTGCCCACCCGCGGACGGATCCAGGTGATCGAACGGGATGGTGTGGTCCAAATCGCAGATCGTCGCGCGGCGCGAGCAACCCGGGAACCGACAGGTCAGATCCCGGCATCGGACCGCCCGCGCGACCGCGGCCGACGGCCGGTACCGCCGCGCGGCCGCAGGATCGACGGCGGCGTCGAGCACCAACTGCGATGCAGCCTCGGCCAGCTCACGCACCTGGTCCGCGTCGATGACCCCGAAGCCCTCCAGATAGCCGGGCCGGTGACTGATCCCCTCGATCGTGTCGGCGGTGGCGATCACGTTGAGCACCACCCGGGTCTTCGTTCCGGACGGCTGCATCTCGCCGCCGCTGACCGGACACTCGGGACGCCCGCATCCGCACGCAAGGGGCACCCCTTCGGTCAGCGCGGCCAACGCGTCCACCCGACGCTGATCGAGGCTGCGGGGATCCGCGGGGCAGACGCCCTCGGCCAACTGGGTCAGCCTCCGGTCGAACGCCGCCCCTTGCGATGCAGCGACGTTGCCACGGATCTCAGCCATGCCGTCCTGCTCCGCGGAGACCCAGATGTAGCGGTTGTCGACCGCCTCCTTGCGGCGCCGCCGGGCGGCATCGGGATCGATGGCCAGCACCGCGGCATCGACGGCGTTGATCACCCGGCGCCGTGACCAGCTGATCCAATTCGCCGCCCGCGCCGCGAACTGGCGGTCCAACCCGGCGATCAGATCGTCGTCCATCACCAAGTCGGTGCGATCGATGATCAGCTGCACGGTGCGCCAATCCAGCCCACCGGCGGCGAACAGTTTGCCGACCTCGGGAAACCGGATACTCAGAACCTCTGCGTAATGCACCTGACGCCCGGCGGCCGCGGGCGCCAGGTTCATCAGCGCCGACACTTCCGCGCAGGTCTGCTCGTAGCCGGTCACCGTGTCCGGGTCCTGCCCGATCACCGACGGCGAGGTCCCGCCGTGGTGATCCAGCAGCGCTGCGATGGCGCCGAGCCGCCTGGCGATCAGTACCGATTCCATCCGATGGGTCGCCGCGATCAGATCCGCGAGACGGGCGGGCGGCAGGCCGGCAGGCACCGCTGCACCGGCTTGACCTTCCAAAACACCCGTCGTATCGAACATGTGTTCGATTGTACACGGATTTCCGACACGGGTCGAACTGCACGGCCCCTGCCGACCCACACGCAATACTGAGTCGATGTCCGCTGTTCGCCGAGCACTCGTCGCGGCCCTGTCCGCCGTCCTGGCCCTGGCCCTGGCCGCCCCCGCCTCCGCCGCCCCGTTACAGGACGACTTCACCCGGCTCGCCGGCACCATCCCCGCCACCATCGGCATCGCCTACGCACCGGTCGGCCAGAACGGCGCCGCCACGCTGGGCAAGCTGCAGAGCGGGGTGGCCTGGTCCACCATCAAGGTGCCGCTGGCCATCGCCGCGATGCACGCAGGCGTGCCCAACGCCCAGGATCTGGCGGCCCGCGCGGTCACCGCCTCCGACAACGATGCCGCCGAGAAACTGTGGTCCGAGCTCGGGCCCGCGCCCCAGGCCGCCCAACAGGTGCAGGCCGTCCTGCGCGCCGGCGGCGACCCGGGCACCGCGGTCGAGTCCCGGCGACTGCGCCCGGAATTCAGCGCATTCGGCCAGACCCAATGGCCGCTCGCCCGTCAGGCCGTGTTCGCCGCCCACCTGCCGTGCCTGCCCGCCGCCCGACAGGTCTACAACCTCATGAACAACACCATCCCCGATCAGCGCTGGGGCCTGGCCGGCCTCAGCGTCCCCAGCAAAGCCGGCTGGGGGCCCGGTCCGGGCGGCGGCTACCTGGTACGGCAGTTCGGCGTCGTACGCACCCCGCACGGCGACCTGGCGGTGGCGCTGGCCGCCGAACCCAACGACGGCAGCTTCTCCTCCGGGATCGCCGCACTCAACCAGATGACCCAGTGGCTGAACTCCCATGCCGCCGAGCTACCGGGCGGCCGCTGCGCGGGGTAGGTTGGCCGCTGATCAGTTGTTACCCGCAAGTAGGAGCCAGCCATGCCCGCCCCAACCGCCGCAGAATTCGACCGGCTGCGTCAACTGGCCGCCATCGACGACCCCGAGAACCGGCAGTCGAGAACCATCGATGAGGTGTTCACCGGCAAGCCGCTGACCACCATCCCGGTCGGCAACGCCGACGACGTGACGGCGGCGGTCGCCAAA
Source organism: Mycolicibacter sp. MU0083 (assembly GCF_963378075.1). Taxonomy (NCBI): domain Bacteria; kingdom Bacillati; phylum Actinomycetota; class Actinomycetes; order Mycobacteriales; family Mycobacteriaceae; genus Mycobacterium; species Mycobacterium kokjensenii. The sequence goes on from NZ_OY726394.1 coordinate 3,614,066, forward strand.
GCCCGTGCCGCCCAGGCCGGGTGGGCGGCCCGCAGCGTCAAGGAACGCTGCGCGGTCATGGAACGCTACCGCGACCTGGTGATCGCCAATCGGGACTTCCTGATGGACGTCTGCCAGGCCGAGACCGGCAAGGCCCGCTCGGCGGCCCAGGAGGAGATCCTCGACATCATGCTCAACGCGCGCTACTACGCGCGCCAGGCCGCGAAGCTGCTGGCCTCCAAGCGGGTACCGGGCCTGCTGCCCGGCGTCGTCAAGACCGTGGTCAACCACCACCCCAAGGGCATCGTGGGTGTGATCGCACCGTGGAACTACCCGATGACCCTGTCGATCTCCGACGCCATCCCCGCACTGCTGGCCGGCAACGCGGTCGTGGTCAAGCCGGACAGCCAGACCCCCTACTGCACCCTGGCCAACGCCGAGCTGCTGTATCAGGCCGGGCTGCCCCGGGATCTGTTCGCGGTGGTGCCCGGCCCGGGATCGGTGGTGGGGACCGCGATCGTGCAACAGAGCGACTACCTGATGTTCACCGGTTCCAGCGCCACCGGCCGCACCCTGGCCGAGCAGTGCGGCTCCCGGTTGATCGGCTTCTCCGCAGAACTGGGCGGCAAGAACCCGATGATCGTGACCAAGGACGCCAACCTGTCCGAGGTCGCCAAGGCCGCCACCCGCGCCTGCTTCTCCAACGCCGGCCAGTTGTGCATCTCGATCGAGCGGATCTACGTCGAGCGTGCGGCCGCCGACGAGTTCGCGGCGAAGTTCGCCGAGCAGGTGCGCGGGATGAAGCTGGCGGCCGGCTACGACTTCTCCGCCGACATGGGCAGTCTGATCTCCGAAGACCAGATCAAGACCATCTCCAACCACGTCGACGACGCAAAGGCCAAGGGTGCCAAGGTTATCGCCGGCGGCAAGGCCCGACCCGACATCGGCCCGCTGTTCTACGAACCGACGGTGCTCACCGACGTCACCGACGAGATGGAGTGCGCGCGCAACGAGACGTTCGGGCCCGTCGTCTCCATCTACCCCGTCGACAGCGTCGAAGAGGCGATCGCCAAAGCCAACGACACCGAATACGGCTTGAACGCCAGCGTGTGGGCCGGCAGCAAGGCCGAGGGAGAGGCGATCGCCGCGCGGATCAAGTCCGGCACGGTCAACGTCGACGAGGGCTACGCACTGGCCTTCGGGTCCACCGCCGCTCCGATGGGCGGCATGAAAGCCTCCGGCGTGGGCCGCCGACACGGCGCGGACGGCATCTTGAAGTACACCGAGTCCCAGACGGTCTCCACCGCTCGCGTGCTGAATCTCGATCCGCCGCTGGGCATCTCGACACCGGTGTGGCAGAAGCTGCTGACGCCGATGATCCGCGCGGTGCAGGCGCTGCCGTTCCGGTAGCGCTCAGCGCCGGCCGGTGCGGTTCTTCCCGCGGTCGATATCGCGCTCCAACGCCGCCAACGCCGGTTCGATCGCGTCGGCCATCTTGTGGATGTCCTCGGCGACTTCCGGGGTGGTCACGAAGCCGAAGTCGAGGTGCTCCCGGTAGGAGAAGCAGGTGATGTTCAGCGCCACGTCCATCACCGGCGGGCCCAGCGGCACCAGGGATTCCAGTTCCGCTCCGGCCATGTAGATCGGGATCGGCGGTCCCGGCACGTTGGAGACGACGAGGTTGATCGGGGCGAACCGATTCGAAAGCCCGGTCGCGGTGTAGGCGCGGGCGGCCAGCTGCAGCAACCCGGGGGGCGTGGTGTCGGTCAGGCCCATGATCTGATGCGCCGACAGTGCCTTGGCCATCTGCTTGGCGCTCTGGGTGCTGGCGTGAATCGACTTGAGCCGCTGGGCCGCTCCCTCGATGTCGGTCGCCATCGACACCGTCATCGAACTGACCTTGTTGCCGACCTCGCCCTGGCTCTCCTCGGTGCGGGTCGACACCGGGATCTGTGCGACGAGCGGCCGGTCGGGTAGTTCCCCTCGCTCGCTGAGATATTCCCGGACCGCGCCGGCCACCAGGGCCAGCACCACGTCGTTGAGCTTCACACCGTAGGCGTCCTTGACGGCCTTGATCCGGGCCAGTTCGACACGGGAGGCACTGATCTGCCGGTGCGGCGACACGCTGGCGTTGAACCGGGTCACTGGGGCGTCGAAGTAGCGCGGTGGTTTACGCGGCAGCCCCAGGCCCACGGTGGCGATCTGCTGGCGGACGGTCTGCTGCAACAGTCGGCCGATGCGGAACGGGGTTTTGAGCGCGACGTTGACCAGCGCCTCCGCCAACCGGCGCTCGTAGCTGGGCACCTTGGTTCCGGTCAGCGACCCGACCGACTCCGATTGCGGCGGACGCGGCTCCGGGGTGACGTCGAGCATGATCTCGAACAGGCCCGCACCGGAGACTCCGTCGACGATCGCGTGGTGCATCTTGGTCAGCGTCGCGATCCGGCCACCGCTGACGCCTTCGATCACCCACATCTCCCAGAGCGGGCGGGACCGATCCAGCTTGTAGGACATCAACCGGCCGACGAGCTGTTCCACCTCGCGCCGACCGCCCGGGGCGGGAACCCCGATGCGCCGCAGATGGAAATCGATGTCGAGGTTCTCGTCCTCGATGAACCACGGCCGGTCCAACCCGAGCGGCGCGTCGGCGACCTTCCAGCGCAACTGGGGCAGTTGCGGAAGCCGCTCGATCAGCAGCTGCCGAACCCGCTCGAAACTGTAGTTCGGCGCATTGGTGGTGTCGCAGATCGCCAACCCACCGATGTGCATGTGCCAGCCCGCTGTTTCACCGGACCAGAACGCGGCGTCGACGCCGGAAAGTCGTTGCATCGACCGAGACTAGCTCGCGCAGCGGTCCCCCGAGGGCGGCTCTGCGCCAAAAAGTTCCGTGAGTTAGCTCTCTGCCTTGACGTGCTTGGCGTGGACCTCGTCGGCCGGGCGCGCCTCGGTCTGCTCCTTGGCCCAGCGGTAGTCGGGCTTGCCGGCCGGAGACCGCTTGACCTCGTCGACGAACCACAGACTGCGGGGCACCTTGTAGCCGGCGATCTCGGTTCGCGCGCAAGTGTTGATCTCCTCCAGCGACGGACGGGCATCCCCGCGCGCCTGTACCACCGCGGCCACATGCTGGCCGTAACGCTCGTCGGGCACCCCGACCACCAGGGCGTCGAAGACGTCCGGGTGGGTCTTGAGCGCGGCCTCGACCTCTTCGGGGTAGATCTTCTCGCCACCGGAGTTGATCGACACGGAGCCGCGGCCCAGCATCGTCACCGTGCCGTCGGCTTCGACCTGCGCGAAGTCGCCCGGGATCGCGTACCGCACCCCGTTGATGGTCTTGAAGGTCTCGGCGGTCTTCTTCTCGTCCTTGTAGTAGCCGACCGGGATGTGGCCACGCTTGGCGATGATGCCGCGGACGCCGGAGCCGGGCTTGACCTCGTTGCCGTCCTCGTCGAGCACCGTGGTGTTCTTGTCGATCGAGACCCGCGGACCGCCGGTGTGCGCCTCGCCCTTGGCGACGACGCTGGTGCCGCCGAATCCGGTCTCGCTGGAGCCGATCGAGTCGGTGATGATCCGGTTGGGCAGCAACTCCAGCAGTCGTTCCTTGATGCTGGGGCTGAACAGCGCCGCGGTGGAGGCCAGCAGGAACAGCGACGACAGGTCGTACTCGTTACCCGCGTCCTGGTGGGCCAGCAGCGCGTCCAGCAGCGGACGCGCCATCGCGTCACCGGTGAAGAACAGCAGGTTGACCTTGTGGTCGTGGATCAGGCGCCACACCGCGTCGGCGTCGAATTCCGGTGCCAGCACCACGGTTTGACCGCTGAACAGCGACATCCAGGTGGCCGACTGGGTGGCACCGTGGATCATCGGCGGAATCGGGTGGCGGACCATCGGCGGGTTGGCGACGGCCTGCTTGGCCAGGTCGTACTCGTCGGCGATCGGCTCGCCGGTGGCGAAGTCGGTGCCGCCGAACAGCACCCGGTAGATGTCCTCGTGGCGCCACATCACACCCTTGGGGAACCCGGTGGTGCCGCCGGTGTAGAGCAGGTAGATGTCGTCGGCGCTGCGCGGGCCGAAGTCACGCTCGGGCGAGCCCTGAGCCAGTGCGGACTCGAACTCCACCCCGCCGTAGCGCTGGTAGTCCAGGTCGGAGCCGTCCTCGACCACCAGGATGGTCTTGATGGCGGGGGTGTCGGGCAGCACGTTGGCGACCCGGTCGGAGTACTGGCGCTCGTGCACCAGCGCGACCATGTCCGAGTTCTCGAACAGGTAGCGCAACTCGCCCTCGACGTAGCGGAAGTTGACGTTGACCAGGATGGCGCCCGCCTTGACGATGCCGAGCATCGCGACGACGATCTCGTTGCGGTTGCGGCAGTACAGGCCGACCTTGTCGTCCTTCTTCACTCCCTGGGCGATCAGGTAATGAGCGAACCGGTTCGCCTTCTCCTCCAGCTGCGCGTAGGTCAGCTGGTCGTCACCACAAATCAGGGCCACGCGATCCGGTACGGCGTCGATAGCGTGCTCAGCGAGGTCAGCAATGTTGAGAGCCACAACACACAAACTAGAACGTGTTACATTTCGTTTTCAAGTCGAGGACCCAACCTCAGAAAGGCAGACGCCGGTGAGCGAGTCGTCAGAACAGCCCCACGCCTTCATCGAACAGCGTGGACACACCCTGATCCTGACCCTGAACCGGCCTGAGGCCCGAAACGCCCTGAGCACCGAGATGCTGGCGATCATGGTCGAGGCCTGGGACCGGGTGGACAACGATGACGAGATCCGCTCGTGCATCCTGACCGGCGCCGGCGGCTACTTCTGTGCGGGCATGGACCTCAAAGCCGCCAACAAGAAGGCGCCCGGCGACTCGTTCAAGGACGGCAGCTACGACCCGTCGCGCATCGACGGCCTGCTCAAGGGCCGCCGGCTGACCAAGCCGCTGATCGCGGCGGTGGAGGGCCCGGCCATCGCCGGGGGTACCGAGATCCTGCAGGGCACCGACATCCGCATCGCCGGCAAGAGCGCCAAGTTCGGCATCTCCGAGGCCAAGTGGAGCCTGTACCCGATGGGCGGCTCCGCGGTGCGCCTGGCCCGCCAGATCCCCTACACCATGGCGTGCGACCTGCTGTTCACCGGCCGCCACATCACCGCCACCGAGGCCCGGGAGATGGGCCTGATCGGCTACGTGGTGGAAGACGGCCAGGCCCTGACCAAGGCCCTCGAGATCGCCGAGCAGATCAACAACAACGGGCCGCTGGCCGTGCAGGCGATGCTGCGCACCATCCACGAGACCGAGGGCATGCACGAGAACGAGGCCTTCAAGCTCGACACGCAGATCGGCATCAAGGTGTTCCTGAGCGAGGACGCCAAGGAAGGCCCCCGGGCGTTCTCCGAGAAGCGGCCCCCGCAGTTCAAAAACCGCTGATGCGGGTCGCCGTCACCGGCGGCACCGGTTATCTGGGCGCCCACACCGTCAAAGCGCTGCTGACGGCCGGGCATTCGGTACGACTGCTGGTCGCTCCGGGCTGCGGTGACGAACCGGTCATCGGTCGGCTGCGCGAGTTGGGTTCACTCGAGGTCCTCGACGGCGACATCCGCGATACGGCCGTGGTCGCCGGTCTGTTGGACGGCTGCGAGGCGCTGTTTCACGCCGCCGGGGTGGTGGGCACCAACGACCGCCAGGAAAAGTTGATGTGGGACATCAACGCCCACGCCACCGAGGCGATCCTGAACCGGGCGGTGGCACTGAACCTGGACCCCGTGGTGCTGGTGAGCAGCTACAGCGCGCTGTTCCCGCCGCCGAACGGCGTCATCGGCCCGGACACGCCGACCGTGGACGGCCGCAGCGCGTACGCCCGCACCAAGGCCTACGGCGAGCGGGTGGCGCGCCGACTGCAGGCCGACGGCGCTCCGGTGGTGATCACCTATCCGTCCAGCGTGGTCGGGCCGGCATTCTGGACGGCGCCGGGCATCACCGAGCGGGGCTGGTCGGCGATCGCGCGGTATCGGGTGGCGCCCGTGGTGCGCGGCGGCATGGCGATGGTGGACGTCCGCGACATCGGCCGAGTGCACGAGGCGCTGATGCGCCCGGGCCGCGGCCCACACCGCTACGTGTGCGGCGGGATCCTGGTCGACTTCGGTCAGATGATCGACGCGGTGGAAGAGGGCCTCGGTCAGCGGGTGCGCCGAATCCGTGTTGCGCCCAGCGTTTTCCGCGGTATCGGCCGGGTCAGTGATCTGGTGAGCAAGTTCGCCGCATTGCCGGAGAGCCTCAGTTATGAAGCGGCATGGCTGCTGACCACTCCCACGCCGACGGATGATTCGGCGACGTTGAGTGAGCTGGGCTTGGAGTGGAGTTCGCCGACCGACGCGATTATCGAGGCGCTGCGGGCATAGGGCGACCGGGCGCCGGCGCGTCGCGCCACGTCGTCCCCGCAGCGGTTCAACCTGGGCATACGTCGTCACAACGCAGTGACCGGTCGCGACTGGATCGACTTACGGATCACCAAGGAAGACACCGAGGGCAACATCCTCGGCCAAGTCGCGGACGCCTGGGCGCGTCGCGCGTGCACTCCCCGTGACTTTCGGGCGAGATTTCCGCACTGACACCTTCGGCGACGGGCTAGAGCACCGGAGCCGTCGGGGTGAACACCACCGGCATCGATTCCAGGCCGCTGACGAAGTTCGCCGGCCGCAGCGGCAAAGCCTCACCGGATGCCAACCGCAGGTCGGGCAGGCGCTGAAGGACCCGTTGCGTCATCAACCGCAACTCCAGCCTGGCCAGCTGATTGCCAAGGCAGAAATGCGTACCGAACCCGAATGCCAGGTGGCTGTTGGGTTCTCGGGTGATGTCGAAGCGTTCCGGGTCGTCGAACACGGTTTCGTCGAAGTTGGCCGACTCGAACAGCAGCAGCATCTTCTCGCCCTCGCGAAGCTGCGTACCGCAGAATTCGGTGTCGCGGGTCAACGTGCGGCACATGTTCTTCACCGGCGAGGTCCAGCGCAGCATCTCCTCGATCGCCACCGGCAGCCGGTCGGGTTCGCGTTGCAGCATGTCCCATTGCTCGGGGTGGCGCAGCAGCGCGGCAGTGCCGCCCGAGAGGGTGTGCCGGGTCGTCTCGTCGCCGCCGATCAGGATCAGCAGGGTCTCGAAGACGATCTCGTCGTCAGTCATCCGTTGCCCGTCCACCTCGGCGTTGACCAGGATGGAGAACAGATCGTCGGCGGGTTCGGCGCGGCGTTTACCGATCAGGTCCATGGTGAAAGCGGTGTAGGCGCTGAACGCCTCCATCACGGCCTGGAAGGTGGCCGATTCCGGGTCCAGGTGCGAGCTGAGCCCGCACACCAGGTCATCGGACCACTTCAGCAACATGCCGCGCTCTTCGGGCAGCACGCCGAGCATGTCGCCGATCACCGCCATCGGCAGTGGCGCGGCGATGTCGCGGACGAAGTCGCATTCGCCGCGCTCGCAGACCGCGTCGATCAGCGTGTCGCACAACGTCTCGATGGACGGCAACTGGGCGTGCACTCGCTTACGGGTGAAACCGGCGTTGACCAGTTTGCGGCGCAGCAGGTGTGCCGGGTCGTCCATGTCGATCATGTAGGGGAAGCCGGGCTGATCAGGACGAATACCGCCGGCGTTGGAGAACACCTCCGGCGTGCGTTCGGCCTCGATCACGGCCTGATAGGTCGACGCCGCAGCCAGCCCGTTGCGGTCGCGGAAGACCGGCTCGTTGGCACGCATCCACCGGTAGGCGGCGTGAGCCCCGCCGTCGGCGTAGAACGTGCCGTCGGTCAGATCGACATCGGGCTTGGTGGTCGAGTCCTGTTCGGCCATTACCTCGGTCATCTAGATCCTCCCGATTACAGTGGGCGTCATGGCTCTTTCGCAGCACACCATCGCTGGCACTGTGCTTACCATGCCGGTCCGCGTCCGTCACGCAGACGTGCATACCGCGATGTTCTCAGTCGACGCCGATGCAGCGCAGGCGATGATCGACTACAGCGGACTGCAGGTCTTCCAGCATCGGCCAGGGCGTTCCGTCGTCAACCTGATGTTGGCGCGCTACATCGACGGTGACCTCGGCGGCTACCACGAATTCGGTACCGCGGTAATGGTCAACCCGCCGGGTACCAAGGCCCGTGGTTTGCGTGCGCTGAGATCCGCCGGCGCATTCATCCACCACCTCCCCGTCGACCAGGAGTTCACCCTGGAGGCCGGGCGCACCATTTGGGGCTTCCCAAAAATCATGTCGGACTTCACGGTTCGTGACGGAAAGACCTTGGGTTTCGATGTGGCCGCCGACGGCCAGCACATCATCACGATGGAGTTCGGTCGCGGGCTGCCGGTGCCCGGCCTGTTCACGTCACGCCCGCAGGTGCTGCAGGCGTTCAGCCACATCGACGGCGCTACCCGGCAGGTGCCTTGGGAGATGAAGGTTTCCAACGTGCGCGGTGCGCTGGGCGGTACGCAGATCCGGCTGGGTACCCACCCGTATGCCCGCGAGTTGGCCGCGCTCGGCCTGCCGAAGCGGCCGATGATGTCCTCGACGGTGGGCCACGTCGAAATGACCTTCGGCGACGCCGTGGTGATCACGCCCTAGCGAGCGTGCTTGGCCACCGCCACCGCTAGATGCCACGCCAGGTGGTAGCGGGAAAGTTCTTCACTGCCGTCGATCAGGGCGTCGATGGCGGCCAACAACATCCAATCGGAGACGTCTTCGGGCGTGTGCCGGGGATAGGCCCCCAGCACTTGCTCCTGCATGTCGGTGAGTACCTGACGGAAGATCTCGACTTCGTTGTCGGCGACGCCCGATCGACGCGCCACCGCACGGGCCACGGTCTGCACGATGCGCGGCAAACGCCCACTGGTACCCGCCGCGTCGATGAGCATCGGGCCTAGCTCGTCGACATGCTGGCCGTAGCGGGCACGTTCGCCGCCGCCGGGCAGCAGATCATTCGATCCGGGTTCGGCGACATAGGCATTCGGCTGATGTTCGACGGCTGCGATCACCGCGCCGAGCAGGTCTACCGCACTGGTCTGTGGACGGCGGTGGGCCGGACCCAGCACGGTCACGCCCGGCGGGAGCTTGACGATCGGCGGTATCCAACCGCCGGCCAGATCGGTGGTCAGGACCGTCGTCGTCTCGTCATCGCGCAGCCCCGCCGCCCAGGCAAGGCCTGGCGCCTGACGAGCCACCGCGTCGACCTTTCGCTGCAGGTCCTGGCGTTCGGCCAGTCGCCGCGCAGCCGTACCGGCGCCAGCCCCGGCGGTGGCGCCGACCCCCATATTCGCGGCCACCGAAGCACCCGACTGCCCACCACCGGCCGCCGGTCTGCCCGATGCTGCCGAACGGTCTCCGGTCGACGCCACCGTGGGGCCACCGGAGGCCGGCGCGGTGGGACCACCGGGCGCAGGCGCCGCGGGGGAACCGGGAGCCGCCGGCGCGACGGGTGCCGACGCAGCCGCCGGGCGCAGGTCGGCCCCGTACCCGGGCAGCGGCCCCGACGGTGTCACGGGGGTGGGACCGATCTGCGCCGACGTGACGGAAGCGGGAGTTGGGGCGACCGGCGCGGCCGTCTGGGGCACCGGTGACGTCGCCGTTGTCGGAGTGATCCCCGCGGCCGGTGTCTGCTGAGCGATGTCTTGCGCCGAACCGGCCAATCGGGCCACGTTGCCCAGCATCCCTCCCGACATGGGTGTCACCTGCGGCGACGGCGGGACCTGCGGGGTCGATGGTTGCCCCTGCCCCGTAGCGTCCGCGCCGCCGTGCGACAACGGAGAGCTCAGGCCACCCGCGCCGGGCGAACCACCGGACACGGGCGAGGCGAAGGCTTGGCTCGGGCCGCCGCCCGCCATTCCAGAAGGGTCTGGAGCGCCGACTCCCCCGAGTCCGGGCATGCCCGACGCGAGTGGTGAATTACCGGCGATCCCGCCGCCTGGGGTGCTGATGCCGCCGGGGAGGCCGGCTGCAGGGGAAGAGGCGAGGGTACCGCTACTAGCACCCGCAACGCCCTGACTACCACCATTGCCAGCACCGCCATTAGCAGTGCCACCTCCCGGTTGGCCCGCAATCGCATTGCCCGGATCGGCCCCTGAATGACCGGTACCCGCATTCCCAGTGCCACCCACTGCATGGCCTGCACCTGCATTACCAGTCCCGCCGCCAGAACGACCCCCGCCAGCGTTGCCAGAAGGGCCGCTTCGGGAACCCTCCCCAGCGATAGATACTCCCGAATTGCCTCCGCCCGCGTGACTCGAAACGGTGCGATCCCCACCGCTCCTGCCTGCACTGGCCGCTCCCCCGTCGCCATCGCCAGCGAACGGGGGCCCATTGGCTTCGAGTCCGCTGTTGCCACCCGCCCCGCCATCCGATCCGTTAGATCCCGCTCCGTCGGACGATTGAAAACTGGACGCGTCGAGTCCACCCTGGCCTCCGTCAAAATTCAACATCCGGGAAATTTCATCCGGCGTCAAATCGGCCTGCCGTGGCGGCGGTACCGCAAAATTCGCACCCCGAGACTTCAACCACTTTTCAGCATTTCCATCAATACCTAATTGATCAAACAGCTTCTGAGTGATGCCCACTATGGAATTATTAGAATTTGCCGCAGCGGTTCCAGCTTGACGATTCGCTTCGCCCACAATTCCGCTTATCGCTGACGCTTTGATGCTTGCCGGCATATCTTTCTTCAAAATTTCGTCAATCTGAGAATTCGCCGACTTTGCAATACTATCCAACGCGCCCCGTAGACAGGTAACTACACCAACGGCAGCGTCGTTAGCTTCACCCTTGGACCGACAAGCGTGGGCAAAGTCAAGTAACCGTTTCCGGTACGCACGCAGACGCCGCAACATATCTTCAGCAGTTACACCGGCGTTCCGTTCGCCAAGTTGGGCGCAGAGTCCGTCAATTTCTTCCGCTTCACGCTCTTTTATTATGCACTGCCCAGTCCAAAATGAGACTGCTTCAATTGACTGGATAGGCTTCGAAGGCCACCAAGCGCCTATCAGCAGGGGCGTAAAAGGCCTTGAATCGGGTAGGTCAGTCACCGCACAGTCCCTGCATCACACGATCCTTGGCGTTAGTGTCGCCAACGGCCGCATCCCATTGCTCATCGGTGGACATTCCCATTGTGCCAATTGCCGCCGTAGTTTGATATGTCTTAGCTAACGCCCGAGCAGCGTCTCTATATTTCTCCTCCAACGCCGGATCGGCAGCAGCGGTCTCAAGAATCAGCGCCCCGTTGATCATCGATATCCGAGCCAGGACAACATCATTCCCGGGCTGTGTCTCAATATTCAGAGCATGACCAGCCAACCGGTACCGATCACACAACTGCGCCTTCGCCTCAGCCTTTTGCGCCGCCGTATAACTCGGAGCGTCCCCCGCCCCCGCGCCTGACCGACTCAACGCCACGATCAACGCCGCCGCCGCAAGGACCAGCGCCAAGCTGGAAAGGACCATCGCGGGCCAGGTCCGACTACGGGTGGGTGACGTCTGGGGCCAAGGCTGATTCATAGTCACGCTACGGATCGTATCCCCGGGAGGCGCATCGGCGCTTACATCATCTTTACGCAGGTAGATGCCCCGCCGGGCTCACCGAAGGCAGCCTCGGCGCACGCCTCCGCACGCGAACGCCAGAGCCGCCCCGGGCAAACGCTTCACCATGCCCCTGCGGCATGACCGACGCGAGAGTGCGCCCGGGCAGGACTACCTCAAGCAGACGCCGCCGCAGCTACACCAGGCCGGCCGAGCAAACCCGGCCGGCAACCCATGCGCTAGACCAGCGAGGCCAGCTGCTCAATCTGCTCGGTGCTGCGACCGCTGACCACCATCATGGTGACCCCCGCGGCCTCCCAGACCTTGATCTGCTTGCGGACATAGTCGATGTCCCCGACGATCGCGGCGTCATCCACCAGCTCGTCGGGGATCACCTCGGCGGCCTTGTCCTTCTGGTTGTTGCGGAACAGCTTCGTCACGTCGTCGACGACCTCGGCATAGCCCATCCGGCGGTAGACGTCGGCGTGGAAGTTCGTGTCCTCGGCGCCCATGCCACCCATGTAGAGCGCCAGGTACGGCTTCATCCCCGCGAACGCCGCAGCGCGATCGTCGGTGATCACGATGTTGGCGGTCGCGCAGATCTCGAAGTTCTCGCGGGTACGCCGCGCGCCGGGCCGGGCGAAGCCTTCATCGAGCCACTCGTTGTACATGCCGGCCAGTCGGGGCGAGTAGAAGATCGGCAGCCAGCCGTCGGCGATCTCGGCGGCCAGCGCGATGTTCTTCGGTCCCTCGGCGCCGAGCATCACCGGGATGTCGGTGCGACGGGGGTGGGTGATCGGCTTGAGCGCCTTGCCCAGCCCGGTGGTGCCCTCACCGCTGATCGGCAGCGGGTAGTGCGGACCGGCGCTGGTCACCGGGGCCTCACGCGCCCAGACCTGACGCAGGATGTCGATGTACTCACGGGTGCGAGCCAACGGCTTACCGAAACGCTGGCCGTACCAACCCTCGACTACCTGCGGCCCGGACACACCCAGGCCCAGAATGTGCCGCCCGCCGGAGAGGTGGTCCAGCGTCAACGCGGCCATGGCGCACGCGGTCGGGGTGCGCGCCGACAGCTGCACCACCGACGTACCCAGCCGCACCCGCGACGTCGAGGAACCCAACCAAGCCAGCGGCGTGTAAGCGTCGGACCCCCAGGCCTCGGCGGTGAACACGGCGTCGAAATCGTTATTCTCGGCCGCGGCCACCAGTTCAGCGTGGTTCTGCGGCGGCTGCGCGCCCCAATAGCCCAGTTGCAGTCCCAGCTTCATCCTTGGCTCCTCGATTGCCTGCTTGCCACCATTGTTAGAACCTGTTCTACTCGATGCCGTGACTGCTAGCCAAAGCCACCGCGCGCAGATCGATGAGCATGAGCCACCCCTCTCTGCGCCGCTGAAGTTGTCCTTCGACTACACACGTTCAGTCGGCCCCGTCCTCGGCGCGTTCTTCACCGCCCTGCGTGAGCGCCGCATCGTCGGCGTCCGCGGATCCGACGGACGCGTCTATGTGCCGCCAGCCGAATACGACCCGGTGACCTACGAACAGCTCACCGAGATCGTACCGGTGGCCAGTGTCGGCACCGTGGTCTCGTGGTCGTGGCAGCCCGAGCCGCTTGAGGGCCAGCCGCTGACGGTCCCGTTCGCCTGGGCACTGATCAAGCTCGACGGCGCCGACGTACCGATGCTGCACGCGGTCGCCGTCGACAGCCCCAAGGACATCAGCGCCGGCACCCGGGTGCACGCACACTGGGCCGACGAGACCGTCGGCGCGATCACCGACATCGCCTACTTCGCCGTCGGTGAAGAACCCGAGCCGGTGGGCGACTCCACCGACGACCGGGATCCGGTGACCATGGTGGTCGTCCCGACCAGCCTGGAGATCCAGCACAGCGCATCGCGCCCGGAGAGCGCCTACCTGCTCGCGCTGCAGGAGGGCAAGCTGCTCGGTGCCCGCACCGGCGAAGACGGCAAGGTGTACTTCCCTGCGCGCGAAGCCGATCCGGCTACCGGACAGCAGCTGGACAACTTCGTCGAACTGTCCAACACCGGCACGGTGACCACCTTCGCCATCATCAACATCCCGTTCGCCGGCCAGCGCATCAAGCCGCCGTACGTGGCCGCCTATGTGCTGCTCGACGGCGCAGACATCCCGTTCCTGCACCTGATCCAGGAGATCGACGCCGCCGAGGTGCGGATGGGCATGCGTGTCGAAGCGGTCTGGAAGCCCCGCGAGGAGTGGGGCCTGGGCATCGACAACATCGAATACTTCCGGCCGACCGGCGAACCGGACGCCGACTACGACACCTACAAGCATCACCTGTGAGGGGCAGCATGACGCAACGCGATGTCGCGGTGGTGGGATTCGCCCACGCCCCGCACGTTCGCCGCACCGACGGCACTACCAACGGCGTCGAGATGTTGATGCCGTGTTTCGCCCAGTTGTACTCCGACCTGGGCATCGCCCAGACCGACATCGGATTCTGGTGCTCCGGTTCATCGGATTACCTTGCTGGACGCGCATTCTCGTTCATCTCGGCGATCGACTCGATCGGCGCGGTGCCGCCGATCAACGAGTCGCACGTGGAGATGGACGGCGCTTGGGCGCTGTACGAGGCCTACATCAAGGTGTTGACCGGCGAGGTCGACACCGCGCTGGCCTACGGGTTCGGCAAATCCTCGGCCGGCCAGCTGCGCCGGATCCTGGCCCTGCAGACCGACCCCTACACCGTCGCTCCGCTGCTGCCGGACTCCGTCTCGATCGCCGCGCTGCAGGCCCGCATGGGGCTCGACGGCGGTCAGTGGACCGCCGAGCAGATGGCCCGGGTGGCACTGGATTCGTTCGCACAGTCCGACCGCGTGGACTCCGTGGAATCGACGACGAACCTCGACGAACTGCTTGAGCGTCCGTTCTTCGCCAACCCGCTGCGCCGCCACGACATCGCGCCGATCACCGACGGGGCCGCCGCGATCGTGTTGGCCGCCGGCGACAAGGCCCGCGAACTGTGCGAAAACCCGGCCTGGATCACCGGTTTCGAACACCGCATCGAGTCCCCCGTGCTGGGCAGCCGGGATCTGACCCGTTCGGCGTCCACCACCGCCTCGACACTGGCCGCCACGGGCGACGACATGCCTGCGGTGGACGTGGCCGAGATCCACGCGCCGTTCACGCACCAGCACCTGATCCTGACCGAGGCGATGCGACTGCCGTCGAAGACGAAGGTCAATCCATCTGGAGGCGCCCTGGCGGCCAACCCGATGTTCGTCGCCGGCCTGGAACGCATCGGTTTCGCCGCACAGCACATCTTCAACGGCTCGGCGGGCCGGGTACTGGCCCACGCCACCAGCGGTCCTGCCCTGCAGCAGAACCTGGTCGCAGTGATGGAAGGACGCAACTGATGGCCGGTCAATTGGCTGCGGTGCTGGGCACCGGGCAGACGAAGTACGTCGCCAAGCGCCACGACGTATCCATGAACGGCTTGGTGCGTGAGGCTATCGACCGCGCACTGGCCGACTCGGGTTCGACGTTCGACGACATCGACGCCGTCGTGGTCGGTAAAGCACCGGACTTCTTCGAGGGCGTCATGATGCCCGAGTTGTTCATGGCCGACGCCATGGGCGCCACCGGCAAGCCGATGATCCGGGTGCACACCGCAGGCTCGGTGGGCGGCTCGACCGCGATCGTCGCCGCCAGCCTGGTCAAGGCCGGTAAGTACCGGCGAGTGCTGGCGATGTCCTGGGAGAAGCAGTCGGAGTCCAACGCCATGTGGGCGTTGAGCCTGCCGGTGCCCTTCACCAAGCCGGTCGGCGCCGGTGCCGGCGGCTACTTCGCCCCGCACGTGCGCGCCTACATCCGTCGTTCCGGGGCTCCGCTGGACACCGGCGCGATCGTCGCGGTCAAGGACCGGCTCAACGGGGCCCGCAACCCGCTGGCTCACCTGCATCAGCCCGACATCACCGTCGAGAAGGTCATGGCGTCCCAAATGCTGTGGGACCCCATCCGTTTCGATGAGACCTGCCCGTCCTCGGACGGCGCGTGCGCCATCGTGATCGGCGACGAGGAAGCCGCACAGGCCCGGGTCGACGAAGGCCACCCGGTGGCCTGGATCCACGCCACCGCGCTGCGCACCGAACCGCTGGCCTACTCCGGCCGCGACCAGGTCAACCCGCAGGCCAGTCGAGACGCCGCCGCCGCACTGTGGCGCGACGCCGGCATCACCAGCCCGATCGACGAGATCGACGCCGCGGAGATCTACGTGCCGTTCTCCTGGTTCGAGCCGATGTGGCTGGAAAGCCTGGGATTCGCCCCCGAAGGCGAAGGCTGGAAGCTGACCCAGGCCGGCGAGACCGCGATCGGCGGGAAGATCCCGGTGAACGCCTCCGGTGGGGTGCTGTCGTCCAACCCGATCGGCGCGTCCGGAATGATCCGGTTCGCCGAGTCGGCGATCCAGGTGATGGGCAAGGCCGGCGATCACCAGGTGCCGAACGCACGTAAAGCACTGGGCCACGCCTATGGCGGTGGCGCGCAGTACTTCTCGATGTGGGTCGTCGGCGCCGACAAGCCCGCCAACTGAAAGGACTACCCGCATGAATGCAGATCACCCCGCCCACGTAGCAGGTAAGCGCTCGCGCGACGCCGTCATCGCCCGCGACAAGGAAGCCTGGCTGGCGGTCTTCGCCGACGACGCGATCGTGCAGGACCCCATCGGGCCGTCGCACTTCGACCCGGAGGGCAAGGGCCACCGCGGCCGCGACGAGATCTCGGCGTTCTGGGATAAGGCGATCGCGTCCACCGACAAGATCGAGTTCAACTTCTCCGACACCTTCCAGTGCGGTGACGAGGAAGCCAACACCGGCAACATCACCATCACCATGGGTGGCCACCAGATCGTCACCGAGGGTGTCTTCACCTACCGGGCGAACGAGAAGGGCGAACTCGTCGCGCTGCGCGCCTACTGGGAGTTGGACCGGGCTGCCAAGACCGCCCGCAAGCTCTGATTCGCACCGTCATTCGTTGACGGGTGCCACCACCCGGAGTAATTTGCGGCGCATAGCCGCGATCAGACAAGGCGACGTGTTCGACGAGCGCTCGCCTCTCCAGGGGGTGGATGATGCGGATCAATGCGTTGACGGCACTTGCCGGCGCTGCGATGGGGTGCGGCGCCGCACTCGCCGCTCCCGCCGTTGCGGACGTCATCGATGACGCCTGGCCCTACGGCTCGAGCTACCCGCTGGCGCTGCCCGGTTTTGCGCTGATCGCCCAGGGGCACGGCACCAACGAGGGTCAGGATGCCTTCGGTCCCGTCACCGATTCGTGGGGCGACTACGTGGCCACCCACACCATCGGCGGCAGCGATTCCTGGTACACCGTCCACGACAGGACGTTCATCATCCCGGGCCTCTACACCGATCAGCGCACGGAGGTCACAGGCATCGTCGACGACTCGACGGACTATCCCGGCGTGGGAACGATTTTCGACAAGATCGAACTGTTCCGCAGCAACAGCCCCATCGGCGCGATCGACTGGTTCACCACCACCAGCATCAACGATCCGGATCGGGGATACGCCACGCAGTTCACCCTGACGCCACTGCTGAACAACACCTTTGTATTCACCGACGCCGGCATCAAGGACGTGATGAGCGGTTTTGGCCAGCAGTTCACGCTGTTCGAGGTCCCCTTCTCCGACACCTCCGGCGCGGGGGGCGCCACGGGCGTCGACGACGGGTTTACTCAGCTCATGGCCGAACTGACCGATCCCGCGCTGAATACGACAGACCTGGCGTGAGCCCTCGCCCCACGCTCCGCCGCTTCGAACCCTGAACCGCCATTGACCTCACATACCGCAAGATGATAATTTCCTGAGATTAAAAAGAGCGATTTTTTCTTTCGGGGGTTGTTATGCACGGGGCTCGCATCATGATGGGGCTGGCCACAGCCGGAATCGCGGTCGCACTCGCCGCCGGCGCCGCCGCCGACGCGATCGAGGACGCCTGGCCTTACGGCACCGGCACGTGGATGAGCTTGCCCGGCTACATCGACGGAACCTCGTGGACGAACACCGGCGGTGACCAGTTCGGCCCGATCGGCAGTTCGTACGGCGACTACACCGCGACCCATACCGCCCGAGGTAGCGACGACTGGTACACCGCCCATCGAAGCACTTTCCACGTGCCGTATCTCTACTCGGGCGAGCACACCGAGATCACCGGCCTACTCGACGACACGGCCGGGTACCCCAGCGTGGGAACCGTCGTCGACACCACCACTCTGTTCCAGATCGACACCCATGTCATCGGGCTCATCGACCTGTTCACCAACACCGTCATCGACGACCCGGAGCTGGGGTACGCCAGCCAGTTCACCATTTGGCCGGTCTTCATCAACACCTTCTTGATCACCGAAGACGGCATGAAGGACGTGGTGGGCGTCGCCGGGCAGCAGTTCACCCTGTTCGAGATCCCCTTCACCGACGATTCGGGCGGGGCCGACGCCTCAGATGCCGCTGACGGGTTCGCGCAACTGCTGGCCGAACTCGCGGCCAGCGCGGCTTAACTCGGCTCGACCGGCGCCAGCCCCTCGCGATAGCGCTGGGCGAGGTTCCGGTAGTACGGGGGGTTGGCGTTGATCCAGACCTCCGCGCCGGTACCGGCGATCGGCCCCTTGACGACGGCGGGCGCGCCGATCACCAGCACCCCGTCGGGGATCTTGGTGCCGGCCAACACCGTCGAGCCCGCCGCGATCAAGGTGCGACTGCCGATCACCGCGCCGTCGAGCACGGTGGCGTGATTGCCGACCAGCGACTCCGCACCGATGTGCGCGCCGTGAATGAGGCACATGTGGGCGATCGTCGCGCCCGGCCCGATATCCACCGGCACCCCGGGCGGCACATGCAGCACCGAGCCGTCCTGGACGTTCGCACCCTCCCGCACCACGATGGGCGCGTCGTCGGCTCGCAGGATGGCGCCGAACCAGATCGAGGCACCGGCTTCGACGGTGACGTCGCCGATCAGCGTCGCGGTGGGAGCGACGAAAGCAGTCGGGGCGATCCGCGGCGAACGTCCGTTGAACGAGAACAGCTGCATCGTCCACATATACCAGGGACCAAAGACCCGGAACCAGCAGGTCTTATTGCATAAACAGGCGTCAAAACTGTAACGTGTTCTAGTTAGAAGCAGAGGGTTGGAGGCAACAGGTGAGCACTGACAACGCCGACGTAGGCGTCCGCCACATCGACACGGGCACACTTCCGGACCGCTATGCCCGGGGCTGGCACTGCCTCGGACCGGTGAAGGAGTTCCTGGACGGCAAGCCGCACTCCATCAATGCCTTCGGCGCCAAGCTGGTGGTGTTCGGCGATTCCAAGGGCGAGCTGCACGTGCTCGACGCCTACTGCCGGCACATGGGCGGCGACCTCAGCCGCGGCGAGATCAAGGGCGACGAGATCGCCTGCCCGTTCCACGACTGGCGCTGGGGCGGCGACGGCCGCTGCAAGCTGGTGCCCTACTCCAAGCGGACGCCGCGGGTGGCGCGCACCCAATCCTTCCCCACCGACGTCCGTGGCGGTCTGCTGTTCATCTACAACGACCCGGAGGGCAACCCGCCGCCCGACGAGGTGCGGATCCCGGAGATCCCGGAGTGGTCCAGCGGTGAATGGACCGACTGGCGCTGGAACTCCATGGTGATCGACTCCAACTGCCGCGACATCATCGACAACGTCACCGACTTCGCGCACTTCTTCTACATCCACTACGGCCTGCCGACGTCGTTCAAGAACGTCTTCGAGGGGCACATCGCCTCGCAGTACCTGCACAACGTCGGCCGCTCCGACGTGCCCGGCCTGGGTACCAGCTACGGCGGTTCCGAACTGGACTCCGAGGCCTCCTACTTCGGCCCGTCGTTCATGATCAACTGGCTGCACAACAGCTACGGCGGCTTCAAGGCCGAATCCATCCTGATCAACTGCCACTACCCGATCAGCCAGGACCAGTTCCGGCTGATGTGGGGCGTCATCGTGCAGAAGCCCAAGGGCCTCGACGACGCCACCACGGAGAAGATCGCCGACGCCATGACCGACGGCGTCAGCAAGGGCTTCCTGCAGGACGTCGAGATCTGGACGCACAAGAGCCGTATCGAAAACCCGCTGCTGGTCGAGGAAGACGGTGCGGTCTACCAGTTGCGTCGGTGGTACTCGCAGTTCTACGTCGACGCCGCCGACGTCACGCCGGAGATGACCGACCGCTTCGAGATCGAGATCGACGCCACGGTGGCCAACGAGAAGTGGAACGCCGAGGTCGCCGAGAACCTGCGGTTGCAGGCCGAAGCGGAGGAGTCCGAGAAGGCCGCCGAAACCGTTAAGGCAGAGTAGGTCCGGCGCCATGCCCCCCGAGGTGCCCGACGCCGACGACCTGGCTCGGTCGATGCTGATGCTCTACGGCCCGCACGAGGACCACGACGAGCACGGTGCGCACGGCAGCCGGTCCGACGACGACGGGCCCGATACCCGCTATTCCCGGCAGCCGCTGTTCCCGGTGGATCCGGAACGTTATGAGGCGCTGCGCGCTGCCACCGAACGGGATACGGATCGCTACCTGCACTCGGGCCTGATGCCGGTGGAGTGCCGGCATTGCCGGGCCACCGTCGAGGTCAAGAAGCTGGGACCCGGATACACCTCGGTGCAATGGAATTCGGCGGCGATGCAGCAGTGCGCCTACTTCACCGCCGAGCGGGAAGCCGGCCACCCCAGCAGTCGCAACCGCGGCTGCCCGAACCTGGGCAAGAGCATCCGGCATGCGGTGGCCGAGGGGCATCTGGAGGCGGTCTCCAGCGCCCCGCCACCGTGCGACGGAATCGACTGAGCCAGTTACCGCCCACCGCCCGGCACCAGCGTGCACGGTTGTACGCCTGACCGCGGCGTGTCCTGTACAGACACGCACGCTCGCGGTTGGGGGGCCCAGCGGGCTCACAGGCCGGCGAAGCGCTCCTTGACCTGCTCGGTGGTCAGGCCGTAATCGGCAAGCGAGTACTCGTGTTTCGGCGCGCGCGGCCCGGTCTTGCTGGCCGCGTAATCGTCGGCCATCGCCTGGCGTGCCTCGTCGGAGAGCGCAATTCCGAACCGTTCGTAGATGCTCGCGGCGGTGGCCAGCGGGTCCGCGACGAAATCGCGATAGTCGATGTCGCAGAACTGGGCCTGGTCGTACTGCTTGCGCTGGGTGTTGAACAACTCCAGGCCGCGGGCCCAGGTCTCCATCTCGTCGGCGCCGATCCGCGCGCCCACGAAGGTGTTCGACTGGCCCTCGGTGGTGTGCCGGGCCAACGAGCACATCGACGCCAGGATGGTCTCCGCGGGCCGGTGGCACTGCACGATGAGCGCATCGGGGTAGACCGCCATGATCGCGTCGAGGGCGAACAGGTGGCTGGGATTCTTGAGCACCCAACGCTTCTCCGGCTCGTTGAGGCCGATCAGCTGCAGGTTGCGGCGGTGACGCTGATACGACGGAACCCAGTCTTGCTCGGCGAGCCAGCGCGAGTAGGTCGGCAGGTGCGCCAGCGTCTCATAGGACACCGAGTGCAGCGACTGGCGCAGCAGCTGCCAGCACTCCTCCAGACCGTCGGCGGTCATGAAGTGCAGCCCGGTGTAGTCCGGGTTCTCCTGGTGATGCTGCTCGAACTGCGCCTGCATCTGGGTGAAAACCGGGTTGGTGTCCCAGGTTTCGCGCGGCGGGCGGGGCTGCGGGAACTCGGCCAGCCACATCTCCAAGCCCTGATGCGCCGGGTCGGCCCCCAGCAGGCGGTGCAGCGCGGTGGTTCCGGTGCGCGGCAGCCCGGTGACGAAGATCGGCCGCTCGATGGCGACGTCGGCGTACCCGGGGTTCGCCTTCCAGCCGGCCTGCGACAGCAGCCGGGCCACCAGCGCACCGCGCAGGAAGAACCGGTTCATCTTGCTGCCCAGCTCGGTCAGGTCGGCCTCGGTGCGATACGACTCCAGCAGCACGCCGAGTGCTTCGCGGTAGTTGTCGTCGTCGGGGCCGAAGTCGTCCAGGCCGACCATCTTGGTGGCCGAGGCGTGCAGATCCTCGACGGTTCCGACGTTGGTACGCGCGGTCATCAGTTGTGGTACTCCCCGCAGTTGACGTCCAGGACCTGGCCGCTGATCCCACTGGCCAGATCACTGGCCAGGAACAGCACCGCTGAGGCCACCTCGTCCTCGGTGGGCAGCCGCTTCAGGTCGGAGTTGGCGGCGGTGGCCGCGTAGATCTGCTCGACGGTGGTGCCGTACTTGCCGGCCTGGTGGGTGAAGTAGCTCTGCAGCGTGTCGCCCCAGATGTAGCCGGGCGCAACCGAGTTCACCCGGATGCCCTGCTCTCCGAGCTCGGAGGCCAGCGACTGCGACATCGCCAGCAGCGCGGCCTTGGCCATCTTGTAGGCGCCGTACTTGGGCTGCGAGTGCCGGATCACCATCGAGTTCAGATTGACGATGGATCCCTTGGCGGCGGCCAGTGCCGGCGTGAAGCCCTGGGTCAGCCGCAGCGCGCCGAGGCCGCTGAGTTCGATGGCGTCACGGATGTGCTGAAACGTGGTGTCCGCCAGCGGCTTCATCGACGGAACCCGGAAGGCGTTGTTGATCAACACGTCGATGTGGTCGTACTCGGCGGTGGCGGTCGCCACCAGGTTGGCGACCTGGTCTTCGTCGGTGATGTCGGTGGGCACCACCAGCGCGCGACGGCCGGCGTCGCGGACCTGCTTGGCCACCTCCTCGAGGCGGTCGGCACTGCGTGCGGCCAGCACCAGGTCGGCGCCCTCGGCCGCGAAGCGGTTCGCCAGGGTGCTGCCGAGGCCCGGCCCGACCCCGCTGATCACCACGACTTTGTCCATCAGCATTCCGGTCATGTTCACCCCAGCATTCTGTTAGCGATTTGCTGCTGCCGCAGCGCGATACGGGCCCGCCAGTCTTCCGGCGAGATCTTGTTGTGGTCGTAGAACGGCAGTACGCCCGGCAGTGCCTCGACATCGACGAGCTCGACGGTCGGGCCGTCGGCCTCGGTCAGTTGCCGCGACACCCGCTGCCAGCGGAACTGCAGGAATCCGCGCCGGTGCCCGAGGGTCTCCACCCAGTTGGTGACGCCGGGATTCTCGTCGCTGACCACGATCCGAATCTTGCCGTCCGGATCCGCCTGCGCCTGCGTGCCGTTCAACGAGGTCTGGTGGTTGATGTAGTCCAGCGAGATGTACCAGAGGCTGCCGAGCTGGAAGCCCAGATACGGCGCGTCCGTGACGGGCAGGGTGATCACCAGAGCCTGCCCCGGAGCCAACTCGTAGTGTCCGGCCGAGGAGTACTGGGTGGCCAGCCCGCCCGGGGTCAGCCGCGGCGCCACCATCGTGTTGACCGGAAGGTTCAGGTAGAACCACTGCGGGAACGCCAGCCAGGTCTTGACCCGGTTGATCAGTTGCTTTCCGGCTGCCGCATAACGCTTCTCGATCAGCTGCCTGGTCAGCGGCGGCGGCGCGGTGCCCTCGGTGTCGGTCCGGGCGATCGAGAGTGTGCCGCGACGGGCGGACCAGTCGTTGTAGACTTCGCGCATCACCAGCTGCGCCGGGGTCTTCGACTGGAAGCGCCATTCGAAGCTGCCGTCGGCCGCGACGTCGAGTTCACGGTCGTCGAACGCGGCTTCACTGGCCGGGACGTTGTCGTCGGTGTATTCGCCGCCGAGCAACTGGAAGCTGAGATCGGTGGTGGTGCCGCGGGTTCCGCGCACGATGTAGTCGTTGCCGGGCCGCACCACCGTGCCGAAGTACAGGGTGTCGGGGTTGTCCAGGCCCATCTTGGTGAACGGCCCGGTGCCCGACATCAGGAACGGGTGGTCGCGCTCGCCGTTGAAGGCGGCGTGCACACAGGCTTCGACGCCGCCGGCCAGATACTGCAGGCCCTCGAGCAGGTCGGCTTCGGTCTCGATGTGCGGAGCCTCGGTCACCAGTTTCTCCGCTTCGGCGATCGCGGCCGAAAGCGGTTCGGAGTACATCACTGCAGCGCCTCCGTGACGGTCAATCGGTCCATAAATGGACCGCAATGGTAGATATCTCGAACCGACTTTAGTGGGTCGCGGTAGCATGCTGCAATGGCTGGGCCCGATCAGACGACTACCCGACAGGTCGTGCGCACGTCTCCCCCGACCGAGCGCGTGGTGACCGTGCTGGAATTCCTGGCGCGCCACCCCGAGGAGCGCTTCGGGCTGTCCGAACTGGCCCGGCGCACCGGGCTGGCCAAGCCCACCTGCCTGGGTATCGCCACCACACTCGCCGATGCGGGCTATGTGACCCGCGACGAACCGGAGAAGACCTACCGGTTGGGCCCGGGGCTGATCTCGCTCGGCCGCGCCGCCCAGCAGTCACTGCGGGTCGGCCCGGAGGCCCGCGAGCAACTGCGGCGACTGTCCGCGGAATTCGCCACCTCCGCCGCATTGAGTGCGGTGGTCGAGGACCGGATCACCGTGCTGGAGCTGGCCGCGGCGCCGAACGCGCACCTCGGGGTCCAGGCCGGCGAGAGCTATCCGTTCGCCCCGCCGGTCGGCCTGATGTTCGTGCTCTGGGATGACGCGGCCCTGCAGGATTGGCTGACCCGACAGCCCACGATCCCGTTGCGTTCCGAGAGCGAGCGCCTGGAACGTGTGGTCGCCGAATGCCGCGCCGACGGGTACCTGGTCGAGCGCCTGACCCCGGGCGGGCAACGGCTGTACGCCCTGATGGCCGGCCTGTCCAGCAATCTGCCCGACGAATTGCGTGCCCTGCTGGGCGAATTGGTCTCCGACATCGGTGAGCGGGTGTATCTGCGCAGCGAGGCGGAGGGCCGTGGACGGCACGACATCAGCGTGATCTCCGCGCCGGTCTACGACCACCACCAGCGCCAGGCGATGGTGGTCTCGCTGCACGCCCAGCGGGCCCTGACCGACGCCGAGATCAGCAAGTGGGCGCGCGGGCTGCTCCGGACCGCCGGCGCCCTGACCGCGCAACTCGGCGGAATCAAGCCGTGACCACGCCCCTGACCGCCGCCGATCGGGTCGAACTGTCCGGGCTGGTACAGCGCTACGCCGGTTGCGTCGACGCCCGGCGCTTCGCCGAGCTGATCGAATTGTTCACCGCCGACGCCGAATTGGTTCTCCCGGACCCGCCGCGCCGACTGGAGCCGTGCGTGCGACACCGCGGTCACGCCGGTATCGGCGAGGCGATGTCCGCGCTGGCAGCGGTGGCCCGCACCCACCACGGTATCCACGGCGAGATCTACGCCACCGCCGACGACGGTCAGGCGACCGGCGAGATCACCGGCGTGGCACACCACTGGGTCGACGACGACGGACGACTGACCGACCACGTCTGGTATCTGCGCTACCGCGACACCTACCGCCGCGACCAGCACGGCTGGCGGATCGCCTCCCGCGCCCTGACGATCGACGCCATCGAATCCCGTCCGGCCCGGCAGGTGCGCACATGACACATCCCCAGATCTCTTTGCAGCTCCGAACTTTCACCGATGACCCCGACCACGACTGGGGCACCACCCTGGCGCTGGGCGCGGCGATGGACACCGCCGGCGTCGATCGGCTGGTGGTCTCCGATCACGTGGCGTTCGGCGAGAATCCCGAGGCCTACGCCGATCCGCGTCTCGGCGGGATCGCCGGCGGCCGCCAGCCCACCGGGCCGGACGGCCAGTGGCTGGACCCGGTGATCGTGCTGACGGCACTGGCCGCGACCACCACTCGCATCCGGTTGGGTACCGCGATACTGCTGGCGGCGCTGCGCCGTCCGACGGTGCTGGCCAAGGAGTTGGCCACCCTCGATGTGCTGTCGGGCGGCCGGTTGGACCTGGGCGTGGGAGTCGGTTGGCAACGCGAGGAGTACGAGGCCACCGGCCTGTCGTTCGAGCGGCGGGGACGACTGCTGGACCACACCTTGGAGGTGTGCCAGACACTGTGGACGCAGCAGCGCGCCGGCTACGACTCCCCCGAGCTGTCCTTCGAGAACATTCATCAGATGCCCAAACCCGTGGCACCCGGCGGTGTTCCGATCTGGGTGAGCGGGACCGTCAACGACGCGGTGGCCCGCCGGCTGGCCCGGTTCGGCACCGGATGGATCCCGTGGGGCCCGGCGATGCGCGACCCGGCCGGGGCGATCGCGGCGATGCGGGACCGCGTCACCGCACAGGGCGGCGACCCCAGCGGAATGCAGGTGCTGGGGCATGCGACCACCGCCAAGAAGCCGGACGGCACGCTCGATGCCGCCGCCACCGCGGCGTCGGCCCCCGCACTGGTAGCCGCCGGTATCACCGACGTACGCGTCACCTGCTCACTGCCGAAGGACATCGGCCGGGCCACCGACCTGCTCAGCGAACTCGTCGAGGCGTTCCACGCCGCAACACGCTAAAGGAGACATCCATGGAAAAAGTCATGATCATCGCTCGGACAACCGATTTCAGTGACGAGTGGTGCGCGAACATGCGCGGGCCGGTGGCGGAGAAGCTGCTGGGTCTGGGACTACCGGGCCTGGCGGTCAACGTGCGCGACGAACTCGTACGCGACTCGATGATGACGCTGACGACGCTGGAGCCGCCGGCCGCGGCCGTCATCAGCATCTGGACCCAGCAGTACTACGGCGAACAGACCCGCGCCGCGATCGCCGCCGTGGAAGCCGAATCCGAGGCGGTGGCCGCGTATCTGGTGACCGAGTCGATGCCGATGCCGCCGCCGGACCTCGGGGAGGGCCGTCGCACCCGCGGCTTGGCCAATGTGGCGCTGCTGCGCCGACCGGCCGACCTGGACGAGGCGACCTGGCTGCACCGCTGGCACATCGACCACACCCAGATCGCCATCGACACCCAGGCGACGTTCGGCTACACCCAGAACGTGGTGATCCGTGCCCTCACCGAGGACGCGCCGAACATCGACGCGATCGTCGAGGAGAACTTCCCCGACGAGGCGGTGTCGGACCCGTACGCGTTCTACGGTGCCGCCGACGAGGCCGACCTGGGCCAGCGGGTGCAGAAGATGGTGGAGAGCATCTCCCGATTCGGCGCCCACCTCAACATCGACACGGTGCCCACCAGTCGGTACGCGTTCCGGTCACCGTTTTCTCACACGCACTGCTGAGACAGCGTGATCAACGCCTCCCGGATATGCGGGTGGCGTTCCAGGTAAGACAGCGCGGGGTTGGGGGCGCCGGGGTCTTCCTGCCGTCCCCGCTCGTCCAGTTCCGCCCGGACGTCGGGATGCCGATTCAGGTAGGCGTCGATGGATTCGCCGACGGTCTGGTCGCACTGCTCGGGGGCGGCGGTAGCGGCCGGTGCCAACGTCACCATCGCACCGGCCACAGCGGTCAGCACTGCGCGGGTCACGTTCATTCCTTCGACGGTACGCGCGCCCGCCGCCCGGTTCAGTTGACGCTGGCCAGGGCGAACGGCAGGACCTGCGGTGCGCCGGCGGCACGCAGCACCCGGGCCGCCATGGTCAGCGTCCACCCGGTGTCGGTGACATCGTCGACCAGCAGTACCGGCCCGATGCCGGCCGGGAGTTCGGCGGGCGGCAGCCAGCTGCCCTGCAGGGCTGCGACCCGGTAGGCCGAGTTCGCCGCCGTCGTCGCCCGCCGCCCCGGCGCATACCGCAGATCGTCGAGCCGGGTCAGCCGGCCGAGTTCGGCCAGCCGGTCGGCCAGCGAACCGATCAGCACCGGATGCGTCGCCGAATCCAGCCCCAGCACCGCGGTCGGCCGGGTTCGCCAATCCCAGTCGGCCAGCACCCGCACCGCGGCACGCACCACCTCCTCGGGCACCTGTTGATCCGGTTCGTCGAGCAGTCGCCGCAGCCGCACCCCCCAGCCCAGGTCGGTGAACCTTCCGATGACCCGGCCCGGCTCGGGACCGTCGGTGATCCGGCCGGACAGCTCGAGGCCGAGTCGCGCCAACCCCGACGGCCACTGCCGCCGCGGGGTGATCTCCACACCCGGGCGCATCAGCCGCTCGCGGGTGGCCTCCGCGGCGGCGGCATCCACCGCGGCGTCGAATCGCGGTCCGGCGCAGTTGTCGCAGCGCCCGCAACGCTCCCCGGGCTGCAGCTGCGGGTCGTTGAGCTGGGCGCGCAGGAAGCTCATCCGGCAGTCGTCGGTGCGCTGGTAGTCCAGCATCGCCTGCTGCTCGGCGCGGCGCAGTTCGTCGAGCTTGCGGTAGCGCTGCTCGTCGTAGATCCACGGCACCCCGGTGCCCAGCCATCCCCCCTTGACCCGGCGCACCGCGCCGTCGACGTCGAGGACCTTGAGCACCATCTCCAGCCGTGACCGGTTCAGGTCGACGCGGGACTCCAGTGCCGGCGTCGACAGTGGCTGATCCGGCGAGAGCTCGCCGATCACCTTGCGCACCAACGATTCCGCCGGAAACGCCAGGGAGGCGAAGTAGTTCCAGATGTCCTGATCCTCGGTGCCCGGCAGCAGGATGACTTCGGCGCTGGCGGTGGCACGCCCGGCGCGACCGACCTGCTGGTAGTAGGCGATCGGCGAAGACGGGGCACCCAGGTGCACCACGAAGCCGAGGTCGGGCTTGTCGAATCCCATGCCCAGCGCCGAGGTGGCGATCAGCGCCTTGACCCGGTTGGCCAGCAGGTCGGCCTCGAGCTGTTCCCGGTCGGCCGAGTCGGTGGACCCGGTGTAGGCGGCGACCGCGAACCCCTGCGCCCGCAGGTCTGCCGCCAGGTCGTGGGCCTGGGCCACGGTGAGCGTGTAGACGATCCCCGAACCGGGCAGCTCGTTCAGGTGGGCGCCGACCCAGGCGGTCCGTTGCGCCGGACCCCCGGCGGCGATCACCGACAGCCGCAACGATTCCCGGTCCAGGCCCCCGCGCAGCACCAGGGTGTCGGCGCCGCCGACCCCGAGTTGGCCGGCGACGTCGTCGACCACCCGATCGTTGGCGGTCGCGGTGGTCGCCAATACCGGCACGTCCGCACCCAATTCGGCGATCAGGGTGCGGATGCGCCGATAGTCCGGCCGGAAGTCGTGCCCCCAGTCCGAGACGCAGTGCGCTTCGTCGACCACCACCAGCCCGGCGCGGGCCGCCAGCGCCGGCAGTACCTCGTCGCGGAAGTCGGGGTTGTTGAGCCGTTCCGGGCTGACCAGCAGCACGTCGAGGTCACCGGCGCTCACCCGGCGCTGCACGTCGGCCCACTCGGTGACGTTGGCGGAGTTGATGGTGGCGGCGTGCACCCCGGCGCGTTCGGCGGCGGCGACCTGGTTGCGCATCAACGCCAGCAGCGGCGAGACGATCACCGTCGGCCCGTGACCGGCGGCCCGCAGCAGCTTGGCGGCGATGAAGTACACCGCCGATTTACCCCAGCCGGTGCGTTGCACCACCAGTGCACGGCGGCGCCCGACCACCAGGGCCTCGATCGCGGCCCACTGGTCGTCGCGCAACCGGGCGTCGGGACCGGCCAGCTGTTCCAGGATCGCCTGGGCTTGCGTTCTCATGCGATTTCGGCGCGCTTATGCCCGCTCAGCGGGTAATACCGCGCCGAAATCACGAGTTGGCAGCCCGCTCCCGCTGGATCTCCAGCGCGATGTCGATGAGCTGGTCCTCCTGGCCGCCGATCAGCTTGCGCTGGCCGACCCGAAGCAGCAGCTCATGGGCGGGCACACCGTAGCGTTCGCCCTGGCGCACCGCATGCTTGAGGAAGCTGGAGTACACCCCGGAGTAGCCCATGACCAGCGCATTGCGGTCCAGCACGCACTCGGCCGGCATGGCCGGGCGCACCACGTCCTCGGCGGCGTCGGCGATGTCGAAGAAGTCGATACCGGTCTTGACACCGATCTTGTCGAACACCCCGATCAACGCCTCCACCGGCGCGTTGCCCGCACCGGCACCGAAGCGGCGCACCGAGCCGTCGATCTGCTTGGCCCCGGCGCGCACCGCCTCCACCGAGTTGGCCACCCCGAGCCCGAGGTTCTCATGGCCGTGGAAGCCCACCTGGGCGTCGTCACCGAGCTCGGCGACCAGCGCTGAGACCCGGTCGGCCACACCCTCGAGTACCAGTGCACCGGCGGAGTCCACCACGTAGACGCACTGACAACCCGCATCGGCCATGATCCGGGCCTGGGCGGCCAGCTTCTCCGGGGAGATGGTGTGGGCCATCATCAAGAACCCGACGGTCTCCAGCCCCAGCTCCCGGGCCAGCCCGAAGTGCTGGATGGAGACGTCGGCCTCGGTGCAGTGCGTGGCGATCCGGCAGATCGAGCCACCGTTGTCCTGCGCCTCTTTGATGTCTTCTTTGGTGCCCACCCCGGGCAGCATCAAAAACGCGATCTTGGCGTCCTTGGCGGTCTCCGCGGCAAGCTTGATCAGCTCCTGCTCGGGGGTCTTGGAGAACCCGTAGTTGAAGCTCGACCCGCCCAGGCCGTCACCGTGGGTCACCTCGATGACCGGCACACCCGCGGCGTCGAGGGCCGCGACGATCGCGGCCACCTCGTCTTTGGTGAACTGGTGGCGCTTGTGGTGGCTACCGTCGCGCAGGCTGGTGTCGGTGATCCGCACATCGAAGATGTAGTCAGACATAGCGGTTACGCTCCTCCGGTCTTCGCCGACGCCATCTCACGGGCGATCTCCTCGCCCACCTTGGTGGCGGCCGCAGTCATGATGTCCAGGTTGCCCGCATAGGGGGGCAGGTAATCGCCGGCACCCTCGACCTCCACGAACGTGGTGACCACCGCGCGCCCGCCGGAGTTCAGCGACGGCTCGTCGAACTGCGGCTCGTTGAGCAGTCGGTAGCCCGGCACATAGGTCTGCACGTAGGCGACGACATCCTTGATCGACTTGGTGATCGCGTCGTGGTCGGCGTCCTCGGGGATCTGGCAGAAGATGGTGTCGCGCATGATCATCGGCGGATCGGCCGGGTTCAAGATGATGATCGCCTTGCCCCGCTCGGCGCCACCGATGTGCTGCACACCCGCCGACGTGGTCTTGGTGAACTCGTCGATGTTGGCCCGCGTGCCCGGCCCCGCCGACACACTCGAGACACTGGCCACGATCTCGGCATAGGGAACCGTGCCGCCCTGCTCTTTGACCGCCCGGCTCACCGCATACACGATCGGGATGGTGGCCTGCCCACCACAGGTGACCATGTTGACATTGGGGGCATCGACGTGAGCGTGAAGGTTGGCCGGCGGGATGACACCCGGACCCACCGCCGCCGGCGTCAAGTCGATGGCCCGAATCCCGGCGGCCTCGTACTTGGGCGCATACGCCTTGTGCACATAGGCACTGGTGGCCTCGAACACGAAGTCCGGCTTCTCATCTTGGGCCAGCAGCCAGTCCGCGCCCTCGTGCGAAGTCTCCAGACCCAGCTTGCGTGCCCGGGCCAAGCCCTCGCTCTCCGGGTCGATGCCGATCATCCAGCGCGGCTCCAGCCACTCCGAACGCAGCAGCTTGTACAGCAGGTCGGTACTGATGTTGCCCGATCCGACGATCGCGACAGAGGCCTTGGCAGCCATGAACGCTCCTCTATTCGAATTATTCGAAGACCAGTCGGACTGAACCCAGCCCGGTGAAATCGGCGACGCAGTCGTCGCCGGCGTGTACGTCGATGGCCCGGGTCGCAGTCCCCGGCAACACGATGTCGCCGGCCTTGAGCCGCACCCCGAAACTCTCCACCTTGCGGGCCAGCCACGCCACCGCGGTGACCGGGTTGCCCAGCACCGCGTCGCTACGCCCTTCGGCGACCACTTCGCCATTCTTGGTCAGCGAGGCGTCGATGGCTCGAATATCGATGTCGCCGGGCTTGACCCGCTGCTTGCCCAGCACGAATCCCGCCGAGGAGGCGTTGTCGGCGATGGTGTCGCAGAGTTTGATCTTCCAGTCGCTGATCCGGCTGTCGATCAACTCGATGGCCGGGGCGTAGGCCTCGGTGGCGGCCAGCACGTCTTCCTCGGTGCAGTCCGCACCCGGCAGATCTTTGGACAAGATGAACGCCACCTCGACCTCGATGCGCGGGTAGAGGTAGTTCGACGCCTTGACCGGGGTGTCCTCGAAGACCTGCATCTCGTTGAGCAGATGGCCGTAGTCGGGCTCGTCGACGCCCATCATCTGCTGCATCGCCTCGCTGGACAGGCCGACCTTGTGCCCGACGACCCGGGCGCCCTCGGCGATCCGCTGGCGGATGTTGATCAGCTGGATCTCGTAGGCGTCGACGACGTCGATGTCGGGCTGGGCCGCCGTCAGCGGCGAGATCGGAACTCGGCTGCGTTCGGCCTGCGCCAAGTCGGCGGCAAGTTGATCGCGGATCTGGGCGCTGAGCATCCTTCGAAAATCCCCTAATCATCGTGACCGGGCCGGCCAGCGGTTACTCCACCAACTCTATAACGTGTTCCAGCCCGCCCCGACACTGAGACGAGGCCCCGCCGCGACCCGATCCCGACGTGATCTCCCCAGCGTTACGACCCGCCGGTGTAGTCGACGTGCCAGTGCTTGATGGCGTTGAGCCAGCCCGAACGCAGCCGCTCGGGCTTGTCCAACGGTTTGAGGTCGGGGATGTTGTCGGCGATCGCGTTGAAGATCAGCCCGATCGTCATCCGCGCCAGGTGCGTACCGATGCAGTAGTGCGCACCGGTGCCGCCGAAGCCGACGTGCGGGTTGGGGTCGCGCAGGATGTTGAACTCCTGCGGCTTGTCGAACACCGACTCGTCGAAGTTGGCCGCCCGGTAGAACATCACCACCCGCTGGCCTTCGGAGATCAGGGTGCCGTTGAGGTCGTGGTCGCGCGTGGCGGTGCGTTGGAACGACGTGACCGGGGTGGCCCACCGCACGATTTCGTCGGCGGTGGTCTCCGGACGCTGGGCCTTGAACAGCTCCCACTGGTCGGGATGGTCGACGAACGCCATCATCCCCTGGGTGATCGAGTTGCGCGTGGTCTCACTGCCGGCCACCGCCAGCAGGATGATGAAGTAGCCCAGTTCGTCGTCGTTGAGCTTCTCGCCGTCGACGTCGGCTTCGACCAGCGTGGTGACGATGTCGTGGCCGGGGTTCTGCCGTTTGAGCTCGGCCAGCTGCAGGCCGTATTGAATGATCTCCAGGGCCGAGTTCGCCGGATCGTAGTGCGCGAACTCCGGGTCGTCGTAGGACGTCATCTGATTGGTCCAGTCGAACAGCTTGCGGCGGTCCTCCTGCGGCACCCCCATCAGGCCGGCGATGGCCTGCAACGGCAGCTCCGCGGCCACCTCCACCACGAAATCACCGCGGCCCCGGGCCAGGGCCTCCTTGGTGATCGCCTGCGCCCTGGACTGCAACTCGTCGTGCAGCGGCAGGATGTGCCGCGGGGTGAAGCCGCGGGAGATGATCCGCCGCTGCCGGGTGTGTTTGGGGGCGTCCTGATTGAGCATCAGGATGCGCTGGGCGTCGAGTTGTTCGCGGGTGGTCTCGTCGTGGTGGCGCGGGATGGCGCCGTTGCGCTCACTGGAGAAGACGTCGTCGAGGCGCGAGACCTCTTTGACGTCCTCGTGCCGGGTGATCGCCCAGTAGCCGCCGTCTTTGAAGCCGCCGCTCTTGTCATCGGGTTGCTCGATCCACTTGATCGGCTCGCTGCGGCGCACCTCGGCGAACTCCGCGTCGGGCAGTCTCTTGGCGTAGATCTCCGGATCGGTGAAGTCGAATCCGGCGGGGAGACGGGTGGTTGAGGCGACGGCGGGACTGGCCACGATGACAACTCCTCACTGGGAAAACGATCCCGGAACTGCTGGCGAAGACGATATGTTCTCGTGCCAGTAAAGCAAGGCTTCACCGCAGAAGAAAGGGCAGAAAGACCCTGCTCGGCGCGATAAATTAGAACGTGTTCTAGTTTGTTGCACCGCGAGCCTGACCTGCCCCGACCCGCGTCGGTCCGCCGCGGTTACCAGCGCGGCAGGGAATAGTCGTCTCGACACCGGTGCACCGATACCACCGGCCAAGTGGCGCCCGGGCGGGGCAGTTCTATAACGTGTTCTACATGGCCGAACAGGAGTACGACGTCGTCGTAGTCGGAAGCGGCGGCGCCGGGATGGTCGCCGCCCTCACCGCTGCCCACCAGGGGTTGTCCACCATCGTCATCGAGAAGGCCGCCCATTACGGCGGCTCGACCGCCCGCTCGGGCGGCGGTGTGTGGATTCCCAACAACGAGGTGCTTGCACGCGCCGGCGTAAAGGACACCGCCGACGCCGCCCGGACCTACCTGCACACCATCGTCGGCGACGTGGTGCCGGCCGAGAAGATCGACACCTACCTGCAGCGCGGGCCGGAGATGTTGTCGTTCGTGCTGAAGAACTCGCCGCTGAAGATGTGCTGGGTTCCCGGCTACGCCGACTACTACCCCGAGCAGCCCGGCGGCAAGCCCACCGGACGCTCGATCGAGCCGAAACCGTTCAACGCCAAGAAGCTCGGCGCCGACATGGCCGGCCTGGAGCCGGCCTACGGCAAGGTTCCGCTCAACGTCGTCGTCATGCAGCAGGACTACGTCCGGCTCAACCAGCTCAAGCGCCACCCGCGCGGGGTGCTGCGCAGCCTGAAGGTCGGCGCCCGCACCATGTGGGCACAGGCCACCGGCAAGAACCTGGTCGGCATGGGCCGCGCCCTGATCGCGCCGCTGCGCATCGGCCTGCGCGACGCCGGTGTTCCGGTGCAGCTCAACACCGCACTGACCGACCTCTACGTCGAAGACGGCGTGGTCCGCGGCGTCTACGTGCGCAGCACCGACGCGCCCGAATCGGCTCAGCCCCAACTGATCCGCGCCCGGCGCGGGGTCATCCTGGCCAGCGGCGGCTTCGAGCACAACGAGCAGATGCGGCAGAAGTACCAGCGCGCCCCGATCACCACCGAGTGGACCGTGGGCGCCAAGGCCAACACCGGCGAGGGCATCCTGGCCGGCGAGAAGCTCGGCGCCGCACTGGACATCATGGAGGACTCCTGGTGGGGGCCGACCGTGCCACTGGAGGGCGCACCGTGGTTCGCGCTGTCGGAGCGCAACTCCCCCGGGTCGATCATCGTCAACATGGCCGGCAAGCGGTTCATGAACGAGTCGATGCCCTACGTCGAGGCCTGCCACCACATGTACGGCGGCCAGTACGGCCAGGGTGACGGCCCCGGCGAGAACATCCCGGCCTGGCTGATCTTCGACCAGCGCTACCGCAACAACTACATCTTCGCGGGATTGCAGCCCGGACAACGGATTCCGAAGAAATGGCTGGAGTCCGGCGTGATCGTCACCGCGGACACCCTGGAGGAGCTGGCCAGCAAGACCGGCGTGCCGGCCGCCTCGCTGGCCGCGACCGTGGAGCGGTTCAACGAGTTCGCCCGCACCGGCAAGGACGAGGACTTCCACCGCGGCGAGAGCGCCTACGACCGTTACTACGGCGACCCGACCAACAAGCCGAACCCCAACCTGGGCCAGATCTCCCAGGGGCCGTTCTACGCGGCCAAGATGGTTCCCGGCGACCTGGGCACCAAGGGCGGCATCCGCACCGACGTCAGGGGCCGGGCGCTGCGCGCGGACGGCAGCGAGATCCCCGGCCTGTACGCGGCCGGCAACGTCAGCGCCCCGGTGATGGGCCACACCTACCCGGGCCCGGGGGGCACCATCGGACCCGCCATGACGTTCGGTTATCTGGCAGCACTGGACATCGCAGGGAAGGCGTGACATGGCGATCGATCTCGACGTCGCACTGGGTGCCGAATTCGGCCAGGTCGAATTCTCCTGGACCGCGACCAATGTGCAGCTCTACAACCTGGCACTGGGCGCCGGGTCGGACCCGATGGACCCGCACGAACTGAGCTACGTCGTCGACAACACCCCGCAGGTGCTGCCGACGTTCGGTTGTGTCGCAGCGTCGTTCAACGAGGTGGACCCGCCGAAGGTGAGCTGGCCCGGGGTCGAGATCGACCTGGCCAAGATCCTGCACGCCTCGGAGAAGGTGACCGTGCCCGCGCCGCTGCCGCCGTCGGGCAGCGCCCGCGCGGTCAGCCGGATCGTGGAGATCTGGGACAAGGGCAAGGCCGCCGTGGTGGTGCTGGAGACCTCGGTGACCGGCACCGACGGTACGCCGTTGTGGACCCAGCACCGCTCCATCTTCGCCCGCGGCGAAGGCGGCTTCGGCGGTGAGCGCGGACCGTCGACGGCGACCGAACTGCCCGACCGGGCACCGGATTTCCGGATCGACATCCCGACCTCGCCGCAGCAGGCGTTGCTCTACCGCCTGTGCGGTGACCGCAACCCGCTGCACAGCGACCCGGCGTTCGCCAAAGCGGCCGGTTTCGACCGCCCCATCCTGCACGGCCTGTGCACCTACGGCATGACCGCCAAGTCGACCGTGGACGCCGCGCTGGGCAGTGACGCCGGTGCGGTCCGCTCGTTCGGCGCCCGCTTCGCCGGCGTGGTGTTCCCGGGCGAGACCCTGCAGGCCCGGTTGTGGAAGGACGGCGACCGCCTGGTGGGCAACGTGGTGGCGCCCTCGCGCGAGGACGCGGCCATCCTCAACGATGTGGAGTTGGTGACCGCCTAGTTCTCCGCGGCCGAGCAGTCACCGAAGCCCCCTTTTCCATCACGGATTGGGGGCTTCGGCGTGTGGTCGCGGCAGGGGCCGGGGGCGCCGATCGGGCGGCCGTCAACCCAGGCAACCCTAATTGAAAATGACTTTCATCTTCGGATAAGCTGTCGCCATGACCGCGCCGGTATGGATGGCCTCACCTCCCGAGGTGCACTCGGCGGCCCTGAGCACCGGACCGGGTGCCGGGCCGTTGCTGTCCGCCGCCGGCGCCTGGTCAGCGCTGAGCCTGGAATACACCGCGATCGCCGAGGCGCTGCGCGAACTGCTGGCAACCACCCAGGCCACTTCCTGGCAGGGGCCCAGCGCCCAGCAGTACCTCGCCGCGCACCTGCCGTTTCTGGCCTGGTTGGCGACGGCCAGCGCCGACAGCGCCGCGCATGCATCCCGGCACGAGACGGCGGCCTCCGCCTACGTCGGTGCGCTGGCGGCCATGCCCACCATGCCCGAACTGGCCGCCAATCACGCGATCCACGGCGTCCTGGTGGCCACCAATTTCTTCGGCATCAACACCATTCCGATCGCCCTCAACGAAGCCGACTACGCACGGATGTGGGTTCAGGCCGCCACCACGATGGCGACCTACGAAGCGGTCTCCGGTGCGGCGATGGCGTCGGCTCCGCAACTGGCGGCGGCGCCGCCGATCGTCAACCATGACGGTGCGGCCGACGACCACGACCACGACCACGACCACGACCACGATCACGATCATGACCACGACCACGACGGCATCCACGACGGTGACCTCGACCCGACCGACCCGGAGTGGTGGACCGACGTCTTCGGCGAGATGAACCAGTGGGCCGAGCTCATCGTCCACGATCTGCTGACCGATCCGGCGGCGCTGATCAGCGATCTGCCGGTGATCATGGCCGACGTCACCTTCCACGCCAGCCAACTGGCCGCCACCTTGAGCCAGTTCGCCCCCGCGCTGCTACAGCCCGCGCTGACGTTGGCGATCGGCAACCTGGGCTGGGCGGCCGGACTGGCCGGGCTGGCCGGCATCCAGCCCGCGCCGATGGTCCCGGTGATCGAGGCAACTCCTGAACCGGTGCTGTCTTCTATCGGGTCGGGCGGCAGCTCCACGCCGGCGGTCAATGCCGCCGGGGCACCGGCCACGACGGGCTCGGTCACCGCTCCGGCGGCCGCCGGGGCACCCGCAGCCGCACCGCCCGCCGCCCCCCCGGCCGGGTTCAGCCCGGCCTGGTTCCCGCCGTACGTGATCGGTCCCCCCGGGGCGACCGGCCGGATCGCCGCCACCGCCCGGGCACGCACGGTCGGCAAGGCACCGAACCCGGACGAGGCTTCCGAGGCAGCTGGGGCTTCCGCACAGGAGCGGAAGCGCGCCCGCCGACGGCGCATCATTCGCGACAACGCCGACGAATACCTGCAGATGCCCGCCGTCATGGACGCC
Organism: Mycolicibacter sp. MU0083; assembly: GCF_963378075.1. Lineage (NCBI taxonomy): Bacteria > Bacillati > Actinomycetota > Actinomycetes > Mycobacteriales > Mycobacteriaceae > Mycobacterium > Mycobacterium kokjensenii. The sequence goes on from NZ_OY726394.1 coordinate 3,651,575, forward strand.
TCCGACAGCGGGGCCGGGCCCCTGGGATTCGCCGGCGCGCAGCCCAAGCCCGAAGTACCCGCTACCGGGTTGGCCACCCTGTCCGGAGGCGCGTACGGCGACGGACCGACGCTGCCACTGCTGCCCGAGAGCTGGACCGAAAGCGCCTAGGTCCGGCGGTCAGCCCAGGATCAGGCCCGAGGTGGGCACACCGGTGCCCGCGGTCACCAGCACGTGCTCGACGTTCGGCACCTGGTTGACGCTGGTACCGCGCAGCTGACGCACGCCCTCGGCGATCCCGTTCATGCCGTGGATGTAGGCCTCACCGAGCTGGCCGCCGTGGGTGTTGATCGGCAACCGGCCACCGAGTTCGATCGCACCGCCGGCGATGAAGTCCTTCGCCTCGCCGCGACCGCAGAAGCCCAGCTCCTCCAACTGCAGCAGCGTGTAGGGGGTGAAGTGGTCGTAGATCACCGCGGTCTGGATGTCGGCGGGGGTCAGCCCGGACTGCGCCCACAACTGTTTGCCCACCAAACCCATCTCGGGCAGACCGAGCTCGTCGCGGTAGTAGGAGTACATGGTGAACTGGTCGTCCCCGGAACCCTGGGCGGCCGCCTCGATGATCGCCGGGCGGTGCTTGAGGTCGCGGGCGCGCTCCGGGGTGGTGACGACGATCGCCACCCCGCCGTCGGTCTCCTGGCAGCAGTCCAGCAGCCGCAGCGGCTCGGCGATCCACCGCGAGTTCTGGTGGTCTTCGATGGTGATCGGCTTGCCGTAGAAGTGCGCCTTGGGGTTGGTCGCCGCGTGCTTGCGGTCGGCCACCGACACCACACCGAAATCGGCACTGGTGGCACCGTATTCGTGCATGTAGCGCTGGGCGATCATCGCCACCGAGGCGGCCGGCGTGCTCAGCCCGTGCGGGTAGGACCAACCGTACTCGACACCGCGGGAATCGGCGTTGACGGTCAGCCCGGTCATGACCTGACCGAACCGGAACTCCGAGCGCTCGTTGAAGGCCCGGTAGGCGACGACGACTTCGGCCACGCCGGTCGCCACCGCCAGTGCGGCCTGCTGCACGGTGGCCGCGGCCGCTCCGCCGCCGTAGCCGATCTGGGAGAAGAACGTCAGATCACCCATGCCGGTGGCGCGTGCCACGGCGGTCTCCAGGTTGGAGTCCATGGTGAACGTGACCAGACCGTCGACGTCCGCAGGCTTCAGACCCGCGTCGTCGAGGGCGTCGAGGACGGCCTCGGCTGCCAGCCGCAGTTCGCTGCGACCGGATTCCTTGGAGAAGTCGGTTGCGCCGATCCCGGCGATCGCGGCCTTACCGGACAACATCAGACCTCCCCGAGAGTCAGTGTGGCAGTGGCGATGACGTGGTCGCCCAGGCTGTTGTTGCCGACCACCTTCACCGTCACCAGATCGCCCTCGACGGCGGTCACCTCACCGCTGAAGGTGACCGTGTCGTAGGCGTACCACGGCACACCCAGTCGCAGGCCGATCGAGCGGATCACCGCGTTCGACCCGGCCCAGTCGCTGATGTAGCGCTGCACCAGACCGGTGTCGGTGAGGATGTTGACGAAGATGTCCTTGGATCCCTTGGCCTGCGCCTTGTCCCGGTCGTGGTGCACGTCCTGGTAGTCGCGGGTGGCGATCGCGGTGGAGACGATGAACGTCGGGTCGCCGTAGATCTTCAGCTCGGGCAGCTTGGTGCCCACTTCGGTGCTCACCACGCTCATTCGTCCGCCTCCCAGGCGTACAGGGTCCACGCCGGACCGGCGTCACTCTCCGGAAAGTCGAGATAGGTTGCGTGAACCGGCATTCCGATCTTCACCTCCGCGGCGTCGATACCGCGGAGTTCGCCGAGCATCCGGACGCCCTCGGCGAGTTCGACCAGGGCGATCACGAACGGCAGACTGCGCCCGGGCACCTTGGGGGCGTGGTGCACGACGTAGCTGAACACCGTGCCCTTGCCGCTGGCGACGACGTAGTCGGTGGTCTCGGTCTTGTCCTTCCAGAGCGCCGGCACCGGCGGGTGCTGCAGGCTGCCGTCCGGGCGACGCTGGATGCGCAGTTCGTGGGCGTTGACGCCTTCCCAGAAGTACGCGGTGTCCCGCGACCACGACGGACGCATCATCTTCGACGGGTCGAGGTCGTCCGGCACGGCGACGGTTTCGGCCGCCTCGGTCTGACTCTTCGGAACGAATTTGAGGATGCGCCAGACCATGTCGGCCACATTCTCGTCGCCCACCCACCAGCGGATGTTCTGGGTGACGAAGTAGCCCTCGCCCAGACCGGTCTGCTTGGGGCCGACGATGTCGGTCACCTCGGCGGTGACGCTGACCTCTTCACCGGGCCGCAGGTAGCGGTGGTAGGTCTGCTCGCAGTTGGTGGCCACCACGCCGACATAGCCTGCGGCGTCGAACAGTTCCATGACCTTGCCGAGCGGGTCGTCGGCGGCACGCTGTCCGCCCAGGCCCATCATCGTCCACACCTGGATCATCGCCGGCGGGGCGACGATCCCGGGGTGGCCGGCCGCGCGTGCGGCGTCCTCGTCGATGTAGATCGGGTTCGCATCGCCGATGGCGTCCACCCAGTGGCGGATCATCGGCTGGTTCACCGGATCCCGACCGGTACGCGGTTTACTGCCTCCGGAAGCAAGGATCTGTTCGATCCCGGCGGAAAGATCGCTCATCTGTCTCCTCAGCTCGTCGGGCCGGAACCTACCGCGGCACCCTCGGGACCTTCAGGCCCGAGGCGGCGATCATCTCGCGCATCACCTCGTTGACCCCGCCACCGAAGGTGATCACCAGGTTGCGCTTGGCCTGCGCATCCAGCCAGGTCAACAGCTCGGAGGTGTGCCCGTCGGCGGGGTTGCCGTAGCAGCCGACGATCTCCTCGGCGAGCCGTCCCGCGTACTGAATGCGTTCGGTGCCGAAGACTTTCGTGGCGGCGGCGTCGGCGACCTCGATGATCTCGCCGGCCGCGGCGACCTGCCAGTTCAGCAGTTCGTTGATCCGCCACATCGCATGGATCTCGCCGAGGCCCCGCTTGACCGCGTCCTGGGTGATCGGCGTGGTCCCATCACTGCCGGGCATGGTCGCCCAGGCGTGCACCTTGTCGTAGAGGCAGCCGAAACGACCGGCCGGGCCCAACATGACCCGCTCGTTGTTGAGCTGGGTGGTGATCAGTCGCCAGCCGCCGTTCTCCTCGCCGACCAGCATGTCCGCCGGGACGCGCACGTCGTTGTAGTAGGTGGCGTTGGTGTGGTGCGCACCGTCGGACAGGATCATCGGGGTCCACGAGAAGCCCGGGTCCTTGGTGTCGACGATCAGGATCGAGATGCCCTTGTGCTTCACCGCGGTCGGGTCGGTGCGCACCGCCAGCCAGATGTAGTCGGCATCGTGGGCACCGGTGGTGAACACCTTCTGACCGTTGACGATGTAGTGGTCGCCGTCGCGGACCGCGGTGGTGCGCAGCGACGCCAGGTCGGTGCCGGCTTCGGGCTCGGTGTAGCCGATCGCGAAGTGCACCTCGCCGGCCAGGATCGCGGGCAGGAACTTCTTCTTCTGCGCCTCGTTGCCGTACACCTGCAGGGTCGGGCCGACGGTCTGCAGCGTCACCGCCGGCAGCGGGATGTCGGCACGCTGCGCTTCGTTGACGAAGATCTGCTGCTCGATCGGGCCGAATCCCAGCCCACCGAACTCCTTGGGCCAGCCGACGCCGAGCTTGCCGTCGCTGCCCATCCGCCGGATGACGTCCCGATAGGCACTGCAGTGCCGGTCGGTGTTCATCGCCGCAGCCTCTTCGGGGCTGATCAGGTTCGAGAAGTATTCGCGCAGTTCGGCCTGCAGCTTGCGCTGCTCCGGGGTCAGATCGACGAACATTGGGCTCCCACCAGGTCGAGACGCTGTGACCGGCCGCCGAGCAGGCGGTTGAGGTCCTTGATCGAGGAGTAGTAGCGGTCCATCGGATAGTCGATGTCCATGCCCATGCCACCGTGCATGTGGTGGCAGAGCTGCATCACCGGCGGTGCCTGCGAGGTGATCCAGTAGCCGAGCACCGCGAGGTCGTCGGTGGCGTCGAGGTCGTTGGCCAGCCGCCACACCACCGACGTCGTCGCCAGCGTGATGGTGCGCGAGACGATGTAGACCTCGGAGAGTTGGGCGGCCACGGTCTGGAACGTCGACAGCGGCCGGTTGAACTGTTCCCGGCTGCCCACGTAGTCGGCGGTCAGTCGCAGCGCCCCGGCGACCAGGCCGGAGGTGAACGCGCCGATCGAGGCGAGCAGCAACTCGTTGACCCGGTGGGCGGTGGCGCCCTCGAGCACCTGGTCGACCTCGGCGTCGGCGAACACCACCACGTATTCGTCGCTGTGGTTCGCGGTCGGTGTCTTGGTCAGGGTGACACCGTCGGCCTTGGCGGAGATCACCGCGACACCGGTGTCGGCGGTGACCACGATCCACTCGGCCTGCTCGGCGTAAGGCACACCGACCTTGGTGCCGGACAACCGATTACCGGCCAGCTTCACCGCGGGCTGTTCGGGCAGTGCGGCGGCCGGCTCGTCGAACGCGGCGGTCAGTACCGCGCCCTTGGCCACCCCGGCCAGGTAGCGGTCCTGCTGCGCGTCGGTGGCCAGGTCCAGCAGCGGCACCAGGCCGAACCCGAGGGTGGCCAACGCCGGGCTGATGGTCCCGTGCCGACCGATCTCGGTGAGCGCCGTGGTGACCTCGGACAGCCCGAGCCCGTCGCCGCCCAGGCGCTCCGGCACCGCCAGTGCCGACACACCGCCGGCGACCAGCGCTTCCCAACTGTTGTCCCGGTCGAGCACCGACGTCACCACATCGGCGACGGCCTGCTGCTCCGGGTTCGGTGCGAAATCCACCCGAATCCTCCTAGATTCGTCTACGCGGACAGGAGACTCAGTGCGCTACCGGGCACGCGCCGCTGTAGTCGACCGGCCAGTGCTTGATGCCGTTGAGCCAGCCGGACTTCAACCGCTCGGGGTCGCCGATCGGTTTCAGGTCGGGCATGTGGTCGGCGATCGCGTTGAAGATCAGGTCGATCGTCAGGCGGGCCAGGTTGGCGCCGATGCAGTAGTGCGCACCGGTGCCGCCGAAGCCGACGTGCGGGTTCGGGTCACGCAGGATGTTGAAGGTGAACGGGTCCTCGAACACCTCTTCGTCGAAGTTGGCCGAACGGTAGGACATCACCACTCGCTCACCGGCCTTGATCTTCACGCCGGAGATCTCGGTGTCTTCGCTGGCGGTGCGCTGGAACGCCGAAACCGGGGTGGCCCAACGGATGATCTCGTCCACGGCGGTCTTCGGGCGTTCCTTCTTGTACAGCTCCCACTGGTCGGGGTTCTGCGAGAACGCGACCATGCCGTGGGTGATCGAGTTGCGGCTGGTCTCGTTGCCGGCCACGGCGAGCATGACCACGAAGAAGCCGAACTCGTCGTCGCTGAGCTTCTCGCCGTCGACGTCGGCCTGGATCAGCTTGGTGACGATGTCGTCGGTGGGGTTCACGCCCCGCTCTTCGGCCATCTTCATCGCGTAGGTGATCAGCTCGAACGACGACATGGCCGGGTCGACGTCGGCGTACTCGGGGTCTTCACCGGCGGTCATCTCGTTGGACCAGCGGAACAGCTTGCCGCGGTCGTCCTGGGGCACACCGAGCAGTTCGGCGATGGCCTGCAGCGGCAGTTCGCAGGAGACCTGCTCGACGAAGTCGCCGGTGTTGCTGGCCGCGGCGCTCTCGGCGATCTTCTGCGCGCGTGACCTCAGCTCGTCCTCGAGCCGCGCCAGCGCGCGGGGCGTGAAGCCGCGCGAGATGATCTTGCGCAACCGGGTGTGGTGCGGGGCGTCCATGTTGAGCATCACCGCGCGCTGCAGATCGACCGCTTCGCGGGTCATGTCCTGCGGCCAGACCGGGATGGCGCCGTTCATCGCACTGGAGAAGACCTCGCTGCGCAGCGAGACGTCCTTGACGTCCTTGTGCTTGGTCACCAGCCAGTAGCCCTTGTCACCGAAGCCACCGGTGCCGCCGGGCACGTCGACCCAGTGCACCGGCTCGGACTTACGCAGCTCGGCGAGCTCCTTGACCGGCAGGCCTTTGAGGTTCAGCTCCGAGTCGAGGAGGTCTAAGTCGTGGGGGACGGGGCAGCCCATGTGCCTACTCCTAGGGTGATCTATTGCCTACTGTGCGGGTTCGACGACGTCGGAACAACGCCGTCTAGTGTCCGATTGCGACCATTGAAACACGGCCCGACCGCAGATCAAAGGCGGTGCCGCATCGCCGCTTGTCAGACTAATGAAACGTGTTCTAGCCTGGCCGCATGGGTAATCCTGTCATCGTCGAAGCCACGCGTAGCCCCATCGGTAAACGAAACGGCTGGTTGTCCGGCCTGCACGCCACCGAGCTTCTCGGGGCGGTGCAGAAGGCACTGGTCGCCAAGGCGGGCATCGACGCGGGCAGCGTCGAACAGGTCATCGGCGGTTGCGTCACCCAGTTCGGCGAGCAGGGCAACAACGTCACCCGGCAGTCCTGGCTGGTCGCCGGACTGCCCGAGCACGTCGGCGCCACCAGCGTCGACTGCCAGTGCGGCAGCGCGCAGCAGGCCAACCACCTGATCGCCGGCCTGATCGCCACCGGCGCCATCGACATCGGCATCGCCTGCGGTGTGGAGGCGATGAGCCGGGTGCCGCTGGGCGCCAACGGCGGCGGCGCTCGCGCGGCGTCCTGGGACATCGACCTGCCCGACCAGTTCACGGCGGCTGAGCGCATCGCCAAGCGGCGCGGCATCACCCGGGCCGACGTGGACGCGCTGGGGCTGCGCTCCCAGCAGCTGGCCAAGCAGGCCTGGGCCGAGGGACGGTTCGACCGGGAGATCTCCGCGATCGAGGCGCCGGTGATCGACGAGAACAAGCAGCCCACCGCCGAGCTGAACATGGTCAGCCGCGACCAGGGCCTGCGCGACACCACCATCGAGGGCCTGTCGGCACTCAAGCCGGTGATCGAGGGCGGTATCCACACCGCCGGCACCTCGTCACAGATCTCCGACGGTGCGGCCGCGGTGCTCTGGATGGACGAGGACAAGGCCAAGGCGCTCGGATTCAAGCCGCGGGCCCGGATCATCAGCCAGGCCAACGTCGGCGCCGAGCCCTACTACCACCTGGACGGTCCGGTGCAGTCCACCGCCCGGGTGCTGGAGAAGGCCGGCATGACCATGGCCGACATCGACCTGGTCGAGATCAACGAGGCGTTCGCGTCTGTGGTGCTGTCCTGGGCCGACGTCCACAAGGCGGACATGGACCGCGTCAACGTCAACGGCGGCGCGATCGCGCTGGGCCACCCGGTGGGGTCCACCGGCAGCCGGCTGATCACCACCGCCCTGCACGAGCTCGAGCGCACCGACGCCTCGACCGCGTTGATCACCATGTGTGCCGGTGGCGCGCTGTCGACCGGCACCATCATCGAGCGTCTCTAGTGGTTGCGGTTCCCGAGGCCGCCCGCATCGCGGCCGCCCAGTCCTACATCGACGGATTGGTCAGTCACGACGCGTCGGCGGTTCCGTTCAGCCCGGACTGCGTCCGTATCGAGATGGGGCTCAAGACCGGTTTCTCCGGGAATCACTTGCGCCGCAGCCTGAACCGCGGTCCGCAGTTCCGGGTGATCGCACGGGCCACGACGCCGGAGTTCAGCGTCGACGGCGACGACGTGCGGGCGGTCTTCGACATCATCACCAAACCCTCGTTGTTCGGGATGCGGGTCTGCAGCCACGTCGACGAGGTATTCCGGATCCCGGCCGACAGCCCGGACGGCACCGCGGTGATCCACCACATCCGGGCTGCACTTCGTCCGTTCGTCCAACGCTAAGGTGGGCCGGTGAGCAACCCAGACATCCCCGAGAAACCGAAGTCGCTGGATTCGCCGGTCACCGGCACGATCATCAAGTGGATGTCGCGGGCCAACACCTGGGCCTTCAAGGCGACCGGCGGCCGGGTGGGCGCCAAATGGCGACTGGGCACCAAGCATTTCGGTGATGTCCCCGAGGTCGGCATCCTGACCACCATCGGACGTAAGAGCGGCCAGCAGCGGGAGTCCCCGCTGCTGTTCCTGCGCGAAGGCGACCGGGTGGTTCTGGTGGCCTCGCAGGGTGGGCGTTCCACCAACCCGATGTGGTACCTGAATCTGAAGGCCAACCCGCAGGTGACGTTCCGGGTCCGCGGCGAGGTGTTGTCGCTGCGTGCCCGCGACGCCGACGAATCCGAGCGGGCGGCCTACTGGCCCAAGCTGGACGCGATGTACCCGGACTTCGTCAACTACCGGGCCTGGGCCGGTCGGGAGATCCCGATCGTCATCTGCGACCCCTAAAGGTCTACCGGCACTTCTTGTTTCGCGGCGGGTGCGCTGAGGCGCCGCCGCGGTTCCAATCTCTCCCATGCGGCCGTCGGCGTCGCCGGCACTGTCGGCGGCGATGCCGTTGCGGCACGTCACCCACAGCGCATCACCCACACCACGCAAAACGCTCGGCTGGGAAACCCCAGCCGAGCGTCTGCGTCTAGCTGTCCGGACTACGGGATGACGACTCCCTTGGAGCCGCTCGACCCGCCGGTGCCGGTGATCGGGCCGGCGCCACCGGAGCCACCGGTTCCCGCGGTACCGCCCGTGCTGCCGGTACCCGGAACGTTGCCGGCGCCGCCGTTCTTGCCGTCGGAACCGAAGTGCGGGGTCAGGACGTCGCCGCCGTTACCGCCGGCCCCACCGTCACCGCCGACGCGGGCACCGGCGCCACCGCTGCCACCGGCACCGCCGGTGCCGCCGCGGATGCCGGCGATCGGACCCGAGGAAGAGTCACCGGACGTGGTCGGCGCCTTCGGGTTACCCCAACGGATGTTGCTGCCGTCGCCGCCGTCGCCGCCCTTGCCGCCGTTGCCGCCGACGCCTCCGGTGCCGTCGGAGTTCAGCAGGCCCGCACCGCCGGTACCGCCCTTGCCGCCGTTGCCGCCGTGGGTACCACCGGCATACAGGTCGCTACCGCCGTCACCACCGCGACCGCCGTTACCGCCCGTGGCACCGGAGCCACCGGTCCCACCGGACCCACCGGTGCCGGCCGACCCCTGTGGGCCCATCACACCGGAGCCGACCGGTCCTTCAACCGAGGTGTGGCTGCGGATGTCGGCGATGTTGCCGCCGGTACCACCGTCACCGCCGGAACCGCCGTTACCGATGCGGCCGTCGGTGCCGTTGACCGCGCCGGCACCGGCCGCACCGGCGTTACCGCCGGCACCACCGGAGCCACCGTTGCCGGGGACGAAGTACTTGCCGTGCACCGAGTCGGTGCCGTCGTCGTGCACCGTGACGCTGCCGTGGCCGCCCCGGCCACCGTCGGAGCCGTGACCGCCGTCGCCGCCCTGGCCGCCGTTGCCGTTCAGGCCGCCGCCGGCGCCACCGGCGCCACCGTTACCGCCCGCTGCACCGTTGCCGCCGTTGGTCGCCGCGACGTGGGGAACGACGACCACTCCGTTGTAGCCGTTGATTCCGTCGACGCCGTCTCGGCCGGCGGTCGCGTCGGAGGCGTCGCCGCCGTCACCGCCGTCACCGCCGTCGGAGTCGATGCCGCGGCTTCCCGCGTCGGCACCGGCACCGCCGGCAGCGCCGCCCTCGCCCGCGCTGCCGCCGTTGCCGCCGGCGCCACCGTTGCCGCCGCGGCCGCCGTTGGCGCCGACCCCGGTGACCGTCTGGCCGTCGCTGCCGTCGCCACCGTTGCCGGCCCGGCCGGCGTCGCCACCGGCACCACCGTCGCCGTTGGCACCCGCGGTGCCGGCACCGGCGCCACCGGTACCGGCCGCGCCACCGACGCCGCCCTTACCGCCGACCGCGCCGTTGCCGGCGTTGCCACCGGCCTGGCCGTTGCCGCTACCGCCGCCGGTGAAGGAGCCCGCAGCACCGTTGACGCCATCGCCACCGCTGCCGCCGGCACCGCCCTCACCGCCGGCGCCGCCGTCACCGCCGCGGCCGCCGACGGAACTGCCGCCCTGGCCGCCGTTGCCGGCCTGGCCACCGACACCACCGTTGCTGCCGCTGGCGCCGGGCGCGGTGCCGTTGGCGCCGCGGACGCCGTCGCCACCGTCACCACCGTCACCACCGGAGCCACCGTCACCGTCGGCGCCGTCGGTCGCCGAGCCGCTGCCGGTACCGGCCTTGCCGCCGACACCCGCGTCACCGCCGTTGCCGCCGTTCTGGCCGGCGCCACCGGCGCCGTTGTTCTGCCCGGTGATGCCGCTGGCACCGTCGGCGCCGTCCGCACCGTCGCCACCGTTGCCGGCGTTGCCGCCGTTACCCGCGGCACCCAGCTGACCGTTGGTGGACCCGGTACCACCGGCACCGCCGTCGCCGCCGGCGCCGCCGTTACCGCCCCGGCCGCCGTGGCCGTCACCGGTCAGGTAAGACCCGGCAGCACCGTTGATGCCGTTGCCGCCGTTACCGCCGGCACCGCCGTTGCCGCCGGCACCGGTAGCGGCGCGCTCACCGTCGACCTCCAGGCCGCCCAGACCACCGTTGCCGCCCTTGCCGCCGTTGGTGCCTGCGGTCCCGTCGACGTCCGCGGTCGTGCCGTTGGCACCGTCGATGCCCCGGCCGCCGTCGCCACCGTCGCCGCCGATACCGGCTGCGCCGTCGGTGCCGTTCTCCGCGTACTCGCCGTTGCCGCTGGAGCCGCCCTTGCCGCCTTCACCGGCGTTACCGCCGGCGCCGCCGTTCTGGCCGTCGCCGCCGCCCGCCGACCCGTCGGCACCGTCGGCGCCGTTGCCGCCGTTACCGCCGTTGCCGCCGAGACCGCCGACACCGTGGTCACCGGCGGTGTGGCCGGTTCCCGCGACACCGCCGTTACCACCGGCACCGCCGTCGCCACCGTTGCCGCCGTCGGCGCCGGGAGTCTTGCCGTTGAGGCCGTTGTAGCCGTTACCACCGGCACCGCCGTCGCCGCCACTGCCGCCGTCACCCTGGTTGAGCTGGGTGCCGTTGCCGTCGATACCACCGGCACCGCCGTTACCGCCCGCACCGCCGTTACCGCCGGCGGTGCCGTCGATGTCGCCGGCCGTGCCGTTGGCGCCGATGTAGCCGCGGCCGCCGTCGGCGCCGTCGCCACCGATGCTGCCGTTGCCGGCCTGACCGTTCGCGCCGGTGGTGCCGTCGCCGTTGTCGCCGCCGACACCGGCCGCTCCGGCGTCGCCACCGGCACCGCCGGCGCCACCGTTGCCGCCGTTGAGGTGGCTCGCGGTGCCGTTGGCACCCTTGCCGCCGTCGCCCGCGGTGCCGGCGTTGCCGCCGTTGCCACCGGTACCGCCGGCACCGTGAATACCGTCGGTGGCGCCGTTGAGCCCGATACCGGCCTCACCGCCGGCGCCGCCCGCGCCGCCCGCGCCGCCGCTACCGGCGTCGCCGCCCTGGCCACCGTCGCCGTTGCCGCCGCCGGCGAAGGTTCCGGTGGCGCCCTTGGCTCCGTTGCCGCCGTTACCGCCGTTACCGCCGTTACCGCCTAGGCCGCCGCTGCCGGCGTGGTAGCCGACTCCGCTGCCCGCACCGCCGTTACCGCCGGCGCCACCGGCGCCACCGGCCTCGCCGTCCTGGCCGGACTCGCCGGGCTGCGTTCCGCTGCCACCGTTGGCACCGTTGGGGCCGTTCGGGCCGGGCAGGCCGTCGCCGCCGTAACCGCCGTCGCCGCCGTTGCCCTCGCCGATGGCGCTGCCGCCGGTACCACCGTTGCCGCCGTTCTGGCCGCCGTCGCCACCGTCACCGGCGTTGCCGCCGTCACCGGTCTCGGTGCCACCGGAGCCGCCGTCACCACCGGATCCGCCGTCACCGGTCTGGCCGGTGCCGCCGTCGCCGGCGTCGCCGCCGTTGCCGTTGTTTCCGGCGTTGCCGCCGTTGCCGCCCGCACCGCCGTCGCGGGTGCCGTCACCACCGTTACCGCCGTTGCCGCCGTTACCGGTCTCGGTGCCACCGGCACCACCGGTACCGCCCGAGCCACCGTTGGAGTCGTCGCCCAGGCCGTCGCCACCGTTGCCGGCGTTACCGCCGTTTCCGTGGTCGCCGCCGTTACCGCCGTTACCGCCGTTTCCGCCGTCACCGTCGGGGTTGGTGTAGCCGTGACCGCCGTTTCCGCCGTCGCCGGACGGGGTGCCTTCGGCACCGTCGCCGCCGTTGTCGCCGCCGGTACCGCCGGTGCCGCCGGTGCCCGCACCGCCGCCGTTGCCGCCGGACCCGGCCGTGCCGGTGTTACCACCGGTGCCACCGTCGCCGCCGTCGGGGTTGTCGGCGTCGCCGTCGGCACCGTCGCCGCCGTCGCCGGCCGATCCGGCGTTACCGCCGTTGCCACCGGTACCGCCGTCGCCGTTGCCCCCGGTGTTGCCGTTGGTCGACGAACCGCCGTTACCGCCGGCGCCACCGGTGCCACCGGATCCACCGTTGCCGCCATTGCTGCCGGTGCCGCCGTCGGCTCCGGGCTCGGTGGCGTCTTCGCCGTCGGCACCCGAACCGCCGTTACCGCCGTTACCGGCGTTGCCACCGGCACCGCCGTCGCCGCCGTCGCCGACGATCGAGCCACCGCTACCGCCGGCACCACCGGAGCCGCCGTTGCCGCCGGCCGTGCCTGCGCCGCCGGCGACATCCGAGTCGGTGCTGTCGGATCCGTCGGCGCCATCGGTACCGCTGCCGCCGTTACCGCCGGCGCCACCGTTGCCGTGGTCACCGCCGTTGCCACCGGCACCACCGTTGCCACCCGAGGTACCCGGGCCGGCGTTGGGGTCGGTGGACGCGTCATAGCCGTCACCACCGGCGCCACCGTCGCCACCGATGCCGGCCGTGCCGTCGGTGCCGGCGTCGCCGCCGGTCCCGGTGCCGGTCGCACCGCCGCTACCCGCCGAACCGCCGTTCTGGCCCAGGCCGACGGCACCGTCGTTGCCGCCGTCGCCGCCCTTGCCGCCATCGGGGTTGTTCGCGTCGCCGTCGGCGCCGTCGCCACCGTCACCGCCGATACCGGCGTTGCCGCCGTTGCCGCCGTTGCCGCCGTCGCCGTTGGCACCGGCGGAGCCGTTGGTGGCGGTACCGCCGCTACCACCGGTACCGGCCTTGCCGCCGTTGCCCGCGTCACCACCGACGCCGCCGTTACCGCCGTCCTGGCCGGGCTCGGTGGCGTCGGCACCGTCGGCGCCCGTTCCACCGTTGCCGCCGTTGCCGCCGTTGCCGGCCGAGCCACCGGCGCCACCGTCACCGCTGATCGAGCCGCCCTGACCACCGGCGCCACCGTTACCACCGGAGCCACCGGCGGTACCCGCGCCGCCTTCGTTGCCGTTGCCGTCGGCGTCGGTGCCGCTGCCGTTCCCGCCGTCGATGCCGTCGGTACCGCTACCGCCGTTACCACCGGCACCACCGTTACCGCGGTCGCCACCGGCACCACCGGCACCACCGTTGCCGCCGGAGGTACCCGGTCCCGCGTTCGGGTCGGTCGACGCGTCGTAACCGTCGCCACCCGCGCCACCGTTGCCCTGGACGCCGGAGTGGATGCCGCCGTCCTGGCCGTCGGTGCCGTCGGTCCGGCCGCTGCCACCGGTACCGCCGTCGCCACCGGTCGCGGAGTTACCGCCCTGACCGCCGGCGCCACCGTCGGGGTTGTCCGCGGTGCCGTCGGCACCCTTGCCGCCGTCGCCGGCCTTACCGGAGTCTGCGCCGTCACCCGCGTTGCCGCCGGTTCCCTCGGCACCCGCCTTGCCGTTGGTGGAGCTACCGCCGGCACCACCGGCGCCGCCGTTACCACCGTTTCCACCGACACCGGCGTCGCCGCCGGTACCACCGACACCGGTCCCGCCGTTGTCGAACGTGCCGTCGGAACCGGTGGCGCCGTTACCGCCCACGCCACCGTTGGCGCCGGTACCACCGGCACCACCGTCACCGCCGTCACCGGCGATCGATCCGCCGGCACCACCGGCGCCACCACGGCCACCGGATCCACCGGTCTGGCCGCTCTGGCCGGCGTCGCCGGGGTTCACGCCGTCGGCGCCGGCACCACCGGTCGCACCGTTGCCCGCGTCACCGCCGTTACCGCCGTTGCCGTGGTCACCACCGGCACCACCGGCACCACCGTTGCCGCCGGACGTGCCGGGTGCGGCGGTCGGGTCGGACGCGGCGTCGTAGCCGGCGCCACCGTGGCCGCCGTTGCCGCCGCTGTCCGGGGTGTTGCCCGCCGAACCGTTGCTGCCCGCGGTCGACCCGGCACCACCGGTACCGCCGGCGCCACCGACGCCGGTGTTACCGCCGCGGCCGCCCGCGCCGCCGTCGGGGTGCGCTGCGGTGCCGTCGATACCGTCACCGCCGTCGCCGGCCGTGCCGCCGTTACCACCGTTGCCCGCGTTGCCGCCGACTCCGGTGCTGCCACCGCCGGCACCACCGTCACCGCCGGTGCCGCCGGAACCGGCGTGGCCGCCCGCGTAGCCGTCGACGTGGTCGGCGTTGCCGTCGGCACCGTCGAAGCCGTCACCACCGGCGCCGCCGTTACCGCCGGCGCCACCGTTGCCGTCGGTCGCGTGGCCGCCGCCGACCTCTTGACCGCCGGCGCCACCGGCGCCGCCCTTACCGCCGTTGCCGCCGGAGATGCCGTCGACACTGTCCCGGCCGCCGTTGCCACCGTCCATGCCGTGGCCACCGGCGCCACCGTTGCCGCCGGTACCGGCGATGCCGTCGTCGCCGTTGTCGGCGCGCTGGCCGTTACCGGAGTCGCCACCGGCGCCACCGGCGCCGGCGTTGCCGCCGTTACCACCGGCACCACCGGCATAGCCGTCCATGTGGTCGGCGTCGCCGTTGGCCCCGTCGGACCCGTCGGCACCGTTTCCACCGTTGCCACCGTTACCGCCGGCGCCGCCGACGCCGTGGTCACCGGCGTTGGTGCCGCTACCACCGACACCACCGTTGCCGCCCCTGCCGCCGTCACCGGCGTTGGTGCCGGAACCGCCCGGGGTGGTGCCGTTGAAGCCGTTGAGACCGTTGCCGCCGAGGCCGCCGCGACCGCCGTCGCCGCCGTCACCGGTCGCCGCATTCGAGCCGTCGGCGTTGAGGCCGCCGGTACCACCGTTACCACCGGCACCACCGTTGCCGCCGGCGGTTCCGTCGATGCTGCCGATCGTGCCGTTGTTGCCGCTCAGACCGGCACCACCGGTACCGCCGTTACCGCCGAGGCCGCCGGCGCCGTCGCTGCCGTTCGCCGCGGTGGTGCCGTTGCCGGAGTCACCGCCCTTGCCGCCGGCACCGAAGTTGCCGCCCTTACCGCCGTCCTGGCCGGCGTATCCGTCGACATGGTTGGCGTCTCCGTCGGCGCCGTTGGCACCGTCGGCGCCGTTACCGCCGTTGCCGCCGTTACCGCCGACGCCACCGGCACCGTGGTCACCCTCGACGGCACCGCTGCCGCCGACACCGCCCGCACCGCCGTCGCCACCGGCGCCGGCGTTGGCGCCGTCGCCCCCCGGAGTGGTGCCGTTGGCACCGTTGAAGCCGTTACCGCCGCGGCCACCCAGACCACCGGCACCACCGTTGCCGTCGATCGCCCGAGTCTCGCCGTCGGCCTCGAGTCCACCCTTGCCGCCGCTGCCACCGGCACCGCCGGCCCAGCCGGACGTTCCGTCGACATGGTCCGCGGTGCCGTTGACCCCGTCCATACCGGTGCCACCGACACCGCCGTTGCCGCCGCGGCCGGCTGCACCGTCGCTACCGTCGGCCGCCGCAATGCCGTCGCCGCTGAGTCCGCCGGCGCCACCGACACCGGCGTCGCCACCGGCGCCGCCGTCTTGGCCGGCGTAGCCCGCCTGGTGGTCGTCGTCGCCGTTGCCGCCGTTGGCGCCGTCGGCGCCGTTGCCGCCGTTGCCCGCGTTACCGCCGACGCCGCCGGCACCGGCCAGACCGTTGTTGGCACCGGTTCCGGCGATGCCGCCGGCGCCACCTGCGCCACCGTTGCCGCCTCGCGCGCCGTCGGCGCCGGGGGTCTCACCGTTGATGCCGTTGATGCCGTTGCCGCCGTCACCGCCGACGCCGCCATTGCCGCCGTCGCCGTCGGAGGCACGCGATTCGCCGTCGGCCTGCAGACCGCCGGTACCGCCGTTGCCGCCGGCACCACCGTTGCCGCCGAGCGTGCCGTCGGGGGAGTTCGCGTCGCCGTTGACTCCGGCGGCACCCCGGCCGCCGTGGCCGCCGTTACCACCGACACCGGCCACACCGTCTTCACCCGCGGCGGCCTGGCCGCCACGGCCGGATCCGCCCGCGCCCCCGACACCGGCGTCACCGCCGGCACCACCGGTCTGGCCGGCTTCACCGTCGATCGACTCGTTGCCGTCGGTCAGGCCGTCGCGGCCGTCGGCACCGTCGGCACCGGCACCACCGTTGCCGGCGTTACCGCCGACGCCACCGAGACCCTGCAGGCCGTCTTCGGCCGCCGCACCGTCACCGGCACGGGTGCCGTCACCGTTGCGTCCGCCCTGGCCCTGGCTGCCCGCGGGGCCGCCGGCACCGCCGTCGCCACCGCGACCGCCGTTGGTGCCACTGCCACCGGCTTGGCCGGGGAAGGTCGCCGTCGCACCGTCGACGCCGTTGGCGCCGGTCCCGCCGTCGCCACCGTTGCCACCGGCCCCGGCGTTACCGCCGCGACCACCGAAGCCGGTTTCGCCACCGCTGTTGCCGCCGACGCCGCCCGCGCCGCCGGCACCACCCACGCCGCCGTTCTGGCCATTGATGTCGTCGTCGGTGCCGTCGGCACCGCGGGCGCCGTCACCACCGATACCACCGTTGCCGCCGTTGCCGCCGTCGCCGTCGACGCCGCGGGCGCCGTCCTGGGCGCTGGCACCGCCGGCCGCTCCGCCCGCGGCGGCAGCGCCGCCGTTACCGCCGACGCCGCCGTTACCGGCCGCACCACCGGCTGCGCCCGCTTCGGTTCCCGCCAGGCCGTTTGCACCGGCGCCGCCGTCGCCGCCGAGTCCGCCGCTACCGCCGACACCACCGTCGCCGTCGACACCGGTGGCGCCGTCGGCCGATCCGCCCTTACCCGCGGCGCCGCCCTGACCGCCCTTGCCACCGACGGCACCATTGCCACCGATACCACCGGCTGCACCATCACCGGTCCCACCGTTGGCGAAAGAACCCGCGGCGCCCGCAGCACCATCGCCACCATCGCCACCGGCACCACCCACACCGCCGGCACCACCATTGCCGCCGATGCCGACAAACGACGACCCCGCACCACCGGCGCCACCGTTACCGGCAGCGCCACCGATGACACCGTCGCCGCCGTTGGCGCCGGGGAGGACGCCGTCGGAGCCGTTCGTGCCGGTCCAGCCGTCACCACCGCGGCCACCGTTGCCGCCGTTGCCCCACGCGCCCATGCCGAAGAAGTCCTGGGCCTGCCCGGACGACCCACCGTTGCCGCCGTCACCACCGGCCAACAACGCCGTACCGGCACCACCGGCACCGCCGTCACCACCGTTGCCCCACATCTCGCCGCCGTGGCCACCGTTGCCGCCGTCGGCACCCAGCCCACCGGCACCGCCGTCACCACCGTTGCCCCAACCACCGGCCAGACCACCGTTACCACCGGCGACGCCCTCGATCGTGGAGTTCCAGCCGTTACCGCCGTCGCCGAACCACAGGCCACCGGTCTGGCCGTCCGGGTTGAACTCGGTGCCGTCGGCACCGTTGCAGATCAGCCCGCAGGCGCCCTCGGTCAACGGCGCGAACAGATCGTTGACCATGCCGTTGATGACCTGGCCGAAGTCACTGTTGATCCAGTCCTGCATCAACTCGTGGAACGGCAGGTAGTAGGTCTCCTGCCAGGTGTTGGCGTAGTCCGCGTCGAACCAGCTGCCCTCGGCGGAACCGGGCGCACCCCACGTCGAACTGTCGAACAGGTTGAATTCCACCGCGGTGCTGCTGTCGGGCACCCCGAAGAGGTCCCAGAACCCGTCCAGTCCGAAGTCGTCGGCCTGCGCCGGTGCCGGGTTCGCCCACGGCCCCATACCGAAAGTCAGAAACGCGGCCACCGCCGACGACGCCGCGAAGACACGCCGCCCCTGCGATCGACCGTTGACCTTGCTGATGCGCTTGCGCTGACGAGCCACGTCTGTACCGCCTCCAGGGTTCGAGGAGTCTCCAAAACCGGAATATTTCAGAGAGCTGAGGATGTGAAAAGAATCCGCGAAGACGGAAGCTACCGAGGGTTATCTTTTTCACCAACACGAAATCGGAGAGAAGTGCTCTGTGGTAGACCTAACAGCCGCATATATGCCCGATAACGCCAGTTCGGACCGAAATAGCGCGTGTGAGTTCCATCATTATGGACGATTTATGTGAGCAATCTCACCAGCGTGCGCCAGGCGAGACTTCTGGACTTTTATCAGGGAAAAGGAGCCTTTTCAGGCTGACAACGGCCGTCAGATTCGGCCCATCAGGCTCGATCAAGGGCCGCAGACCGCCAACGCCGAAGCGCTAGATCACTCAGAATCATCATTCACTAATACAGCCCGCACGGCCACCGACGACGACCCGTCACCGACCGCGAGTCTGCGACACGCGGTGAAAACCCACCCCAAATGGTCGTCAATCGTCCATCATTGTGGACTTTTTATTTGCGTTGGATCGGTAGATCCGGCGGGCTTCCGACCCGTTGAGGCGGAGCCGATATCCGTGGCTTAGCCGCCGGTCTAGGCGGCCGGCTTCCCGGGGGCTCCGCGATCGCCGGACGTACCGGGTTCGCCGCCGATGCCGCCGCTACCAGCCCGGCCGAGCGCCCCGCCGGCGCCACCCTGGCCGGGTGTGCCGTTGTTGACGCCGGCGACGCCGTCGGCGCCGTTGCCGCCCGTACCGCCGGCACCGCCGTTGCCGTTCAGGCCGCTGATGTCACCGGAGTCGACGGGGCCCCGGGTCCCCGGGCTGCCGCCGATACCGACCCGGCCGGCATCGCCTCCGGTGCCACCGTCACCGCCATTGCCGCCGGTGCCGTTGTTGAACCTGATAGTGCCGGTCGCACCGGTTCCGCCGTTACCGCCGTTACCACCGGATCCGGCTCGGCCGAGTTCACCGCCGGCGCTACCCCCGAATCCGCCGTTGCCGCCCCGGCCGCCGTAGCCGTTGTTGGTCGGCATCTGACCGTGCGCACCGTCGCCACCGTCACCGGCATCACCGCCGTTGCCGGCCAGGCCGGTCCGGTCGCCGGCGTCGCCTCCCCGGCCGCCGTTCCCGCCGAAACCGCCATACCCGTTGTTGGTCGTGATGACGCCGTGCGCGCCATCGCCACCGATCCCTCCGTCGCCACCATCGCCTACCCGGGCACCGGCGCCGACCTGACCGGCCAGACCACCGGTGCCACCGTCACCGCCGTGCCCGCCGTAGCCGTTGTTCTTCGTGATATCGCCATGCGCGCCGTCACCGCCATCACCGGCATGACCGCCGTTACCGGCCCGACCCGTCAGATCCCCGGCATCGCCACCCCGACCGCCGTTCCCGCCGTGCCCGCCGTAGCCGTTGTTGGCCGTGATGTCGCCGTGCGCACCATCACCGCCGGCACCGCCATCGCCGCCATTACCCGCCAGGCCGCCGGTACCCACCAGACCGGCCAGACCGCCGGTGCCACCGTTGCCACCGCGCCCGCCGTAGCCGTTGTTGGACCTGATGTCCCCGCGAGCACCGTCACCACCGGCACCTCCGGCACCGCCGTTGCCGGCCCGTCCCGTGAGGTCCCCGGCATCGCCACCCCGGCCACCCTGACCTCCGCGGCCGCCCTGACCGTTGTCGACAGTCGGAACACCTGTGGCGCCCTTGCCGCCGGTGCCACCGTCCCCACCACTGCCGCCTACACCGCGAGGACCGCGGGTGTGTCCGTCGGCCTGTAGACCACCCTGACCGCCCTGACCACCGGTGCCTCCGTTGCCGCCTGCGGTGCCATCGACCGCGCGTGCGGTTCCGTCGGAACCGTCCGCGCCCCGGCCACCACTGCCGCCGGTGCCACCGGCACCCGCCGCGCCGTCCGCGCCTGCGGCCGCTTGGCCGTTACGGCCGGCGCCACCGATTCCGCCGACGCCGGCGTTGCCTCCGGTGCCGCCGGCCCCGCCTGTTTCGCCGTGGATGGAGGTGTTGCCATCGGTCAGACCATCACGGCCATCGCGGCCGTCGGTGCCATCGGCACCGTTACCGGCGTTACCACCGACACCACCAAGACCCTGGCGGCCGTCGGTGCCAGCTTCGCCGTCGGCAGCTTGAGTCAGGCCGTCTCCGGAGAGTCCACCGCGGCCCACGGTTCCAGCCAGACCACCGGCGCCGCCGTCGCCGCCGGCACCACCTGCGCCGCCATTGCCACCAGCCAGACCGTCACCGGTCTGCTCGAAACCATTACCGCCCTGGCCGCCGGCACCACCGTCACCGCCGTCGCCACCATCACCGGCAGCACCACCGACACCACCAACACCGGAGTTGCCATCGCGGGCGCCCGCACCGGCGGCACCACCGTTGCCGCCCGCGCCACCGTTGCCGCCTCGGCCACCGTCGGTGCCGTCGCCACCGCGCTCACCTGCAGTGCCATCAATCGACGACTCGGTTCCATCGACACCGTCGACCCCGACACCACCGTTGGTCCCGGACCCGCCATCGAGGCCGTCCCCGCCGGCACCGCCGGCACCACCGTTGCCGCCATCACCCTGCGATGCCCGGTCCAGGCCATCGGCGGTCAGGCCACCGAGGCCACCTGCACCGCCGGCGCCACCGTTGCCACCGGCAGTGCCATCGATCGCACCCGCGACACCATCGACACCATCAGCACCCCGACCACCGGCACCACCGTTACCGCCGGAACCCGCGAGGCCGTCGACACCATCAGCCGCCTGGCCACCGCGGCCGCTACCACCGGCACCGCCGACACCCGCATTGCCACCGGCGCCACCGGCTTGGCCGGCTTCACCGTGGATGGAGGTGTTGCCATCGGTCAAACCATTACGACCGTCGGCACCATCGGTGCCATCAGCACCATTCCCGGCGTCACCACCGACACCACCAAGACCCTGCCGGCCATCGGTGCCTGCATCACCATCAGCCGCCCGGGCCCCGTCACCGGAGAGACCCCCGCGGCCCACGGTCCCGGCCGCGCCACCGGCGCCACCGTCGCCGCCGGCACCACCACTGCCGCCGTTACCACCAGCCAGGCCATCACCGGTCTGCTCGAAACCATTGCCACCGTGGCCACCGGCACCACCATCGCCGCCGTCGCCACCATCACCGGCAGCACCACCGACACCACCAACACCGGCGACACCATCACGGGCACCGGTACCTGCGGCACCACCGTTGCCGCCCGCACCACCATCGCCACCGCGTTCACCGGCCGTGCCGTCGCCACCGCGGCCACCTGCAGTGCCATCAATCGACGACTCGGTCCCATCGACACCGTCGACCCCGGCTCCACCGTTGGTCCCGGACCCGCCATCGAGGCCGTCGCCGCCAGCACCACCGGCACCACCATTGCCACCATCACCCTGCGCTGCCCGGTCCAGGCCATCGGCGGTCAGACCACCCAGACCACCCGAACCCCCAGCGCCACCATTACCGCCCGCAGTGCCATCAATTGCACCCGCAACACCGTTGGCGCCATCAGCGCCCCGACCACCGGCACCACCGTTACCGCCGGAACCCGCGTCGCCATCGGCACCATCGGCCGCCTGACCACTACGGCCGCTACCACCAGTACCGCCGACACCGGCGTTACCACCGGCGCCACCGGCTTGGCCGGCTTCACCGTCGATGGAGGTGTTGCCATCGGTCAAACCATTACGACCGTCGGCGCCGTCGGTGCCATCAGCACCGTTACCGGCATTACCGCCGACACCACCGAGACCCTGCCGGCCATCGGTGCCTGCATCACCATCAGCGGCCCGGACCCCGTCTCCGGAGAGTCCACCGCGGCCCACGGTCCCGGCCACGCCACCGGCGCCACCGTCGCCGCCGGCGCCACCACTGCCGCCGTTGCCACCAGCCAGGCCGTCACCGACCTGCTCGAAACCATGACCGCCGTGGCCGCCGGCACCACCGTCGCCGCCGTCACCGCCGTCACCCGCAGCACCACCGACACCACCAAGACCGGCGACACCGTTACGGGCACCGGTACCTGCGGCACCACCGTTGCCACCCGCGCCACCATCGCCACCGCGGTCGCCATCGGTGCCGTCTTCGCCGACGCCACCGTTGCCGCCGTTGGGCGAGAGGGCCGTCCCGTTGTCACCGTCGACCCCGACACCACCGTTGGTCCCGGACCCGCCATCGAGGCCGTCGCCACCTGCACCGCCGGCACCACCGTTGCCGCCATCACCCTGCAGGCCACGCGCTTGACCGTCGGCGGTCAGACCACCCAGACCACCCGATCCCCCAGCGCCACCATTGCCACCGGCAGTGCCATCGATCGCACCCGCAACACCATCGACACCATCAGCACCCCGACCACCGGCACCACCGTTACCGCCCACACCGGCGTCGCCATCGGCACCATCGGCCGCCTGGCCACCGCGGCCACTGCCACCGACACCACCGACACCCGCATTGCCGCCAGCACCACCGGCCTGGCCGGCTTCGCCGTCGATGGAGGTGTTGCCGTCACTCAAGCCATCACGGCCGTCGGCACCATCGGTGCCATCAGCACCATTCCCGGCGTTACCACCGACACCACCAATACCTTGGGCGCCATCGGTGCCCGCGGCACCATCGGCAGCTTGAGTCAAGCCGTCTCCGGAGAGTCCACCGCGGCCCACGGTTCCAGCCAGACCACCGACGCCACCGTCGCCGCCGGCGCCGCCACTGCCGCCGTTGCCGCCGACCAGGCCATCACCGGTCTGCTCGAAACCATTGCCGCCGTGGCCGCCGGCACCACCGTTGCCGCCGTCGCCGCCATCACCGGCCGCACCACCGACGCCACCGGCCCCGGTGTTGCCGTCGCGGGCACCCGTGCCTGCGGCGCCACCGTTGCCGCCCGCGCCACCATTGCCACCGCGTTCACCATCGGTGCCGTCGCCACCGGCGCCACCGTTGCCACCGTTGATCGACGACGCGGTGCCCTCAGCACCGTCGGCACCGACACCACCCTGAGTCCCGGCAGCACCCGACAGGCCGTCGCCACCGGCTCCGCCGGCACCACCATTGCCGCCATCACCCTGCAGGCCACGCGCCTGGCCGTCGGCGGTCAGGCCACCCAGACCACCCGATCCACCGGCACCACCGTTGCCACCGGCAGTGCCATCGATTGCACCCGCAACACCATCGACACCATCAGCACCCCGGCCACCACTGCCGCCATTACCGCCGACACCGGCCTCACCGTCCGCACCATCGGCCGCCTGACCACCGCGACCGCTACCACCGGCACCGCCGACACCGGCATTACCGCCGGCGCCACCGGCTTGACCGGCTTCACCATGGATGGAGGTATTGCCATCGGTCAGGCCATCACGACCGTCGGCGCCGTCGGTGCCATCAGCACCGTTACCGGCGTTACCACCAACACCACCAAGACCCTGCCGGCCATCGGTGCCCGCGGCACCATCAGCAGCCTGAGTCAGGCCGTCGCCGGAGAGTCCACCGCGGCCGACGGTTCCCGCCTCGCCACCTGCGCCACCGTCGCCGCCGGCGCCACCACTGCCGCCGTTGCCACCAGCCAGGCCGTCACCAACCTGCTCGAAACCATTACCACCGTGGCCGCCGGCACCACCATCGCCGCCGTCGCCACCATCACCGGCCGCACCACCGACGCCGCCCGCCCCGGCGTTGCCATCGCGGGCACCCGCACCGGCAGCACCACCGTTACCGCCCGCACCACCGTTGCCGCCCCGGCCACCGGCCGTGCCGTCTTCGCCGACGCCGCCATTGCCGCCGTTGGGCGAGAGGGCCGTCCCGTTGTCACCGTCGGATCCGGCACCACCATTTGTCCCGGACCCGCCATCGAGGCCGTCGCCACCGGCTCCGCCGGCACCACCATTGCCGCCGTCGCCCTGCGATGCCCGGTCCAAGCCATCGGCGGTCAGACCACCCAGACCACCCGAGCCACCGGCACCACCATTACCGCCAGCGGTGCCATCGATTGCACCCGCAATACCGTCGGCGCCGTCAGCACCCCGGCCACCGGCACCACCGTTACCGCCGATACCCGCTTCGCCATCGGCACCATCAGCAGCCTGACCACCCCGACCGCTACCACCAACACCCCCGACACCGGCATTGCCACCGGCACCACCGGCTTGGCCGGCTTCACCGTGGATGGAGGTGTTGCCATCGGTCAAACCATTACGGCCGTCGGCGCCGTCGGTGCCATCAGCACCGTTACCGGCGTCACCACCGACACCACCAACACCTTGAACGCCATCGGTGCCCGCTTCGCCATCAGCAGCCTGCGTCAAGCCGTCGCCGGAGAGTCCACCGCGGCCCACGGTCCCGGCGAGACCACCGACACCGCCGTCGCCGCCGGCGCCACCACTGCCGCCGTTACCCCCGGCCAAGCCGTCACCGGTCTGCTCGAAACCATTACCACCGTGGCCGCCGGCACCACCATCGCCGCCGTCGCCACCATCACCGGCAGCACCACCGACACCACCAAGACCGGCAACACCATCACGGGCACCCGCGCCAGCAGCACCGCCGTTGCCACCCGCGCCACCGCTACCACCGCGTTCACCATCGGTGCCGTCGCCACCGACGCCACCATTGCCACCGTTGATCGACGACGCGGTGCCTTCAGCACCATCGACACCGACACCACCATTGGTGCCCGCAGCACCCGAAAGACCAGCACCGCCGGCACCACCGGCACCACCGTTACCGCCATCACCCTGCAGGCCACGCGCCTGGCCGTCAGCGGTCAGACCACCCAGACCACCCGATCCCCCAGCGCCACCATTGCCACCTGCAGTGCCATCGATGGCACCCGCAACACCATCGACACCATCAGCACCCCGACCACCGGCACCACCGTTACCGCCCACGCCGGCTTCACCATCGGCACCATCAGCCGCCTGACCACCGCGGCCACTGCCACCAACACCGCCGACACCGGCATCGCCACCGGCACCACCGGCCTGGCCGGCTTCACCATCAACCGAGGTGTTGCCATCGGTCAAACCATTACGACCGTCGGCACCATCGGTGCCATCAGCACCATTCCCGGCGTCACCACCAACACCACCAACACCTTGGGCGCCATCGGTGCCGGCCTCGCCATCGGCAGCTTGAGTCGAGCCGTCGCCGGAGAGTCCACCGCGGCCCGCGGTTCCGGCCTCGCCACCGGCACCGCCGTCGCCGCCGTCGCCACCACTGCCGCCGTTGCCGCCGGCCAGACCGTCACCGGTCTGCTCGAAACCATTGCCACCGTGGCCGCCGGCACCACCATCGCCGCCGTCGCCACCATCACCGGCAGCACCACCGACACCACCAACACCGGCGACACCATCACGGGCACCCGCACCGGCAGCACCACCGTTACCGCCCGCACCACCATTGCCACCGCGTTCACCATCGGTGCCGTCTTCACCGACGCCACCATTGCCGCCGTTGATCGACGACGCGGTGCCTTCAGCACCATCGGCACCAACACCACCCTGAGTCCCCGAAGCACCCGACAGGCCGGCACCGCCTGCACCGCCGGCACCACCGTTGCCGCCATCACCCTGCAGGCCACGCGCCTGGCCGTCAGCGGTCAGACCACCAAGGCCACCCGATCCCCCGGCACCACCATTACCGCCAGCGGTGCCATCGATCGCACCCGCAACACCATCAACACCATCAGCACCCCGACCACCGGCACCACCAGTGCCACCGATACCCGCGTCGCCATCGGCACCATCAGCCGCCTGCCCACCGCGGCCACTGCCACCGACACCACCGACACCCGCATTGCCGCCAGCACCACCGGCCTGGCCGGCTTCACCATCGACCGACGTGTTGCCGTCGGTCAAACCATTACGGCCGTCGGCACCATCGGTGCCATCAGCACCGTCGCCGGCGTTACCACCGACACCACCGAGACCCTGCCGACCATCGGTGCCCGCGGCACCATCGGCAGCTTGAGTCAAGCCGTCTCCGGAGAGTCCACCACGGCCCACGGTTCCAGCCGCGCCACCGGCACCACCATCACCACCGGCGCCACCACTGCCGCCATTGCCACCAGCCAGACCGTCACCGACCTGCTCGAAACCATCACCACCCCGGCCGCCGGCACCACCATCGCCGCCATCGCCACCATCACCGGCCGCACCACCGACACCACCAGCCCCGGCGACACCGTCACGGGCACCCGTGCCAGCGGCACCACCGTTGCCGCCCGCACCACCATCGCCACCACGGTCACCATCGGTGCCGTCTTCACCGACGCCACCGTTGCCACCGTTGATCGACGACGCGGCGCCTTCAGCACCGTCGGCACCGACACCACCCTGAGTCCCGGCAGCACCCGACAGGCCAGCACCGCCGGCACCGCCGGCGCCACCGTTGCCGCCATCACCCTGCGATGCCCGGTTCACGCCATCGGCGGTCAGACCACCCAGGCCACCCGAGCCGCCGGCACCACCATTGCCACCAGCAGTGCCATCGATGGCACCCGCGACACCATCGACACCATCAGCACCCCGACCACCGGCACCACCGTTACCGCCCACGCCGGCTTCGCCATCGGCACCATCAGCCGCCTGACCACCCCGGCCACTGCCACCGGTACCGCCGACACCGGCATTACCGCCGGCGCCACCAGCTTGGCCGGCTTCACCGTCGATGGAGGTGTTGCCGTCGCTCAGACCATCGCGACCGTCGGCACCATCGGTGCCATCAGCACCATTCCCGGCGTCACCGCCGACACCACCGAGACCCTGTCGGCCATCGGTGCCCGCGGCACCATCAGCAGCCTGAGTCAAGCCGTCGCCGGAGAGACCACCGCGGCCCACGGTTCCAGCCAAACCACCGGCACCACCGTCGCCGCCGGCACCACCACTGCCGCCATTGCCACCGGCCAGGCCATCACCGACCTGCTCGAAACCATTACCACCCTGGCCGCCGGCACCACCGTTGCCGCCATCGCCACCATCACCGGCCGCACCACCGACACCGCCCGCCCCGGCGTTGCCATCGCGGGCACCCGCACCGGCAGCACCACCGTTACCGCCCGCACCACCGTTGCCGCCCCGGCCACCGGCCGTGCCGTCTTCGCCGACGCCGCCATTGCCGCCGTTGGGCGAGAGGGCCGTCCCGTTGTCACCGTCGGATCCGGCACCACCATTTGTCCCGGACCCGCCATCGAGGCCGTCGCCGCCTGCACCGCCGGCACCACCGTCGCCGCCATCGCCCTGCGATGCCCGGTCCAAGCCATCGGCGGTCAGACCACCGAGGCCACCCGAGCCACCGGCACCACCGTTGCCACCGGCAGTGCCATCGACCGCACCCGCAACACCATCGACACCATCAACACCCCGACCACCGGCACCACCATTACCGCCCACACCGGCGTCGCCATCGGCACCCGCACGAGCACCGGCACCACCCGCCGCGCCACCAGCGCCGGCCTGACCACCGGCACCGCCGGCGCCGCCGTTACCGCCGTCGGCACCGACCACACCGCCATCTGCGCCAGCGCCTCCGGCACCTCCGACACCACCACTGCCGCCACGGCCACCGTCACCGTCGAGCCCGGCGACGCCATGGGCCGAGCCCCCAGAACCGGCGGCACCGCCCTGACCACCCCGGCCACCGGCCGCACCGTTACCACCGGCGCCACCCACAGCGCCGGCACCGCCGTCGACACTGCCAATGCCACCGCCGGTGAATCCGCCACTCAGCCCGTCTGCGCCGTTGCCGCCGTTACCACCGGCGCCGCCCACACCGCCGGCACCGCCGTTGCCGCCGATCCCGACGAACGACGACCCCGCACCACCGGCGCCGCCGTTGCCGGCCATGCCGCCGACCACACCATGGCCACCGGCGCCGCCGGCGAGACCGGCGTCGGCACCGTTGAGTCCGGTCCAGCCGTCACCACCGCGGCCACCGTTACCGCCGTTACCCCAGGCACCCATCCCGAAGTAGTCCTGCGCCTGGCCCGACGAGCCGCCGTCGCCGCCGTCGCCGCCAGCCAGGAATGCGGTACCCGCACCGCCGGCACCACCGTCACCGCCGTTGCCCCAGTGCTCACCACCATGGCCACCGTTACCACCGTCGGCTCCCAGGCCACCGGCTCCACCGTCACCACCGTTGCCGATGCCACCGGCAAGCCCGCCGTTGCCGCCGGCGACACCCTCGATGGTCGAGTTCCAGCCGTTCCCACCGTCACCGAACCACAACCCACCGGTCTGACCATCCGGATTGAACTCCGTACCGTCGGCACCGTTGCAGATCAACCCACAGGCACCTTCGGTCAACGGCGCGAACAACATGTTGATCGCCCCGTTGACCCCGGAACCGAGGTCACTGTTGATCCAGTCCTGAATCGCGTCGTGCAACGGCAGGTAGAACGTCTCCTGCCACTGCTGCGCGTGGTCCGCGTCGAACACCTCGTCCAAGGGGCCGGTGAAAGTCCAGGTGGACAGATCGAATGGGTCGAATACCGGCGTATCGTCGCTCGGCCCGATACCGAAGAAGTCCCAGAAGCCATCGGCGTGGGCCGGTGCCGGATTGGCCAATGGCATTAGACCGAAGGTCAGTGCCGCACCGAATGCGCTGGATGCCGCCATTGCCTGTCGACCATAAGAACGGCGAACACCATTGTTACCGCGCGAGCGAACCACTTACCTGCCCCTGAATATTCGATGCGAAACCCCGTATCGAGGTGCGGAAAATGTCCGCAAGCAGGGAAGTTACTCATTCCGCCGGAGACAAGCCAATGCCCGCAAATGTATGCGAACCGCTATTCTTACCCGTGTTGGGTCACAGGAACCCCAAAAGCCTGGTGATTACCACGAGCCGCGTTACCCCGATTACAGCAATACTCCGCGAGTGATATTCGACATAGCTTGTCGAAGCATCGCGATCATTTACCCCGCCGGGACAGCATCACGCGAGTGAATACGGCGTTGACCTGCATATATGGCAACCCGGAGACGTCAAACGCTCGCCGCAAGTGGCCGCAGTCACGGCGGCCCCACACTATGACCCAGGGCACGAATTCGGGACCGGTCGCGCGTCGCCGGGCCCGCATCGGTGCGGCAGATTATCCACGATAGTCGACCATATTGAATAAAAAACCCCGGCGAAACCGGGGCTTTTTATTTACGCTCACAATATTCGATTGTATTTGATCACGGGTTCCATCCGGTGAATTCTCCGACCGAGAAAACCTCGAACCTACCCTGGCG
The DNA here is from genome assembly GCF_963378075.1 of Mycolicibacter sp. MU0083. Lineage (NCBI taxonomy): Bacteria > Bacillati > Actinomycetota > Actinomycetes > Mycobacteriales > Mycobacteriaceae > Mycobacterium > Mycobacterium kokjensenii. The sequence goes on from NZ_OY726394.1 coordinate 3,680,944, forward strand.
ATCAGGCGCCGTAGACGGGCACCGGAGTCCGTTCCTTGGCCAACAGGTCTGCGACCACCGGCCCCAGTTCCGCGGGATCCCAGCGAGCGCCCTTGTCGGCCTGCGGCCCATGCGCCCAACCCTCGGCGACCCGGATCTTGCCGCCCTCGACCTCGAACACCTTGCCGGTCACGTCCCGCGACTCGACGCTGCCCAGCCACACCACCAGCGGGCTGACGTTCTCCGGTGCCATCGCGTCGAACGCCTGGCCCTGAGTGTTCATCATGTCGGCGAACACCGTCTCGGTCATCCGGGTGCGTGCCGACGGGGCGATCGCATTGACGGTCACCCCGTAGCGACCCATTTCGGCGGAGGCGACCAGGGTCATCGCGGCGATGCCCGCCTTGGCCGCCGAGTAGTTGGCCTGGCCGACGCTGCCCTGCAGGCCGGCGCCGGAGCTGGTGTTGATGATCCGCGCGTCCACCGTCTCGCCGGCCTTGGACTTGGCCCGCCAGTAGGCGGCCGCGTGCCGCATGGTGGCGAAGTGCCCCTTGAGGTGCACGGCGACGACGGCGTCGAACTCCTCTTCGCTGGTGTTGGCGAACATCCGGTCGCGCACGATGCCGGCGTTGTTGACCAGCACGTCCAGGCCCCCGAAGGTGTCGACCGCGGTCTGGATCAGCGCGGCGGCCTGCTCCCAGTCGGCGACGTTGGAGCCGTTGGCCACGGCTTCCCCACCGGCGGCGACGATCTCGTCGACCACGCTCTGCGCCGCGCTCCCACCACCGGCGGGCGAACCGTCCAGGCCCACACCGATGTCGTTGACGACAACCCGCGCGCCCTCAGCGGCGAAAGCCAGTGCGTGCGCCCGGCCGATGCCGCCGCCCGCTCCGGTGACGATGACCACGCGGCCGTCGAGAAGTCCCATCTGTGTTCTCTCCTTTATTTGTTGGCGCTCGTAGCTTGCAGGTAGGCCGGCGGCTCGCCGCCGCCGTGCGCTTCCAGGCTGGCACCGCTGATGTATGAGGCGGCGTCGGAAGCGAGAAAAGCTGCGGCCCAACCGATATCGGCGGGCTTGGCGAGCCGTCCCAGTGGCACGGTGGCGCAGACGGCGGCCATGGACTCGGCGTCGCCGTAGAACAGTTCGGACTGCTCGGTCTCGACCATGCCGACCACGACCGAGTTCACCCGAACCTTGGGTGCCCACTCGACGGCCAGCGTGGCGGTCAGGTTGTCGACGCCGGCCTTGGCGGCGCTGTAGGCCGCGGTGCCCGGTGAAGGCCGGTGGCCGCTGACGCTGGTGATGTTGACGATCGCGCCGCCGGCGTCCTGGGCTTGCATAACGGCATTGGCGTGCTGGGAGACCAGCAGCGGGGCCAGCAGGTTGAGTTCGATGATCTTGCGGCTGAAGTTGGCCGAGGCTTCGGCGGCCAGTGCGTGTGGGGAGCCGCCGGCGTTGTTGACCACCACATCCAGGCGGCCGTGCTTGGCGACGACCGCGTCGATCAAGCCCTTGACCGCCTCGTCATCGCGCACGTCGCAGGCATGGAACTCATACGGCAGGCCCTCGACCGGGCGCCGCGCGCAGGTCACCACCGTCGCGCCCTGCTCGGCGAAGACCGCGCTGATGCCCGCGCCGACGCCGCGGACTCCGCCGGTCACCAGAACGACTTTGCCGGTCAATCCGAAATCGAGGGCGCCAGCCCTGGGAACAGACATTGTGCTAGCGTACCAAGCAAGTGCTTGCTTAGGTAGCTCAGGTATTCCCCGCCCTACGAATCGACAGGGAAAGCGCAGGTTTTTTCGAATGCCGATCACAACAACCACCGTCGAACCGGGAATCGTCGCGGTCACCGTCGACTTCCCCCCGGTCAACGCCCTGCCCTCCCGCGCCTGGTTCGAGCTGGGCGACGTCATCACCGCCGCCGGCCGGGACATGGCCACCCACGTGGTGATCCTGCGGGCCGAGGGCCGCGGCTTCAACGCCGGCGTGGACATCAAGGAGATGCAGAACACCGAGGGCTTCACCGCGCTGATCGACGCCAACCGCGGTTGCTTCGCGGCGTTCAAGGCCGTCTACGAGTGCGAGGTGCCGGTGATCGCCGCGGTCAACGGTTTCTGCGTCGGCGGCGGGATCGGCCTGGTCGGCAACGCCGACGTGATCGTGGCGTCCGACGACGCCAAGTTCGGCCTGCCCGAGGTGGAGCGCGGCGCACTCGGTGCCGCCACCCACCTGTCCCGGCTGGTGCCGCAGCACATGATGCGCCGGTTGTTCTACACCGCGGCCACCGTGGACGCCGACACCCTGCACCGGTACGGCTCGGTGCACGAGGTGGTCCCGCGCGCCGAACTCGACGAAGCCGCACTGCGGGTGGCCCGCGACATCGCCGCCAAGGACACCCGGGTGATCCGGGCCGCCAAGGAGGCCCTGAATCTCATCGACGTGCAGAAGGTCAACTCCAGCTACCGGATGGAGCAGGGGTTTACCTTCGAGCTCAACCTCGCCGGCGTCGCCGACGAGCACCGCGACGCGTTCGCCGGCACCGAGAAGGGGAAGAAGTGAGCGGCAAGGTAACCACCCTCGACGAAGCCGTCGCCGAACTGCGCGACGGCATGACGATCGGGATCGGCGGCTGGGGTTCGCGCCGTAAGCCGATGGCGTTCGTCCGCGCCATCCTGCGCACCGACGTCAAGGACCTCACCGTGGTGACCTACGGGGGCCCGGATCTGGGCCTGCTGTGCTCGGCGGGCAAGGTCCGCCGGGTCTACTACGGATTCGTGTCCCTGGACTCCCCGCCGTTCTACGACCCGTGGTTCGCCAAGGCCCGCACCTCCGGCGCCATCGAGGCCCGTGAGATGGACGAGGGCATGCTGCGCTGCGGGCTGCAGGCCGCCGCCCAGCGACTGCCGTTCCTGCCGATCCGCGCGGGACTGGGCAGCTCGGTGATCGACTTCTGGGAGGGCGAGCTCAAGACCGTCACCTCGCCGTACCCGGTCTCGGCCGCCGACGGCGGCGGCCACGAGACGCTGGTCGCGATGCCCGCGCTGAACCTGGATGCCGCGTTCGTGCACATGAACCTCGGCGACGCCCGCGGCAACGCCGCCTACACCGGGATCGACCCGTATTTCGACGACCTGTTCCTGATGTCGGCACAGCGTCGCTTCCTGTCGGTGGAGAAGATCGTGCCCACCGAGGAATTGATCGCCAGCACCTCGCCGCAGACCCAGATCATCAACCGGATGATGGTGGACAAGGTGGTCGAGGCCCCCAACGGCGCCCACTTCACCATCGGCGCAGCCGATTACGGGCGCGACGAGAAGTTCCAGCGGCATTACGCCGAAGCCGCCAAGTCCGACGAGACCTGGGCGGAGTTCAAGGCCACCTACCTGTCCGGCAGCGAAGAGGACTACCAGGCTGCCGTCAAGGCATTCGGAGCGGAGGCACTCGCATGACCGACTCACCCACCCGCGCCGAGATCTGCGTGATCGCCTGCGCGGAGTTGTTCCGCGACGCCGGAGAGATCATGGCCTCACCCATGGCCACGGTGCCGTTGATCGGCGCCCGACTGGCCCGGCTGACCTTCTCCCCCGACCTGGTGCTCACCGACGGTGAAGCCCGCATCCTGGCCGACACCCCGGCGGTCGGCAAGGTCGGCCCGCTGGAGGGCTGGATGCCGTTCAACCGGGTCTTCGAGACCCTGTCGTGGGGCCGGCGCCATGTGATCATGGGCGCCAACCAGATCGACCGCTACGGTAACCAGAACCTGTCGGCGTTCGGGCCGCTGCAGCACCCGACCCGGCAGATGTTCGGGGTGCGGGGCGCACCGGGCAACACCATCAACCACACCACCAGCTACTGGGTGGGTGCCCACTCGTCGCGGGTGTTCTGCGACAGCGTCGACATCGTCTCCGGAATCGGTTACGACAAGGTGGATCCGGCCAACCCGGCGTTCCGGTTCTTCAACCTCGGCGGGGTGGTGACCAACCTCGGGGTATTCGACTTCGGCGGCCCCGAACACCAGATGCGTGCGGTATCCCTGCACCCGGGGGTGACTGCCGACGAGGTCACCGACAACACCACCTTCGAGGTCCACGGCCTGGCCGACGCCCCGAAGACCCGACTGCCCGAGGTCGAGGAGCTGCGGTTGATCCGCGAGGTCATCGACCCGAAGTCGCTGCGGGACAAAGAGGTCCGTTCCTAATGAGCCGGCTGAAGACCCCGCTGACCGAGCTGGTCGGCATCGACCATCCCGTCGTGCAGACCGGGATGGGCTGGGTGGCCGGGGCGCGACTGGTGTCGGCCACCGCCAACGCCGGCGGCTTGGGCATCCTGGCCTCGGCGACCATGACGATCGACGAACTGGCCACCGCCATCGCGAAGGTGAAGTCGGCCACCGACAAGCCGTTCGGCGTCAACATCCGCGCCGACGCCTCCGACGCCGGCGACCGGGTGGATCTGATGATCCGCGAGGGCGTCAAGGTGGCGTCGTTCGCGCTGGCCCCCAAGGCCGAGTTGATCGCCAAGCTCAAAGAGTCCGGCGCGGTGGTCATCCCGTCGGTCGGCGCGGCCAAGCACGCCAAGAAGGTGGCTTCCTGGGGCGCCGACGCGGTGATCGTGCAGGGCGGCGAAGGTGGCGGGCACACCGGCCCGGTCGCCACCACGCTGCTGCTGCCGTCGGTGCTCGATGCGGTCGCCGGCACCGGTGTGCAGGTGATCGCCGCCGGCGGCTTCTTCGACGGCCGGGGTCTGGCCGCCGCACTGTCCTACGGTGCGACCGGTGTCGCGATGGGCACCCGCTTCCTGCTGACATCCGACTCCACCGTTCCCGACGCGGTCAAGCAGCGCTACCTGGCCGCCGACCTCAGCGGCACCGTGGTCTCCACCCGGGTGGACGGCATGCCACACCGGGTGCTGCGTACCGAACTGGTGGAGAAGCTCGAAAGCGGTTCGCGGGCACGTGGTTTCAGTGCCGCCATCCGCAATGCCGCCAAGTTCAAGAAGATGTCGCAGATGAGCTGGCCCACCATGGTCCGTGACGGCTTGGCGATGCGGCACGGCAAAGAGCTGACCTGGTCGCAGGTTCTGATGGCCGCCAACACCCCGATGCTGCTCAAAGCCGGCCTGGTGGAAGGCAACACCGAAGCCGGCGTGCTGGCCTCGGGGCAGGTCGCCGGCATTCTGGACAGTCTGCCGTCGTGCGCTGAGCTGATCGAGGGGATCGTCGCCGACGCCGTCGAACACCTGCGGGCCGCGTCGACGCTCATCGACAGCCCCTGAGCCGCCGTCACCGCTTTGTCGTCGGGAAACAACGCCGGCGACGGACTTGGTCGGCCCGCCACATGGTCGCTCACCCGTCTTCTGGATAGCTTTCAGCGCGGACGCGAAGCCAGAAGCCCACACCGAGAACCAGATTCAACGCCTCGCGTTCGATCGGAAACATTCCATCGATCCGCTAGGCGGAGAATCGAAGTCGGTCATGATCCTTAATCTCGCCCCCATCGCCTTGGTCCTGGTGTTGGTCCTGTGGCCCATCCTGTTGCCCGCTGCGATCAGCGGATACCACGCGATCGACGACGTGCGGAAGAACTCGAGGGCTCAGCGCAATACCGCGCTGTGAAGCCAGTGGCAGAGCACCAGCGCCAGTTCCACCTCGATGCGATCGTCGATCGGGCGGCCACGTCGCTGCTCGGCCCGCTGAACCCGGTATTTCACCGTGTTGAAATGCATGTTCAGTTCCGCGGCGGCAGCCTTGTAGCTTGAGCCGGCCTGCAGGAAGACCCGCAACGTCTCCCGCAGTCGCTGGTCGCTCTCCGTGGTCGACGCGAGCGGGCCGAGGACATCGCAGACCCATCCCCGTGCCGCGGTCAGGTTCTCGCTGAGCAGTGCCGCCACGGCCAGGCCCGGATCGGCGTTGGCGACGACGCGCTGATCCTGCCCACCTGCGGCCAGTGCAACGGTGTGCGCGGCCACCGCCTGCCGATGGGAGTGCCGGAAACCGTCGACACCGGAGAGCGGATCGCCGATGGCCAGCGACGGGAGCTGGGGATGCCGTTCGGCGAACCGGCGCGCGCACGTCACCGCATCGTCGGTGGCGGCGGCGGTGAGCGGAATCCAGCCCCAGGCGGTCACCGTGTCCGCCGCCACGAACAGCGGCGCACCGTGGCTTCCCAGATTCTCGCCCAGGTCACGGATGAATCGCTCCATCCGGCCCAGTTCGTCACCCTGGCCGGTCTCGCGGCACCAGATGACCACGGCGAGGTGTGATCGGCGCAGCGGATATCCGATCGCAGCACTGGTCGCGTCGACGTCGGCGACGTCGGTGTCGGTCTCCAACAGCTCACCGACCCGCAGTGCTCGCGTACTGTTCTGCGTCTCCAGCCACCGATCGCGTTCGCTTTGATAGGTGGCGATCACCTGCTGTGAGATCCAGTCGATGTAGTTGAAGGTCGTGACGGTGATCTGGCGGAGCATGTCCAGGCTGCGTTGCGGGTCCAGGCCGGTGTCGCGGACCTCGTCCAGCACCACGCCGAGCAGGGTCTGCTGACCGAGCCGGTAGGCGCGGACCAGTGCATTGACCGACACGCCGCGCTGGGCCAACCGCCGCGCATATTCGAGCGCGGCGGTCGGGGGCTCGACATTGGTGATCGGTATGTCGTGGCGAAGGGCCGAAAACAACGTGTCGACGTTGCCCTCGGTGCTGTCCCGCAACAGGTCCAGCAGCTGGGGGTCCCCGCGCAGTTCGGAGATCTCGTCAACCAGGTGCTGGTAGATGGCCGCGGTGACGTCATCGATGCGACCGGACAATCGCGCCGCGATGGCCGCCGCAGAATGGGCGATCGCAGCGGCCCCCACCGACTCAGGCTCCGCCATGAACAAATCGTAGAACCCGATCTACAGCTGAGCACGCCGTTCAGTCCGATTACTTGTTGCCGGGAGACAACTGCGATCCCAGACATGATCGCCGCGAAACATAGCGCCGAGGGCAGCACGCAAATTAGTTTCCATGAATCTCACGAAGGCCACGGCCGGTCAGGAACGGTTATGAAACTCAGCGCACTACCGGATCTCCGCGCCGGACAGGCTCCGGCGGGTTCGGCGGTTGCCGACGATCGGATGAGCCTTACCAACGCGGAGTTACTCACCGCCGTGCAGCGTGCCGCGGTAACGCTGCGCGAACGCGGCATATCAGCCGGCGACGTCGTGGCCGTCATGCTGCCCAACAGCATCGAGTTCGTCGTGGCGCTCTTCGCGGCCTGGCGAATCGGCGCCGCGGTCACCCCCGTCAATCCGTCCCTGGTGGCCGACGAAGTCGGCTACCAGATCGGCGACGCCGGTGCAGCGCTGCTGATCGCCGGCGAGCCGCTCGCATCGGCACCCGTTCCGACGGTGACTCCCAGGGAACTCTCCGACGGCGACCCGACCGCCGACACCGGCCCTACCGGGCAGGACGGCCAGACGCTGGCCCTGCTCATCTACACCAGCGGCACCACCGGTCGTCCGAAGGGCGTGATGCTCAGCCACGCCAACCTGATCGCGATGTGCGACATGGTGATCGAGGCATTCGAGTTGACCGGCGCCGACCGCAGCCTGCTCATACTGCCGCTGTTCCACGTCAACGGCATCGTGGTGAGCGTGTTGTCACCGCTGCTTGCCGGCGGCAGCACCGTCATCGCCGGCCGGTTCAGCCCGGACGCGTTCTTCGGACTCGTCGAGCGCCACCGGCCCACCTATTTCTCGGCCGTACCCACCATCTACACGATGCTGTGCAATCTGCCCGACGAGATCCGGCCCGATACGTCCAGCCTGCGTTTTGCCGTCTGCGGGGCGGCACCGGCCAGTGTGGAATTGCTCGCCGCATTCGAATCCCGCTACGGCACACCGATCATCGAAGGCTACGGGTTGTCCGAGGGGACCTGCGCCAGCACCGGAAACCCGTTGCACGGAATCCGCAAGGCGGGGACCGTCGGGCTGCCGCTGCCCGGACAGCAGATCCGGGTGGTGGGCCCCGACGGCAGCGAGGTGGCGGCCGGCGAGACCGGCGAGGTACTGATCAAGGGCCCCAACGTCATGCGCGGCTATCTCAACCGGCCCGAGGAGACGGCGAAGACGATCGTCGACGGCTGGTTGCACACCGGGGACGTCGGGCGCGTCGACGAGGACGGCTATCTGGTGCTGGTGGATCGGGCCAAGGACATGATCATCCGCGGCGGCGAGAACATCTACCCGAAGGAGATCGAGAGCGTCGTCTACCGACTCCCCGGGGTCATGGAGGCCGCCGTGATCGGCCGGCCGAATCCGGTGTACGGCGAAGTTCCGGTGCTCTACGTCTCCCTGAAGCCGGGCGCCACCGACGACGTCGAGGGGATCGCTGCCCATCTGCAGCGTTCGCTCTCGAAATACAAACGGCCGGTGGCAATCACGATCATCGACGATCTTCCCAAGAATCCGATCGGCAAGATCGACAAGCCGACACTGCGCAGCCGCGACAGCCACACCGCCTGAACCTCAAGAAGAAGGAGCGCAATCATGGGGCTAACCACGCCGGACCTGCCCGACGTCGATCCGGACGAATTCCTCGCCAAACCCCTGATGGAGCGTGTTCGGATACTCGCCACGAACTGGGTGGATCACGGGTTCGGGTCGCCGCGCATGGTGCACGCGATCTACCTGTCCAAACTGCTCTTCTTCTTCGTGCTCGGCGGCATCACCGTCGCGACGGCCACCTCGGGCCTGCCGGCCTTCTGGCACGTGTCGCAGTGGTGGAACGAGCCGATCGTCTATCAGAAGGTGATCCTGTGGACCGTGCTGCTCGAAGCCGTCGGCGTGGCGGGTGCGTGGGGGCCGTTGTGCGGCAAGGTCAAACCGATGACCGGCGGAATACTGTTCTGGGCGAAGCCGGGAACGATTCGGTTGCGGCCGTGGTCATGGGTGCCGTTCACCGCCGGTGACCGCCGTACCCGATTCGACGTCGCCGTCTATCTGCTGTTGCTGGCGGTCCTCGCCGCCGCACTCACCGGTCCGGGAAAGTACTGCGACTCGCTCGCGCAGGCCCGGCCGCACAACGCCTCCGGATTGGTGTCCCCGGTATTGCTCGGCACGATCATCGTGTTGCTCATCGTGATCGGACTGCGGGACAAGACAGTATTCCTGGCGGCTCGAGGCGAGCAGTACCTGCCCGCACTGTTCTTCTTCGCCGCGCTGCCGTTCTCGCATTTCACCGACATGATCGTCGCGTTGAAGCTGCTGATCGTGGTGGTGTGGGTGGGCGCCGGTGTCTCGAAGTTCGGCAAGCACTTCGCCAATGTCATCCCGCCGATGATCAGCAACACTCCGCTGGTGCCGTTCAATGCGCTGAAACGCTTGCAGTACCGCGATTTTCCCCGCGATCTGCGTCCGTCGCGGACTGCCGAGGCGATGGCGCACGTCCTCGGTACGACCGTCGAAGTCATCACCCCGTTGGTCCTGCTCTTCTCCACCGACGTACGGCTGACCCTGGCGGCGGCGGCGTTGATGGTCTGCTTCCACCTGTTCATCATCTCCACCTTCCCGCTGGCGGTGCCGCTGGAATGGAATGCGGTCTTCGCCTATGCCACGGTCTTTCTGTTCCTGGGTTTCCCGGCCGGTGACGGCTATGCGGTCGGTGACATGTCCTCGCCGTGGCTGACGCTGGCCATCGTGGCGGCCCTGCTGTTCTTCCCGGTGCTGGGCAATTTCCGCCCGGACAAGGTGTCCTTCCTGCCGTCACTGCGCCAGTACTCCGGCAACTGGGCGTCGGCTGTGTGGGCGTTCGCGCCGGGTGCCGAGGCGAAACTGAACAGCGTCACCCGCCCGGCGAAGAATCTCGTGGACCAGTTCGTCGACTTCGGCTACGAACCGATCTGGGCCGAGATCACCACCCAGCAGGCGATCGCCTGGCGGGCCATGCACAGTCAGGGGCGGGGATTGTTCTCGGTGCTGCTGAAGAATCTCGCCGACATCGATTCACGCACCGTTCGGGAAGCGGAGTTCGCGTGTAACTCGCTGATCGGATTCAACTTCGGTGACGGTCACCTGCATAACGCGGAGATGGTCGCCGCCGTGCAACGCGAGGCCGGGTTCGAGCCGGGCGAACTGGTGGTCGTCTGGGTCGAGTCGCAGGCGTGGGCCAGCACGGTGCAGCATTATCAGGTGATCGATGCGGCGTTGGGGGTGACGGAGCGGGGCACCTGGAAGGTCGCCGACGCGGTCGCCGAGCAACCGTGGCTGCCGAACGGGCCGATCCCGACCCAGGTCACCTGGACCCTGTCGGGAGGGGCCGCCCACACCGGCCGCCACCGTCGGCGCCGTCAGGGCGCGTCCGCGTGACATCCGCGGTCGTGGTGGGCGGCGGGCCCAACGGGCTCGCCGCCGCGGTCACGTTGGCGGCCGAAGGCGTCGACGTCACGGTGCTGGAGGCGGCCGACGAGGTCGGCGGCGGCGCCCGATCGAGCGAGGCGATCGTCCCCGGACTGCTCCACGACCACTGCTCTGCGATTCACCCGATGGCTGTCGGCTCCCCTTTCCTCAACGGCTTGAATCTGGAGCGTCGCGGCCTGCGCTGGCTTTGGCCGGAGATCGACTGCGCACACCCGTTGGACGACGGCACCGCCGGGATCCTGCATCGTTCGGTCGACGACACCGCCGCCGGCCTCGGCGCCGACGGTCGGCGCTGGCGACTGCTGTTCGGCCCGTCCGCAGAACGGTTCGACGCCCTGTCGTCCGCGATCACCGGCCCCCTGTTGCGGGTACCGGATCACCCGTTGGCGTTGGCCCGGTTCGGGGCACCGACCGTGCTGCCCGCATCCGCCGTGGCACGACTGTTCCGCACCGAGGGGGCCCGGGCACTGTTCGGTGGCGTTGCGGCGCATACCTTCCGGCCGTTGCACTATCCGATGACCGCAGCCATCGGTATCGGTATCATCACCGCCGGCCACCGGTACGGTTGGCCGGTCGCTGCCGGCGGCTCGCAATCGATCACCGATGCGCTGGTGGATCTATTGGTCGATCTGGGCGGCAAGATCGAGACCGGGGTCCGGGTCGAGTCCGCCACTCAGCTGCCGCGCACCGATGTGACGCTGTTCGACCTCGCACCCGGCGCGGTCGCCGATATCCTCGGCGACCTGCTGCCCGCGCGGGTGTCGCGCGCCTACCGCAGATTCCGGCACGGTCCGGGCGCTTTCAAGGTGGACTTCGCCGTCGAGGGCGGAGTCGGTTGGACCAACCCCGAGGCACACCGGGCCGGCACCGTCCACCTCGGCGGCGACTACGCCGAACTCGCCGCCACCGAACGGGACATCCACGCCGGGAGAATGCCGGAGCGCCCGTTCGTATTGGTGGGGCAGCAGTATCTGGCCGACCCGGGTCGGGCGGCGGGCGACATCGTGCCGGTGTGGACCTACGCCCATGTGCCGCACGGCTACACCGGCGACGCGACCGCGGCGATCATCAGCCAGATCGAGCGATTCGCCCCGGGGTTCCGCGACCGGATCGTCGGGCAGGCGGTGCGGTCGACGACCGAGATGTCGGTCTACAACCCCAACTACGTGGGCGGTGACATCATCACCGGCGCCAAGGACATCCGGCAACTGGTATTCGGACCCCGCACCACGCTGAACCCCTATTCGCTGGGCATACCGGGGAGCTACATCTGCTCGGCGGCAACGCCTCCCGGACCGGGGGCGCACGGCATGTGCGGTTTTCACGCCGCACGGTCCGCCCTCAAGCACCTCAGCCGCGTCGGCTGAGCCGCCCGGTCAGACCTCGACGACCATCAGGGTGTGCCCGGTCGGGTCACGGAACATGAACAGCGGCGGGACGGGGTCGCCCATCCGGGACACCTGGTCGTCGACGTCGACGCCGAGGTCGCGCATGGCGGCATGGGTGGCGTCGATGTCATCGGTGTTCAACGTGATGCCGGTGTCGACGGCTGTGACCGGCCCGCTGTCGGGCGGCGGCGGGGCCAGCGCGATACCGGTCCCGCCGGTGGGCGGGTAGACCTCGATCCAGCGGTACCCGTCGCCGAACGCCTCGTCGGTGCGCTTCTCGAAGCCCAGCGCCTCGTAGAACGCGACCGCCCTGTCCTGCTCGACGGTCGGCACGCATACCAGGTTGATCGTCTTCAAACCGACCTCGACAGCACCCATCTCACTTACCCCATCTCCATGTGTACAGCGTCCACATCTACTATGTTGACACCGTACACTTCTACGCGAGGGGACTGTCAAGAGTTGGTCGGCACGAAGTCCGGATATCACCACGGCGATCTATGCACAGCACTGGTGGACGCCGGCCTGGAACTCACGCGCACCGGTGGCCCGGAGGCGCTGACCGTGCGGGCGGCGACGCGGCGCGCGGGCGTGTCCCCCAATGCCGCCTATCGCCACTTCGCCGATCGTGAGGCATTGCTGCAGGCGGTGGCCGTCGCGATCGGGGACCGGATGGCGTCCCGCATGCTGGCCCCGTCGCACCCGCGCGGGACCCCGCAGCACCGGGCCCGCCGGCGGCTACGTGCCGTGGGCCTGGGCTATATCGGGTTCGCCCTCGACGAGCCCGGTTGGTTCAGCGTGGCCTTCTTCGGCTCCGGCTCCGCGGCCCTCGGCGACGGCCCCGTCCCGTCGCCGTTCCAGGCGTTGGTCGAAGCCCTCGATGCGATGATGGACGCCGGTGCCCTGCAACCGAATCGGCGCGCCGGAGCGGAGTGGCCGTGCTGGTCGGCAGTGCACGGGTTCGCCGAACTGGCCCTGCGCGGCCCGCTGCGGGGTACCCCGCGCGCCGATCTGGACGTGTTGGCCCAGCGAACGGTCGATGACATCATCACCGGGATCGCCGGTTAACTACGCTGGTGGATTCCTCTGCCGACCGCGATCACGAAGGCCGCGAGATCGCGAGTCAGGTCGTCCATCGACCGCGCCGGGTCACTCGGGTGTAGAAAGTCGGCGATGGTCTCGAACAGTCCCCCGACGGTGGCCACCGCCATCGCCCGGTAGTCGACGACGTCCCCGGTTTTCGCGTGGCTGCGCCAGAACGCTTCCAATGCCGCGGCCGCCCACTGCCGGTTCTCCCGACGTAGGTCCTCGACGCGCTGGGAGATTCCGGTGCACTCCCGAAACGACACCACCGCGACCCGCGGGTCTTCGACCAGTGCCCGCGCGAACACCGTCAGAACCCGCCGCGCGGTCCCCTCTTCGGTGTCGTCCACCGCGTCCTTCAGCTCTTCGGAGACCTGCTCCTTGATGCGCTCACCGATCTCACTCAGCAACGCCAGGAAGCAGTCTTCCTTGCTGTCGAACAGTTCGTAGAACGCCTTGTTGCCCACGTAGGCCGTCTGGCAGATCTGCTCGATCGAGGTGTTGGTGTACCCGTCTCGGGCAAACAAGTCGAATGCTGCGTCCAAGAGCTGCGTACGGCGCTGGGCGCGGCGCTGCTCGGCGTCCAGCCCGCGGATCTTGCGACCCGCGGGCGTCTCCGTCGTCGTCACTGCCATAACCCGGAATTTTAGCCGTCGAGCCGTTCGATGATGGTGACGTTAGCGGTGCCACCGCCTTCACACATCGTCTGCAGGCCGTACCGACCACCGGTGCGCTCGAGCTCGTTGAGCATGGTGGTGAACAGCTTGGCTCCGGTGGCCCCCAGCGGGTGACCGAGCGCGATCGCCCCGCCGTTGGGGTTGACCTTGGCCGGGTCGATCGGGAACTCCTTGTTCCAGGCCTGCACGACCGAGGCGAACGCCTCGTTGATCTCAACGACGTCGATGTCGTCGATGCTCAGCCCGGTCTTCTCCAGCGCGTAGCGGGTGGCCGGGATCGGGCCGGTCAGCATGATCACCGGGTCGTCACCGCGGGCGCTGATGTGGTGGATCCGGGCACGCGGCTTGAGACCGTGCGCCTGTACTGCGCTTTCCGAGGCCAGCAGCACCGCCGCGGACCCGTCACAGATCTGGCTGGACACCGCCGCGGTCAACCGGCCCCCCTCGATGAGGGTCTTGAGGCCGGCCATCTTCTCCAGGGTGGACTCACGCGGGCACTCGTCGGTGCGGAACTCGGTGCCGTCCACGTTGACCGGGATGATCTCGTTGTCGAAGCGGCCCTCGGCGATCGCGGCGAACGCCCGCTGGTGGCTCTGCAGCGCGAACCGCTCCATGTCCTCGCGGGAGATGTCCCAGCGCTCGGCGATCGCCTCGGCGCCACGGAACTGCGAGACCTCGGCGTCGCCGTAGCGTGCCAGCCACTTCTTGGACTCGTTGGTCGGCGAGGTGAAGCCGAACTGCTCACCGACGACCATCGCCGAGGAGATCGGGATCCAGCTCATGTTCTGCACGCCGCCGGCGACGATCAGGTCCGCGGTGCGGCTCATGATGGCCTGGGCGCCGAAGGAGATCGCCTGCTGCGACGAACCGCACTGCCGGTCCACGGTCACCCCGGGCACGCCCTCCGGGTAGCCGGCAGCCAGCCAGGCCAGCCGGCCGATGTTGCCGGCCTGGCCGCCGACCGCATCCACACAGCCCACCACCACGTCGTCGACGGCGGCCGGGTCGATCCCGACCCGGTCCAGCAGACCGTTGAAAGCCAACGCGCCCAAGTCGATCGGATGGATCCCGGCCAGCGACCCGTTGCGCTTGCCGACCGCGGTGCGCACGGCATCGATGACGTAAGCCTCAGATACTTCAGCGGCCATTTCAGACTCCTTCTTTGCTGGTCTCCGCAGCGGCGATGCCGCCCAGGACGATGGCGAGGTATTGGTTGCCGACTTGCTCGGCGGTCAGTGGTCCACCCGGTTTGTACCAGCGCACCGATACCCAGGTGGTGTCACGAATGAAGCGGTAGACGAGGTCGACGTCCAGATCGGGTCGGAAACAACCCGCGGCAACGCCCTGCGCCAGCACGTCGAGCCACATCTTACGTTGCTGGCGGTTGCGTTCATCGACGTAGGAGAACCGCTCCTGGGCCGACAACCGCTTGGCCTCGTCCTGGTAGATCACCACCTGGGCGTGCCGGTGTTCGATCGCGTCGAACGAGGCCAGAAACAGCCCCTTGAACCGCTCGAGCGGATCGGACTCGGAATCGATGATCTGCTGGTAGCGGGCGAACAACCAGTCCAGAAAATCGCGCAGCACCTCGTCGACCATCTCCTCCTTGGAGGAGAAGTGGTGGTACAGACTGCCCGAGAGAATTCCTGCGGCGTCGGCGATGTCACGCACGGTCGTGGCACGCAGGCCACGCTCGGCGATCATCGCCGCAGCCAGGTTCAGGAGTTCGTCTCGGCGCGTCATGGCATCAGGCGCGCTGGCTGGAAACCGAGACGACTTCGCCGGTCAGGTAGCTGGAGTAGTCACTGGCCAGAAACGCGATGGTGGTGGCGATCTCCCACGGCTCGGCGGCCCGGCCGAACGCCTCGTCGTCGGCGAGCCGGTCCAGCAGCTCCGCCGAGCTGGTCTTCTCCAGGAACTTGTGCCGGGCGATGGACGGCGAGACGGCGTTGATCCGCACCCCGTACTCGACGGCCTCGATCGCACTGCAGCGGGTCAGGGCCATCACACCGGCCTTGGCGGCGGCATAGTGCGACTGGGAATGTTGTGCGCGCCAGCCCAATACGCTCGCGTTGTTGACGATCACCCCGCCGTGCGGTGCATCGCGGAAGTAGCGCAGCGCGGCACGGGTCGCCCGCATCACCGAGTTGAGCGTGACGTTGAGTACCCGGTCCCACTCGTCGTCGGTCATGTCGATGACCGGGGTCTGCCCACCGAGGCCGGCGTTGTTGACCAGTACGTCGAGCCGGCCCATCTTCGCCACGGCGGTCTCGATCAGTGCGTCGACCGCGGCGGTGGAGGTGACGTCGCAGACCACCGCTTCGACCCGGCCCAGCCCGAGGCCGGCCAGTTCGTCGCGGGTCTCGCCGAGCCGGCGCTCGTGGAAGTCCGACACCACCACGTCGGCGCCTTCGAGCAGTGCGCGGCGCGCGGTGGTGGAACCGATCCCGGTGCCGGCGGCGGCGGTCACCAGGACCGTCTTGCCCTTGAGCAGTCCGTGTCCGGCGATCTCTTCCGGCGCCTTGGACAGATCCTTGGAGATATCGGCCGAGCTCATCCCTTTGCCTCCCGGGGTAGGCCGAGAACCCGCTCGGCGATGATGTTGCGCTGAATCTCGTTCGACCCGCCGTAGATGGTGTCGGAGCGGGTGAACAGGTAGAGCCGCTGCCACTCGTCGAATTCGCCGTCGGCCAGCACCATCGAGTCGTGCCCGATCACGTCCATGGCGAGCTCGCCCAGGTCGCGATGCCAGTTGGCCCACAACAGTTTTGACACATTGTCTTGCCCGGGCTGTTCGACATCCATGGTGGCCATCGCGTACGACCGCATCACCCGCAGCCCCACCCAGGAGCGGGTCAGGCGCTCGGCGATCAGCGGGTCGTCGGCGGCGCCGTTGCGCTGCGCGAGTTCGGCCAGCGAGGACAGTTCGCGGGCGTAGCGGATCTGCTGGCCCAGGGTCGAGACGCCCCGCTCGAAGGTGAGCGTGCCCATCGCGACCTTCCAGCCGTCGCCGGGCTCGCCGACCACCAGGTCGGCGTCGGTGACCGCGTCGTCGAAGAACACCTCGTTGAACTCCGAGGTGCCGGTCAGCTGCACGATCGGGCGGATCTGGACCCCGGGCTGGTCCAGCGGGACCAGCAGGTAGGACAGGCCGTTGTGCCGCTTAGAGCCCTTCTCGGTGCGGGCCACCACGAAGCACCACTGCGACAGGTGCGCCAGCGAGGTCCAGACCTTCTGGCCGTTGATAATCCACTGCTGAGCCCCGCCGTCGAGGACGGCGGTGGTGGCGACGTTGGCCAGGTCGGATCCGGCGCCCGGTTCGGAGTAGCCCTGGCACCACAGTTCGGTGACGTTGCGGATGCCGGGCAGGAAACGCTGCTGCTGCTCGGGTGTGCCGAACGCGATGAGCGTCGGCCCCAGCAGTTCCTCACCGAGATGGTTGACCTTGTCGGGCGCGTCGGCGCGGGCGTACTCCTCGTAGAACGCCACCCGGTGGGCGACCGACAGGCCGCGACCACCGTGCTCGGTCGGCCACCCCAGACAGGTCAGGCCGGCGTCGGCCAGATGGCGGTTCCACGCCATCCGCTCCTCGAACGCCTCATGCTCGCGCCCGGGGCCACCGAGGCCCTTGAGCTCGGCGAACTCCCCGACCAGATTGTCGGCCAGCCATGCGCGGACCTCAGCCCGGAACTCCTCGACTGCTTGCACCCTTGTAGGCTAACCTACCAAGCACTTGCTTTGTTAGCCCGAGTCGGGAGCCCTCATGATCAGCGATCCGCAGACCACTCCTGCGGCCCTCGACCACATCGCGCACACGCTCCCGGACCACGACGCCCTGGTCACCGAGTCCGCCCGCTTCACCTACGCGCAGCTGCGCGACGAGGTCCGCCGGGCCGCCGCGGCCCTGATCGCCCTCGGCGTCGAACCGGGCGACCGGGTCGGGCTGTGGTCGCCGAACACCTGGCACTGGGTCATCACCTGCCTGGGCACCCATTACGCCGGGGGCGTCCTGGTGCCGCTGAACACCCGCTACACCGCGGCGGAGGCCTCCGACATCCTGGCCCGCAGCAATGCCAAGGTACTGGTCGGCATGGGCCGGTTCCTCAAGGCCGACCGGCTCGCCGAACTCGACCGGGCACAGTTGCCGGACCTGCAGAGCGTGGTGCGGATTCCCGTCCAGGAAGACGACGTCGAAGCCGCTGCATCCTGGGACGAGTTCATCGCCGCCGGGGCCGCGGTGCCGGCCGCCGACGTCGATGCGCGCGCGGCGGCCGTCGCACCCGACGACCTCTCCGACATCCTGTTCACCTCCGGGACCACCGGCCGCAGCAAAGGCGTGCTGTGCGCACACCGGCAGTCGCTGGCCGGGCCGGCGGCCTGGGCACAGTGCGGCCAGATGACCGCGGCCGACCGCTACCTGTGCATCAACCCGTTCTTCCACAACTTCGGCTACAAGGCCGGAATCCTGGCCTGCCTGCAGACCGGGGCCACCTTGATCCCGCAGGTCGTCTTCGACCCGGCCGGCGCGCTGCGGGCCATCGAGGAGCACCGGATCACCGTGCTGCCCGGGCCGCCGACGATCTATCAGACCCTGCTGGACCATCCCGACCGTGACCGCTACGACCTTTCCTCGCTGCGGTTCGCCGTCACCGGCGCCGCCACCGTGCCGGTGGTGCTGATCGAGCGGATGCAGGCCGAACTCGACATCGACATCGTGCTGACGGCCTACGGGCTCACCGAGTCCGGCGGGTTCGGCACCATGTGCCGCGCCGACGACGACGCCGTCACCGTCGCCACCACCTGCGGGCGCCCGATCGGGGATTTCGAGCTACGCCTGGACGACTCCGGCGAGGTGCTGCTGCGCAGCGCCAACATCATGCTCGGCTATCTCGACGACCCCGAGGCCACCGCCGCGGCGATCGACGCCGACGGCTGGCTGCACACCGGCGATATCGGCACCGTCGACGCGGCCGGGAATCTGCGGATCACCGACCGGCTCAAGGACATGTACATCTGCGGCGGCTTCAACGTCTATCCCGCCGAGATCGAGCAGGTGCTGAGCCGGCTCGACGGCGTGGCCGACGTGGCGGTGATCGGGGTGCCCGACGAGCGGATGGGTGAAGTCGGTCGGGCCTTCATCGTGCGCAGGCCCGGCGCCGCGCTCGACGAAGCCGCGGTGATCGCTTACGCCCGTGAACATCTGGCGAACTTCAAGGCGCCGCGCTCGGTGGCCTTCCTCGAGACGTTGCCACGCAATCCCGGCGGCAAGGTCGTCAAGCCCCTATTACGAGAGATGACGTGATGGATCTGAATTTCGACGCCGAGACCGAGGCCTTCCGGGCCGAGGTCCGGCAGTTCCTCAACGACAACCGGGACAAGTTCCCCACGCATTCCTACGACATCGCCGAGGGCTTCGAGCAGCACCGCCGTTGGGACAAGGTGCTCTTCGACGCCGGGCTGTCGGTGATCGCCTGGCCGAAGAAGTACGGCGGACGCGACGCCACCCTGCTGCAGTGGGTGGTCTACGAGGAGGAGTACTTCCGCGCCGGTGCACCCGGACGGGCCAGTGCCAACGGCACCTCGATGCTGGCGCCGACCCTGTTCGCGCACGGCACTCAGGAGCAATTGGACCGGGTGCTGCCGAAGATGGCCTCCGGCGAGGAGATCTGGGCGCAGGCCTGGAGCGAGCCGGAGTCCGGCAGCGACCTGGCGTCGCTGCGTTCGACGGCCACCAAGGTCGACGGCGGCTGGAAGCTCAACGGCCAGAAGATCTGGAGTTCTCGGGCGCCGTTCGGCGAGCGCGGCTTCGGGCTGTTCCGCTCCGACCCGGAAGCGCAGCGCCACCACGGCCTGACCTACTTCATGTTCGACCTCAAAGCGCCCGGGATCACCGTGCGTGCCATCGAACAGCTCGGCGGCGAGACCGGTTTCGGTGAGATCTTCCTCGACGACGTCTTCGTCCCCGACAACGACGTGATCGGTGAGCCCAACCAGGGCTGGCGTGCGGCGATGAGCACGTCGAGCAACGAGCGCGGGATGAGCCTGCGCAGCCCGGCCCGCTTCCTGGTGGGTGCGGAGAAGCTCGCGGCGATGTGGCGCGAACACGGTAGCGACCCGGCGTTCACCGCTCCGGTGGCCGATGCCTGGATCAAAGCCCAGGCCTACCGGCTGCAGACCTTCGGCACCGTGACCCGGCTGGCCGCCGGCGGCGAGCTGGGCGCGGAGTCCTCGGTGACCAAGGTGTTCTGGTCCGAGCTCGACGTCGCCCTGCACCAGACCGGTCTGGACATCCGCGCCGCCGACGGCGAACTCGCCGACGCCTGGACCCACGGTTACCTGTTCTCGCTCGGCGGGCCGATCTACGCCGGCACCAACGAGATTCAGCGCAACATCATCGCCGAGCGGCTGCTGGGCCTGCCCCGGGAGAAGAAATGAAATTCGATCTAGACCAAGATCAGCGCGACTTCGCGGCCAGTATCGACGCCGCCCTGGGCGCCGCCGACGTTCCGGGCGCGGTGCGCGCCTGGTCGGCCGGTGACGCCGAACCGGGCCGGGCGGTGTGGAGCCGACTCACCGAACTCGGGGTGACCGCGCTGGCGGTTCCCGAGGAGTTCGACGGCATCGGCGCCCACCCGGTCGACGTGGTGCTGGCGATCGAGGCGCTGGGCCGCTGGTGTGTACCGGGTCCGGTGGTGGAATCGATCGCGGTGGCGCCCATCCTGCTGGCCGGCGCCCCGGATGCGGCAGACCGGCTGGCCGGCCTGGCCGCCGGTGAGCTGATCGCCACCGTGGCGCTGCCGCCGCACACCCCGCGGGCGGTCGATGCCGATCGCGCCGGGCTGGTGCTGCACGCCGAGGCCGGCCGGGCCGCCACCGCGCAGGTCGGGACCCGGCACGCCTCGGTGGATCCCAGCCGCGGCGTCTTCGACGTCGCCGCCGGCGACGACGCCTGGGACGCCGACACCGTGCGCGCCTACGAGATGGGCGCGCTGGCCACCGCCGCGCAGCTGATCGGGGCCGGGCAGGCCATGCTGGACATCGCCGTGGACTACGCCAAGCAGCGCACCCAGTTCGGCCGGGTGATCGGGGGCTACCAGGCGATCAAGCACAAGCTGGCCGATGTGCACATCGCGCTCGAGCTGGCCCGCCCGCTGGTGTACGGCGCGGCACTGTCCTATGCGGACGGTTCCCCCGACACCGCCCGGGATGTCAGTGCGGCCAAGGTGGCCGCCTCCGATGCGGCCCTGCTGGCCGCCCATTCCGCGCTGCAGACCCACGGTGCCATCGGCTTCACCAGCGAATGCGACCTGTCGCTGTGGCTGTTGCGGGTGCAGGCGCTGCGCCCGGCCTGGGGTGACCCGACCGCCCACCGTCGGCGAGTGTTGGAGGTGATCTAAGTGGCACACAACGAAGAACGCGACCTGCTGCGCGCAACCGTGGCGGCACTGGTCGACAAGCACGCGAACCCCGAAGCCGTGCGCGCCGCGATGGAGTCCGAACGCGGCTACGACGAGAACCTCTGGCAGCTGCTGTGCGAGCAGGTCGGCGCCGCGGCGCTGGTGGTGCCCGAGGAACTCGGCGGCGCCGGCGGCGAGCTGGGCGATGCCGCCGTGGTTCTCGAGGAACTGGGCAAGGCGCTGGTACCGACCCCACTGCTGGGGACGGTACTGGCCGAGCTGGCCCTGCTGGCCGCGCCGGAGCCGGACGCCGCGACGCTCGAGCAGTTGGCGGAGGGCACCGCGATCGGTGCGGTGGTGTTCGGCACCGACTATGCGGTCAACGGTGACATCGCCGATGTGGTCGTCGGCGCGCAGGACGGCCAGTTGCAACGCTGGACCGAATTCAGCAGCCAACCGGCGGCCACCATGGACCCCACCCGCCGGCTCGGGCGGGTCACCGCCGGCCAGACGGCACCGATCGGCGCCGACCCGGGTATCGCGGACTACGCGGCGATCCTGTTGGCCGCCGAGCAGGTCGGCGCGGCCGCCCGCTGCCTGGACCTGACCGTGGAGTACACCAAGTCGCGGGTGCAGTTCGGCCGGGCGATCGGCAGCTTCCAGGCGCTCAAGCACCGGATGGCCGACCTGTACGTGGCGGTCTCCTCGGCGCGCGCCGTCGTCGACGACGCGGTGGCCGAGCCGTCGGCCACGTCGGCCGCGCTGGCCCGGGTCGTCGCCAGCGAGGCGTTCTCCAAGGTGGCCGGCGAGGCCGTGCAGCTGCACGGCGGCATCGCGATCACCTGGGAGAGCGACATCCAGCTGTACTTCAAACGCGCGCACGGCAGTTCGCAGCTACTGGGTCAGCCGGCCGAGCAGTTGCGCCGGTTGCGGGCAGAGGTGCTCTGAACCCCTTACGGTAGGCGGCATGTGTACTCGGTTGGTTTATCTGGGCCCGAACGGCAACATCATCACCGGGCGGTCGATGGACTGGAAGTGGGAGCTGTCCACGGATCTCTGGGCATTCCCCCGCGGGATGCGCCGCAGCGGTGAGGTGGGCGCGAACTCCCTGGAGTGGACGTCGCGTTACGGCAGCGTGGTGGCCAGCGGCTACAACATCTGCACCACCGACGGCCTCAACGAGGCCGGCTTGTCCGCCAACCTGCTGTGGCTGGCCGAATCGCACTACCCGTCCCACGACGCGTCCCGGCCCGGCCTGACGATCGCGGCCTGGGCCCAATACGTGCTGGACAGTTTCGCCACCGTGGCCGAAGCGGTCGCCGCGCTGAGCGCCAACTCCTTTGACGTACTCACCGCAGGCGTACCCGGCGAAGACCGCATGGCGACCCTGCATCTGTCGATCTCGGATGCGACCGGCGACAGTGCGATCATCGAGTACGTCGACGGCCGACCGGTGATCCACCACAGTCGGGACTACCAGGTGATGACGAACTCACCGCTGTTCGAACAGCAGTTGGCGGTCAACGCCTATTGGGAACAGCTCGGCGGCACCGTGATGCTGCCGGGCACCAACCGGGCCGCGGACCGATTCGCGCGGGCATCGTTCTACGTCAACGCGATTCCGCAGGCCGAGGACACCCGGGTGGCGATCGCCTCGGTGCTCAGCGTGGTCCGCAACGTCTCGGTGCCGTTCGGCATCTCCACGGCCGACGAGCCCAACATCTCCTCGACGCGCTGGCGCACCGTGGCCCATCACACTCGCAAGCTGTACTTCTTCGAATCCGCCCTGACCCCCAACGTGTTCTGGGTGGATCTGAACAAGCTGGATCTCACCGAGGGCGCCCCGGCGCTCCGACTGGCCCTCGGCGACGACGACTCGAACACCTACGCCGGGGAGACCTCCGCACATTTCGAGACCGCCGAGCCGTTCACCTTCCTCGGCATCACCGCGTGAACACGGTCCGGATCATCGGGGCCGTCCTGGCGGCGGTGCTGCTGTGCGCCCCGATCACCAGCGGGGTCGCGGGCGCGACACCCGCACCGGACTGGTCGGGCCTGGACGCCCGGGCCTATGCGGGGCCGATCCCGGCCGCCGGTGCACTGATCGAATCCGTACCGCTGGCCCCCGCCCTGTCGGTGAGCGGCGCCGCGGACGCGTTCCGCATCCTGTACGCCACGGTGGATCAGCACGATCGGCCGGCGGTGAGCACCGCAGCGGTGTTCGTGCCGCGCGGCGCGGCGCCGGCCGAGGGCTGGCCGGTGATCGCCTGGGCGCACGGCACCGTCGGGCTCGGCGATGACTGCACCCCGTCGGCCCTGCCGCGCAGCCCCCGCGATGACCGCTACCTGTCGCACTGGCTGGAGCAGGGCTATCTGGTGGTCGGCACCGACTACGCGGGGCTGGGCACACCGGGGCTGATGAGCTACCTCAACGGCGTCGCCGAAGCACATTCGGTGATCGACTCGGTGCGGGCCGTGCACCAGATGGACCTGCCGCTGTCACCGAAGTGGGCGATCGTGGGCCAATCCCAGGGCGGCGGCGCGGCGGTCAACAGTGCCTGGTGGGCCGACCGGCTGACCGCCGGCACCGGACTGGACTACCGCGGCGTGGTGGCCACCGGCACCCCGGCCAACATCGAACGGGTGGTCATCCAGGCCGGCCCCGATATGGCGTCACCGCCCGCCTCGCCCGCCGCGGTCAGCTATGCCTCCTACATCCTGGCCGCACTGCGCGAGGCCCATCCCGAACTGGGCGTCGACGAGGTGCTGACCCCGCGGGGGCGCGAGTTGGTCGACCTGGCGCAGACGGTGTGCAAACCCGCGCTGGACCAGCAGGCGGCCGGCACCCGCATCAACGACATGTTCGGTTCGCCCATCGACACGCTGCCGGGCATCGTCGGGGCGCTCGACGAGTTCATGGGGACGCCCACCGACGGCTACGACCGGCCGATCTTCCTGGGCCAGGGCCTGCTGGACACCGACGTGCCCCCGGTATCCACCCAGACCCTGTACCGGCAGCTCGTCGACAATCATCAGGACGTGGAGTTGCACATCTATCCCGATCAGGACCATTCCGGCACGGTGACCGCCTCGATGCCCGATTCCACCCGCTTCCTGCACCGCATCATGACGGAGGAGAACCGATGACCGATCGCGTCGCGCTGCGCGCCGGGATCCCCCCGTTCCACGTGATGGACGTGTGGCTGGCCGCCGCCGAACGCCAGCGCACCCACGGCGACCTGGTGAACCTGTCGGCCGGGCAACCCAGCGTGGGGGCACCCGAACCGGTGCGGGCGGCCGCCGCGGCGGCCCTGGCCGGCGACACGCTCGGCTACACCGTCGCGCTGGGCACCCCGGAGCTTCGCTCGGCCATCGCCGGTTCCTACGCCGACCGGTACGGGTTGAGCGTGGACCCCGACGACGTGGTGGTGACCACGGGTTCCTCCGGGGGTTTTCTGCTGGCCTTTCTGGCCTGCTTCGACGCCGGGGACCGGGTGGCGATCGCCAGCCCGGGCTATCCCTGTTACCGCAACATCCTGACCGCGCTGGGCTGCGAGGTGGTCGAGATCCCGTGTGGCCCCGAAACCCGGTTTCAGCCGACCGCACAGATGCTCGCCGAGATCCCCGGACCGCTGGCCGGGGTGATCGTCGCCAGCCCGGCCAACCCGACCGGCACCGTCCTGGAACCGGCCGAGCTGGCCGCGATCGCCCGCTGGTGTGACGCCAACGACGTGCGGCTGATCAGCGACGAGGTCTACCACGGTCTGGTCTACGACGGTGCGCCGCAGACCAGCTGCGCCTGGGAGACCTCCCGCAACGCGGTGGTGGCCAACAGTTTCTCGAAGTACTTCGCGATGACCGGCTGGCGGTTGGGCTGGCTGCTGGTGCCGCCGGCCCTGCGCCGCGCGGTGGACTGCCTGACCGGCAACTTCACCATCTGCCCTCCGGTGCTGGCCCAGCACGCGGCGGTCGCGGCGTTCACGCCTGCGGCCATCGCGGAATCCGACGGCCACCTGCAGCACTATGCGGCCAACCGGGCCCTGTTGCTCGACGGGTTGCGCGGTATGGGCATCGACCGGCTGGCCCCCACCGACGGCGCGTTCTACGTCTACGCCGACGTCGCCGCCCACACCGACGATTCGCTGGCGTTCTGCGCGCAACTGCTGGCCGACACCGGGGTCGCACTGGCACCCGGTATCGACTTCGACCCCGACCGGGGCCACACCTTCGTCCGATTGTCGTTCGCCGGCCCGACGAGCGACATCGAGGAAGCGCTGCGCAGGATCGGCGGGTGGCTGCCGCTCCGGTAGGTTGAGAAGCTATCCGGCAATACCTGCCACCACCTGATCGAAGGGATCACCGCTATGCGCACAACCAAGGGTTCTCACCTGGCGATCGGCGCAGCAGCCGCCGGCATCCTGGGCGCGGTGGCCGTCGCGGCGACCGCGGCGACCGGTTCGCCCGCCGCCGATGCGGCCCCGGGTTCGTGCACGGCGGCCGGGCTGTCCAGCACCGCCAGCGGCGTGCTGAGCCAGGCGGGTGCGTTCCTCAACGAGCACCCGGAGGCCAACGACGTGCTGACCAATGCCGCCACCATGCCCCCGGAGCAGGCCAAGTCCTCGGTGCAGGGCTACTTCATCGGCCACCTCGACCAGTTGTCGACACTGCAGGGCATCGCCCAGCCGCTGACCGACCTGAAGAGCCAGTGCGGCATCGCGGTCTCGCCGACTCAGCTGGCCACCCTGCTGGAGACCGTCACCAAGTAGGGCCGGGCCGTGGCCCTGTCGATCAGCGACCAGGAGCGGGCCGCGCTGGCGTCGGCGGCCGGGTTCGGGCTGTTCGCCGCGATCACCGGACGCCGGTCCCGCCGGTTCCCGGTGGGCGGCGCCATCCCGGCCGGCGCGCTGGCCTACACCAGCCGGCACCCGGTCCAGCCGCTGTCGGAAGTCGAGCGCGCCCTGCTGCTGTCGCTGATGGCCGGTGGCACCGGTTGGCACGACGGCATCACGCATCACCCCGGGTACGCGCCCGCGCTGCCGAACTATCCCGGCAGTGCCACCGGGCGGGCCATGCCGTCGGCGGCCGGGTTCCACACCAGCCAGTTGTTCTTCACCGACGACAGCGGCTGTTACCTGCTGCCCACCCGCGATCAGCCGTACCGCGAATTCGACACCATCGAGGATTGGATCAGCCGTACCGCCGATTCCTATGTGCAGCTGTCTGATTCACGACTGGTGTTGCCCCGCGAGGAGCCCTACATGGAGGGCCACAACACCTGGATCGGCAACCATCCGGGCAGCCTGTTGGCCTTCAACGTGGCGGATCTCGCCGAGCACCTGTTGGAGAACCTGTGGTTCTTCGCCGCCAACGGCTACGCCGTCCGCGATGACATCAACGGCCGCGATATCCCGGGCGTGCAGGAGTTTTCGCAGTTGGCGCACGCCGACGACCCGATGCCGCTGTCGTTCGTCGAGCAGTACACCCTGACCGAGGCCAGCGCCGAATTGTCCATCGCCGCCCACAACGGGGCGCTGGGCCTGCAGGCGATGGGTTTGGGCGGCTGGATCTTCGACGGGTTGGATCGCGTCTCGGTGCTGAACGGATTCGGTTTCGTCGCCGACGACGACCCGCGCTGTGGTCCCAAAAGACCAGCACAGCCGAACATCACCGGTCTGCCCGGCTATTTCGAGACGCTCAGCCCGCCGCACGTGGCCACGGTCGCCGAGGGCGTGCAGAAGCTGGTGGCCCGCAAGTTCGGTCCGGGCGGGCCGTCGCACCCGCAGACACCGGGGCCGTGGATCGACAGCGCACGGGTCCGGGGTTCGGCGCTGCCTGCCGACGGTATCGCCGAGTTGGTCACCTGCCAGGCGTCCTACATCTACGACACCTTCGGGAAGCTGCCCGGCACCGTGCCGACCGTGCACGCCCTGATGTACCTGCAGGCCCAGCACCTGGACACCGATTTCTACGACGAGTTCTACTCGCCCGGCGCGTACCTGCGCACCCATGCCGAGCACCAGCGATGCTGGCACACATCATGACCGCGGGCGGACCCCGCCGATAACGGCGTAGGCCAGCCCCACCGCCAGCAACGCGAACTTGCCGAGGGCGGCGGTGCGCGCACGTCGGGCGTTGGCATCGACGTCGACGCCGTCGAGCACCCGCAGCAGCGCCACACCTTCGATGGCGTCACCGGCCACCGAGCCGATCGGCAACAGCCGCAACGCGATCGGGTCACCCCGGCGTACGCGAACCCGCTCCACGAGCAGCAGTCCGAAGACGCCGTAGGTCAGCATGTACCCGAAGTCCAGCCACAGCGACAGCCGCGCCCAGCGCCGGCCGTCCGATCCCCAGGTCTCCAGGATCTGCCCGGCGCGCTCGGCATTGCCGGCCAGTTCGAACGGGACGATTCCGGGACCACCGGTTTTGCGCATCCGGCGTTCCAGCTCCATCATCACCGCGCCGTAGCCGAGCCATGTCCCTGCCGCCCATGCCAATCGCCTCATCCGCTGGATAGTAGTCGGCTAGTGTCCCGGTCCATGAGCCGCGAGGATGTCACGTTCTCATCTGCCGGGACAGCCTGCGCGGGCTGGCTCTATCGCCCGGCCGATGCGTCCGCCGATGTCGCATGCGTGGTGATGGCACACGGATTCGCGTTGACCCGCAACGACGGCTTGGCCGGCTACGCCGAGGCGCTGACACGAGCCGGGGTGGCGGTGCTGGCCTACGACCACCGCTATCTGGGTGATTCGGAAGGCGAACCCCGGCAACGCATCCGGATGCCGGAGCAACTCACCGACCGGCTGGCCGCCATCGCATTCGCCCGGTCGCTGGCGGGTATCGATCCCGACCGGATCATCCTGTGGGGGTACTCGCTGAGCGGCGGCACTGCGGTGGACGCCGCGGTCGCCGACCCCCGGGTGGCCGGCGCGATCCTGCTCTGCCCGTTCCTGGACGGCAGATGGCGGACGCTGCGCGGATTGCGGATGGATCCGCGCAATGCACTGTGGCTGACCGTGCAAGGGATGCGCGACGCCCTGGTGTCGGCCTCCGCAGCCCCGGGCGATCACGGCGGGATGACGTTCCCCGGTGAACTGGAGGGATTCCTGTCGATTGTCGCGCCGGGTTGGCGTAACGAGGTGGGTGCTGGACTCGCGTTGCCGTTACCGCTCTGGCGTCCGGTCACCAAGGCGCGAAAGCTGGCCTGCCCGGTGCTGATTCAGGCCGGCGAGAGGGACGGTTCGGTGTCAGCGCGGTCAATCGAGCAACTGGCCCGTCGAGCACCGCGAGTCACCCGCAAAAGCTATGACGTCGCCCATTTCGAGCCGTTCTCCGGTCGATCGGCCGCGATCATCGACGATCAGGCGGCCTGGCTCCGGGCCCTGTTGGGGGCGTGATTTACAGCCAGGTGTCGTCGGTGGTGGCGGTCAGGAACGCCTCGAGGTCGTCGCGCCAGTGCGCCGGGGTGGTCTTGTCCGGTTCGATGCCGGTGTAGTCGCCGCGGTAGAACAGCAGCGGGCGGGGCTTGACCTCCGGGACATCCGAAAGCGACTGCACCGCACCGAAGACCACGAAGTGGTCGCCGCCGTCGTGCACCGAGGCCACCGTGCAGTCGATGTGGGCCAGCGACCCGGCCAGGATCGGCGACCCCAGCGGTGACGGCTCCCAGTCCACACCGGCGAACTTGTCCGGCTCACGGGAGCCGAACCGGGCGCAGACGTCCTTCTGCTCCTCGGCGAGGATGTTGACGCAGAACTTCCCGCTGGACTCGATGGCCTGCCAGGACCGGGACTGCTTGGTCGGGCAGAACAGCACCAGCGGCGGATCCAGGCTCAGCGCGGCGAACGACTGGCAGGCGAACCCGACCGGCGTCCCGTCGTCGACGGTGGTGATGATCGTGATGCCGGTGGCGAACTGACCCAGCGCGTTGCGGAACGCGCGCGGGTCGATCGACGGTTCGGACACCGCCACTTACATACCCACGGTGAAGTCGTGACCCCACAGGCTGACCGCGGTGCTCTCCCGGGCCACCCAGTCCTCGTCGTCGACCTCCAGGCCCTCACAGCCGAACTCGACCTGAAAACCGCTGGGCGCCTTCATGTAGAAGGACAGCATCTTGTCGTTGACGTGCCGGCCCAAAGTCGCGGCCATCGGGATCTTGCGGCGGGCCACCCGGTCCAGGCAGAGCCCGACGTCGTCGGAGTTCTCCACCTCGACCATCAGGTGCACGATTCCGGTCGGGGTGGGCATCGGCAGGAACGCCAGGCTGTGGTGCCGCGGGTTGCAGCCGAAGAACCGCAGCCAGGCCGGGTCGCCGTCGGCGGGGCGGCCCACCATCTGCGGTGGCAGCCGCATGGAGTCGCGCAGCCGGAAGCCGAGCACGTCGCGGTAGAAGTGCAGCGCCTCGGCGTCGTCCTTCGTGGACAACACCACATGGCCCAGGCCCTGTTCTTCGGTGACGAACCGGTGCCCGTAGGGGCTGACGATCCGGCGGTGCTGCAGCGCGACGCCGTGGAAGACCTCCAGGTGATTGCCCGACGGGTCGTCGAAGCAGATCATCTCCTGGACGTTGCGTTCGGCCAGTTCGGCCGGGGTGGCTTCCCGATACGGGGTGCCCTCGGCGTCCAGGCGCTGCCGGATCTCGGCCAGCCCCGGCGCGTTGGCGCATTCCCAACCCGACACCAGCAGCTTGTCGGTGTCACCGGGCACGATCACCAGGCGGGCGGGGAACTCGTCCATCCGTAGGTACAGCGCACCCTCGGTGGTTCCGGTTCCCTCGACCATGCCGAGGACCTTCAGCCCGAAGTCGCGCCAGGCGGCCATGTCGGTGGCCTGGATTCTCAGGTATCCCAGCGAGCGGATACTCATCTGTTGATCCCTCCGATCAGACCATGGTGTCGCCGGGCGGCAACCCGAACTCGTGGTTGCCGAAGATCATGTACGCGCGCTCGGGGTCGTTCGCCGCGTGCACCCGGCCGGCGTGGGCGTCACGCCAGAACCGCTGCACCGGAGCGTCGTTGGACAGCGCGGTGGCACCGGCCGCCTCGAACAGCCGGTCGATCGAGGCGATCGCCCGACCGGTGGCACGCACCTGGTCGCGCCGGGCCCGGGCCCGCAGTTCGAACGGGATCTCCTTGCCGGCGGACAGCAGCGCGTACTCGTCGCCGACGTTGCCGATCAGCTGACGCCAGCCGGCGTCGATGTCACTGGCGGCCTCGGCGATCCGGACCTTGGCGAACGGGTCGTCCTTGGCCTTCTCGCCGGCGAACGCCGCACGCACCCGCTTGCCCTGGTGCTCGACGTGCGCGGCGTAGGCCCCGTAGGCCATACCCATGATCGGGGCCGAGATGGTGGTGGGATGCACGGTGCCCCACGGCATCTTGTAGACCGGCGCGGTGTTGGTCTCATACCCGCCGGCGGTGCCGTCGTTCATCGCCTTGTAGGACAGGAACCGGTGCCGCGGCACGAAGACGTCCTTGACCACGACGGTGTTGGAGCCGGTGCCGCGCAGGCCGACCACGTGCCAGACGTCGTCGATGGTGTAGTCGGTGCGCGGGATCAGGAAGCTGCCGAAGTCGACGGGCTTACCGTCCTTGATCACCGGACCGCCCAAGAACGCCCAGGTGGCGTGGTCGCAGCCCGAGGACCAGTTCCAGGCGCCGTTGACGATGTAGCCGTCGGCGTTCTCGGTGACCACCCCGGCGCCCATCGGCGCGTAGGACGAGGAGATCCGGACTCCGGTGTCTTCACCCCAGACGTCCTCCTGGGCCTGCTGGTCGAAGAGCGCCAGGTGCCAGTTGTGCACGCCGATGATCCCGGCGACCCATCCGGTGGAGCCACAGGCGCTGGCGAGCCGGCGCACCGCCTCGTAGAAGATCGTCGGGTCGCACTGCAGGCCGCCCCACTGCTCGGGCTGCAGCAGCCGGAAGAAGCCGGCGTCCTCGAGCGCCTTGACGTTGGCGTCGGGCAGTTTGCGGAGGTCTTCGGTCTCCTGGGCGCGCTCACGCAACTGCGGCAGCAGGTCGTCGATGGCGGCCAATACCGACTGGGCGTCACGCTGTTGAATGGACGTCACTAGATTGCCTTCCAGGAGTGAACAGGTTCTCCGGCGGTGTTTTCCAACCACCCTAGAGTGAGATTAGAACACGTTCCGATTTGTGTCGAGCAGGGCGTTCCTGCAGTTGGTAGCGATACCGGAGCGCTTTTCTGTAACCTGTTCTAGTTATGACCGAAGATGAAGGGCGGGCCGTGACGGAGACCATTCCGGACGAACCACTCGGTGCTCACGTGCTGGAACTGCAGATCACCGAAGTCGTCACCGAGACCGACGACGCGCGCTCGCTGGTCTTCGGCGTCCCCGACGGCCCGGACGACCCGGAGATTCCGGCGCAGCGCCTGCAGTACTCGCCGGGCCAGTTCCTGACCCTGCGCATTCCCAGCGATCGCACCGGTTCGGTGGCCCGCTGCTACTCCCTGTGCAGTTCGCCGTTCACCGATGACGCGCTGGCTGTCACCGTCAAGCGCACCGCCGACGGCTACGCATCCAACTGGCTGTGCGACAACGCCCGCCCCGGGATGCGGGTGCACGTGCTGGCCCCCTCGGGAACGTTCGTGCCCAAATCGCTGGACACCGACTTCCTGCTGCTGGCCGCCGGCAGCGGCATCACCCCGATGATGGCGATCGCCAAGTCGGCGCTGTCGCAGGGCACCGGCAAGGTGAAGCTGTTGTACGCCAACCGTGACGAGCGATCGGTGATCTTCGGCGCCGCGCTGCGCGAACTGGTGGCGCAGTACCCCGACCGGTTGACCGTCGTGCACTGGCTGGAGTCGGTGCAGGGCCTGCCCACCCCCGCGGCGCTGGCCAACCTGGTGGCCCCGTTCGCCGACCGCCAGGTCTTCATCTGCGGGCCGGGCCCGTTCATGCAGGCCGCCCGCGAGGCGCTGGAGACCTGCAAGGTCCCCGCCGAGCAGGTGCACCTGGAGGTGTTCAAGTCGCTGGACAGCGACCCGTTCGCCGCGGTCAAGATCACCGAGGCACCCGAGGGCGAGCAGGCCCAGCCGCCGGCCACCCTCATCGTCGAACTCGACGGCGAGAAGCACGAGCTGGCCTGGCCCCGCCACGTCAAACTGCTCGACCTGCTGCTCGACAAGGGCCTCGACGCCCCGTTCTCCTGCCGCGAAGGACACTGCGGCGCCTGCGCCTGCGACCTGAAGAGCGGCAAGGTCAGCATGGAGATCAACGACGTCCTCGAACCCCAGGATCTCGCCGAGGGCCTGATCCTGGGCTGCCAGGCCCGCCCCGAGACCGATTCGGTGGAAGTGACCTACGACGAGTGATCCCACGGCTAGGTTGGTGCGACATGAGACGGTTGCTGACGGTGCCGGCGGCGCTGCTGCTGTTGGCCGCGCTGGTCCCGCCCGCGATCTCCTCGGCGGCAAGCGACACCAAGACCTCACTGTTCCCTGTCAACGAGTTCGACCAGCTGCAGACCCACAGCTGGGTCGACTGCAGCGCGCCCCCGCTGTGCCGGTTCACCGTCGGGGTGCAGTTGCAGACGCCCGACGGCATGCGGGGATTCCCGCCGGACCTGTGGGCGCGCCAGAGCACCGAGATCCGCTCATCGAAGCGATCGGCCTACCTCGACGTGCACACCGACGGCGGCGAGGGCTGGTTCAAGGACCGGGGCGGCCCGGGCACCAAGGTGTTCAAGGACGGCACCGGCGCGGTGATCCAGTCGATGTACTACGGCGAGGGCCCGCCGGAGAAATACCAGACCAACGGCAGCATCGACGTCTTGGAGTACAGCACCGGCCGGCCCAAGACCGACGCCAACGTGATCGTCTGCACGCACGTCCAGGTGGTGTACGCCGGAGTCAACCTGACCACACCGTCCACCTGCGCCCAGACGGTGTTCTGAGCCGTCTGATTCAGTACACGTCGCGCTGGTAGCGGCCGGCCGACGCCAACGCCCGGATCTGCCCCCTGGCCGCCTCGGGATCAAGACCACCGTGCTGTCCGGCGATCTCGACCAGGGTGGCATCCACCGCCTTCGCCATGCGCTGGGCGTCGCCGCAGACATACAGGTGCGCGCCGTCCTGCAACCACCGCCACAGCTGTGCACCGCGCCGGCGCATCAGGTGCTGCACATAGACCTTCTCGGGCTGGTCGCGGGAGAACGCCAGGTCCAGTTCGGTGAGGAATCCGTCGGCGTGCATGCCGGTGATCTCGTCGCGGTAGTAGAAGTCGGTGGCCGCGTGCTGCTCGCCGAAGAACAACCAGTTGCGCCCGGTGTGGCCCAGTGCGCGCCGCTCGTGCAGGAACCCGCGGAACGGGGCGATCCCGGTTCCGGGGCCCACCATGATCATCGGGGTGTCCGGATCGGCCGGCGGCCGGAAATGATTGGCCTTCTGCACGAAGATCCCGACCCCGTCCCGGGCGGCGTCGGCCAGATAGGTCGAGCAGACCCCGCGTCGGGGACGGCCCCGGAAGTCGTAGCGCACCGTCGACACGGTCAGCTGGATTCGGCGCGGGTCGTGTTTGGGACTCGACGAGATCGAATACAGCCGCGGTTGAAGGGGTTTGAGGACCGCGAGCCAGTCTTCGGCGGAGACCCGGACCGGAAACTCGGCGAGCAGGTCGACCTGGTGACGCCCCCAGGCCCAGTCGGCGAACGCGGCCTTGTTCCCCGGTTGGACCAGCTCGGCCAGTTCGACGCTGCCGCTGCGCTCGGCGACGAACCGGACCAGGTCCGGGTTGACCCGGGCGATCGCGAGCCGTTCCCGCAGCGCATCGCGCAACACCATCAGCTGCCCGCCGGTGACCTCCACGACTGTGTCACCGTCCAGCCCGGTGACGGCCAGCCATTCCTCGACCAGATCGAGGTGGTGCCGCGGCCAGACCCCCAGGGCGTCGCCGGCCTGATAGTCCACGGTGTTCTCCGGCAGCGCGAAAGCCAACTGCCGCACGTCTTTCGCCGAGCCCGGCCCGCTGAGCCTGGTATTGACGACCAACGAGGTGATCAGCGGATTCTTCTTACCGTAGGACAGCGGCGTCACCGGCGCCACAGCCGCGGAGACGCCC
This sequence comes from Mycolicibacter sp. MU0083, assembly GCF_963378075.1. Lineage (NCBI taxonomy): Bacteria > Bacillati > Actinomycetota > Actinomycetes > Mycobacteriales > Mycobacteriaceae > Mycobacterium > Mycobacterium kokjensenii. The sequence goes on from NZ_OY726394.1 coordinate 3,714,945, forward strand.
GGGGTGGCAACGAGGGCCCCGCAGACGTTCGTCAGCCACCCGGTGGCCGCCGCCTCGTAGTCGGGTTCGCAGTCCACCCGGTCGGTGAGGCGGTGCGCGCCGAGTTCGGCCAGTCGCTCGTCGAGTCTGCGCCCGTGGCCGCAGAAGTCGTCGTAGTTGGAATCGCCCAACGCCAGCACCGCGTAGCGGGTGTCGGGCAGTCGGGGTGCGTCGGCCGCGTTGAGCGACTCCCACAGCGCCGCACCGTTGTCCGGCGGGTCGCCGTCACCGGTGGTGCTGGTGATCAGCAGGAGCGTCGACGCGCCCGCCAGATCAGCGACCGGGAAATCGTCCATGCCGCACAGCCTGACCGCCAGGCCGGCCTGGCCCAGCTGCGCCGCGCACCGCGCCGCGGCGTCTTCGGCGGTGCCGGTCTGCGAGGCCCACAACACCGCGACGGGCGCACGCGATGCGTCGCCGGTCGGCGCCGAAACCTCCGGCGGCGGCAGGTAGCTCGCGTCTGCCGGGGCCGGCGCAGACCGACCGGCGACCCGGGCAAGAGTGACCGCACAGGCCTTGTATTCCGGCTGCCGCGATACCGGGTCGACGGCATCGTTGGTGACCGCATTGATCGCCAGGTATTCGCCGAAGGCGTCGTTCCAGTGGAACGACGCGAAGCAGTCCCCGGGCCGTACCCGGTCGCTGACCAGCGCCGGCAGCACGGCGCGGCCCCGGCGCGAGGCGATCTCCACCGCGTCGTCGTCGACGACGCCCAGTCGGGCGGCGTCGTCGGGGTGGATCTCCACGAACGGTCCCGGGTTGAGCCGGTTGAGTCGAGCGACCTTTCCGGTCTTGGTCATGGTGTGCCATTGATGGGGCAGGCGGCCGGTGTTGAGCAGGAACGGGTAGTCGCCGTCGGGCATCTCGTCGGGCAGCAGGTGCGGGCGGGCGAAGAACACCGCGCGGCCGTCGTCGGTGGGGAACGCCAATCGCGGCGCGGCGCCGGCGGTGAGGTAGCGGATCGGGTGACGGTCCCGGCGGTCGCCGGGCGGGCAGGGCCATTGGACCGGCGTGCGGCGCAGCCGCCGATAGCTGATGCCGCGCAGGTCGTAGCCGGTCCTGGGGTTGGCGAATCGCTTGATCTCGTCGAAGACGTCCTCGGCGCAGGCGTAGTCGAATGCTTCGGCGTAGCCCATCTCGGCGGCGACGCGGGCGATGATCTGCCAGTCCGGTAGCGCCTCCCCCGGCGCGTCGACCGCCTTGGTGAACAGGGTGAGGTTGCGTTCGGAGTTGACCATCACCCCCTCGGACTCGGTCCACAGCGCCGCCGGCAGCAGCACGTCCGCGTAGGCGGTGGTCTCGGTCTCGGTGAACGCTTCCTGGGCGATCACCAGCTCGGCACGCTCGAGCGCCGCCAGGACGGTCTTGCGATTCGCCACGGTGGCAACGGGATTGGTGCAGATGATCCAGCATGCCTTGATCCGGCCGTCGGCCATCTGCTCGAACATGTCGATGGCACCGGCATCCCCGTCGGTGCGCAGCGATCCGCGCGGGACGCCCCAGGCGTCCTCGACGAAGGCACGATCCTCGGCATCGGCCGCACTGCGCTGCCCGGGCAGTCCCGACCCCAGGTATCCCATCTCCCGGCCGCCCATCGCATTGGGCTGCCCGGTGAGTGAGAACGGGCCGCTGCCGGTCCGGCAGATCGCCCCGGTGGCCAGGTGCAGGTTGCACAGTGCGTTGGTGTTCCAGGTGCCGTGGGTGGACTGGTTGAGCCCCATCGTCCAGCAGCTCATCCAGTTGGCGGCCTGCCCGATCCACGTTGCGGCGGTGCGGATGTCGGCTTCGGGGATGCCGGTGATCGCCGCTACCGTCTCGGGCCGGTATTGCTCGAGGAAGTCGGGCATCACCTCCCAGCCCCGGGTGAACTCGGCGATGAACGCGTCATCGGTGTACCCGTCGGCGACGATCAGGTGCAGCAGTCCGTTCAGCAGCGCCAGGTCGGTGCCGGGCGCGATCTGCAGGAAAAGGTCGGCCTTGTCCGCGGTGGCACTGCGCCGCGGGTCGACCACGATCAGTTTGGCGCCGGCCTTGACGCGGTCCATCATCCGCAGGAACAGGATCGGGTGGCAGTCGGCCATGTTGGCGCCGGTCACGAAGAACACGTCGGCGTGCTCGAAGTCCTGATAGGAGCCGGGCGGGCCGTCGGCTCCCAGGGACTGCTTGTAGCCGGTGCTCGCGCCGGACATGCACAGCCGGGAGTTGGACTCGATCCGGTTGGTGCCGATGAAGCCCTTGGCCAGCTTGTTCGCCAGATACTGTGCCTCGAGCGACATCTGGCCGGAGACGTAGAGTGCGACGGCGTCGGGCCCGTGTTCGTCGACGATCGCCCGCAGCCGGGTCGCGCAGTGCGTGATGGCGGTGTCGATCCCGGTCGGTTCGGCCGGTTCGTCTCGGGCCGAACGCAGCAACGCCGAGGACATCCGGCCGGGCGCGGCCAGCATGTCGGCGGTCGTCGCGCCTTTGGTGCACAGCCTGCCGAAGTTCGCCGGGTGCGCCTTGTCCCCGATCGCTTTCGCCACCCGGCGGCGCCCGGTGGCCGGATCGGTCTCGACCTGCAGCACCAGGCCGCAGCCGACGCCGCAGTAGGCGCACAACGTCGCCACGGATTCGGTGGTCCCGGGGACCCGGGGGTCGTCTTGCACGGGCACGGAGGGCACCTCCTACGGTCAGGGCCTTGCCGTTACCCTGCCGCCCGCACGTTTCAAGATCATTGCCGGACAATTACCACGCGTTGCGACATTCCTTCAGCGGCGCCGAGACAGCGCCTTGACCGGCGCATACGCCCCGGAATGTGATCTTGACCCGACCCGCCGCCGACTGTGGCGGGGGCCGGGCCCGCGGGGGTCAGCCCCGCGGCAGGCCCAGCAGCCGTTCGGCGGCCAGCGTCAGCAGGATCTGCTCGGTGCCGCCGGCGATCGACAGGCAGCGGGTGTTGAGGAAGTCGTGCACCGGACGACCGGCCAGCACGCCGGCCCCGTCGGAGACGTCCATCCGGAACTCGGCCAGGTTCTGCCGGTAGCGCACTCCGATCAGCTTGCGCACCGAGGACTCCGAGCCCGGGTCCTGCCCACCGACGGCGAGCTGCGCGATGCGTTGATCCAACAGCGATCCCGCCTGCGCGGCGATGATCAGGCGGGCCAGCCGCTCCGCGGTGGCGGTGTCGATCTCCGGACTGTCACCGAACAGCGCCGCCAGTAGTTCTTCCATCGGATTGCCCAGTGCCGTTCCGCCGGCGATCGCGACCCGCTCGTTGGCCAGCGTGGTGCGGGCCAGCCGCCAACCGTCGTTGACGCCGCCGACCACCATCTCGTCGGGGACGAACACGTCGTCGAGGAAGACCTCGTTGAACAGCGCCTCACCGGTGATCTCCCGCAGCGGCCGGATGTCGATGCCCTCGGCGGCCATGTCGACCAGGAAGTAGGTGATGCCCTTGTGCTTGGGCGCGTCGGCGTCGGTGCGGGCCAGGCAGATCCCCCACTGCGAGTCGTGGGCCCGCGACGTCCAGACCTTCTGTCCGGTCAACCGCCAGCCACCGTCGACCTTCACCGCCTTGGTGCGCAGCGCCGCGAGGTCCGAACCGGCTCCGGGCTCGGAGAACAGCTGGCACCAGAACACCTCGCCGCTGAGCGTGGCCGGAATGAAGCGTTCGATCTGCTCGGGCGTGCCGTGTTCGAGAATGGTCGGGGCCGCCCACCAGCCGACCACCAGGTCGGGGCGCCCGACGCCGACAGCGGCCAGTTCCTGGTCGATCACCAGCTGCTCGGTGGGGCTGGCCGCGCGCCCGTAGGGGGCGGGCCAGTGCGGCGCCAGCAGACCCGATTCGGCCAGCGCGGCCTGCTGCTCGGCGTCCGGCAGTGCGGCGATGCGGGCCGCTTCGGCGGCGATCTCGGGCCGGATGTCGGCGGTCTCGCCCAGGTCGACCTCGAGGCGGCGGCGCACCCCGTCCCGGGTCAGCTCGGCGGTGCGGCGCAGCCAGCGTGCGTGACCGCCGAGCGCCTGGCCGATGCCGTAGGCCCGCCGCAGGTACAGGTGCGCGTCGTGCTCCCAGGTGATGCCGATGCCGCCGAGCACCTGGATGCAGTCCTTGGCGTTGGCTTTGGCGGCGTCGATGCAGATGGCGGCGGCGACCGCGGCGGCGATCGCGAACTGCTGCCCGTCGGGGTCGGATGCGGCGCGGGCCACGTCGGCGGCGGCCACCGCAGCCTGGTCGGCCCGGCACAGCATCTCCGCGCACAGGTGCTTGACGGCCTGGAAACTGCCGATCGGCTTACCGAACTGCTCACGCACCTTGGCGTATTCGACGGCGGTGTCCAGCGCCCACCGGGCGATACCGGCGGCCTCGGCGGCCAGCACCGTGACCGCGAGGTTCTCCACCCGGTCGCTGCTTTCCAGCCGCACCGCGGGCGCCGCGGACAGCGTCACCTTGGCCAGCGGCCGGGAGAAGTCGGTGGCCACCAGCGGTTCGACGTCCACCCCGTCGGCTCCGGCGTCCACCAGCACCCAGCCGGCATCTGTGGGCAGCAGCAGCAGCCCGTCGGCGGTGCCGCCCAGCACGCGCTCGGCGGTGCCCGTCGCCCGGCCGGCCGCGGAGTCGAAACGGACGCTGGCCGCGGAGGTGTCGACCGCAACCCCGGCGGTCTTCTCGCCGGCGGCCAGGGCCTCCAGCAGCTGCGGGTCCTCGACGGCCAGGGTGGCCAGCGCCGTGGTCGCGACCGGCCCGGGAACCAGTGCCTTGGCGGCTTCGTCGACCATCGCGCAGAGGTCTTCCAGGCGCCCACCGGCCCCGCCGGCCTCCTCGGGGACCGCCACCCCGAATAGGCCCAATTCGGCCAGGCGAGCGAAAACGGCACGCCAGGCGTCGGTTTCGCCCAGTTCGGTGGCGCGAATCGCTTCGGCGGTGTTCGCTGCGGCAGCCCAGTCACGGACCAGTTCGCGGGCGGCGAGCTGTTCGTCGGTGGTGGTCACGGACACGCTGGGCTCCTCCGGGTCGAAACAGACGGGTGGCCGGGTCGGCCGAGGAGGCCGCCCGAGGCACTAGAACGTGTTCTAATAGTGCCAGCGCAAGGGCGTCAAGTCGAACCGTTGTGGCTGGACACATGAGGTCCGGCCGGTGTTGGGAGTAAGAAATTCCACTACGCGGTGCGTATCGTTATTGGCCGATAGTTCAACGGAGGGAGCCGCGCAGCACATGTCGTCACCAGCCGACAGCACCGCAGGACGCGGATCGTCCGGTCAACCGCGCGAAGTCGTCAACGTCGCCGTGCTGACCGAATCCGACCTCGGCTCCGAAGCGCAGCGCGAGCGCCGCAAACGCATTCTCGACGCCACGCTGGCGATCGCCTCCAAGGGCGGCTACGACGCGGTGCAGATGCGCGCGGTGGCCGATCGGGCCGACGTGGCGGTGGGCACCCTGTACCGCTACTTCCCGTCGAAGGTCCACCTGCTGGTGTCGGCGATGGGCCGCGAGATCGCGCGGGTGGACACCAAAACCGACCCGGTGACCTATGCCGCCACCACCCGCCACCAGCGACTCAACCTGGTGGTCAACAAGCTCAACCGCGCCATGCAGCGCAATCCGCTGCTCACCGAGGCCATGACCCGGGCGTACGTGTTCGCCGACGCCTCGGCGGCCGGCGAGGTCGACCACGTCCAGAAGCTGATCGACTCGATGTTCGCCGGGGCGATGAGCGACGGCGAGCCGACCGAGGAGCAGTACCACATCTCCCGGGTGATCTCCGATGTCTGGCTGTCGAACCTGCTCGCCTGGCTGACCCGGCGGGCCTCGGCCACCGATTTCAGCACCCGACTGGACCTGGCGGTCCGTCTGCTGATCGGCGACGACGACAGTCCCAAGGTCTGATTCCACGCCCCGGCTGATGCGTCTCAAACTCGGTCGCCCCGACCTGGATCGCTACGCCCACCGGTTCGACGTCCCGCCCGCGGCGCCGGATGCGCCGCTGAGCCTGACCTGGCTCGGGGTGTCGACGGTGCTCATCGACGACGGTTCGTCGGCGCTGCTGACCGACGGCTACTTCTCCCGCCCCGGTCTGGCGCGGATCCAGTTCGGCAAGGTCGCCCCGGTGCCGGCCCGCGTCGACGGTTGTCTGGCCCGCGCCGGTATCTCCGGGCTGGCGGCGGTGGTGCCGGTGCACACCCACATCGACCACGTGCTGGATTCGGCATTGGTCGCCGAACGTACCGGTGCGCTGCT